>NZ_JACJQJ010000103.1 GCF_014696615.1 Nostoc linckia FACHB-104 | reverse complement strand
GTGTTGTACTAGTTACTCAACAAAAAAGTAGAACAATAATTTTGGAGGGGGTTTGGGGGACGCAACCGTCACCCAATCGGGGGTTTGGGGGAGAATCCCCCAACTCTGCTGGCTTGTTTAACAAGTAATAAATCAATCGCTAATGATCTTAAACCAAGCCTATTGACCCATACTGTTCATAGGGACTGTGTTGAAAAACATAAAAAAATCCCACGCCTTCAAGACTTGGGAATTTAGGTTTTTTATTCAATTCAGGCATTAAAATCTTAAACCTACACCACCTTGCAAAGAAAAGGCAGTACCACCACCATTGCGGTAGGCATCAAAAGCAATAATCGCGTTGCCAAAAAGTACAGTGTTGCTATTGGGGACGGTGTAATCAATTCCTGGTTGCAAAGCAAAACTAATTTTATTACCCACAGGAGAAGGATCATCACCACTAGCTAACGCCAATCCCGCACCCAAGTAGGCATCAGTTTGCCAGTTGATCGGGACATCATAAGAAACTGTTGGCACAATTGCTGTCCCATTACCAATTAAAGCTTGGGCACGAAAAGAAATCGGCGATTCCAAAAGCTTATAACGAAACGCAACCACCCCACCAATTTGAGCCCCATCACTTAAGCCTACAGAAGGGCCCACGCCAACATAACTACCATAAGCAACTTGAGCTTGTGCTGGTTGAATGCTTGTAGCCATATTCAACAGCGAACTAGCGCCCAGAACTACAACCAAAGACCGGAGATGCTTCATTGCCCGTTTCCTCACACCATTGAAAATTGTAATGGTTCCTTTTAATACCTATGTTATCGCTGTTATTGGGCATTGGGCATTGGGTAATGGGTAGTTCTGAGTGCTGAGTGCTGAGTTAAGAATTATTCACCTTGTCCCCTCATCTCCCTCATCCCCAGTCTCCAATCCCCATTACCCCTAATCCCCACTCCCTGCGGTCGTGGGGGCCCCGAGTTCCCCAATCACCAGCCTTACGGACAACGAGGATGAATCCCGCCTTGAGTACAAATGTAAGCAAGCTGTTTGGAATCTAGGTTTTTGGCTTGAGAAAAATCAACTCCTTGGACTACAGCGGAAACAGAACCTTTAGATGGTGTTTGGACAAATTCATCTGCTGGATCTTGTTTGCTGGGTGAAAGAACAGCATTTTTAAAATCAGCACCAGCAACGTTTGCGCCCCGTAAATCAACAAGGCTCAAATCAGCATTTTGCAAGTTGGCATTTTCCATTTGAGCAGAACGCAAAACTGCACCAGTCATGCGAGTAGCACTCAAGTTTGCATTGCTGAGATTCGCACGTTCTAAGTCAGCACCAGATAAATCTGAGCCTTGCCAATCGGTTTTGGTTAAGTTGGCATAGGATAACTGAGTACCTATTGCCACTACACGTCCTAAACGAGCAGCATATAAATCAGCTTCGTTGAGTTTGGCATCGCCTAAATCTGCCCCTGTTAAGCTGGCATTTTCTAAGACTGCACCACGCAAATCGGCTCCCACTAGCTGGGCGCTGCTGAGATTAGCAGCAATTAAACGAGCATCAGATAAGTTAGCTCGGTTAAGAGTAGAGCGGCTCAAATCGCTACGGTTCAACAATACACGGCTCAGATTAGCATCAGTGAGATTGGCTTGCTTCATCTGCACCTGTGTTAAATCAGCGATAACATCGTCGTAGGTATCCCAGCGGCCATCTTCACCTACACTACGAAAACGACTGCCTTTAAAGCTAGCTTGATTGAGGTTGGCAGATTTGAATTTAATTCCAGATAAATCAACGTTGTCTAAGACTAAGTTGAACAGGGAATTTTCTACAGAACCAACCAAACCCAATTGGCTACGACTCAAATCAATGCCGTTGCTTTGACCACTGTAAACAGCGAGAATTTTGTTGATGGCTTTTTGATTGAGTTGTAATCGCTGAGTTGCATTAGTACCTACAGCCCCCATTTCCCCAGCAATAATTTGATTTTGAGTTTTTAACTCAGGTAAAGCTTTAATCCCAATATTTGCTAAAGCTTGTTGTATTGTATCTACTAGCATAGGGTTGGTTTCCTTAACTAGTAGATCTGCTAGGAATTTAATTGCTTGGGGATCGTTGAGAGTACCCATAGCCACAATTGCACTGCGGCGTTCTTCAACAGTAGCAAATGAGCTAGAGTTCAGCTGTTTTACGAGTTCTAGAAACTGTTGGCTGTTGATTTGCTGCGATTTACGCTGTGTTTCTTGAGTTTGGATGTAGACTTGAGTTCCGACTAAAGTTGTCAATACAGCTACCATACTGACGAGTGTTACACCCATCAATGTGAGATTAGGATTACGCCGGATCAGTGCAACCAGGGGATGCACTGGTGTATTGTCTGATGCATTAGCTCCTTCTTGATCGTCCGCTAATGACTCAGCATCGCTGCTGACAGCGGCTTGACTTTCGCGGCTAGCATCTGAGAAGGAAGCTGGTAAAGGGCGAGTGGCATCTACTGTATAAGTACCTGCCAAAATATCATGTATTGCCCGTCGCCCATTTTTTGCAGGTAAGCCAATTCCTTCAGAGGCGATCGCTAATAAGGCCAAAACTGCGAAAATTCCTAAGTTAGGAAAGGCTAAACTGTAGCGCCACAGCAGATAGGCTACAGATAACGGTACAGTCCAACGCCCTAATCCTTCCCGGATTACCACTGCACCAAAACCCGGCGCTGTGCCTTGCTCGTTCACCACTTTAATCCCAAATCGCCGTTTGGGAATGGTGCTACCTGTTTTTGCTAGTAAATATAACTGCCATGTCGAAATCGTCACAGGGCCTAATAAAGCCAGGCTCCACAAAATATTAGTTGGCCAGGCTACGTTACGAATACCATAGCTAACAGGCAAAGCTAAAGGCCTAGCGATCGCTCTTTCTGTTACCACTAAAACGGGATTCAGCGGTACACGGTTCAAATCACTTCTAGAATTGGCATACACTCCAAAGCCGAAGGGAACCAAACCACTGGCAACCACCAGTGTCATTTCTGTTGCCCAAGCTGCAAAGCGCTTGCTTAATAATGGCAGTGAACTCGATTTTTCAGGGTCTTTTGACCTACTAGATTGATTATTACTTCTCCTAACAATTGGGGTCGCCATCGTATAATTCCCTTTAACTTTATTTCACACCACTACGGGATCGTTACAAATAGACTATTTTTTCTGCTGAAAACTATTAGACACAAAAAATTTGTATCCAACATACACCAACACTGCCAACACTGCCAGGCTAATTACAGAAGCTACGAGTTTTAGTACTGTTTGCAACATTGCAATACCTACTACAGCCGTCACGCCTAAAAATACTATCTTTTTAGTTCCAGACAAGGTATTGAACCAGCTTTGCAATTTTGTTATTTGCGAGTTTAAACTCTCAAAACTAAACTCAAATGGCTGTTTTTGTTTTTCTGGCTGGGAAACCTCTCTTGGGGAGGAATTAATCTCTGCCTCTAGGTTTTGCAGACGACGTTGCAAATCTTCATCAGGTTGAGGATTCATCTATCTTTTCTACCTCAGCTTGTAAGCGGTTTTGTCTGTGATTTTAGCTAATGTATGTGTTTGCTAGACATTTTTAGTTAAGGCAGAGTATCTTTTTTTTAAAAAATTACAGGCATAAATTTTTCAAACAGTTTCATGGCAAGGATTTCATGATTTATCACGCCTAATCCGGAAATTCCGAAATAGTACGGGCTTTGCCATAAAACAAAGATTGATCAAGAAAAATCGTACTGGTAACTTTCGTATATCACTTACCAGCAAGTGTTATTTATTTACAAATACTTACTATGCAACAACTTTAGACTTTTTTTCATCTTATTTAAGGTATATTTTTTTATTTAAAAGATAAAATTTTATACTCTGTGTTAGGGAACACAAAATTATTAGCATCGTCTAAAAACTTAGATTATGTTTAACAATATCGCTCAATCACAGTCGGGAGCATTAATTTAATAATATGAAAATGCACAGACTATTTACGATTGTTCCCGCAGCTTTGGCAATGAATTTAGTTTTTACTGATGCTAATTTCGCCAAGAATCCCCCCAGCGTCATTAATGCCAACTTACGGACAGAGCCGCTAGTTTTAAATGGCAATTCTGGCGGTTCGGTGGCAAGTAATTGTGGAAATATTCCCGCTGAACCCAGCCAAGTTATCCAGGTGAAAGAGTCACTGCCTTATTTGCGCGTTACAGTTGAGAGTGAAGGACAACCAACACTGCTGATTACTGGCCCTGGAGGACGCTTCTGTATTCAAGCCGATAGTTACTCCGGCGGAAAAGCAGAGATGTCTGGTTTCTGGCCAGCAGGAGAATACTCTTTTTACATCGGTGAATCATCAAAACGACAGTATAACTACACCCTCTCAATTTCGCAACAAAGACCGTCTCAATAAGACGGTTTTATTCACAGTTAGGATGTAGTTGTGATTGCTGAGTAAATAAGATTTGATACAGAATAAAGCAGAAGGGGAACAGGATTTGTCTTTGACTTTTTCCTGTTCCCCTTCATCATTGAGACTTTATGCTTGATTTTGGCTACAGCACCACTAATTGCTGTTACTTAGATATAGTACATCAGTTCTTTTTCTCGATGTTTAAGTCGTCGCTCACAAAGGTCTTGCAGAGTATATTTTTCCAAAACCGCATTAGCAGCCTGACGAGCTTCTTGCCAAATTTCGTTAATAATTTGAGTTTCTAGAGTTTTGGAATTTTGGTCAACAGCCGGTACTGCAGCATCTACTCCTTCAATACTGCTCCAAGCTTCTAGCAACGTAATCTTTCGCGGATCTCGAGCTAAAACATAGCCACCTTTGGCTCCGCGTATGCTCTTAATTAGACCTCTACGCCTCAAAGTTGCTAGTAATTGTTCTAAATAGCGGTTCGGTATATCTTGCAGCACTGCCATCTGCCGAATCTGTAGAGATTCACCACTAGGGTAACAACTAGCCAACTCTAACAGAGCTAGAAGTGCGTATTCAGATTTGTTAGAGAGTTCCACAGGCGTAATATCTTAATTTTATAGGATGTTTACTTACTGTTGACGTTTTTCTCAATATATGAATCTAGAAACCTGAAAATCAACTTTTTGGTTGACCATTTTAATTTTAAGTTTAGAGACTCACAATGATAGAAGCAATTATTTTTAGTTTTTGTTTTAATAAATAAAAATGATTGATAAATTTGAGGCTTTTCTAGTATAGCTGATGAGGCATTGGTAATGGGTAATTGGTGTTGGGTGTTTGTTATTTCTCCTTGTCCCCTCATCCCCCACATCCCCCAGTCCCCAATCCCCAATTTTGTTAATAATGCCTGTTCTCGTTAGAATGTAGTTTTGAAACGAAATACAACAGAATGTTACAAAGCCATGAGGAGTTCAGTAAGTCCTCTTTGTCTGTATTGACTTTACCCTCTTTACAGACTTTGTTGTTGAGTCAATAATTTCTGGGCTCATGCCCCTAATTGATATGATTCTGAGAGCATTTTCATGTTGCTATCAGGGTTAATTCAGGGTTATGGCTCATATTAGTGAATCAACAGGCGAAGTTGGCAACCGGGTAATGAAAAGGCGGTATTTTCTAGAAGCTGGTGCCGTCATGTTTGGCACAGCATGGTTATCAAATTATCTATTTAGGGAACCAGAAGTTATGACAACTGCAAAGAATCATGAATTTGAAATCACTAAAACTGAGGAAGAATGGCGCACAACCCTAACACCAGAACAGTTTCGGGTGCTGCGTCAACATGGTACAGAACGAGCTGGTACCAGTCCTCTCGATAAGCAATATGCAGCGGGACAATACCTGTGTGCAGGGTGTGATTTACCCTTATTCACCTCAGAAACCAAATTTAACAGTGGTACTGGCTGGCCTAGTTTTTATGCTCCTATTGAAGGCGCGATCGCTACCACTGTAGATAAATCGTTTTTTATGACGAGAGTTGAAGTGCATTGTAGCCGATGCGGTGGACACCTGGGCCATGTATTTAATGATGGCCCTAAACCCACTGGTAAGCGATACTGCATGAATGGTGTAGCTTTAAAGTTTGTTGCTAGCTAATCGGCAATTTTGATCCAAGAACCGAAATAGAGCAAGCATTGGGGCTACTTAGTGGCGACACTTGTGTGACCACTTATGATAATCAAGTCGCTTAATACCGAAGATTCAAAATTATGTGCCGTTTACTTGCTTACCTCGGTTCGCCGATTTCTTTAGAACGTTTGCTATACACACCAGAACATTCCTTAATTGTGCAGAGTTATCAACCTCAGGAAATGCTCTCTGGAGTGGTAAACGCTGATGGCTTTGGTATTGGTTGGTATCATCCTCAAAAGGATACCGAACCATTTATCTACAAACATATTTTGCCGATTTGGAATGACCAAAATCTGCCACATCTGAGCCGCTATGTGGAATCAGGGCGGATTTTAGGCTATGTGCGTAGTGCGACAACAGGCCAAGCTCTAGATTTTAGTAATTCTCAGCCATTTCAGTATCAGCGACTGTTATTTACTCATAATGGCAGAATTGAGAACTTCCGCCAGACATTATATAGACCAATTCGCAATCAACTTAGCAATGAGATTTACCAATCAATTAAGGGAAGTACAGATTCAGAACATATCTTTGCTTTACTGTTAAATCAGTTGCAATCTCACCCTGCTAAGAGTTTAGAACAGGCTTTACACATAACATTACTTCACTTGTTGGAATTAGCAGCAGAGTATGAAAGTGATGTTTCTGCCAACATCATTTTAAGTGATGGCGATCGCCTAATTGCTTGTCGCTTTAGTAGTAAATCACCTGCGCCGTCTCTTTACTGGTTAGAAAATGATTCAAATTTCCCAGAATCGGTAATTATTGCTTCTGAACCAATATTTAATGGTAATTGGACTACTTGCCCAGAAAATAGCATCATCAGTGTGGGAGAAGACCGTGTTATCCAAGTTGAGCATATCTAGTGTCAGAGAAGATATTATTCTTGCGTTTATTGAATGTCGCACGAAAACTCTGACACTGTTTGAGGGTATGGATAGGCAGACATTCTGTAATCAACCCCATCCAGATTTTAGCCCTGTTGGTTGGCACTTAGGTCATATTGCTTACACTGAATCTTTGTGGTTGCTAGAACGTACTGCAGGTTTACCATGTTTGTTTCCACAATACCGTCAGCTGTTTGCGGCTGATGGTTTACCCAAAGCCAAGCGTGTGGAATTACCGCAATTAGAGGAAATTCGTGATTACCTAGATAGGGTGAGAAGCAAAGTTTTGGATATCCTTAAAGTCGCTGATGTTAAGCAACATGAACGTCTGTGGCGTTTTTTAATTCAGCACGAAAGCCAACACTGTGAAATTATTAGCATGGTGTTGGCATTAGCAAAACTTCCCTTAAACAACTCACTTTACCTTGATGCTGTTAGTCCAGCTGCGCCTCATAACCTGGAAGACATGATTCAAATTCCCGCCGGTGAATTTGAACAAGGTAACAACTCTATTGAGGCGCTAGATAACGAATCTTTAGCACATAAAGTATATTTAGATACCTACTATATTGACCGCTATCCTGTCACTTGTAGACAATTTCAAGTATTTATGGAAGCTGGCGGCTACCAAAATCCTCAATGGTGGTCAAAGGCTGGGTGGGATTGGCTACAAACTGAACAGGTAACTCAACCACTGTACTGGCAGGGAAATGTTACTTGGGATAATCACCCAGTTTGGGGTGTTAGTTGGTACGAAGCAGAAGCATATTCACGGTTTGTCGGGAAGCGCCTACCCACAGAAGCCGAATGGGAAAAAGCGGCTAGGCGGAATCCCGAAACAACAGTAATAACTGAGAATTGTAATTGCGATCGCCTAATTGGTAAAACTACACCTGTTGATGCTTATCCCGGTGGACAAAGCGCCTATGGTTTATACGACACCTTGGGTAATGTTTGGGAATGGACAGATTCGTGGTTTGACGGCTATCCAGGATTTAAAAGTTTCCCTTACACAGGCTATTCCCAAGTTTATTTTGACCAAAAACATCGCGTATTAAAAGGTGGTAGTTGGACAACTCGTCCTTGGGTACTGCGCCCGAGTTTTCGTAACTGGTATTATCCCAGTGTGCGTCAGGTGTTTACAGGGTTTCGCTGCGCTGTTAGTCATATATAAAAATAAATTTGGTTTGGGGAAGAGGTTCTTTTTCAATACTGCTCGGTTAAGGATTTTCAACTCGGAATTTAGTTTGGGGAAAAGGTGAAAGGGTAAGGGTTAAAGGTTTTTTCTTGCCCCTTTTCCCCTTCCCCTTTTGCCCTTAACCGACAAGTATTGGGTTCTTTTTCTCTATTCCCTAGACAAAATCTTTGATTGTTGAAGAAATTCCGTACATTGATAGCTGAAGTTGAGGCTAGGTAATGCCCATTAAAACTATGATATGGCGGGCATTGTTCACCTCATGAATATTTCAAACAGCAAAATATTCATCCTATATAGTGATTCTAAATCCTTCAAGAAAATCACTATGAGTCAAGTATCTAATAGTGAAATCATTGACCAAATTGTTGCAGGTGCTGTTCAGGATCAAGCTGCTAAAGCACCAGGCTTACGTCAAGCTCATGCGAAAAGTCATGGTTGTGTCTGGGGTGAGTTGGCGATCGCAGATAATATTCCTGAGAATCTGCAAGTTGGTATTTTTAGCAAGGTTAAAACCTACCCCATCTGGGCAAGATTTTCTAATGCATCTGGCCCCTTAAGTCAAGGACAACTCCAATCTGATAAGAACCCGGATGGTAGAGGCTTTGCAATTAAAGTTCTCCAGGTGGAAGGGAAGAAGGTGCTAGAAGATGAACCTAACGCCCAGGATTTTGTGCTGATCAATCATCCTGTTTTCTTTGTGCGAGAGGCTCAAGATTATATTCGTCTGGCAGAAGTGACAGCTGGTAAACTTTCCCCAGAATCTTTGGCGTACGAGTTTGGGATTTTGCGACAAATTGCTGGTAAGAAAACTCTCAATCCTTTAGAAATTCAGTATTGGAGTGCTACACCCTACCGTTTGGGAACCCAGGCGATTAAATTTTCTGCGAAAGCGCAAGTTATAAATACTGCTGATTTACCTATCCCAGACTCTGATAACTATTTGCGCCAAGCTATAGTCAATACTCTGACTATAGAAAAGCGGGATATTTATTTTGATTTCTTGATTCAACTACAGCCTGATCACGATCCCAAATGGGTTGATGATCCTACCCTCCTCTGGGATGAAAATATCTCTCCATATATTAAAGTAGCAACTATTAAAATTCCTGCTCAGGAATTTGATAATAGCGATCGCAAACAGTTCGATGAAAGTCTTTCTTTTACGCCTTGGCATACTCTACCGGAACATGAACCGTTGGGTAGCGTCAATGCTTCTCGGTTGAAGTTATATCAAACTATTGCCCAAAATCGCCGGGAACACAATCAACAGGTGATTACTGAGCCACAACCCTATGCCATGCAATCATAAATTTCCGCAATAATACTGGGTTTTCCCAAAAAGTGATTACTCTAAACATAAGAGTAATCACTAATAATTACTGCAAACAAAAATAGCCCCTTGTGGGGGCTTTTGATTTGGTACATGTTCTTCTGAGAGAATTTGACGATAATTCAGGTTTCGGTATAAGTAGTTCTGTATATGTCCCTATAGTAGCAGCTCAATTAGGAGATGCTAAGGGCGATCGCTTACTCTTCAAATTTACTTCATCAAAACTGCACAAGAAGAATACATACCGCTAAACTAGACGACATTGAGCCAAAAATCAGCAGTAATGATTTTGCCATTGCGATTAAACTGACCCCAAAGCTTATACTTTCCTGGTTGGGGAAAGCTAGTCATAAAATGAACATGTCCAGTTGGGGTATTTTTGAGTGCGTGAGCATGGATGTAATCTGCTGCTGTTAGCTGCTTTGAATTTCGCACGATAACTAAATGTCCGTTCTCTCCCAAGTAAGGCTGTAAATCTGTTAGCGGTTGCTGGTCACCAGTATCTTGTAACTTAAACATTAAAGTAACTTCTTGACCTGCTTTTACAGTGGTTTCAGAAAGAGCGAGATTAACTTGAGTGTCGTTGAAAGTTTTACTACGCTGAATGTCAATTTCTGGAGATGGAATAGTATTACCTGAAACTTGTGCTTTCAATACTGAGACTTGTTCTGTTTTTCCAGTGGGTTTGTAATCGCTAAAAAATGTGTAACCACCTGCTTGTGGAAAACTAGCTGCAACCTCAAATTGTCCATTATTTTTATATGTGGGATGAATATGGCTAAAAAATTGCAGGTCATCACTGACAACAATTAAGTGCATCAGCTTTTCTTGGAAAGTGTCAAAATTGGTAATTGCTTTACCATTTAAATCTTGCACATCAATAGATATGGGAATATTTTGATTTGGGGAGATGTGACTAGGAACTTTGAGTTTTGCTTGAGTTAATAATTTCTTCTCTTCATGATTTTCATCATGATGAATAGTTTCATGGGTTGAATGTTCTCCATGATGGTTCTCAGTACTTGAAATCTCCTGATGCTGATGTGTGCTAACAGATATTGCTTTTTCATCGACTTTAGTTAATGATGAGCAGCTTTGAGCTAGCACTAAAGTAGTAGTTATAGCAATTGCATTGATAAATCTCTTCATTGATTTGGCTCCATTTCTTAATTACTCAAGTCATCTAAAATGTGTAGCTAGAGAGTCAGTACAGAAATCCAAGTAAATTTTTAAGTTTTCTACTTAACTCAAAATCACTTTACATACTCTAGTTAACTGGAGAGTCAAGAGGTTATATTTTTTGATTTAATGAGCCAGAAAGAGTAGTCTATTTTGAATGCTTAAAAATAAAAATTTAGTAATGCATTATCAATGCAGCGGTGTGTTAGACGCTAGGATAGTTTTTGCGTGACCAATCATAGGGGAAATAAATGCCTAACACACCCTACAATAATTACAGAAATTACAGCAGATTGTAAGTTGGTAAGGTACAGTAAATCTTAAGTAGGATTTGTTACGGCTATGAAAAGATTTGGGAATTAGAGCTAATGAGATTTAGCCGTAACGCATTATCAATGAGGCGGTGCGTTAGGCGCGAGGATAGTTTTTGCATGACCAATCCTATTGGAAACGAGCGCCTAACACACCCTACAATAATTATATTTTTACTTTATAAATAATCTCTAATTTGTCTGATTTATTGATGTTCAATAATTGGACAAATAGTTGCCTGATTATTATCAGGTTTAATTTCCCAGCCAGACAGCAAACCAGATAATTCTTGTCTCAAAATCATTAATTGCTGAATTTGTTCATCAATAGCTTTTACCTTTTGCTCTAGTTTAATTTTGATATGCTCACAAGGTAAGTTGCCACTATCATGAACATTGAGAAATTCTTTAATCTCCGATAAGCTTAATCCCAAGCTTTGCGCGCGTTTAATAAAGTGTAGTCGTTCTAAAACATCAGAGCTAAATAATCTAAATCCGCCTTCTGTTCTGCCTGATGATTGGAGTAAGCCAAGTTCTTCATAGTAGCGAATGGTTTTAATTGGTACGCCACTTTCTTTGGCAACTACACCAATTTGTTTTCCTTCTGCTTGGGCTAACATATTGACCGCACCCTCAGTAAGATATGATTGCTAATCTTATACTAAACTCTCCATTCGACTGGAGAGTCAAACATAAAAATGGGATTACGTTTTTGGTAAGGGAGTCGAGCGATCGCACTTGAATAAGTAAGCTCAGCTGTAATAAACTACGTCAGTTCTCATTTGATTTTCAGAAGAATCACAGCCAGGGTAAAGCACCATGTACATCCCAACTGCTTTTCGAGAAGATGACATTGAGAAACTCGTCGCTTTCATGCGTGCTCATAGTTTCGCGACATTGGTGTCTATTGTGAATGATGTCCCTGTTGCTTCACATATTCCACTTGTTGTCACAGTGGAAAACGGGGTTGTCAAGCTGTTAGGACATCTTGCTAAAGCAAATTCTCAATGGAAAAGCTTTGGCGATGGTGAAACACTTGCTATTTTTACTGGGCCTCACGCTTACATTTCGCCATCTTTGTATGAGAAGGAAGAAAGTGTACCTACCTGGAACTACATTGCTGTACACGCCTACGGATTACCGCAAGTTATCACCCTGGGAGATTCGCCAGCACAAATGGATCAGATGATTGATGAGATGATAGACACTTATGACGCTGGCTATAAATCTCAATGGCATAACCTATCTGGTAATTTCCGTGAGGGAATGATGAATGGTATTGTTGCTTTTGAGATAACTGTTACAAGCTTAGAAGGGAAATACAAACTTAGCCAAAACCGCAGTCATTATGACCAATCTCATGTTGCACATAGTTTAGTGCAAAGTACAGATCCGCATATTCAAGCTATAGGTGCGGTGATGAAACAGAATCTTGACACTGATGAGAATTCATCAAAATAATGAGTGTTGCATAATTACAACAAAGAGAAAAAAGGGAGAGGTTTGCCCTAAGGAACCTCTCGCAACAAGTCGGGTGTGTTGTTTACAAAGATCATGAGACACTAACTGGAGTAAAAGCAGTTTCTTCACTAGCCTCTGCAGCTTGAACTGCGATCGCACCCCGAAACATATTCATCCCACAAGTGAAAGCATATTCACCTGGTTGTTCGGGTGTAAATTCCACGGTTGTGACTTGATTTAGCGGTAAATCTGCGGCGATCCGAAAGTCTGGAATTAAGACTTGCTCTAAACAACTGCTAGGATCTTTGCGGGCAAATTTCAGTCTTACTGGTTTCCCGGCTTGCACTACAATTCGGCTAGGATCATATCCGCCATCAACAGTAACAGTTACTTCCTGAATATTCTCACTTGTGGCAACTGCTTTCTGAGACTTGGGTTTACTTAACAAGAACCACCAAAGTTCTAAGCCAATTAATCCCAATCCGCCGAGAGTAACGGCTATTTTATTTCCTAGCGGCTGATCGATACGTTGAAATTGATTAGTTTGGACTGTTGGTGATGAATGGGTTTCATGGGATGTTTGGGCAGATGCTTTACCTGATGCGATTCCGATTACAATGCCTAAACTGGCTATAGTACTGATGAGTGTTGTTTTGTTCATAATTATTGGTAATGGGTAATGGGTAATGGGTCATAGTAATTTCTCCCTTGTCCCCTTCTTCCATTCTCCTCTGCTTCCTCTGCTGACATAGCAATGGAATATTTCATTTCTTTAGCTGAGGGTTTTAGGTTGGAAGTTGCGTAAACGCAGGGCGTTGGTGACTACGGAAACTGAGCTAAATGCCATTGCTGCACCGGCGATGATGGGGTTGAGTAACCAACCGAAGATAGGGAAAAGAATGCCGGCGGCGATGGGAATACCAGCAACGTTGTAAATGAAGGCGAAGAATAGGTTCTGGCGGATGTTGTGAATAGTGGCGCGGCTGAGTTGAATTGCTGTAACTATGGCTTGCAAATCGCCAGAAATTAAGGTGATATCACTAGCTGCGATCGCAACGTCTGTACCTGTGCCAATTGCTATTCCCACATCGGCTTGGGCTAAGGCTGGTGCATCATTAATACCATCACCAACCATCGCGACAATAGAGTGCTGAGTGCTGAGTGCTGAGTGCTGAGTTTTTCTTCTGCTCCTCTGCTCTCCTACTTGCAGTGACTTAATCACCGCCGCCTTTTGATCAGGGCGGACTTCGGCTAAGACTCTGGTAATACCGACTTCACGGGCAATGCTTTCGGCGGTGCGTTGGTTGTCGCCTGTGAGCATAACTACTTCTAAACCGAGTTTTTGCAAGGCTCTCACGGCTTGGGGTGAGGTGGGTTTAATGGCATCAGCAATCCCCATGACTCCTTTGATTTCGCCGTCAACTGCTAACCATACTGCGGTTTTACCCAGGTATTCTAAGCGTTCTTTGTCTGGTTGCAAAACTTGCGTGTTAATACCCAATTCTTCCATCCAGCGTTGTGTCCCAATTTGCACCAATCTATTAGCAACAATACCTTGGACACCGCTACCTGCTATAGCTGCAAAATCCTGTACAGAGGCAATTAATTGCGTTTGTTGAGTTTCAGCATATCGTACAACTGCTTCTGCTAGGGGGTGTTCGGAATAGCGTTCTATGGAGGCGGCTAGTTGGATTAGCTGCATTTCATTGCCGTTAGCTGTACCGTTGACTGTGACAAAATCTGTAACTGTGGGTTTACCTTGGGTAATTGTGCCTGTTTTATCTAAAACAATGGTTTGAATTTGATGTGCTAGTTCTAAGCTTTCCGCGCCTTTAATTAAAATGCCGTTTTCTGCACCTTTACCAGTACCAACCATCACTGAGGTGGGTGTGGCTAAACCCAAAGCACAAGGACAAGCGATAATTAACACCCCCACTGTAGTAATCAACGCCAGGGTAACATTGCCCATGATGTTGTACCAAATAATAAAAGTAAAGATAGCGATCGCAATTACTGCCGGCACAAACCACCCGGTAACTTGGTCTGCTAATCTTTGAATGGGGGCTTTTGAGCCTTGAGCTTGCTGCACTAGTAGCACAATCTGCGCCAGTACGGTATCTGCGCCTACTCTGGTGGTGCGAAACTTAAAACTGCCAGTTTTGTTGATGGTTGCACCAATGACTTCATCCCCTGGTTGCTTTTTCACAGGGACACTTTCACCAGTCACCATCGCTTCATCAACTGTAGATGTGCCGTCAACGACTTCACCATCAACGGGTATTTTCTCCCCAGGACGCACCAGCACTACATCACCAATTTGCACTTGCTCAATCGGTACATCTATTTCTCGCCCATTCCGAATTAACCTTGCGGTTTTCGCCTGTAAACCAATTAGCTTGCGGATAGCATCTGAAGTTTGTCCTTTGGCGCGATTTTCAAACAGCCGCCCTAATAAAATTAAGGTAATGACAATCGCCGCAGTTTCATAATACACATCTGGACTCAAACCCTGAGCAATGAAAAAGCCAGGAACTAAGGTAACAAATAGCGAATAGAAATATGCGGCACTAGTACCTAAAGCAATTAAAGTATCCATTGTGGCGGCATGGCGTTTTAATGCCTTCCAACAATTGATATAAAACGAATAACCACACCAAAACTGTACAGGAGATGTAAGCACTAATTGCAGCCAAGGGTTATGCAACCATGTGGGAATCAAAGGCAGATTTAACCCTGTCATCATTGGTAGTGAGCCAATCACCAACACAGCGCTAATAATTCCGCCTACTGTCACCTTACGCTGTAAATCACGGGATTCCTGCAGACGATGTCGCTTTTCCTCATCATCTTCTCCCGTCATCAAGTTTTGTTCTTGTAATAGCAAAGCAGAATAACCTGCTGCATCTACTGCATCTTGGATAGCTTGTAAATCTGTTCTTTTGGGGTCATAATCAACAGTTGCCTGTTCTGCCCCAAAATTCACATTACATTCATTCACACCAGGGACAGAGCGAATCGCATCTTCTACACTTCTGGCACAAGAAGCGCAACTCATACCGCGCAACTTCAATGTTGTATTCTTCATTTCCAGACTCCAATTATCAAGTCGTGTTCAAGACTGCTTTCATCTTGAATCCTCCAGTGAACTGGAGTGTCAAGGGGGAAAAGGGACTTCCAACTAAAAAAAATAATCAATCGCTTTAGCAAGCAGAGGAGGTAGAGGAAGCAGAGGAGGAAGAATAAAATTATGGTCTTCGCTGTGAAAAATGAATAATTTAATTTCTGGAAGTCCCAAAAGAAAAATTGGAAATAGCCAAAAAGTCCTTGATTAACTAAGGTTGACGATATTTCCCATACATTAACTGAACCCTGGAGAAATTTCTGTTAAAGTCCCTTGACTTGCCAGTTCACTAAATATTTGGAGATGAAAATTAAAGTGCGATCGCTATTTGCAAATTGTGCCTAAGTAACTAGGTGGAAATAAACCAAACTATGTTAAAAAGCGTTTGGTGTCAACTGTTGGGGGCTTTCAACTGAAAAAATATATATAAGTAGCAAATTTACGATGTTCAATACGGCGGTGCGATGGGAATTATAAAAGAACCAGCCTAAAAAATTCTAAAGATTGCACGCATGTTCATCTCTCCCAATGGTTTGACGCAAGCCGATCTTGAATCAGCTATTGTTCACAACCCACTGATAGTTGCACCAGACACATCTGTGATGATGGCAATTGCTCAGATGAGTGGGGTTCGTACTGTGTGTCCTTCTTCTAGGGAAACAGATAGGGAAATTGAAGCTTTACATCTGGAGGTGCGCTCTAGCTGCGTATTGGTTGTAGAAGCAAATAAGTTATTGGGCATTTTTACAGAACGGGATGTAGTGCGTCTGAGTTCGCAAAAGCGATCGCTGGAAAATTTGTGCATTGCTGATGTGATGACACATCCTGTAATTACTTTGCGTCAATCGGCATTTACTGATTTCTTCTTTGCGATCAATCTACTTCAGCAGTATCACATTCGCCATTTACCAATTCTCGACGAGCAAGACAAAATTATTGGGTTGGTAAACCATGAGAGTTTGCAGCAATTGTCTCGTCCAATAGATTTGTTGCGCCTACGTTTGGTAGCAGATGTGATGACTTCGCAAGTAATTACTGCTACTCCCACTGTTTCTATGCTGGCTATTACGCAACTAATGGCAGAACATCGGGTGAGTTCGGTGGTGATAGTGGAAGAGCGATCGCCTAAAACTCACAACCAATTTTTACAACTGCCGATTGGGATTGTCACAGAGCGAGATATTGTGCAATTTCAGGCGCTAGAGCTAGATTTTGAAGGTTTGCAAGCAGAAACGGTGATGAGTACCCCTGTGTTCTCCGTTAGTCCACAAGAATCTCTGTGGAGCGTGCAACAGGTGATGCAGCAATATTTAGTCAAGCGGATTGTGGTAACGGGAAAGCAAGGAGAGTTGTTAGGAATTGTCACGCAAACCAGTATTTTGAAAGTCCTCAATCCCCTGGAGTTATCACATTTAGTTGATGTCTTAGAAAATCGCGTATCTTGTTTAGAAGCAGAAAAATTAGAATTGCTACAAAATCGTAACAACGAATTAGAACAGCAAGTTCAAGAACGCACAGCGATACTCAAAGCCAAGGCTGAGCGGGAGCAATTAATTACGAATATTGCTACTCAAATTCGTTCTTCACTCAACCTGCAAGATATTTTAGACAGAACCGTTAAAGAAGTGCGATCGCTCCTCAATTGCGATCGCGCTGCAATTTGGCAGTTGCAACCTGAAGGGAGCATTGTTGCGGTTGCAGAATCGGTAGCTAATGGTTGTGTTTCTTATAAAGATAAAAAAGTTCAGGATATGTGTTTTGCTCCTGATTTGGCTGATGTATATCGTAATGAACGGATTCGTGTCGTATCCGATATATACAAAGCTCCGATGAGTGATTGCCATCGCCAACTCCTAGCCAACTTGGACATTCGGGCGAAAATTTTGGTGCCAATCATCCATAATAGTAATCTCTGGGGACTTTTAAACGTTGTTGAGAGCCGCAAGCCGCGAGAATGGCAAGCTGAAGAAGCTATGTTATTGCGACAACTAGCGACACAGTTAGCGATCGCAATTCAGCAAGCGACGGCTTACGAACAATTGCAAACAGAACTCACAGAACGGCAACGCACAGAAGCAAATCTCCGGCAAAGCGAACAACGCTATGCATCTTTGGCGGCGGCGGCTCCAGTTGGTATTTTCCGCACTGATGCTCAAGGAAACTACGTTTATGTCAATGAACGCTGGTGTAAAATTGCTGGTTTAAACCTAGAAGAAGCTCAAGGTAGCGGATGGGTAAAAGCACTTCATCCCGATGATCGCCAAATCGTGGCAGCTGAGTGGTATTCTGCATCTCAGGAAAATCGCCCTTTCCAGCTAGAGTATCGATTTCAACAATCTGATGGGACTATAGCTTGGGTATTTGGACAGGCGGTTGCGGAATGTAATCCAGCAGGGCAAATTACAGGTTATATCGGCACCATCACAGATATTAGCGATCGCAAACAAGCCGAAGAACAGCTACTTTACAACGCGCTACATGATACGCTCACAGGCTTGCCTAACCGTAATTTTTTAATGGAACGGCTAGAATTAGCGATTCAAAGAGCCAAGCGCCGACAAAATTATCACTTTGCGGTTTTGTTTCTCGATATGGATCGCTTCAAGCTGATTAATGATAGTTTAGGGCATTTAGCTGGAGATGAATTACTAACTCTCATTGCACGAAAACTCAAATCCAAAATTCGTGCCACAGATTTAGCTGCACGTCTCGGCGGCGATGAATTTGTTGTCTTGTTGGAAGATTTGCGAGGTATTGAAGAAGCTGTTTATGTTGCTGAACGTTTAATACAAGAATTTCAAGTACCAATTACGCTCAACGGATATGAATTTTTTCTGACTACGAGCATCGGTATTGTCTTTACACAAAACAATTATCATCAAGCTTCTGATTTACTACGAGATTCAGATATTGCTATGTATCGGGCAAAAGCTCAAGGAAAAAGTTGCTATAAAATCTTTGATGCCCAAATGCACAATCAAGCACTCGTCCGACTCAACTTAGAAAATGATTTACGGAAGGCTTTAGAAAGAGAAGAATTTATCGCTTACTATCAACCAATTGTTGATATCAATACTCAAAATTTGATTGGCTTTGAAGCATTAGTACGTTGGCAACATCCTAACAGAGGATTTGTTTCACCAGTAGAATTTGTTTCCATAGCTGAAGAAACAGGTTTAATTGTCCCTTTAGATAGGTGGATGCTCTACACTGCTTGTCAACAACTAGCAACCTGGAAAACTCAGTTTTATAGCAATTTTCCACTGAAGGTAAGCGTTAATATGTCAGCTCAAGATTTACGCAAAGCTAATTTAATTAATGATGTAGAAACTATATTGGCGCAAACTGGTTTAGATGGGCAATATCTCACCCTAGAAATTACTGAAAGTATGCTCATTGATAATATTATGGAGACCATCAAAGTTTTAGAACAACTAAAAAGGCTAGGAATCCAAATTAGTATTGATGATTTTGGTACTGGATATTCATCTCTAAACTATCTGCATCGCTTACCTGCGGATACTTTAAAAATTGACCGTTGCTTTATTCAGCAAATGCAAGAAGGTAACCGCAATTATCAAGTAGTTAAAACCATAATTACACTCAGCAATCAACTCGGATTAGGAGTTGTAGCCGAAGGAATTGAAACACAACAACAACTGCAATCTTTGCAGCATCTAGGTTGTGAATTTGGTCAAGGTTACTTATTTTCTAAACCTCTAGCTACTAATGATATTGAAACATTATTGATGGGCATAGGGCATGGGTAATGGGTAATAGGGATTTCTCCTTCTCCCCTCATCCCCCCAATCCCCTGTATTCAATGGTGCAATTCTCAGTTTCAGTCTTTGGTTAACTAATTTGATGGCGCTGTCTGCAGTTTGCAGTTAACTGACTATTCGAGATATTTCCAAAGCTAAACAAACGCAAGAATCTTTGCAAGCAATTGAGGCGCAATGACAAATATTAATTAATGCCACACCCGATATTTGAGAGATACTCTTGTCCGCAATTTACCATTGCTGCTATTCTCTCAGTAATTTTACTGACTTAAAAATTGATTTTCAAAAAGTGAAAAAATAGTTTAGTAATTATACGATGTTTTTCTCTGAAGATTGTTGTACTTTTAGAGGTGCAACAAATTAATCAGAGGAATTGGAGCAATGGAAGTACTAAATAAATCTCAATTGAATAACAGTTTATTCAATCAAATACGATATCAAATTGATGGTATCGAAATCCATAATTCTAATCTAGCCAGACTATTATGTACAATTATTCCCTCTCATTGCCCTTTTGAAACAACTGTAAAAGTTTTAGGTCATAAGCTTTTTCAAATCCCACCTTTGTGTAAACTCAACCCCTTCTATGAAGAAGTAGTTGGTCTGCGTTTTAAGTGTTTGTCATACTTAGTAGATGAATGTGGAGAAGATGTAACAAAATACTGCTAAGTAGGTCGGAGAAATTAAAGATAACTGGCAGAGACTGTCATTTTTCTTGAGTCATTTACCGAATTACCGAGTTTTCTAATTATTATAGGCAGTAATTGCATTATTAGTAATAGCATTTTAACATTTAGCTAACCTCCTTTCCTTATATCCAAATGCTGAAGGATGGAAAACATATTCATATATATATAGCAATCCTATTTCAGTTGTGAAAAATCTCCGTTGTGGCTGTTAACCGTTGACTGTTGACTGTCAACGAAGCTTGATGCAATATTTCACAAATCATTTAGGATTGCTATATGAAGATATTGAAAGCAATACACTAATATTTTACTAGATAACTAGACCTAGATATAAAATCTTTCAGCTTTGAAAATGTTGCTGAGATTTAATCTATTGGTGAATTATGACTAATTGTTAAGTAGGTAGGTTGAATTAAATATAAAATGACTTAGCAGTACAGAATCCTTATTCTACAAGCTTTTAAGAGGATGAATCGTTTTACAAATAATTACACCTTCCTACTTATTAGCAGAGAAATTATACCAATTTGAAAAAAGAATGCGACAGATCGTAGGGGCGGCAATGCCTTGCCCTCTAGAATATATTGATGTGTCGCAAACATTATTTGAATTGGTATTATTTTTTCTTGGAAGCATCATTAATACCAATTCTCCAAAATTCAGCAACAGTTCCAAACTCGAAAACCCTTGATACCTATGGTTTTATTGATTTTGAATTTTGAATTTTGAATTGGTATCACTAATCAGATAAAACACATATCTATTGCATGATTACTTGTAGGATTTGTTAACCGTTAACAGTCAAAAAATAACAATATTATGCAAGTTTTACTGAAATAGCTTATCTGTCGATTTTAGATTAGAAACCAATTATTGCAGCGTTAGTTATCGCTTTTTATTGAACAATAATAAAATATTTATGTTCTAAAATTTTTATTGCTATAGCTGAAAAATAGGCTTAAAAGTACTGGTATCTAGCCAATTTAATCTCTTGATTACCTAAATTTAAACTAAATCATCCCTTAACCTAACCTTTAATTACTCAAAAAAGTTGATAAGTAAAACATATTTATCAAATGACACAATTTTGCAGAATATTTGTCTCTAATTCATCATCGAAGGTTAGTTGTATGATGCCAATTCGAGTAGGACAAATCTCATTTTTACTAGCAGGTATATTTGTCGGCTTGGGGGTGAAAACTTCAGCATTAGCTCAGTCAAAAACCTTAACAATTTATTCAGGGCGAGAAGAAAAAATCATGGCTCCCCTAATTGAAAAGGCGAAAAAAGATTTGGGGATACCAATTGAAGTCCGCTATGGTGACTCAACAGAATTGGCGATCGCTCTCATTGAAGAAGGTAAGAATAGCCGAGCAGATATTTTTTATGCTCAGGATGCTGGATCTTTGGGTGCTGTCGCCAAAGAAGGAAGAACAGTACCTTTACCAAGTAAGCTACTAAATCAAGTCGATCAAAAATTTCGCTCTCCTGCAGGTCAATGGATTGGGATCTCCGGGCGGGCGCGGGTGATTGATTACAACACCAAACTGGTGAAAAAGAACGAACTTCCCACCAGTGTTATGCAACTGACTGATCCCAAGTGGCGGGGTAAAGTAGGCTGGTCTCCGACTAACGGCTCGTTTCAATCATTTGTAACCGCAATGCGTTTAATGCAGGGGGATCAAAAAACCTTAGAGTGGTTAAAAGCCATGAAAAACAATCAAGCCAAAGCTTATAGCGGTAATAGCGCCATTGTTGAAGCTTTGGGTAAAGGAGAAATCGCCCTGGGTTTAGTCAATAACTATTACCTGTACCGATTTACCAAAACTAATCCTAATTTTCCGGTTGCAATTCACCATACAAAAGGTGATGCTGGTGCGTTAATTAATGTTGCAGGTTTAGCAGTGCTAAATACCACTGACCAGAAAAGCGATGCAGAGAAGTTTATCGCTTATATGCTGAGACCAGAAGTGCAAAAGTACCTGACTCAACAGTTTTACGAATATCCTTTGGTCAGAGGGATTCCTGTAGCACAACAGCAAATGCCATTAAATAAGTTGCAATCTCCCCAAATGGATCTCAGTAAATTATCCGACCTCAAGGGAACACTTGCCTTACTGCAAGAAGCTGGTTTGTTGTAAATCAAAAGATAAGGTGGGGTTGACGGTTGACGGTTGACGGTTGACTGGAAAGATCTAATTTAAAAGCGTAATCGCTGCTCCTATCTTGTTTGCATATATCAGCCACAAGTGCAAAAGTCTTAGTCGCTCATGAACTTCAGTCCGCCACCGTTCACAATCGTTCGCAGTGTCTATTCTCCCAGGAGCGATCGCCCGCCTTGGTTTCTTTTAACGATGGGAGGATTGACAGCAATGGCGATCGCTTTACCCTTAGCTTACTTAATCATCCGCACGGCTGGTTTAGGTACAGATAAGTTATGGGCTTTGGTATCGCGTCCTCGTACCCTAATGTTGTTGTGCAACAGTTTAGGCGTGGCTGCGGCTAGCACGATGTTGGCAATAGCGATCGCCTTACCATTGGCATTTCTCACCTTGCGAACTGATTTACCTGGGCGACGATTTTGGCTGATTGCTACTACTTTACCCCTAGCAATACCCGATTATGTAGGTAGTTTCGCTTTAATTGCCGCTTTTGGCCCCAAAGGTAGTTGGTTGCAACTGTGGCTAGAACCTTTAGGAGTGCAGGAATTACCAGAAATCTATGGTTGGACAGGAGCAATTTTAGGACTGACTTTATTTTCCTATCCTTATATATTGTTGAGTGTGCAAGCAGGGTTGCAAGGTATTGACCCAGCAATGGAAGAAGCTGCTAAAAGTTTAGGGTACAATCAACGCCAAACTTTTTTGCGGATTGTGCTACCGATTCTCCGTCCGTCAATTGTCGCGGGAGGATTATTAGTAGCGTTAAATGCCTTGCAAGATTTTGGCACAACTTCTGTAATGCGGTTTGATACCTTTACCAGGGCAATTTTCCTGCAATACAGATATACATTTGATCGCCATCAAGCAGCAGCATTGGGGTTGATGTTAGTTTGTGTGGTATTGCTGGTTTTGTGGTTGGAACACAAAGCGCGATCGCGTGCTGCTTATTACAGCCGTCACATGAGGTTGTTGAGTTCATCTGCGTTAGTTCGCCTAGGTGCATGGAAACTCCCAGCAATTTTATTTTGTTGTCTTGTAACTTGCCTAAGTTTAGTCTTACCAATTAGTGTGACTTGCTTCTGGCTAGTGCGGGGTTTAACAACTACAGGTTTCAGTGAAATTGTAGCTTTACCAAAACTCCTGCAATTAGCTTGGCACTCAATATTAGCAGCTGGATTAGCTGCGATCGCAGCCACGGTTTGCGCCTTACCTGTAGCTATCCTCTCGGTACGTTTTCCTAGCCGCTTTACCACGGTCATTGAGCGTTGTAGTTATATTGGCTTTGGTTTACCAGGAATTGTTGTCGCCATATCGTTGGTATTTTGGGGAGCTAATTACTTACCCTGGGTATATCAGACTTTGCCTATGCTGATATTTGCATACATAGTATTATTTGTCTCTCAATCTATAGGCACAGTGCGGAGTTCTCTTTTACAAGTGAATCCCCAATCAGAAGAATCTGCCCGAATTTTAGGACGAACACCTTGGCAGACTTTCACAGCTATAACTTTACCGCTAGTGCTTCCGGGAGTTTTGGGGGGAGCCGCGTTAGTCTTCCTCACCGCCATTAGGGAATTACCAGCAACCTTATTATTAGCACCCATTGGCTTCAGTACCTTAGCCACACATATTTGGAAAGCAACCGAAAGTGTTTCCTACAGCGATGCTGCAGCTGCTGCAATATTTATCCTAGTGATTTCCATGAGTTCCACATTATTGGTATTGTCTCAAAGCCGTTACAAAACACTTTCCATCGAAGCACGTCGGAGTTTGCAACGTGAAGTGGATTAGAAAATTTAACCAATGACCAATGACCAATGACAAATAACTTATGTTAGCAATTTTACGCTTGGAGAATGTCACACTTCAGTTTTCCCAAATGACAGTTCCATCTGTGGTTGGGGTAAGTTTGGTGTTAGCACCAGGAAATATATTAGGATTACTTGGGCCTTCTGGATGTGGAAAAACTACGCTCCTGCGGATAATTGCTGGGTTTGAATCACCACAAATAGGAACCGTAGAAATAGCGGGAAAGTTAGTTGCAGGTAATGGTTATTGGCTAACACCAGAACAGCGACAAATTGGCATGGTATTTCAAGACTATGCATTATTTCCACATTTATCTGTGGCAGAGAATATTGCTTTTGGCTTACGGTCTGTAAAAGCGAGAATGCGCCAAGAACAAGTATCTCAGTTGTTGGAATTAGTTGGATTAACAGGATTAGAAAAACGCTATCCTCATGAACTGTCTGGAGGTCAGCAACAACGGGTAGCTTTAGCCCGTGCGTTAGCACCACAGCCAAAACTGCTGCTATTAGATGAACCACTTAGTAATTTAGATGTGCAAGTGCGATCGCGCTTGCGAGAAGAAGTCTCAGAAATTCTGAAAAAGCAGGGAATTTCTGGTATTTTTGTCACCCACGACCAGCAAGAAGCACTAGCGATCGCTGATCGAGTAGCTGTGATGCACCAAGGCACAATTGAACAAATCGGCACACCACGAGAAATTTATACTCAACCTGCTTCTCGGTTTGTGGCTGAGTTTGTCAGCCAAGCCAATTTTATTAGTGCTAAACGCAGAGGTGATCTCTGGGAAACAGAAATCGGATGCTTTTCTCTCCCAAATCAAAATCCTGAAGCAGATAAAGGAGATTTGATGATCCGTGAAGAAGATATCACTTTACAACCCGATAACAATGGTGCAGTAGCGATCGCTGCACGCCACTTTTTAGGCCACGAGTACCGCTACTGTTTACGGACTACCTCAGGAAGAAAGCTATATGCCCGCACAAGAGCCTCTTTAGAATTACCAATTGGTACAAGGGTGCAGATGTCTGTTAAAAGACAAACGTTGAGATTATTTCCTCATTGCTGAAACTAGCAATGGGGGCAACGCAATCATTCATAAATCAAAGGAATTATAGTTCATGAATTGGGAAATTTTTCTGGCTAGTTTTGCTGGTTCTCTAATTGAATTAGTAGAGATTTTGGGTATAGTTCTTGTTGTTGGTAGGTTAGCAGGTTGGCAAAATGCTTTAGTTGGTGCAGGTAGCGGTATCGGTTTAACCTTGCTAGTCTCCCTAATTTTGGGTAAAAGTTTGACACTCATCCCCGTAGATATCCTGAGAATTGTCGCGGGTGGTTTTTTACTAGCTTTTGGGCAAGGGTGGACGCGTTCAATCATCAAGTATTACGCAGGTATCCCCAAAAAGCGCAAAGATGATGAAGACAAACTAGAAGCCGAACTAACTAAAGAAGGTAATCAACCTGGCTGGAACTGGTTTGCTGTGGTGACTACCTTTAAAGGTGCGCTGCTAGATAGTGTAGAAGTTGCGATCGCAGTTGTTACCTTAGGCGCTGCTGGTAGCAAATGGCTAGAAGCAGTTGGCGGTGCTACCGCCGCAGCATTTGGTTTAGTTGTGGTAGCATTTTTATTCCGTACCCCACTCAATCAAGTACCTGTCAAGCCGATGAAATTTACCGCCGCTATGCTGCTGATGGGATTTGGTATTTACTGGCTCAGTGAAGGATTAAATCTAGAATTACCCGGTGGCGACTGGGCTATTGTCTGGTTACCTATTGCTTGGGGTTGCTTAATGGCGATTTCTGCATTGCTTTTGCGCTGGCGAGTTAGTTTACAGAAACCAGAAGAACTTGTCAGTTAATCTAGCAATTTGGAAAAAGGGTAAGGGATAAACAACCTTTCCCCTTACCCTTTCACTTTTACCCCGCCAACTTATACCATTTTGGATTTTGGATTGTAAAAGATTAAGGTTCTTCAGGACTTGTTATGCTAAACTAACAGCTAAAATGCCAACTTAATAAGCACCTAATTCGGAAATTTTCAAAGTTTCTAAAACCGTAACCAGAGCGTTTAATGAGCTTGAGTTTATTATTAACGCCTTCAACAGCACCACTGGTTGTCCCATTGTCGAAATAAGCGATTATCTCATCCAACCAACGAATAA
>NZ_JACJQJ010000102.1 GCF_014696615.1 Nostoc linckia FACHB-104 | reverse complement strand
AATTACCAACTTAACCCCGGAAAGGCAATGGATTCTCCAGTTTTTTGGTGCTCCTTGTCGAAAATATTATCTTCTTTATTAACTAACCTGCGGAATGTCGGGTCAACAGTCAACAATCAACAATCAACAATCAACAGTCAACAGTCAACAAACCCTATATATTTCCAATTAGCTAAAATTGCATAGCTTGATTAACATAAATTTCCACTGCTGTCCCAGCTTTGAGAAACCAAACATTAGTTCGTTGACTCATTTGGGAAATTGCTTGCTGATTACGTTGGACAATTTGGGGAACTACTGTATTTATTCCACCTTCTACAAGTCCGGCCGAGATATTACGATCGGGGTTGTTATTGCTAACAATAGTACCACCCGCAGTTGTAGTGACAACTTGCGACTCACTACGGTTAACTAACTCTGCGGCTTTACCAACACCACCTAAGACAAATAGCCCTAAATCCATACTGAAAATAGATCCACCTCGATTAGGAAATTGGTTGGCAATCAAAGGTGTACCTTGAGGTGCATGAATCGTAATCGCATTTTCTGCTAAACTTTTTTCTGTCAGGTTGCCATTGGTTGAGACAATCATTTTGGTCACCTTGAGTTGTAGCAAACCTTGTTCCGAAAGCGAGCGAATTTGTACTAAGAATTCAGTATTAGCAGGAATAGCGATCGCACCATCTACAGCTTTTAAGGGTTCTGTTAAACGAACTACAAATACATTGTTGTCATCGCCATCTTCATCGTTATTTTTAGACTTCATCGTCTCACCAAATATCGCTGTTGCCAACACAGCTTTTGCACGACTACCAACTGCTACAGATTTTGGACTCTGCTGTACTCCTTGGTTCAGCGCAGAAGGTTGTTGTTTAGGCGTGGATTCAGGCTGAGAATTGATTGAGCTTTGTGACTCTTCGTCATCTTCTTGGTATTTTCGAGTATTGATATTAACATTAGGCGGACTAGTAGGTTGAGGAGTTACAGCCGCTTGTTTATCGTTACTCAATTGTGGTGAATTTGTACCTTCTGGAAGTGATTTTGGTGTAGGTAATGGAGCTATCTTAATTAATGGTTGAGGTGTTGATTTTCTACTTATTGTTTGGGGTATTAATGAAGGTTGACCCAGAGGTTTTGGTTGAGAATTTGGAGTTCTAATAACACGCTCAACTGTAACTATTCGAGGTACATAAACTGTTGACATCGGTGTTGGGATTCTTTGGCTCACCGTTTGTCGATATTGAGAAGCCTCAGGCTGATAATTTTGTGGAACTGCTAGCGGAGAAGTTGATTTAAGTTTTACATCTCTTAACTCTTGTTGTGCTGATTTTACAGTCTCTAATTGTTCTTGGAGGGCTAATTTTGTTTTTAGGTTTTCTATGTTTCCCTCTAAATATTGAGAACTCGGTTCTGTTGCGGTTGGTTTTTCAATTTCTAGAGAAACAGTATTATTTTTTTCTGCTGGTTGATTATTACTATTCATCAACTGCGTTAAAAATCCACCAGCAATTAATACTACAGCTAAAGTAGCAGTACCAACTAAGCCTAACTTAGCAAAGGGATTAGATGATAATGATTGCTCAGTTTTAATTTCTGAAGGTTGAGATAAAGATGTTTGCCGTTGAGTTGATTCTGCTACTACCCCAGCATCAACAGATAAAGCTTCTACTGACAAACCTACTAATTCTGCTATCCGTAATTCTGATTCATCAGAGTCTACTTCTAATAAAGAATTATCAGATTGAGAATTAAGTAATTCTTGTTGATGATTCTCTGGAGGAACTAACATTTTGATGATCTTGCTAATAGACTATTTATTTTTATAGCAATAAAGCAAAAAAATACCAATCTTTATACAAGGATACTTAGTAATATGATAGTTAATTTT
This sequence comes from Nostoc linckia FACHB-104, assembly GCF_014696615.1. Lineage (GTDB taxonomy): Bacteria > Cyanobacteriota > Cyanobacteriia > Cyanobacteriales > Nostocaceae > Aulosira > Aulosira linckia_A. The sequence continues at coordinate 24,647 of NZ_JACJQJ010000102.1, read as the reverse complement.
GAAATTGAAAATTATTTGGAGTAAAAGATGAAAATTTACCCTTTAAAACTTTACTATTTCCTATCACTATTGTACCTTTAACCGGAAAATAATGATAGAGATTTGGATATTTCACAAACTAAAATTTTTATTACAAATTTTTGTGGTGCATGAAAAATATATATTTTTCATGCACCACAACTATTCATTAGTTTGCTTGGGCAGTGAGGTAATTTGAACTTAAATGCCATTTATCGAGCAATTCAGCCCGATTTTGACGGAGGTCAAGGTGGTTGCGTTCTGTGGGATAAGGCAAATCTTCACCTTTAATACCAGTCCAAAGTACGCGGTTGAATTGTTCAGGATCTAACTTATCTTCAACCTCAAAATAGAAATCCTTAGTTGCTTGTGCCCACCACTGTTTGTTATGCAGGGATGGAATGGCAGTAGTCTTGTCTACATTAGAATCCTTACAAGCTGGTACAAGATTTGGATCTACAGGATTGGCACACAAGTTGCCAGGTACCACGGCTGTGTAAGGAGTAAAGTTGGGTTTTTTAGTGAATGCATCTGACATTGGCATAGCATTAGCATCATTCATCCCTAAATAGCCAATGTTGAGTAAGTCTTCTATTGTCCGAAGTATGCTAACGGTATTGTAGTTAGTGCTAACTAAGGCATTGCGCTTGGTGTAAGGAGAAATAATGTAGGCGATCGAGCGATGACTATCAACATGATCGGGGCCATTTTGGCAATCATCCTCAATGATCACAATCGCAGTATCTTTCCAAAGCGGAGATTTGGAGATTTTTTCTACGAGTAGACCAACTGCATAATCATTATCTGCCATTTGCAGTGGGGCTGTATTTAAACCAGCCACAGCGTTGTTAAAGTCTCCAAAGTGGTCGTGAGGTAGACGTACCAACGATAAGTTAGGCAGTTCATTCCTCGCTAAATATCTATCAATGTCTTGTACCCACTCATTATAGAGATAGATATCTGCATTCTTTTGGTCGTAACCCCGGAAGTAGATGTCAGTTTTATCCAACAATACGGTTTTAGCTGCTACAGCTTGAGGAATATTATCAGCAGCAGGATTGGGAGAGATGGGAATGTAAAGTGGGTTGGTGGGATCTGGTTTAGTTGGATCTGCTTGAGTAGTGCTGTAGTTACCGTCAACGAAGAAACCGTAATTACGTACAGTCTTACCAGCACGCAATGCAGCATCCCAAAGAAAACCACCAATTGTATTTGATGTAATTTCACCATCACCTTCGGGAGCATTGACATCCCTATCTCCAGGCAAAATAGCAGATTGACCAGAGGGATCTAAAACTCCGGTTACCCTTGTAATAAATTGCGAAGGATTAGAGGATGTTTGTGGTAGAACGATATTGATGTTACGATTCAGACCTTCATAGTCGTAGGTCAGACCATTAAACCCAGCATTACCATAAAGTACCGACTGAGTTTTTTCAGTGTAATCTGTAGTCCGTGCATAAGTTGACCAGTTCCAACCCACACCACTGGACTCACCAGAATCGTAGAAGTTATCAAAAGTTACAAAGTCCAGTGCCAGTTTGTGATGGTTGGGTGAAATAGCTTGGGGAAATAAAGTTAGTGCTGGATCGCCATTACCAACAGGTAAATCCCCAAGTACTTGATCATAGGTGCGGTTTTCTTTAACTACATAGATAACGTGCTTAATTTTTTTCTGGAGAAACTTCATCATCCGGTCGGGACGACGATTGTAAAAACCGTTATTTCTGTCTACTTGGTCGGAAAGCCTAGCTAAGGTTCCGCGTCTGGGAACTGGAATTACTGAAATCCCAGCTTTTTCTAAAGCCCAGTTGTACTCATTTCTAAACGTGGTGTTACGAGCTGTTCCAGCTGCAGTTGTGCGGCTATTTGAGGGGTTGGGGCCGGAATTACTCTTCGCATTGACTACGTAGAGTGTTTGACCGTCTCGACTCACACTTACAGAATTAGGATACCAACCCGTGGGTATCCGTCCACTCACCCGACCTGGCCGCAAGTCTACAACAGCAACAGCATTTTCCCCGCCTAAAGTTACATACAATGTGCGTTCATCTGGGCTAAGAGCCAATGAGTTAGGATTTGCACCCTTGTATTGATCTCGAGGACGAGATAGCGAGATAGTCTCAACAACAGTATTACCATTGGTGTCGATCACTGAAATTGAGTCGCTATTACCGTTAGCTACATACAGCCGATTTTGGTCACGCGACAGTAGTATCTTGTTTGGCTGGCTACCTACTGGAATACGAGTGATTTCCCCAGAAGCAATACCAACAGCTAGCACCTCGTTATCTCGCTGGCTACTAATAAAGACTTTCGCTGCTGCACCATTGCTTGTACTTTTAAGAGCAACATCAAAAGGAAATTCCCCTGTTGCTTCTTTACCTCCAGGTACAAAGAATTTAATTTCTCTGATTACCTGACGGGTAGCAGTATTCACAATAGAGATGGAGTCATTTTCAAAATTTGCAGCTACTAAAGTATTGCCATCTTTACTAACTGCAACACCAGCTACAACTGCTCCGGTTGCTAGAGCATCTGCTGGGGTGTTTTTCAACAAACCACCATCGTAGCTAGGAAGAGGAGCCGTTTGATTAGAATTATGACCTAGAAGAATAAAAGGAGCATCAGGTACATAGTTACCGCTATTTAAGGCATAAACATAAATGCGATCGTCAATGCCTCCTGATACATAAAAGCGTGTACCATCTTTTGCCCACGCTAAACCATTGTAGGTATTGGGAATGTTGATCTGCTGCCGTTTGACCAACTTACCATTGCTGACATCGTAGACAAACACCCATTCTGCTTTTCGAGTTGTGACACTACTGGGTTTTCCGGTTAACGGGTCTAACACAGGATAAGTTAAATCTGCACCAGTCTTTTCATTCTTGAAATTCTGGTTATACCCACTAGTTAGCACTAGTAAAGTTTTACCATCTGGGCTGAGGGCTGTAGTTACAGCTTCAGCAGCATCAGCATTATTATCTGTACGCAAACCTGTTTTTAAGGCTGCAAAAGTTGAGCCTGGGGCTGCTGCGGGCGTGATTATTTGACCTGTTGGTAACAATGCCCCACCTTCAGGAAGCTCACCTACAGGGTTATTAGCCAATACAGCACTAGCTAACTGTATACCACTTATTACAACTACTGCTGCTACTAGGAGGCTGAGTAGAAGATATCGTTTACGCTTGAAATTTCGCATTTGCTGTTCTCAAACATCAAATTTCTCGCCTACAGTGCAGATTCTCTTTTGTTTTGGTTAAGAAAAAAATAAGGTAAGGTTACTTCAAAAGGTAGGTTTTATAGCGGGGAAATTTTTGTACTTAATTAGCTAATGATACTTGTATTGATCGCAAAACTTATGAGTCGAAACGGATGTAGGTTGTGTAAAAAGTACCAAGATCATCAAAGTAAACATCAGTTAGATGAGCTGGGTCTAAAGCCATTTTACCTCTGGCTACGGTATTGTTTGCAATATCTATTTTTTGGGCGAGAACAGCCAACAGAAGAGCTACCCAATCTCGATAACTGGGATGTTTTACAATCCTTATTTGGAATCGCAAACACATCCTCTGCCAACCCATCTGTAACTGCTAAAACTCAAGCAGAAGCAGCAAAAGCTGATGCTGTCGCTGCTAAAACTCAAGCGGAAGCAGAGTGGCAGGCTGTCAAAACTGCGATTGAGAAAGCAAATTTACTTCCTAGTCGGATTAAAATGACAGAACTTGCTTTTTTCTTGAAACAACATAAAGTTAAATTGTTAGTGGCGGCGATCGCTTTCGTGTTGTTAGCTGTATTTCTGGGTAAAGTCTTGAAACGGCAAAAGCATTTTTCCCCTACTACCTCGATGATTTATATCCATACTCCAGACAGTTTCAAGTTGAGTTAATCAACAATGCCAATACAATGGTGAACAATGTGATTCAAATTATTAGCCAGAAATTTCGTTTGAAAGCATCACCTCAAAACTACTATTTTGAAAATTTAACTGCAATAAAAAATCTCTAGCTAACTGTTCTATAGTAGTGCTTTGACAATCACTATAAAGATGCAAACCCAATACTAAATGCACCGTATTCTCCATCTTTTGAATACCTGTCCAAGGTCGCACAAATATTCCAAGTTGCTCAAGCTGAATAATTAAACTAATGATGTAACCTTCTAAAATACCGCAGCATTTTTCTAGCTGACGCTTATCTTGATTACTCACCTTTAATATCAAGAATATTTCTGATTCTTGGTGTAACTCAATTGGCTCAAATAAAGCTGTCCACTTCTCTTCACCAGCTAAAATTTGCCCAGTCAGTGTTGCGCCTCTCGCAAATTCACTCCGGATTATCTGTGCGGTAGAAAGGGTGACATTACGAGCAGTATTCTGACATGGTTCTATTGATGTGACTACAGGTAGCCAGTCTCGTGGAGATTGTACCTGATATTGTCTACCTACATCTGTAAGTGCAATCGCCTGTTGCCAATCATGATGATGCAAAAGTTGGAAAAAATTAGCCAGTAATTTCTCTATGCTTGTTTCTGGTTCTTTGTAAAATGTGCAACACCAAGCACAGAGTAAGGCCCAGGAGAAACCACCCAGGAAACCCCAAGCATTGCTGTAAATATCTCTGGCTTTAGCCCAGGCACGTACTGCTCGCAATAGCTGCCGGAAAGTGTCTAGAGATACATAATTACTAACTACCTCTTGCATTAAATCTGCTTCCCAACAACCGACAATAGCTTTTAAGCTAATTGGATCAAGGTTTTGCGGATTTTTCCTCGCAAATTGGTAGTTTTCTGTCCTTGCATAAAGTAAATCTAAGGATATTCCTTCTAATTGCAGGCGCAGTACTGGGACTCGTGCATCTAATACTAGTTGAGTGTGGCACAATCCTTGCAAACGTTGTTGGACGCTAAGTAGAAACGTTTCCCCAGATAAATAAGTTGGAATCACACATACAGCATCCAAATCGCTGTCGGGACTTTGCACGCCAAGACGCGCCGAACCCAATAACTGTAGTGATGGTTGAAAACCCAAACATTCTGCACAAGCTTGAGTTACCACTTCTAACACAGTATCACGCTGTAATTGCTGTGCTGGAGTTAGTTCTGGTTCTAGTTGCTTAACTAACTCCCCCAATTCCGAACGATTTGTGACTCCTCTTCCTCCCAAATACACAATATGTCTCACGGCAAAAGGCTCATCACCGCGACGACTAATTAAGGCGATAGAGTCCACTGTAAAACTAATTGGATGCCATTGCGGTAACTCAGCCAAAGCTGCTTCCGGACTGGGGAATTGTCCAACACTGAGGTGGGGTGTAAAACCTGCTTTTGTTTTGCTGCTTTGTTCGTTACATTGTGGAAACAGATTTTGCAGTACTGTCTGTAACTCATGCAGTGCGTTTTCTGGTTGGGCGACAGAACGCAACCATGCTGTAGAACTTTTACGGTGTGTAAATGTTTGGAAATCAGCTAAGGTAATTTGAAATGGTTGTAGTTGAGCAAGTGCAGGCGCAATGATTTCTAGCGCTTCTGCAAAATAAGATTCGCTCACAAAACCGTAGAGTAAATTAATGTGAGCCATCCACCGCTCAACTCTGGCATCATAACGCTGACGGATGGCTTGGATAGCAGGTAAAACATTGTCTGGCGGAATTATAACTACAGCACTTTGATAAACTGGGCGCACTGTACTTAATGCGGAAGCGGGAAAAGACTTGGCAAATTTCAGAACTGCACGCAGACCAAAATGATCGGATGGATAAATTTTCCCTTCTGTATCTGCTATCGGTTCACAAGCGAACAAGTCAATTGACTGGGCTTGCCAATCATGGTTTTGACTTCGTAGTAAAATGCGATCAAGTCTAACTGGTATTCCCTTTAAACTCATCAACGCTGCTAAGGAGTTGCGTTCTGGGTCAAATGTATAACCTGCTGCATGGGGATGTAGTTGTTGCCAGATATCGACATATCCAGCACCCATTAAAATCTCTTCTTGTTCGTTACCTCGGGTATTGAAATCACCAGCTATCAAGCTATTTCCTGGTAGCTTTTGCAGATATCCAACTATAGTAGCTAACTGATACTGGCGTTTTTCTAGGGCATTTTGTGCGTAATCGCTGGTTAAATGCACAACTGCAATGTGCAATAATTGACCATTAATTTCACAACTCCCTACCAATACCCGCTTGTGTCCAGAAAATTGATGCTCAACGAGTGTAAAAGGCAGACGCGACAATAGTAAATTACCGTAAGGTCGCACTGTTTCGGCTGTGCTGGATTCGGAAATATAGTAATTACGTACCCAGTTTTGTGATAAAAGTAACTCTACTAAAGCTGGTGTCGCTTCTTGAATAGCTATAATATCGGCGTTACACTGACGTAACTGCTCAACAATTGCTGGTAATCTTCTTTCGGTGGCGATTTTCTCCTTGTCGTAGAGGTCACAAAGCACGTTAAAACTAGCGATCGCCAAAGTTTCTAAATTGACAGATGCGGCTTTTTGTGTGTTTGGTTGCCAACCTTGGATATCGTATTTATAAACTGGTCGCGGAGTGAATATCCCTGTGCTATCTAATACAGTGACAACTTTCTCCCCGAGATTTTCTGTAGCCTCGGTTTTCCACGCCGCAGCAGGTAACTCTCCACTAGAAATTAAATCTAAATGCTCTTCCCGATCCCAAACAACCACATCTCCACAACGGATATAGCGGATGCGGTGCCAAGGAATATCCCCATCTGTCGCCCATTGTGCCAGAGGTTTTTCTCTCATACCTGTAGATGAAAGACGTTCTTGATAACCGACAACAAAAGCGCTGCTATCAAGACGCACATCCCAGATAATGCGATGGTAAACTTCGCGACTGGTTGCCATTTTTTTCTTGTCTGATTTTGACATCTTCCCTTTTTCTGTAATCAAATAATTTCGTGACGAAATCAAACGAATAAGCAAGTTAACATTCGCCACTTGAACCGAATTTGATTGAGACGAGGGACTACATATGCTTTTACCGTAATTTGACCAGTGTATTACTTTTATAATACATCATACTTCAGAAGTTGGGGCTCAAACTTTGGGATTTTTCGCAGCGATGCATTCATCAGGTAGACAATAGGTGAGGCTGGAATTGAGTAACCGAATATAAATTTGAGCCTGTCTTCGCGGCGATCGCCAGCACAAAAATATATAATTCTGCGTTACTACCTTTATTACCTTCCTTATATGTTTTGATGATGAACTGTTGCCAATCAGAATCTATTAAATGCTTACCTTTGTTAGCCCGTGTCGTGGTTTGCAGGGTAGCTAAACTGAAAGTAGTGTGTCGAATAAACCACTCAAATATCCACTTCAAAATAGCCTAACGCAACATTTTCAAGGCTGTCCCCTGCGTCAACGAAAAATTTCATGACTCATTTAGGATGGCGATAGGTATTTGAATGATAAACTCAGTCCCTTTTCCTAGAGAGGAATTGCATTGCAGTAAACCAGCGTGTTTATCTACTACAATTTGCCGAGCGATCGCCAATCCTAATCCTGTGCCTTTACCTACAGATTTCGTAGTAAATAAATGGTCGAATATCTGCTGTTTCACTTCTGCACTCATCCCCAGAGCATTATCAGCAATAGAAATTTTTACTTGCTTCCCTTCTAGTGAGGTTTTAATGGTAATTTGGTTGGGATGTGCTTGAATTTCTGCCAAACTCCGCCCATTATTTGCTTCTTCTAAAGCATCAATGGCATTGGCTAAAATATTCATAAATACCTGATTTAATTGTCCAGGGAAGCATTCAACCTGTGGTAAATCACCATAATCAGTAACCACCTCAATAGCTGGACGTTGTTCGTTAGCTTTGAGACGATGTTTCAGAATTAAAATGGTGCTATCGATGCCTTCATGGATATTAAAAGGTACTTTGTAATCTTTGTCTGCTCGTGAAAAAGTGCGAAGACTAGTGCTGATATTTTTCAGGCGATCGCAAGCCATAACCATTGCATCCATTATCTTTGGTAAGTCTTCCTGGATGTAATCTAGGTCAATTTCTGCGGCGTGATCAATAATTTCTTCAGTTGGATTAGGTAGAGTTGCTTGATACAATTTTAGGTGTTCACTAATATCAGCAATTGTAGGTTTAGCTTGTTTAAGACTGGCAGAAATAAAACCGAGAGGATTGTTCATTTCATGAGCTACACCTGCTACTAAATTGCCCAATGCTGACATTTTTTCACTTTGGACGATTTGTAATTGGACTTGTTGTAAATCTTCTAGTGCTTGTTGTACTTTTTGATAAAGTCGAGCATTTTCTAAAGAGATAGCTGCTTGAGAAGACAGGAAGTTAATTACTTGCAAGCGTTCTTGGGTAAATACCCCGCTTGTGAGTTGATTTTCTAGATAGAGAATACCTACTAAATTTCCTTGGTTAATAATTGGTGTGCATAATATACTTTTTGGTTGATGTGTAAGTATATATTCACTAATTAGCCCAGATATATCTGTTTGACAGTTATCTATGACTATTGTTTGTTGAGTATTGGTAACGTAATTAATAATTTTTTGGGGAACATCTTGACAAGTCTCTAGTAACTGTTGTTCGAGCAATGTTTGTATTTGAGTTTGAGAATTAATAGAGGTAATTGCTCGGATTTGCCAAGTATTTTCCTGGGGAAGAATTAAGACCGATTTTTTCGCACCGGAGTTTTCTAAGATAATTTTGGTGAGACTGGTGAGGAGTTCATCTAATTCTATACTGCTAGAAATAGTTTGAGCTGCTTTAAGTACACTTGTAAAATCTAGAATTTCAGAAATATTGCTGCTACTAGCAGTAGAACTATGAGCAGATGAAGATGTTTGAGGAAAAGCAATAGTCGAAATTGTTTCCCAGGGATTGAGGTTGATTCGTCGTTGTTGCAGGATGGGTTTGAGTAGTTGAGGATAGCGTTTTTCTAGGTCGTTGGTTTTAACTTTAGCACCCCAACGAGAATAGCAATAGTATGCTTGTTGCATATATCCTGCGGCGACTGTTTCTTTTTCCCAGTCAAGGTAAAATTTAGCAGCAAGTTCGTTGGCTAAGGCTTCTTCTTGAGTGTAACCGTTAGTTTTGGCAAGAGAAATAGCGCGATCGTACCAATCTCCAGCTTCATATTTTCTTTCTAAAACTCGATATTTTTCTGCATTTACTAGGTTAAATTTATGTGAATAATTCATCGGAGCATGATTAGCCCAAACTTCCATTTTTTCCTGATTAGTTTGGACTTTTTCTAGAATTGCTTGTTGCTCAGAAACTGGAACTTTAGAATACAAAGCTAATCGTACTAAAGAATCGTAAAAGTAAAACAGAGGCACAACAACCAGCCCAGTAACTCCTCCTAGAGACTGTTCTGCCATTTCAGCATTTTTTAATGCCTGGTCATAATCATAGAATAAATAACTGATGAATAGTTTATTAACAAACAGGTGATTAATTGTATATAAGTCATTGGCTTTTTGATGAGTAATTAGCATAGTTTCTTCATCATAAGCTGTGCCAATTAGATTATATAGATTTTCAGACTTGCCCTGGAGATTTAACACAGTTTGGTAATAAATTGAACTCCAATAGAAGGCAACTTGCTGCTTGATTTTTTTCAAAGAATCAACATAAATGCTAAAATCTTTTTCTAGAATTTCTAGTTCCTTGCCTAACCAAAAAGAATGAACGGGATAAATATAAGCACAATAACCAGCATATTCAAGGTCACCTGTTTCTAATCCTGTAGAATAACCCTCGATCGCAGGTAATAATGTGTCCTTAATATGCTGTTGCCAATGGGCTATGTGGGCATTAACAACAGTCAATATCTTCGCTTTTAGTTCTGAGGAATTAAATTTAGATAATATGCTCAAAGCTAATTTACCAAATTCACAGCCAGCGTTAATATCACTGAAGGCTCCACAAAGCAGCAATCCATACAAACTATAACCATAGGCAGAAACAGGTGTATTGCCGTATTTAATCGATAACTGAACCATTGCAAAGGTGATTAAGGGAACCATTACCGGATCACTTTGAAAAGCCGCGGGAAGAACTCGCATTAAAATTTTCATCGCTGCGATGTTTTCGGGTTTTGTCATGATCGGTAAATGAACTAATTCCGTGATGGCTTTACCCTGTAAATTGTCAATAACTTGCTGTAAACCTTGTTGAATATCTAAGGGTGTTGGTTGTTCAGGAAAATTAATGCCTAATTGTTGCAGAATTGAGCGGGCAATTTGGATTCCTTCTATTTGTTTGCTTTGCATAATGCAAGCAGTAATCTGAATTTCGTAGATAGAAACCTTATCTAGTAATGTTTTGGCATTTTGCAGAATGATTGCTGTAAAATGTTGCATCTGCTCAAAATTGCCACTTAAGTAAGCAGATTCAGCAACTAATGCATGTAATTCTAATGTTAATTGATATTGCTTTTCCCAGCTATCTTCGTTAAGTAATTCTAACCCAATCAAAGAATATTCCACAGCCGCAGTATAAGCAGTCGCAGCTTTAGCTTTTGTGCCAGCAATCAGATTTAATTGCGCTAATTTATTTAGTTCTCGGAGATCATAAATAAATACCCTACCAATATTTAACTGGTTAACAATATCAAAAATCTGTTCTCCTTGCTTGGCTGCGGGAATACTTTGTAAAAGCAATCGCCCAATTTCTAAATGTGTCTTTTGTCTGTTGGATTCTAGAATCAGAGAATAAGCTGCTTGTTGGATGCGGTCATGCAAGAATTTATACTTAGCTGTATGGCGATACCCCAAAGGCGTTAAGCTGTGCTGATCGCTAATTGTCAGTTGAGTTTGTTCTTCAGCATCTTGATAAAACTTATAAACCGCACTTTGGGGCAAAATAAAATCTGATTGCAAGGCTTTCCATAAAGATGCAGCTGTTTCTACCGCCGATAATTGGCAAACAATCGCCAATGTATTTAAATCAAAAGAGTTGCCAATACAAGCAGCAAGCTTTAATACATGTTGAGTCAATTCTGGTAATTTTTGTAATTGAAATACCATAAACTCAACAACATCTGAGGTGAGTGTTTGCTGATTGATTTGAGCAATATCACATTCCCAGCATCCTTCTTGCCAATTAAAAATAATTAATCCATCTTCATGTAATGACTTAAGAAACTGTGTAGCAAAAAAAGGATTACCTTGAGTTTTGCGATAAATCAATTGTGAAAGAGGTAATGCCAAATGTTCTGCACACTTTAATGTTTCAACTACAAGTTGATTCAAGTGCAATTGATTCAGGGGTTGGAGGGTGAGTGTATTCACAATCGCCCCCGCGTTGCTAATGCCATCTAAGGTCATCATTAACGGATGTCCGTTCGAGACTTCATTATCTCGATAGGCACCAATTAAGAGTAAATATCCTTGATTTGTTTCTGATATTAATAATTGAATTAACTGCAATGAAGCCAAATCAGCCCATTGTAAATCATCTAAAAATATTACTAAAGGATGTTCTTTGTTGGTAAATAGTTGCAGAAAATTTTGGAATAATAAATTAAATCTATTTTGAGCCGCAGTACCCGATAATTCTGTTGCAGGTGGTTGTTGACCAATAATTCTTTCTAATTCAGGAATGACATCAATAATTACTTGTCCATCATTCCCTAATGCCTGAATAATTTTACTTTTCCATTGTTGGATTTGAGCATCAGTTTCAGCGAGTAATTGCCCCATCAAATCCCGAAATGCTTGCACAAATGCTGAAAAAGGAATATTTCGATTAAACTGGTCAAATTTGCCTTTAATAAAATATCCCCGTTGTTTAACAATGGGTTTATGAACTTCGTTAACTACCACAGTTTTACCAATACCAGAAAATCCAGCAACTAACATGAGTTCGCTGTCACCTTGAGAAACCCTGGCAAATGCTGCTAATAGTTGCTCAACTTCCTTTTCTCTACCATATAATTTTTCAGGGATGAGGAAGCGATCGCAAATATCCCGCTTACCAATTTCAAAATCATGAATCTCCCCGGTTTCTGTGATTTGTTCTAAACATTTTTCTAAATCATGCTTTAGTCCTAATGCACTTTGATAACGGTCTTCCGCATTTTTCGCCATCAGTTTCATCACAATATCTGACAGTACTGGCGGAATCTCTTCCTTGTTCCCTAATACCGCCGGCATTTTAGCAATGTGACTATGTACCAACTCCATCAGATCTGCTGATTGAAATGGTAATTGACCAGTTAATAATTCATAAAAAGTTACACCTAAAGAATAAAAATCAGTGCGATAGTCAATTACTCTATTCATTCTCCCCGTTTGTTCGGGTGATATATAGGATAATGTTCCTTCTAAAACTTGAGGATTTTTCAGGGATTCGGTTTCCCGTGGGAGTAAGGAAGCAATACTAAAATCTATTAATTTAACTTGCTTTGTTGCGGGATTAATTAAAATATTGGCAGGTTTAATATCTTTATGAATAATTCTATGGCGATAGAGAAAATCTAAGGTATCGCACAGAGATATAGCAATTGGTAAAAATTCCTGTAGAGGCTTTATATGTAAAGTCTGATGAGTAAAATAATCCTTGAGGGAAATTCCCCCAAAGTCTTCCATCACCAATATATAACCATTTTGGTAAGTTTCTAAGCTATAGGTTTGGATGATTCCTCGGAAGTCAAGATTTTTAGCAATGGTATATTGATTACGGAATTGTATCAGCTCGCTAAAGCTAGGATAAGCATTTTTCAGCAGTTTGATGACTACTCTTAAGGAATCTTGTTCTCGGATTGCTCGATATACCAAAGTCTTAGAACCATCATAAATGATTTCTTTTACTTGATATCCGGGAATACTAACTTGAGTGCTAACCATACTCATTGTATATTTGCGAGTTTCGCATTTAGTATTCCCAAATATGCAACAGTATTTAGCATGACTGTAAAAACACTGACATCTATATTTAGATGGGCAATTCCAGGTAAAACAATTGGTAATGACTTACGTAGGGTAGCAAAATTAAATGAAAAAAAACAAATATCAGAGATTGATGAGTTTTCCGGGTATGACAACCTTAATAGCAGTGATTGCTACTGTACTTGTACTACTGGGGGGGACATTTCAATTTGCTTTTGCGTCGCAACCTAATGCTCAATTAGATATTGAAAAATTGACGGTTTGCTACGCTTTGGGAACAGATGCAATTGGGAGAGGAGATCTGCAAGGAGGAAAGAATATTTATCCGGACTGCTTTACACCGAATGCAACGATTACAGCAGTTTTCCCTAATGGAGACACCCAGACATATATCGGTACCAATGCTTGGGCGGATTTTGTTTATGCTGTATTCCAAGGTAATGGCTATGTAGCTACCCAGCATTTGATAGGTACAATCAACATTAATGTTAATGGTAATAATGCAACGATGACCTCCTATCTCCATGCGACTCACAAACGTTCTGAAAGTAGCATTGATGTTGCTAATGGTACTTATGAAGATGAGGTTATCCAACAAAATGGGCGTTGGAAAATTCGCCGTCGCACACTGAAACTCATCACTTTCTTAAACCTTTCTTCTCCTGCTAGCCCTCAACGTTTAATGATGCCTTCAAACTAGGTTACTTTTTAAAGGAACTCCAAAAAATAAATTATTCCGCTTAAATTCGTTGACTGTTGAATGTCAGCAATAACAATGGAATATTTTTTGAATTGGAAGTACCTGATTGTCGTAATGGTAATAGTGATTGTAAATAATTTACTTATTGCCATTACTGACTCACAAGTTAATCAATTTGTCGATTGCCAAATTAAATGACCACTTGCTAAATTAATGGAAATGATTCGATTTAATCGTTCCCCGGTATTTAGCGATCGCAGGTTTTTTCTTCATCTCAATCATCTGCTTTTGTTCTATGTGCGTCGATGTCAATGGGAACCTACTTGTTTTACTTCTCCGTTCATGCTCAAAGTTTGGATAATATCAAATGGATTGTAATGTCCTCTTTCCCAGGCTCCATTTTGGAACATAAAAGATAGATAAATCCATTCCTTATGAGCATCTTGGATGACAAGGTTATCGCCCTCTTGGGGTGTATAGTCAACATCAAAGCAATTTCTGTCATTGAGATTAAGCAAAACCCAATCGTCCGTTAGTCCCTTGCCTATATCCGCCGCAGGAAGCTCGTATAGCCCTTCCATCAGCGGCTCGTCATCGCTTTTATATCTTTTAAATGTAGATAAATACCATCTAAATGTAGATAAATACCATCGATACACCTTGGGAGTCGTTGCTTGCTCCTGTTTGTATCGCCTCGAGTTTTTGTTATGCACAATGGGTTTTTCTTTGTCCTTGCAAATGCATAAAATGAAACCTTTATCAAAGTCGCACATAATTGTAGATACTAATGTTTGAAGTTTTTTACTATGCTCACTTTAATTCTTTAAAGTTATAGTATTTCGTTCCATCCGCTTCAGCAAAGTGTTAGCCCTCTTTGCACTCCTTGCCCCTGATTCATTAACAATTTGATTTATTACCAAAAAACTGCAATTAAAAGAAATGGACTAGCAAAAATACAGGTAATAATAGCTACTAAATATGGAAGCCATTGTAAATTCTGACTAAGTGTACGTTGAAGAACGTATAAAAACCCGAACAGAATTATTAAGAATACTAAAAGACCGACAAGAGTTGCTATGCCGTCATTTTCATACATTGGCACTCCCACATCAGAATAGTTCTTGCCCCGTAAAGCTTCACGAGTTGCTGCACAAGCCAATCCTGATACAAAGACAGCGACGATTGATAAACCAGTAGACAGGAGATGTTTAAGAGCTAAGAAAATGTATCTCCACATTACCGTTCTCCCCCCTGCACTACTGAAACTACGGCTTTGTCTACTAGCATCTGAAAATACCCAATTTTGATAGGCGAGCGACTTAAACATTATCCATATAAAACTATGGGAGTGGTTATTTTGTATTGGTGGGATTGTATTAAGCAATTTCCCTTTTGGAGATGTTACGTGTTGGCGTTAGCTTCGCTATACTGTGTAAACGCATAGCGTGTCGCTTGCGACTCAGCCGAATCGCTTTTGGTAAAAATTTAATCATCAACATTAATAATCAGTCCAGTGGTTACAATTCTATTGGGATTAATAATTGGACTTTGGGGATAAGTACACCTGTTACCAGGCTAAACTTCCAATTCCTTCATGATTTGCAACCACTTATCTGGTGTCGGCAGGGCTTGTTGGAGAAATTTGCTTGTCAGATTGCTAGCATTAGCTTGATATAGTAGGGTGGCATAGCTAAAACAACGAGCTGGTTTTTTGAACCCATCGTCACCATAAACAGAAATCAATTCCGCCAGTTTTTCCTCCACTTTCAAGATTATTTTGGGAGCAAGGGCAAGTAAATCGTACATCCACTGTTCCTTCTGGGCAATAAAAGCCGATAATTCTGAATTTGCAGAATTTCTAAACTCATCACAAATTGCCTGAATTTTTTCCCACTTATAACTACCCCAGGGTTTAGCCTTCATCACTGGCAACTGCCATTTAACTATCTCCTCTTGCCAATAGTCTTTAGCTGCTTGTACTTGAACAATTTCAAAACTAGGTAAAATTAGGGCTGTCAATGTCCCACCATGACAGGCTCCAGTATCAATACCGTAGGCTTTTTGTTCAATTATTAGTGGATAATCACCCACAACGCGATGACCAAAAATTACTGGCTTAACACCAGTATATAACTGACTCCAAGAAGTATCTCCGTAGCGTTTTCCCAGGTGTTTTTCACCCGCAGTGCAACCACATAAAACCTCTTCCCTTTGTTCCTCGATGGGTATACCATCTTCCACCGCAGCATGAACTAAAATTGCTTGGTCAGTTTCGTGATAGTAAGGTAGATGACTAATCCATTCTAAAAATTCGTCATAGCGAGACTCCTTCGGAGTCCCTGCGTGAACGCCAAATTGTAATTTGACAATTTCCTGGGAGTAGGAAAGAGTTTGCCTGAGATGTTTGCGTTCGTGATTACCCATCAATACGATGGTATTAGGACGATTTTTGAGAAAGTCATACACATTGACTGAATCAACCCCGCGATCAACAATATCCCCCAAGGAGACTAAACAATCTTCTTCTGTAATTTCTACTTTGGCTAATAGTTGAAGCAATTCTGCATAGCAACCATGAATATCGCCAACTACAATTGTTCGCATAACTCCAGTTCAATCGAATAAATTTATTGTAGCATATACACTACTTTTGTAGTATATATGCAAAAGTTGTGAAGATATGGAAAGCCAGTATCGTAGTAATGCAACGTTTGCTAGGATGCAAATTTTAAATTAAGTATGGATAATCTTCATGTGAAAATACTTGGCAAAATAGTAATATGTATAACCTTATTTATGTGTGCCGCAATTCTAATTATCAGCATTTATCCTGGTGCATTAAATAGTTTCTTTTTTCCAGTTATGCTGGTGTCAATGGTTTGTGTACCAATATTTGCAGTATTGGCAATTCTCTTCTGGGGATTGAGAACTTTAGAAAGACGGGATTTGAAAAGTATTAGGCTTCCCTGGCAAACTTTTGTACCCTGGAGAGAAGTTACTATCATTGCAAGTATAGTTTTAGTTTGTTATATCCTGCTCAAGTTCTACATTCCCCGTCGTATAGCATTTATGATATCGCGAACGGCATTTGAACAAGTTCGGGTACAACTCCCTATATCTGCAAGAGGAAAAATCACATTAAACCGCAAACTTGGTTTATATGAAGTTGATGAATACGCTATGGACTCCCGTGGTGGTATATATTTTCGTGTCTTCTGGGGTGGTGATGGTCTAAGTCCTGATACTATATCCTATGGTTTTGTCCATCAACCTAATCGTGAAGGAAGTCCATTTGGTACTGCTAATTACCAAGTATTTTACTTGTGCGGTGATTGGTATTGGTTTCGTGTATCCGATGATTTTTAGGGATGACAATTAAGCTAGTTTTGAGTTATGGATAAGTGACATTACTACCTATTCAGTCACAAATATGAAATCTCATATTCACCATACCTTGATTTTGCTAGTAGCGATAACTGGAATAACATTGTTTTCAACTCCATCTATATCTAGTGATACTCATCAATCAATATCTTCTATCACAGTTAAGTCTGCAAAGGAAAATTCATTACCCCAGTTATGGAAGGTGAAAATTAACGGTAAATCTGGATATATTGATGCCAAAACAACTTATAAAGTAGAACTTCAATCAGAAAAATATCCCTTAAAAACTCAAATTTCACCAGCAGAAATTACCGAATTTAATCAGATTTTTGAATTTGGTAAATTTAACCACCAAAAAGCGATCGCTCTCCGCAAACGGCTACAACCCTTAGCCGATCGAAATGATGCAGTTGCTTGTTACTGGCTGGCAAAAACCTACAATTTGGAAGAATTTGGCATTAAAAAACAGAGCGATCGCCAATCAGCTTTGAAATGGTATCACAAATCAGCCGAGCTTGATTATGCACCTGCTGCATATTTTCTCTACAGAGCCTATTTTTCTGGATTGATGGGTTTACAAAAAGATGAAAATGAAGCTAGCAAATGGCTGCATAAAGCCAAGGAAACATCTTCTGGAAAATTATTGTCCGAAACCCTGATGGAATTTGTTGCTTTTAGCGACCCAAGTGTAAAATTCATCAACTTGCGAACAATCCCAAAAAATGCTGGGAATTATCTTGAATCTCTACGCCAAATATATATATTAACTCCTAATAATAACTGGGTAATACACAAATATGGTGATGCGCTCTACGAAGCCAAACGTTACACAGAAGCCTTAGCGGTTCTCATTAATAGTGATAATGCCTTTGTTTGGCAAAAAATTGGTCAGATGTACGAGCAAGGTTTGGGTACTCCAATAGATATAGAAAAGGCTTTGTTTTGGTACAAAAAAGTAGCAATTGAAGGTAAAGCTCAAGAAAATGGAGCCAATCCAATTAGTACATATGGTAGATTGGAAATTTATCGCTTAATCTGCTTGAAAAAAATTACAACACAGCAAGCAGCACCGTTATATAGTCCTGAAAAATATCAGAGTGAATTTGCTCAGTTTAGCGATAGTAAATGTAATTATGGCTCTTAATATGATGTATGTAATCCAGCCTGCATAATTCTTGAATATACAGCACTTTCCGGTGTAATGATGTACACTTTGGGCGGGCAATATGCCACCCCACAAGAGTTTCATGATGATAATTTGTACCTCATAATCACGAAATCTGCTGTATTTGGCAACCAACGCAGTAATTATATAATTTTCAATAGATTTGAGTCTGAAATATTACGACATAATGAGATGACAATAGAGATGGGAATTCTCCAAATTAATACCGGGAATTATGAGGTGATTCCTGTTGCAACTAGGGAAATATTTTATCAATTTTGGTTGCAGGCTTGTAAGTCTCTTGGTTTACAATTAATCAGTCATTTTCATGACGGGTATTTAAATGTCGTCTCAGCAGAAGATGTTCCTAAAATTGTAGAAGAATTGATTTGTTTACATTCTTATACTTTAGAACAAGAAGATTTAGCTTTTATGAGCGAGAGAATAGAACGTATAATCCATGTATTTCAGACAACAAATACGACATCATATAAATATGATTTTGGATAATTAATGGAGTTTTAACGATTGATTAGAATAACGTCTACCTGATGTCGAAATGACGCATTTCAATCGTTAAAAAAGCTCCAGGTTTCGTCATATATCGGGTTTAATTTACTTATAATACTTTGATACAGCCGTCTTTGATTTCGATTTTAGAGTCATCTTTGACTTCGACTTTTCCACAAGATGTTTCAATGACAGCAGATCTACCGCTACCTTGTATCGTTGCGGCTCCAGTCGTACGACCATTGAATGTAACTTCTTTCGTTGAACCATCCATCTGGACTTTCATTACATGTTTGTCCGAGTCCTTATTGGAATATTGGATATAAACAGAAGCCCAAGAGGGACTGGAAAAAATAATGCTTGGGATAGCAGACAACATCGCTAATAAAAGTATTTTTTTCATAGCTTTTATAAACCTATTTTCATCAACATTTTTATGTATATTTATTTTTTACTCTAGAAAAATAAATATAACATGGGTAGTTGTACGTAAATTATATGACTGTGGCTATAACTGCATAAAAATAATTATTTTCGCGCAAGTTTCACATTTTTAAATTAGCCGATGAAGATTAGGTTGTAAGTCTGTAAAGGTTAATTAAATTTTCAGATTAAAAAATTAAAAATCAGCAAACGCCAGGTCTAGCACACTCACACTGGAAAAATAGATCCAGATGATGGGTCATTTAGGGATACAATATATTATATATGTACTCCAGCCTTTCTAAAATTCGTTGCCTTCGCATCTCAGCTTGCTCTGCATTAAACCCAAAGTTGTACCGCATCTTACCCATGTTCTCAATTCGCCATTGGTTGATTTTATGATCGATTTCATCGCGCATCACACTTACTTGCTCATTTGTTAGTTCAGGATCGATATTGAGTCCAATCGTTTCTGCAATGAGTCTGGCAAAATTCACAGTGTGGAAGTATGCATAATCTCGAATTAATTCCCCAGAGCGAAGAAAAGCCAGCAATCCTTCAATTGTAGATAACCCATATTGAATATCATCCAGAAAATCCTTGAGCCATTGTTCTGGAGAAAACTCACAAAAACGAATCCAATCCCCTTGAATTTCAACCTCGTAACCTTCCTGGGTGAGAAACAAATCGCGCACAGGATTATCCCAATCGACAATTCGTAACAACCCTGGATATTGCTGACTTCCTACATTTTTGACCCAATCCCCCGATTTTGCCGCTTTCAACTTTGCGAGGGACTCAGGTAAAGACTGATTCCATAGTTCCGCAGAATTATTTGCCATAACTTCCTCAGCCGACCAGTAATTTCCTAGTCGTTCCCACTTACCACCATTGCAGACTTCTAGCAAAAACGTTCTGTAAATGTCAGGCAGTTTAATTCCATGTTGTGCTTCTAACGCGCTCAACTTTGCTTCAGAAGCAATTGGGGGATTAGTCGTGATTTGGGCATAGCGATTGTATGGATCGAATTTTCGTAATCGAGCGAGGGTGACGTGAATTCGTTCGGGAACGGTCAACCATTTTCGCAGGGGTAATTGGCAACCGAAATGACGCTCCACTGTAAAAATGTCTTGATCGTACACCCTCACCCTTCCTTTCGGATCGTGAGAGAACTGAATTTGTAACTGAGTCAACGCCTGACAGAATTGCTCTGCTTCTGCATCAGTCGGGAATACCCCCACAAGATGGGGATGCTTGATTCTCTTGATCTCCCGATACATAAACTCACAAGCTTCAGCCTCATCCATAAATTCAAACAGCAGATGTTGAACCGCACCACGCTCGGCATATACAACTTGCCAGCGATCGCGTACCACTCCGTGGAAGCAAGCTACGCGTAGCGTGTCGCTTCTGCGACTCAGCGACTCCTGCGGAGTATCGCGCGTTTGAATCAGGCAAATCTCATCATCACCCATTTGGCGAATCTGATACAGGCGACAGCCTTCGCCCCAAAGTTTGAGATCGAGTAACTCTGCATTCAGATATTCAACTTCCCACATCCACTCACCTGGAAAACACGCATCTCAATCACCGCCAGTTATGTCTTCACGATCTTGTATCTTTTTATCATGGGTTTTCCCGCTACATTGAAACCAGACGCTGACCATCTGGGCTAAAACTCAAGCCGCCACGATGACAATGCACACCACCTGAATATTCCCCCAAATAAGTCAATTTACCCTCAAGCATACTGTCAATTCTGTAAATATGATGTACTATTACAGGGAAATTTACCGATTGCAGATGTCGCCTATAAAGTCGGTTTTGCTAACCAAAGTCACCTCAATCACCATTTTCAACAGTTGCTGGGTGTAACTCCCAAGGCGATCGCTGGTGGGTGAGTACTTTACTGTACCTCTCAACTTGAATATATGCAAGACAAACGCTGGAAAATTATATTAATGCTAGTTGCTCCCATAGTGGCGATCGCTGTGCTGTTTGTACCATTCATACCCACTTGGGAAGAATTTAAGTTTATTGCTTCCATTGGTATTTGCTTAATTACTTTTGTACCGGCTTTCCTCATTTTTCTCAAACCGCAACCCTTGCCAGTTGTCAAGACACGTATTCTCGTAATTCTACATTTACTGATATCAAGTCTATTATTTTTATTCATATTGTCATGGATATTTATCTCTAACGTATTTGATTATCCCATTGTCAAAACTTTAAAATATGCCGATAGTGGAGCAACAATATATTTATATAACCATAGTTGTCCTCCTCCTGATAGTGCCGCAGAATGTGATACATATCATGGCAAAGTGAAGGTAAAAATTGCTTTTACACCTTTGACTATGACTAAGTTTGAATGTCCCTGTTTATTCTATGAATTACAGCCCTATGAACTTGCGGGAAATTGGGTAAAAGTTCCTGTATATGCCAGTAGAGATAACAGAACGTCTGAGATTGAAATCAATATTAATAATGGTGAAGTGGTTTCGGTTTCCAAATTTTAACCTATGTCTGCGGTAACCTTATGGTTTCAAAAACGGCAAACTTATAGTTACAGTAATACATAGCTTATACCAATTTAAAATTCAAAATGACGCTCGTTCGCGTAGCGTCTCCCCTTGGGAGATGACTCGCTAACGCTACGCTAACAAAATTCAAAATTAAGAAAACCATATTTAGCAAGGGTTTTTGAGTTTGAATATGTTGCTGAATTTTGGAGAATTGGTATTAGAAATTAATGTGACTTTTTCAAAACTTATTTATAGCTTTATAGTTCAACAAACAGCAAAGGATTATACAAATGAAAAAGCATAAACTTGTTAGCGATATTTCTCCCTCAACTTGCTTAAGGTTTCCGCAGCAGTAAGGCGAATCATTTCATCCGCATAGTAGCTGTTGGGAATCGTCGTCGCCCTTTCCAGGGCATCTAGAACGGTTGGAGTTGGGTTATTTAATTGATTTAGGGCATCAATGACATTTAACGGGACACAGTATTCGGTACTGCAAATATGAGTTGCGATCGCATTTACCATTTCATCGTCCCCAAAGCCCAACCCACCACTCGCCGTTAGTACCTCATTCAGCACCTGAAAATCTAATGGTGCTTCAATATAGCGCAAAAAAGCATTGCGGGTGTCACGGCTGCGATCGCCCCAAGAACTGAGAATTTGAGGACACAAAGAACAAATCGAAGGTTCTGGATCGTAAAAGAGTGTATATCGAATAACTTCTGCATTCTCTGCTGTCCAAGGTTCATCCCACAAATCAGTGAGAAAAACATAGCGATCGCTCGGATCGATGGGTAAAGCGTTTACGTTCATCTACAAGCCAAAAATGCGAAGCAATCTTCTATAATTTAGGACATAAGCTCGATGGAGTTGAGCAGTTTAATTCGCCCTCCTTCCCATCCAGTAACCAGTTGATACTGATTGCCATGTATTTCCATTCGTAAGGTTTCAGGTTGTTCTAGTTGAGCAGTTCTGAAGGTAGCTAAAGCGCGATCGCGTAGCGACTCCTTTGGAGTATCGCGAAACTCAGCATCATCCATGATTCCGACTGGATAAAGCGGATCGAAGACCATCCAGTCCAAACTTAAATCAAATTCCTGAATTGGCATATCCCCTACCATCCAAAGAAATTCAGCCTCATCAACGCATCGTCTCAGATGAGGATAAGTGCCCATTAGTTGGGAATAGACGCTTTCAGGTATTTCGCAATTGAGCAATCCGACAGCATCAAGTTCCTGAAGCAATTTTGTGCGACAGGGTTCTACTAAGTTGGGTTGATATAGGTGCCCTTGATTGGCAAAAAACTGCATGTAATCCGCAGCAATTGTTTCTAATTTTCGGAGAACGCTAGGGACGAACCCAGTTACCTCAGCCCAGCCAAACCGTAAATCCCACTCATCTTCGGAAAAAAGCTGTACACATAAAGGAAAGTTTAACTCCCCCGCTTTAATCTGTTGAGTGACTTGAATGATTTTGTTAATGCTACTTTGCGGGATATAGTGACCGCAACCATCCCAACCTGCAAAGTTTGGATTTACATACCAGAAAGGTTCAGTGGGTGGATATCCTGTTCGTTGCTGATATCGCTCGATTTCTTGCTGGAATTCTGAACCCTCAATCGCTACATCATATTCCAAAATTGACCGAAGCTGGAAATAAATGACTCCATTACCGAATTCTTGCCCACTGACAAACGCCTGATGCAATTGATTATGGATGCTCTCAACTCGCGTTAAACCGGACTCAAAGACAAAATCCTCACCTGGTTCTGCCAAGGGTAATAAAAATTCGATGATGTTTTGGTAATATCCTTCAGATATAAAGCGCAGCTCATTATCTTTTGCCAAGACGACGAGGGGGTAATCATCAATTAACAATCGCTGATAGATTTTCCAGCCTGGGTATTCCATCAGTTCGCTCTTTCTATCACGAGTTACCAGTGGTTTCTTTGTCGTTTTCTAAAGGGGTAATTGCTTGTTGACCCTGCCACTTTCTCTGCCACCCTTTCTCCACTTCTCCTCCTCGAAATCTATCCCTTCCCCGCTCACCATCAAACATGGCTGTTACGTCAACGCTCACAAACTCAATTCGCCTTGCTGGCGAGTAATCCCGCAGGTATATTTCGTTACTAATGCGATAAAGCAAATCATCTAACCAGGCTTCATCTTGAAAGACAGAGCGATTTACCATACCAGAAACGACCCACGCGCGATCGCCAACCTCTCGAAACCAAAGAAATCCCAAGTCCGGAAATGGCGCAAATGCATCGGATACAGATCCCTTTGGCTGAGTGAGGGGATCGGTTAATCGACAGACCCAATCAGAATCTGCACCATAGCAGGCTATTTCAATTTTAGAATTATCATCCAAAAATTCTACCGCAATTTTTCTCATCATCCATTTCACCGTCTCAATTTTAGTAAAAAATAATATTGTTCTAGGCAATATTTGAGATATTCAGCACTAGGCAATGAAGGATCGGTGCTGAGGGCTTCCAGTTCCTCTAGCAACCCCAGCGCACCCCAATCTACCAAAATATCCCAATTCATCGGCAAACTGTCATAGCAAGATGCCCAGGTCACTAATTCTAGGTATGTTGGAGAATATTTATTTTGAGCTGTTGTTTCGCGTATAAACGGATTGCGATTGACACTTAGTGGAACTGCTGTCATCAGTTTAATCTGCTTGTTATCCCAATCGGTAATTAGACGGTATTGTTGTCCTTGTAACTCAGCAAGTAATGTTTGAGGCTGGTTTAGTTTTGCGGCCCTGACTATTTCCAGACAGCGATAGCGAATTTCATCATCAATCAACCCAAACAAACTAAACATCATCCAATCCAAGCTCACATCGCTTTCCTGGATTGAAATCTCCGGATTGGTATACCACAAGCATTCAGTAGCATGAACACATTGACTCAGATGAGGATAATTTTGAGAAATCCGCTCAAAAATAAGTCTATCGATCTCACAATTGAGTAAATGAAGGGCATCTAATCCTTTTAGCAATTCATCACGCGACCAAATCACCAC
>NZ_JACJQJ010000101.1 GCF_014696615.1 Nostoc linckia FACHB-104 | reverse complement strand
AAACATCAAGTATTTGAATATTCGGATTTTTGCTGTCGTTAGTTTAGTAACTTCAGCAGAAACATCAAGTATTTGAATATTCGGATTTTTGCTGTCGTTAGTTTAGTAACTTCATCAGAAACATTAAGTATTTGAATATTCAGATTTTTGCGTACTCACAAAGCTAAAAATCGTGATCGCACTCCTCAACTCTTATGTACTCAATGCTTGTGGTATCACTGGTTTGGGTAGCTTCGATAGCTGCTTAAAAAGTGCGATCGCATCTTGTTCCCTTGCACAATAGCGATCGCCCTGGTGGAAAAATCAGTATATTGATCAGTTCTTGTGAAGCAATCTTGAAGAATCAGTGATCGCCCTTAGCGCTAACGTTCTTAGTTGCTACTATGGGGCAGATATACAGAATTCCTTATACCGAACCTAAATTATCCTCTTCTTTTCTTTGAAGAAATATGAACCACATCAAAAACCCCCTTCTCATGGGGGTATTTTTATGGCGTGAGTGGTAAGCTCAGGAGTCATTTGTTGCATAATCCTCAGCCTCATAAGCACGCACCGATACAATTTGAATGATGATTAGCTTGGGCGATCGCATCTCCCAATAAAAAACCTGGAGTTACATTGTGGGCTGGGCTGGAAGGTTATCGAAAAATTGGGTTGAAAATCCCCACTACTCCAACCCCAGTTCTAACTGCACTGATTCTTCTTCTTGCGGTTGTGTTTTTTTGGTGCGTCCTGCGCTGGTTTTGGTGGTGGATTTTTTAGCAGTTTTGGTTTGGAGTTTGGCGCGTTCAGAGCGGATGCGTTCAAGCAGGACGGATGCAGGTTCGTCGTTCGGGTCTTGGGGGACGAGTTCGCCGCGAAAGGCTTTGGCGAGGATGGATTGGTTGAAAATTTGTAAATCCTGAAAACAATTATTTGTGAAAGATGTAAGGTTCTGTATTGCTGAAAACTGTTGTTTTATAGCATGTACAATCGCATATTGTTCGCTTAATGGAGGTAGTGGAATAGGTGTAGCTTTTATGTCGGTTCCTGCTATTCCTTGCTGCCCTGCTGAAGTTTTTATATGACGTTCAATATGTAAGCGCGATACTCCAAAATTGCAAGCTAGTTCTAAATATTCAGGTAAAGATAGGGATTTATCTACTAATTGCCCACGAATAAGTTTATCAGGATAAAGCAAATTATCAATGGTTTTTGGTACTAGACCACAAACACCAACAAATGAACGACTACCGTTATATCGCGTAAATAGTAAATCATGCGCTTCTAGCAAATAATTGTTTATTTCATTGGGATTATCTACACGGTAAAATCTAACATCATTAGTATTGACCTGCATAGCTCTTACTGCTGAAATTCTAAGAATTGGAATCCCTGGAGGTTCATCAACAGGTGGCTTTGATAGACCATTGCGTAGAGAAAACAGAAGCTGATCAAGTGTAGCCCATGTCCAATTAGCTGGCAGTTCAGGTAACTGATTAATATCTGGCTTTATTGGTTCATCATATTTGTTTTTTGAAGGGTTTTTCCCTTTATTAGATATCTCTTTACACCACTTACGAAGGCGTTCTGCATGAATCCTCTCCAACAAAACCGAAGCTGGTTCAACATTACTGTTCTGCTCACGCCAATCAGCAGTGAGGTCGCCACGAAAGGCGGCGGCGAGGACAGATTGACGGAACTGGTCTAGGAGTTGAGGGATATCTTCTAGCGCTTCCTTCACTCGCTGACTCCTAGCAGAGAGCGCCTCTATTTTCGCAACTATCCGGCGTTGTTCGTTGAGGGGGGGGAGGGGGATAGAAATTAGGTTAAGTTCTTTTGTCGCAAAACTGACTTGATTAATAGCTCTTTTTATTAAAAAATAGATTTGTGTTTTGAATATCCGACTTTGACAAACAATATTGACATATTCCGATAATATAATTTCTTGTTTTAACTCTATTGCATAATTATTGAATCCTACAATCGCTTCCCCATGAATTTTATAAAAGACAGATGACTTTCCTATCTGCTCTAAACTGTTGACACAGTTTAAAATTAAATCCCCTGGAAGTAAACGACATTGTTCAATTGCCGTAAAGTTATCCAAAAATTTATAATCTAAATTTAAGCATAATTTACCATCCTGTAAGTTACCAGAAGTAATATATCTAATTCCTCTTCCCTCTGTATTACACTTTTTGGATGGGCCACGTTTTAGTTTGTTGATTAAACTTGAGAAATTAACCCAACACCAAGCATTTGGTAATTCTGGTAAATTATCTATATCTTCCATCACCCCTCTTCCTCCCAATCCTCAATCTGCAACCCATTAACTCGCCCAAATTCCCGCGTATTATGCGTAACCAAAATTAAATTATTCGCCATTGCAATAGCCGCAATCTGCACATCACCAGACTGCTGTTATTGATTAAGCGGATACAAACATTTTCTTCGAGCAGATAAGTCAAAATAGCTGCTCCCTAATTTCATAATCTCCCTGTTCTGGTCGTTCTAAAGGTTCTCCAACCCAACCACCAATTACCTCTTCAAAAAACCCAGGCAGGAAGCCCCGTTGCTCCGGTGTTTTTTGCTGAGTTGGTGTTTCCAGTGGTTGATAAATCACCATGATTTCCACTTCTTTATCTGTTATCCCCACTGGAATATCTAAATGTAAAACTCCATCTGCCCCAATACGCTTTTTTAACTTAATACTGTGCATTCCTATTTATCTTTTAAACATTACTCTAGAATATCGACAATAAAAAATTAATCAAAAATAGAAATAACTTTAATACTAGATACTCTAAACATAGGCTTTGTTTTTTTCTCAGTTGTCATAAATTCCTCAGCACCAACTGACAACGCAGCCGCAATATGTAGCGCGTCCATAGCCGCTAAACCATACTGACAAGCAATGTTATAAGCATCTTGTATTACTTTTTCTATATCGTTAGCCCAGTAAGTGACAGCACTAAAGAATAATTCGTAAAATTCAGCTTCTGCCGTTTTTCGGTTGTAAACTGCTTTAGGTATTACCTCCATTTTGATAAATTCGCTCGAAGCAAATTCGCGGTTTGAATCTGCTAAAATTTCCAAAGCTTTGTCTGAATCTTCTCCCACACCACGCGCCGCAGTTACTAGCAATCCAGAATCAATAAAAGTTATCTTCATGCGTCAGTTTCCTGCAATCCCCCGCGACGACTAGCAATTTCTTTTTCTATTTCATCTCGACTTAATAAAGGTTCACCATCAGCAACAATCTTAGAGCGAATTTGGCGTAAACCTTCTCCCAAGGGAGCTTTATTTGCAGAGGTTTTCAAGCGAAGAAATTCAACGAAATCTAAAACTTCTTCTTGTTTGTCTTGGGGAAGGGAACGCCACTTGTTTAATAATTCTTGTTCTGCACTCATCTTTACTACCTATCTCTTTCTTTGGATGACTGTGGGTTTGCTTTTATTCTAGAAGTGCGGCTTCCTCCTCAGTTGCTTCCTCCGCTTCCAGCAACGCCGTCAAAGCTTCCATTTCCTCCATCGCCGTTTGCAACTTCGTCATAATAGCAGCAGCAATGATATCCGGTTCTGGTAAATCATCCCCCGACTGCAAACTTTCATCCCGCAGCCAAGTGATATCCAAATTTTCGCCGCGTTTAGCAATATCCTCCCGCTTCCAGCACCGCCAGCGTCCCAACTCTCCTTGATCAACACGGGGACTTCCGCCATTAGAGTCATCGCCGTAAGCTTCCTCAAACGGCAGAAAATGCTCCTTAGTTAAAGGAGTCCGCTTGCCAAAGGCGGGCATATTAGTTCTCATATCATAGAACCACACCTGCTTAGTATTCCCCTTATCCGTCGTCCCCCGTTGGAAAAACAGCACATTAGTCTTGACACCTTGGGCGTAGAAAATCCCTGTGGGCAATCGCAAAATTGTATGTAGGTTGCATTTATCCATCAAGTCAGCGCGGATGTTACGCCCCTGCCCATCTTCAAACAGCACATTATCAGGTAACACCACCGCCGCCCGTCCTCCTGGCAACAACCCGCGATAGATATGTTGTAAAAAAGCTAATTGTTTGTTGGAAGTAGGAAAAGTAAAATCATCCCTGGTCGGCAACCCGCCGCCCTTTTTCGTCCCGAAGGGGGGATTGGTTAAAATCACATTAGCCTTGGGTAACTGCTGCCCATCGCTGGCGAGAGTATCGCCCAAATCCACAGCCCCTTCAATGCCATGTAGCAGCATATTCATTAACAATAACCGATGGGCATCCTGCACCAACTCAATCCCGTAGAATGCTTGATGGCGCTGAAAAGACTGTTCCGCTTCGCTTAAATCAAATAAATCATCGGTGTGCTTTTTGATATAGCGGTCAGCCGCAATTAAAAACCCACCCGTCCCGGCTGCGGGGTCTTGTATTAGTTCTCCAGCCTGGGGTTTGATGAGTTCCACCATGCAATCAATCAAAGGACGGGGTGTAAAATATTGCCCAGCCCCAGATTTTTTTTCACTGGCGTTTTTCTCCAACAGTCCTTCGTACAAATCGCCTAAGCCTTCTTCCTTGGCAGAGTACCAGTCCAGTTCGTCAATACTCTTGACCAGCTTATTGAGAATTTGCGGTTTTTTCAGGGCAGTTTGGGCATTAGCGAAAATTGCCTGCACCCTTGGTGGACTGTTAGAACCTAACTCTAGCAAGGTGGCGCGGTAAAAGTTCATCTGCTCGATGCCATCCTTAACCACCAAATCACCCCAGCGACAACCTTCTGGGATTTGGCTTTCTGTCGCCGTTTCCTGCGCCATCTTCAGGAAGAGTAGGTAGGTTAATTCAGTTACATAATCGAGATAAGTAATTCCATCATCCCGCAGGACATGACAGAGATTCCAGAGTTTTTGGACGATGTCGGTTGTTGCGCTCAAGGTTTTAAATAAGTAATCACTATATAAATGCTGCTTTGTGATTATACGCAATTAAGGAGAGAAAAATCATTTGGCTAAAAAGATGTAAAAAATAGTAAGGTAAAAATATTAACTTGGTTGCGAAAGTTGTTAAATAAACTTTTTGCAAAAGGAGAGAAAAGGGGAAAATTTACCATTACCCTTTAAATTTTTGATTTTTTTTCGCCGTTTGGACGTGCATGGCGTTGCGCCCCATCTAGTACACTCATAGTCATCCCATCACAACGTTCAAATAATTCATTTCGCCAATCAACTCCCTCCCATTTATCTTCCTGATCTACAGGAAGACCCAACAAAAATCGCTTGTTATTGTAAATAACACCAAATGATTTAGCAGTACCTGTTCTATGAATCGCAACAAGCTGAGGAACCCCTCCAGTTCTTGAATCTTCGTTACTCTTTAAAGCATCACAAAAAGCAGTGAAAACAATACGACTTGTTCCACGTAATTCACTATTATTAAATTTATTGAAATATTTATTAACTACTGTTTTACCAGAACCTAAAATCTCAATTATTCCAGATGTATTAGGAATTCTTAAAGGTCTTCCTACACTCCATTTTTTGTCTGATGTACACCTCAATATCCAAGCACGAAAAGTAGACTTGCCATCACAA
Organism: Nostoc linckia FACHB-104; assembly: GCF_014696615.1. Classification (GTDB taxonomy): domain Bacteria; phylum Cyanobacteriota; class Cyanobacteriia; order Cyanobacteriales; family Nostocaceae; genus Aulosira; species Aulosira linckia_A. The sequence goes on along the minus strand of NZ_JACJQJ010000101.1, from coordinate 21,958 downwards.
TTCTGTCTGGTACAGTAAACTATTTCTGAACCTTGCCATTCGCTAAAATTGTTAGGATAATTTGAAAAAGATTGCTGAACTAGCTTTAGAATTTTTTGTAATTTGATTTCTGGTGCATCATTAATATCAAATAATATACCTGTATCAATGTGTTCTACTATCTGTCCTATTACTTGAGAGGGAAATAAAACATCGCCACAATAGCCTAATATTTCAGGGTATTTTTTAGAAGCAAACAATTTTCGCCCATAATCCCATACATGGCTAATTTTTTGGGCATTGCTCCAGGAAATTCGGCTATCGCTAGCAAGATTTATTGACGTTGCTCCATGAGCATCTACCGCAACCCATAAGACTATGGATGTCATAATTTAGAGATATTGTTTTACTAATTTGAATAAATATTAGGTATAGTCTTTTTTGGAGCGAAAAGCAAAGCTTTTGAGTGTAACCAATAAATATCTTCATGCTATACTAGTGAGGTTAAATTCTTGGAGTATAGCGTTCAGTATTTTAACTGAACGACACAGCGCGACTCCCCGGCTTCCTATATCACTTCACAAGGGGGGCGACGGTCGAGGACCTGCTCTCAGTATCGATACATTGAGAGCGGCGGGGTCTTCAAACCACAAAGTAGCAAAAAGAAGCTACGGCTATAGTTGGTAGTTATAAAAGCTCATAATATTAATGGGCTTATATCTACTCCAATTTATTGCGTATAAAGGTTAGATAGCGAATTTATCATCCCACATCCTGCCACAATGCTTCATTAATCTGCACCAAAATATCTTCTAAACTGCCGTTAAAAGCTTTATTTAATCGCACAAATCCACCGCCTTGGGTTTTAAATTCACCCTGGTCTAAAGCTTCCCTATCCACAATAATTTCCACCTTCAATTGCTTGCCAATTCTCTCCAACCATTTACGCTGGGGTGGTGTCCAGTTTTGAGAACCCAGGATTTTCTTCATTGCTTTATCCACTCTCTCCTCATAGGGAACTAAAGCATCCCCCAAAGTAGCTTGGCGAATAAAGCCAATGATTGAAGCCGCAATATCAGCATTAGTCATTTCCCGCCATGCGACCTGTAATGTCTTTTCGGAATATCCCGCTTGGTCTAACATTAATCGCAATTCTTTCAACTGCGTTCTAGTCAACTCACGGGGACGGGTAGTAACTACAGTTAAAGCCGGAATTTTATTAATGTTCTCGCGTAAATATGCACTGAAACTATCTAAATAATCTTCCGGTTTTTGAGCATTACCATAACCTCTTTCCACCCGCCGCAGTTCATCGGCGTGGCGAGAAATTAGCACAGGTTGTCTACCACCATCTCTAGCATCTAACATTTGGGCGATGCTTGCTCGTTGCTTAAACCATTCCTTAAGTTGCTGGGGGTCGGTTTGACGCAGGTGGTTAATCATGTCTGCCATTCCCATCCCGGCGGCGGCTTCAATATTATCCCGCTTACTATCTCCCAACTTTCTCTGCTGGCGTTGCAGTTTAGCTAAGAGTTGGTCAACAATAGTAGCCGCAGCATTGCTGTTATTGACTGTCCCCAATTCTTCTATCAGTTGACTAAAGGAAATCTTGGGATTAACCGCCACTGGTTTCATCGTGGAGAGAGGAGACAAAGCTGCATATAAATTCACAGCATCATAAATATAGAAAACTTCTTTTTTAATTCCATCACAACGCCTGGTTGCCCGTCCCAACATTTGTTCGTAGAGGATACGCGAATTCACCCGGCGAATAAATACTAAATTGCAAATTTCTGGGACATCAATGCCAGTAGTTAATAAATCCACCGTCACCGCAATTTTCGGATTAGCTTCGTTTTTAAAGCGGCGAATTAATTGAGATGGTTGATCTGCCTTGCCAGTAATCTTGAGAACTGCATCATCTTCCACACTGCCATACTGGTCAATCAAGGCTTGTTTTAATAAGTTAACAACGATGTCAGCATGATCATCTTTCACACAAAATATCAAAGTTTTCCCTGGCAGTGAAGGGTCGATATTTGCTGCTAAAAATTCACAGATTACCCGATTAAATTCCTCGGTAACAACTTGGCGATTAAATTGTTCTACCTCGATTCTAACTTCATCTGGGGCATGAACTAAATCAATTCTGCCCGTGATGGGGTCAAAATATTCCATTGCTTCCCCTGGTTGCCAAACTATGCCATCTTCTGAGAGGGCGGTAGTAATGCGGATGGGGGGTTCGCAGTCGATGAGATGACCATCAATCACCGCTTCTTTGTAACTGTAGGTGAAAACCGGTTCCCCAAATATTTGGGTGGTGTGCAGGGCGGGAGTAGCGGTGAGTCCAATTTTTACAGCATCAAAATGGTCGAGGACGCGGCGATATTTGGAGATGTAATCGTTAAAGTCGCGGAAGGTAATTTCTGCATCGCTTAACTCCCTATCTAACAGATATCCCCGGTGGCATTCATCGACGACAATGCAATCATATTGGTCGGCTGTGGGAATATCGGTGTTATCGCCTGGGTAGAGAATGCGTTTGACAAAAGCTTGCACGGTGGCAATGTGGACTTTTGTATCTCTATCCGGTACGGCGTCACCTAATTCTTTAATATCAAAGATATCCGCGAAGGTTTGTAGATTCTCGATGCGCGTTTCTTTAAAAACATTAGTGGCTTGTTCGCCCAAGGCGGTGCGGTCTACCAAAAATAAAATGCGGCGAAACCGTTTGGTTTTCAGGAGACGATAAACTAAGGCAATGCAGGTTTTAGTTTTCCCGGTTCCTGTTGCCATTGCCAATAACAGTTCCCTTGTTCCTATTGCTAATCTGGCTTCAACGGCTTGAATCGCTTTAATTTGGTAGTCGCGCAGTTGTAGGTTGTAATTAAACCCTTCTTCGGCAAGTCGTTGATGTGCTTGGTCTACATCTTGATTGAGGGCATCGATGAAAGCTTCTGGTTTATACCAAGTGGTGAGGGGACGGCGGATATTCTCCGGACGGCGGACATCACAAAACCAAATGCCGCTTTTAGTTTGCAACTGCCGTAAAAATTCTCGACCGTTGGTGGCGAAGACAAAGGGGACTTGATATTCACCCCAAGGGCCACCGGGGAGGATTTCATTACCTTGAATTTTGTAGCTGCGACTGTAGCGCTTGGCTTGGTCGATAGCCGCATAAACATCGGTGCTTTGACGTTTAGCTTCAACTACAGCCATGACCTGGAGTCCGACAAATAAAACATAATCAGCGCGTCCATCATTTGTCGGCCATTCGGCGATCGCCAAATTTTTTCCTTTTTGGGGACGAATGCCATTTTTATAAGTAAGCTGTTCTGAGTCTACTTCCCAACCCGCAGCCCGTAGTTGAGCATCGATGAGACGGCGGGTTTCTCGTTCATCTAAGTCAATATTCTCCCCGGCTTGTTGAGAACGCTGGATGGTTTCTTGAATTGTTTGGGCAGACTGATTTTGGGCTGTGGTTTGAATTGTTACAAGATGATTTACCGCAGCTTGTCTTTGGGCTTGAGCTTCTTTGGCTAATTCTTCTGCGGAGATGCGGCGCTGTGCTTCTTGTTCGGCAGCAATTTGCGCTAGTTCGGCGGCGGTGCGACTGGCTTGTAAATCAATCCTTAACTGTGCTAATTCTTGTTTGAGTGCTTGGGTTTCTCTGGCGGGGTCTTGAGGTGGGATAAAGGGGCCAGGGTGAAAATCGGGATTTTTGGTAGTCACCCGATGAAACCAAATTCCTAGTTGACGTGCATATTTAAGATTGCTGAGGGCTGTTCTATGGTCGGCGGCAAAGGCGTGTGTGGCATCATTCCCAGCTAAACGCAATTGGTCAAATAAGTCATATACTTTACCTTTGAGAATGCCTCTATCCCGCAGGCGACGCATTAAATCAATTTGCCTTGCTTCTGGGTCGTACATCCCCACGTTAGCGGCTATCAGCTGCGCCAGGAGTTCGCCAAATTGACGCAGTTTAATTAAGCAGGTATTGGGGTCATCGGTAAAATATCTTTCTGCTAAAGCTCCCAGTCGCACTAGTTGCGGATCATGGATTTCTAGAAATCCAAAGTTTGGCGATACTAACATTGTGTCAGTTTTTCTCCTGAGAGCTTGGGGGTGTAGATTGCTACTTGCCTAATATCTTTTTAACAGATTATTACCTAATCTACAATCAAACTCCGCTCTGATTGCATTGATAATTCTCGACTGTGGCGGTGGGAGGATTGGGTGCGTAGTATGGGGGGCGATCGCAAATTCCGACGCTTTTACTCCCATAGCGATTCCCAAGTTGGGAATGGGAATTGCGGCTCTAATATTGTGGCTCAAAATTTAAGGATTAAATTTACTGGTTGAGTTGGGCATTTTAAATATAGGGGTTATCTGTAAGCTCTATCACTGTCCAACTTATACGTTATTCTATGCCTAAATATTGTCGAGACCAAGCCAGGGAAGAGCTTTGGTTAATGATGGGAGGTGGAGCCGCAGCCGGAGTTGTTGGTGGTGTTCCTGTTATAGGTGCAATTGCCTTTAATGCTGGGTTAACTGCTGTACAGGCAGCTATAGTAACTCGGATTGCTCAAGTTTATGGGGTTGATTTAATTCCTGCTGGTGGTGCAGGAGCAATAGCCGGAGCAATCATGGCAATGGGTGGAGGACAGTTACTTTTTAGGATTGGTGGTGGTATAGCAGGATTTATTCCTGGTGTCGGACAAGTTGTTCAACCTGCAATTGGAGCAGCTGCGGTTAAGGCATTTGGTGAAGCTGCCATTGCCTACTTTGAAAATATGTATCCTGATAAATTTTACGGTCAGAAGTAGTAATCGAAAATGTAAGCGATTTTGACTCTCACCGAACTAAAGTCACGATGATTCAAAAGGAATTTACTTAGATAGGTGAAACCTAAATAGTAGAAAGGATAAAATTTTATTTATCAGTGTTTTTTCTCTCCTATAAAAATTAATGATTGGGATAAGCTTAAACAGAAAATAGAGTAAATAACTTTTCTATAAATAATGAGTCACTGTACTGTTATTAAAATTCAAGATGAACTAAATTTTGGATTATTTTCTAAGGGTGTACAGGTATTTCTAATTATCTCACTTACTATATGCTATCCATCCCTTGTTAAAGCAGAAATATGTCCAGATGGAGATATCGCAAAAGCCTCGGAAGAAACAAAAACATACTCCAACCAAAATTATAATTTTTCTTTTCAAATACCTGCTAACTATAGGACTGCTCATTTATCAAATAAATCTACTATTAATATTCTAGATCCTGTAAGTTATGAAATAGTTTTATGCCAGCTTAGGAGAAGAGAGCCTACTGATGATTTTCCTCCTGAAATTACTGTTTCCATAATTCCTCTTAAATCCAGGAATGTATTAGACTCTATACAAAAAAGACAAAATATTAAAAAAGTTCTAAATACAACTACAATAGCAGAACAACAAGCAATTATTTATTTAGATACCCTCTCTGGTTTGGATTACTTCAATATATCTTTCCCCCATTTAAATAAAAAATACTTCATCACAATAACTGCTCCTGTTAATTACAAAACTATATCAACGCCACATGGAGAGGAATATGTACCAACAGGAGTTATTCTAGAGGATGTGCTGGAAGTAATAGTTTCTAGTTTTAAGTTCATTAACTGAAGAAAAGGCAAAAGAGGGTAGGAAAATTAAATTGTGTGCATAATTGTGTGAATTGAATTTTTGTGGATGTCACAAATCTCCCCAATCAAAATTCAAAAAACGCCGAGCATTCAGCTTGGTATATTTTTCAGTGTGTTTGATATCGTTGAAACCGATTCAATCCAACCCATCCATCAATAGCTCAGACATTTCTAGCTGATCGCGGTTGCGGTTATCGTCGTAAATTTGGAGCGTATTTAATTTAGCGTGTCTGCTTAGTTTCTGAGCTTTCCGCACATTGCCATCGGTTTTTTCAAGTACAGCAGTAATGGCACTGTGGCGGCAACGGTGGGGACTCATGTGCTTTTCAACCCCTGCCCGTTTAAATAAACGCTTGACTATTTTATAGATGCCATCCCCAGTTAACCTGTGACCAAAATTTTGAAAATCCACCGAAGTAAACAACGGGCGGGACGAAGACATATCACCACCACGAGTAATCAACCAGTCTGTAATCGCCATCACAGTAACTTTTGGCAGGTTAATTGTCACTCGTACAAGCTTGCCCTTACCCAAAATTGATAGTGTTCCCTTAGAGCCGTCAAAATGTCTCAAGTCTAAGGTGCTAATCTCGTTTCTCCTCAAAGCATTGCCCCACAGCAGTAGCAACAAAGCATAGTCCCGCTTCCCCGCCACTGTACAGAGATCGCATCCCTTAATAACTGTCAAAAATTCCTGCTCCGTGACACCGCTAGTATCGCGGTAAGCCTGGACTGGGATACTATCCACATCAACAGCATAGTTGCACACCCCTAACTTTCGCCCGTAGGCCACCAGAGATTTAATTGCCGCCAGTCGGCGGTTAATTGTGTTCGGTGCTAGTCCAGCTTCATTAAGTATGGCTCTATATTTAGTCACTACCAGCGTTGCTTTGTGACCGTCCAGGTGTAAAAACTCTAGAATAGAATCTCGGTTAGGGCGCTGCCCGGTCATGCGAATAAAAAAATCCGTGATATCTTTGCGGTAAGCTCTACGAGTTCCCTCACTATTTTTGGATTTAAGCAGTTCCTCCAAGACATCGGGGTCAGAGTCAATTACGCCAGCAAAGTACGCCTCAATTTTGGCACTGAGGGCATTTTCCAATTTTTGGACTACAACTAACTCAACGGATTCGGTATCTTCGCTCATGACTCCCCTGGCTACGGTATCGAGAATGGAGTTTTCCAATACCGTCCTTTATTATGCAGCTGTTGGGGGCCTGATGTTGGGGTTTTTCTCTGGTTGCGGCTGTCTCAAGTGTCTACACTCTCTTCTATACCTTTGATAGAAAATCGTTGCAAGAGAGCGATATCAAAATGCTTCAACCACTTGGTATTAGAAGAGTTCGTCTTCTTGAAGGAGAAAAAGGTAGGAAGACACTAATAATTTATTAGTCAAGCCAATCCGCGAGCACTTGCGATCGCCCTTTTGTCGTTTAATGTAAGTATTACGACATCGCAGCAAAGCCTAAACACATAAGGAATTGAGGTATTTGGTGACTTGTGTGAAAGGATGCGATCGTTTGTCTATACAATGCCTAATTTTTACACTCTTTTGGATTTTCAGGTGATAAGCCCAGTTTTTTACGAAATTCTGGGTCATAGCAGGCTTGCTGCTTATTTGTTACCGCTTTTAGTTGCTCAGACTTTAGGTTTTTGGCACCAGTGAGATTAGTGCACCGTTGGTAAATTTCTATACAACTGAACTTAGCATTTTCGAGGTTGACATCATTGAGGTTGTTATAGCTGAGGTCGGCACCACCAAGGTAGGCACTTCTGAGGTCGGCACTTCTGAGGTTGGCATCGATGAGGCGGGCACCACCAAGGTAGGCACTTCTGAGGTTAGCACTTCTGAGGTCGGCAACACCAAGGTCGGTACTCCTGAGGTTAGTATTACTGAGATTAGCATTACTGAAATTGGCACCACTGAGGTGAGTGCCAGTGAGATTAGTCCCACTGAGGTTGGCACCACTGAGGTTGGCAAGGCTGAGATTGGCACCACTAAGGTAGGAACTTCTAAGGTTGGCACCACTGAGGTTAGCACTTCTGAGGTTGGCACTACTGAGGTCAGTACCACTGAGATTGGCACTAATGAGATTGGCACTAATGAGATCGGCATAGCTGAGGTTGGCACTACTGAGGTTGGCACCACTGAGGTTGGTACGACTGAGGTTGGCACCACTGAGGTTGGCACCACTGAGGTTGGCACCACTGAGGTTGGTATTTATAAAGTTGGCGCAGTTACCGAACAAGTAAGTTACCAGGAAATCAGGCATCTCACTCCACGTCATTTTTGCCAAACATCCTTGACTTAGCAACTCAATCGCTCCACGAACTCCAGGATTTTTAGGATCTTTGATTGTATTCCAAGCCTCCCGTTCGCTTACTTGTCTTATCAATGGAACAACACTTACAAATGTAATGAGAAGAGGAATCGCCAAAAGACAACCTGTTTTTAACGCTCTGCTACGTTCGTATTGGATACTTTTTTTAGTAAATTCACAAGCCAAATCTGATAAGGCAAAGTTTTTAAATTCCTCTTTCTTAAACGCCTTCGCTTGTTTCAGCTGTTTTCCTTGAAGTAAATAATCATTAAGCTGCTTATTCTCTTGCCATTCAATCGCCAAGCGTTCAATTTTATTTTTTTGTATAATTTTACTGCGATTTTCATCAATCCAACTTTGTAATACCTGCCAGTGCTGAATCAAAGCTTCATGGGCAACTTCTACAGTCTCTTGCTCATCAGTACTGCGACTTGTGACCACCAATCGCGCATCAGCTAAATCTTGCACCAATGACCAATTCTCTTCACCTAATTCGGCTTTTGTTGCCACCCGCCGCGTATCTTCAGTACCTTCACCGGGGCGGACTAATTGCATGAAAATTCGACTTACTTGTTGCTGTTTAGCTGTATTGCAATTCTTGTAAATCGTATCTGCGTGACTAGCTAAAGCACCTTGCACTTCACCAATTGCCTCATAAGCTGCATGAGTCAATTGCTTATTAGTACGTTTCTCCCACAACAAAGTTAAAGCAAACTCCAATAAAGGTAAATTCCCAGGTTCGGAGTCTACATCATCTAAGATGCGTTCTATTAGTCCTGGTTCAAATGTTACTCCCAATTTTAAAGCAGGTTTTTCTACCACCTGCTTTAATTCTTTCCGGTTCATTGGAGCGATGAGTTTTATATCAGTTTGCAAAACGTCCGCAAACAGGCGATATGACAGAGCATTCCCCAAGAAATCTGCACGCATAGTTGCAACTACGACTGCGGATTGTAATTTGTTTGTAGAAGATTGAATGATAGCTAGCAGACAATCTAGAAAGCGACGGCGGATTATTTCATCGTTACATAGTGTGTAAAGTTCCTCAAACTGGTCAGCAATCAACAGTATTCTATGGTTGAGATGATTATGTTGGATTGTGGTGATTACATCAGAAAGAATAACCTTTTGATTATGAAAGTACTCAGCCAATTCCCTTGCTTGAGCTATTTGTTGAGTAGCATTCAAATCTGGTGTATAAAGTGGAACTAAAGCTTCTGCTAAAGCATAGAATGGGTCAGATCCAGGACGGAAATGAGTAAATAACCAATGACTTTCTTGTTGCAGTTTCGGTACTAACCCAGCTAACACGACAGAAGATTTACCACTCCCCGATGCTCCTAGCACAGGAATAAAATTACGAGTTTTAGTTGCCGTAAATAGTTCTTCTATAAAAACTTCTCTGCCAAAAAAGTATTCGGCATCATCTGGACTAAAGTGAAATAAGCCACGATACGGGCATGACAGTTTTTCATCACTCGCAGCATCTTCGGCAGATTGGACAGCAGTTAACCGAATATCTTCACGGTAATAATAATTGGTGATGTGAATATTTTGAGTGCTGTTACTACCTTGAACTACTGTATTACTGTCTCCTAAAACTCCTTGGTTCTCATTACCTTGGACTACTCGGTTTTGATTCCCCAGTACTACATTTTGAGATGTAGGACTATCAGCTTGCTTTAAATTTGCATCAAGCTGTTGCGGTTCTAAATTCTCAGGCGGCTGACTCATAATTCAGTTTTACAATCCCAGCAGGTGAGAACCCGCCGCCGCACCCAACCAAGCTGCAACTTTGATAATAATCGGCTTGGCTGTTGTCCAAATTTTCTGACCGGATTCTACAGTTTTACTAGTTTTTTCAAGTGTTTCTGCCACAGTTCCCAAACGCTCTAATGCACGTTGTTTATTTGGTTCTTCTTTATCTGTGGCTTTTTTAGCTGCACTCAAGTCTTCAACAACTTCTTCTTTAGTATCGGCTGGTAATTCTGCACCATTAATTAAAGTTTCCAGTTGAGCCAGTAATTTAACTACATCTTCTTTTGTGAGCGATTCAGAACTATCTGCACCCACTTGATTTTGTTGTGTAACTTGATTTTTATCACCAAGGACAGCCTGATTATTGTCCCCTTGCACTGCGCTGTTGTTATCGCCTTGCAAATTTCTGATATCGCCGCCTACTGAACCACCAACTGAAAAACCACCAGGGTTATTAGTCATAGTACCTACCTCTTGTATTTGTGTAGTTGAATAAATGCTAGGGCGGTATAGTGCTGTTACCACCATATTTTTTAAATCAGTAATTATGTTATCTTTCTCGGCTATTAATTTTTGGACTTCTTGCTCTGCCAAAGCTTTTAGCTGATTATAAGTATCAAAATATTCTTTACTCAATTCAGACTTATCTGCCGTAACTGCGGTTTTAGCACGAAGTAAAAATTTATCTTCACCTCGTACTTCCATGCCGACAATTCGCAAGTCAGCATCAGGGTTATTCTCAGCTAACTGCTTAAATGAAATTGCGATCGCTCTTGGATCAACACTTTGGTTGTGGTAAAGGTCAAGAGTGTCAAAAATAGGTTGAATAAAATCTCCGAACTCCCCATCTGCAAACACTTCTTTATTGTTATCAGGTTTACGAAGTGGGTCAGGATTCTCTTTAGTGGGCAGTCGCATATAAACGTATTCACACCGCACCCCATCAAATTTGGTGTCGGTGGTAATGCCCCAATCTTGAATGTATGCCCCGGTGAGAATTGCGCCTGTTAAATCAGTTCCATTAAGTTGTGCTTGGACTAATTTTCCCCTGGATAAATCTGCGTCTTGTAAGTTGGCTTGACTCAAATCTGCACCAATAAAACTGGCATCTACCAAATTGGCTCCTTGTAAGTTTACTCCACGTAAGTCTTGACGGGCAAAGTCTTTGTCCTGTCCTTGTCCTGTCACAAGTAATTGCCGCAATTGTGCATACTGAAGGTAAGTTATTCCAGGCCGAACAAGGTCTAACTTATTAGTTTTATAGAAAAATGTACGAGTTAGTTTAGAACCTCTAAAATCGGTATTTTTGAGCGTAGCTCCTGTAAAATTAGCATTAGTTAAATCTGTATTGTGAAAACTCGTACCACCTGTTGCAGCAAAAGCAATAGCAATCTTACGAATCAAGTCATATTTTTCATCTCCTACAACAGCACGCCACCCTGCATATATACTGAAAAACCAAAAGGTAACTGGAACTATTAACAATACAAAAAAACCAATATATTTAATATAAATTATAGCTACTATAGCTATAGTAATAATAGAAATTATACATACAAATAGAATTCCGATTGTACCGACAACCAAACCAATAGTTGCTACTGCAATCGCGCCTGTAAACGTACCTGTTATTGTAAACAATAAACCAATCGCTATAATAACTACTTGTAAACTAAACATAAAATCCATTATCTTTTGTTAAACTTTAACAAATCTGATTTTTCAATAGATATGAAAAATGCGATATTGTAATATTGTCCTAAACTTTGATTTTTCATTAAGCTATAATTATTTAAATTTGGAATGTAAAACAAATCTTGCTGTTTTCTTCCTTGTTTGAGTATTTACATCAAAAATCAGCTTAAGTAAAACGGATAAAGATTATTAAAATTTCGGCTATTAAGGCTATTGCAGCTACAACAGAAATTAATACTGCAATTGCACTAAAACTAGTTGTTGTAAATCCCTGACGTATAAGAACAGTTAATATTCCAATAATAATAAGAGAAGTTATGAGCGCAACAATCCAACCGTATTTTAAAGTGGATACTATTGATAAATTAGTATATATAGTAGTAAGTCCTGATATTAGTGTGAGTATTAAAGCTGAAATCAGTTGCAAAATTACCCAATGTTTTTGCACACCCGCCTTTGCACCTTTAAAGTTTGCCTCTTTCAAGTTAGCGCCAGTAAAATCTGCCCCTTGAATATCTGCATAGCTAAAGTTTGCACCTCTAAGATTTTGACCTTTAAAAGAGCGACCTTTGAGATTTTGACCGGAGAAGTTCTGAGGCATAGCTTGGCTGATAAAGGTTTGGATTTATGCACTGATACACAATGAGTATGCAATTTTCCGGCTTATAGGGCAATATTTAGCAGTGAATCGTCATTAACTTAAAATTCGCAATGCGCGCAACGATTGCCTTGATTAGTTGCAACTAACTTAAATTCCTATTAGCGATTAAAACTGTGCCAAGTGCAAACACAGTTAAATGAGTATTTGCACTTATTGAAATAATCCATAGATTTAGGGCTTATTCTCTGGCACACCATGCTGCTTTCTTCTATGGATTGGATTTCTAAGCATTTATGCTCAATTTCTACTTGAACTAATTCCATAGAGAGACTACAGATATTTTGTGTAATTACCAATAGTTTTCTCTATATGTGCCAGTTGGAGCATTACAGATAGTTCAATAATCGTAATGCTATAATCCCTGAATCACAGGCAGAGTAAATAATCCCAATGAAATTGGTTGGTTATGTCAGAGTCAGCAGCGAGTCACAAGCAGAAAACACCTCTTTACGAGAACAACGCCAGAAAATAGAAGCATACTGCTACGCTTTTAATCATGAACTGTTACAAATCTTTGAAGAGGTAGGCAGTGGTAAAAACACGACTCATCGCCCCCAGTTTCTTGAAGCTTTAAAACTTGTTTCTGAAAGTGCTGATGGAATCATCGCAGCAAAGTTAGACAGATTAGCTAGAAATACTAGAGATGTGCTGGCACTGGTTGATGATGTATTGCAGCCACAAAGGAAAGCTTTAATTCTTCTAGATTTACAAGTGGACACAACCACACCGCAGGGTTACATGATTCTCACTGTCATGTCTGCGGTCGCCAAGTTGGAGAGAGATATTATCAACGAGCGGACGCAAGGTGGTAGACGTGCCAAAGCCGACAACGGTGGTTATGCTTATGGCGCTCCTGCCTTTGGTCAAAAAGCTGTTGATGGTGAATTAATTCCTGATCTTGAGGAGTTAGACGCAATTGAAGCTATCCGCAAGCACCATAAATCTGGTAAGTCTTTTGGGGCAATTTCTCAGTGGATGAATATTAATGGATACAAAACCAAACTCGGTAGACAGTGGCACCCTAATAGCGTTAAGCGAGTGGTTGATCGGCTTTATCACAAGACTTAATTATTCCCTCAAACTAGCTCAACACCTAGTGGTGCGCCAAGGGAACTTTGCATGGTGGCGCGAGCTGGGGTAGATGGGAAGGAATTTCAAGAATCTCAGCAAATCAGAGCTTTTTTCTCTCACCAGAGACATAAAATAGCGCTACACGCTGGGTATAAACGGGTGTAGAAATGGCGAAAGTAAACACAAATCAAGTTTGTGGGCGCACATGTCGGTTCGCGATAAACTGTCTGTACTAGGGTATATGTGCGGTATATACATGGCTAACACAGAACGCGAATCAATTAATTTCAAGCTCCCCAAAACCTTGACTAAGGCACTTCGCGCTGCTGCACGAGAACGTAAGACCACGGCTACTGACCTAGTAATACTCGGCTTGTATCATGTTCTAGGGCCAACCCCTGGTACAGAAATCAGTCTAGAGTCTCGTCTACACCAACTCGAAACCCAATTGTCCACTATCGCCAATCGACAAGAATTGGGTGCAGACGATAATTCACAACAGAGACTTTCACTGTTGGAACAGAAGACTGAAGCAATTGCGACTAGATTAGCACAACTAGAAGGAGCGATCGCTTTACTCAACCAGCGCTCGGTTACTACTTCTAAGCGGCAGTCTTATAACTACCATCCACCCCAACACCAACTACAAGCCTATACAGCAGAAAATTTAGCTAAAAGGTTAGGTCTAGATTTAGCAACTCTGGAGCAAGAACAAAGTACCCAAACTCCCAAAGATTTTGAAAGGTGGTCTAGGTCAAGAGATCCTAGTTCTATTGGTTGGCGCAGGAGTGACAATGGACTCTACCACCCCATCAAATGATGTTTGTTAATTGTAGAGTTGAGCAACTGTTCGGTTTGCACCTACCAAGCTACCCAACTCGGTTTGATTTTTGGATATCGTCACCGACATCACAGGTGTAGGCTGGACTCTTCGGTTGCACTCTCGACAGATTCCCACCTGCCGACTCTCGCGGTGAAGAGTACTCCCGGCAGCGCAGACAACACGAAAACCATTATTGTTGTTGTGGTTATCGCGGTTATTGTTGTTGCGAGACGCAGAACGGCAGTTTTTAGGATTGTTGTTCCAGGAACCGCCCCGCAGTCGGGTTCGCCTACCCCTTCTCTACTCCCTCGACCATTCGAGTGAAGTAAATATCTGTTGGCGCAGCTGCCAAGTATCTCCATGCTCTAAATGAGCAAACCAACTTTGTATAGATTGATTCACTTTTTCCAGTTCAATCCTACCTTGAGCATAGTCTGCTTGCAATCGCTTGAGTCTGCGCCTTGCCTGATGTAAATTGTTATTTCGTACCCGAATTATATCTGGAAATATTCTAAATCCCAAAAAACTTGCACCGATTTTAGTTTCAAATAATTGGCTTTTAATTGGGTGATTTTTCAGCCTTAATTTAGCTAAATATTCTTCTATAGCTAGTCTAGCATCTGCTAACAATTCTCGCTCATCACTAAATAAAGCAAAGTCATCGACATAACGGACATATTTGGATATTTTTAGCTGTTCTTTGATAAAATGGTCAAAGCTATTTAAATAAATATTGGCAAAAAATTGGCTAGTTAAATTCCCAATTGGTAAACCTTTCCTGCGAGTCACAGGAGTCAGTAAATCATCTCCGCCAAAATAATCAATTACTGTTTCTTGCTCATTGCTGTTGTTAATGAGAGTATCAATTAGCCAAAGTGTATCAGGGCATTTGATTTTGCGGCGGATTAATTGTTTTAAAATTATGTGGTCAATGCTAGGAAAATACTTTTTGATATCACACTGAAGTACATAGCGACTGTTGCGAGCAAAGTGAGTAAATTTCCTCAGCGCTCGATGCGTTCCAAAACCAAGTCGGTTAGCGTAAGAATCAGCTATAAAAGTTCTCTCGAAAATTGGCACGATAATATTGCACAGGGCATGATGAACAACTCTATCACGATAGGGTGCGGCTGAAATTAGGCGACTTTTGGGATTTATCAGATGAAAAGTTCGGTAAGCTCCTGGCTGGTAAGTTTTATCTGTTAACTGTTGTTGTAATCTAATTAATTCAGTCTCTAAATGATAATTAAAGTCTAAAACATTGTCCCGAAATCGCTTCCCCTTTTGTGCCTGACGCGATGCTAAAAGTATGTTTTCAAAATTAATAATTTGTGGATAAAGATTGCCGTAACGCTTCATTATATTTTTATTTAGATAAAATCACTTTTCTCTGTCTCTTTGTTTTTTAATCCATCCGCCTAGTTCTGTACCAATTTCATCTATGATTTTGATGGCGTATTCATATCGTTCAACTGACATTTTCTCAAAGTCGAGCAACATTCGTGTCTGATAGCGTAAAATATCCAATTGAGTATTGAGAGATTCTAATTGAGGAAGTTTATCTTTGGCATATTTAGCTTTAACTAACCCCTCTAACAAATCATACAGTTGATTTATGATTCTGTCTCCTAAAGTAAACTTATGAATTTTGGGTAATCTTTCAATAATTGGCACGTACCATATCAAATATCTGCTGTGACCATTCCAATAACAATGGCTGAAAACCCTTTTCCGACAACAGGTCAGCATAATTCTCCACTAACACTCCCCATCTGATACGCTCTTTAGCATCTGCGGAGGCTGTTAACCGTTGTAATTCTTGCTTGATAATATCAATTAACTCTTGTGCATCTGGACTCATGTATGCTAATGCAGTCCAGTTTGGGCGCTCTCCAAAAACCAAAGCGCGGTTGTTACCCTCAACCTGCAAGCGACTGGTAATATACTGGGACATGAAATTCGCCAGTTCCTTGAGTCGCTGTTCCCCAAACTCGTTGCACAAACGGCGCAGTAAAGCATCTCTGGTTTTCCCCTCCATTTCATACAAGTCATAACCTACAGGTTGACATAACCCCGATAGCAACACATCTGCTACTGTATACCAAGGACAATCGGGGACAAAATTCTCACGCAAACAGTAAAGTAAATCTGAGGTGAGGGTAAGGGGAAAAGCTGCATGGTAGGCTAAAAATAGCGCCTTCTCTCCGTAGCGTTGGGCAAAAACCCGAATGCGACGAATTGTTAAATCCTCCCTTGTTGAATTTGCTGGATTATTAGGTTGGGTTAAGGGTGGGGATAAATCTGCCATGTTTGAATCATGCTCTCGTGTGGATTTTCTCGCGTTGCTGTTCGTAAACTGGCGGGTTCATAGGTTAACATTTTGCCATTAAGTATCCCATCGATTGCCCAGGCAGAAGTTTGTTCCCACCGTTGAGATGGCAAAGGATTTAGCCAAATTAATTGACGAATACAGGGGGATAATGCTGTCAAAAACTTTGACATTCCCTCAATACGTTCTTGACTATAGGTGGCTGTTGCGGCTCCGGCATCACTGATAATTAAGGCAACTGTGCGGTTGCGATGTAATTTTGGCAAGAGGTTAGTGAGTGGTTCCGCTTTAGCAGGATGATGCCAATAGTAAAGATATTTGTCAGGATAACTTGTAAACCGATATATGCGTGCGGGGGTAATTCGAGCTTCTTTAATTGCTTGAATAAAGGGTTGAAGAGCTGGAAAAAATGGTATCATGGCTGGACTATCATCAATCAGCAGTAAAAGTTCTGTGCGGCGAATCCTTACTGGGCGCATTACTACTTCGCTAAAAATACCTTCCCGTTCAATTCTGTCAAGCGTCGCCTCAACGTCCAATTCATAATCCCAGCCAATCTGCACTGCTTTTCGTAGCAACCGCCAAGCTACCTGAACATCTTGTAATTGAATCGGAAAATCCTTTGGATTGAGGTAAAAATTATTCCTGGTATTTTCAAAACTTGGGGAGATTGATGAAGTTTTCACCGCAACCGGAACTTGTACTTCACCCTTTATTTCGTCTTTTGGCTGCGTCGATGGTGTTCCTTTTTTTCTGGGGGGAATCTGGGGTAAGTTTGATGGTATTTTGGGCGATATTTTGGTGGCAGAAGTATTTTTTGGTGGCTTTGTTTCTGTCTCTACAAGCATCTTGATATGATGCTGCTGGATATAACTGTCAAAGGTGCGATTAAAAATACTAGCATCATAATTGTCACAAGGTTTGACCCACAACAACCCACAAACACGCTTAATATCTTGCCATCCACCTAATCCATAACCCGATGCTACTGCTTTTTGCAAGAGTTCATACTGTTCCAGCGTTAAAGCCATTCCAGCTTTTCGCAATTCTTGGAACAAATCTAATAATAATAAATCCAGCACCACAGATTGAGAACTACTCATAACCTTTAAGTCAAACCTTGATTTAAGTTTTTTGTCTGACTTTTCTGATACAAATCCTGATCCTGTTTTGTCTTCAGGAGTGTTCCTAGTACGGGTAATCGGTTAGATAAATCGTCTAAATCCTCTAATGCTTTCTTAACATCTTTTTTATTTAAGAGGGCAGTAAGAAATTCTATAAATTCACTTGTTCCCGGTGGTCTACTTCCAGGAACATTTTCTAGCAGTTTGCGAATATTCTGAAAACGTGTTATGGCTTCATTAACTAGTTCCTGTTTTTCTATCACCTGTTGACCAAAGCGTTTATCGAGAATATCCCGTAATCGCTTCTCATCAGGAAAATCGACAAAAAAGTACAGACAACGACGCAGGAAAGGCTCTGGTAAAGGTTTCTCACGGTTACTGGTAATAAATATTATTGGCTTCTGCTTGGGTGTAGGAAACGATTCTCTAGTTTCGGAAATTTCAAACCGCAATTCCTCTAACTCAAGTAATAAATCATTAGCGAAATCACTATCAGCTTTGTCGATTTCATCAATCAATAAAATCGGACGATAAGGATGTTCTTGCAATGCCTTACCTAACGCTCCAAATTCCCGATAATTTTTCTTGTCCTGCAATCGCTTCTTTAAGTCTCCAGTTTCTACAATCCCTAGAAACTCTTGCAATCGTTGGGGGTCAGTTCCCATTAATTGAGCATCCCGTAATCTCGCAACAGCATCATAACTATAAAGTCCATCACGAGCGCGGGTTGTAGATTTTATATTCCAGATATAATAATCCCACCATGTTGTTTCGGCCTTTTCGTTGTTCTGATTTTCTAGATATCTTTGAGTAAATTCATAAACAACAGCCCCAGCTAAACGAGTTTTACCACAACCTGGTTCCCCTTCCAATAGTAATGGTCGTTCGAGTGCGATCGCTAAATTTACTGCCTCAATTAAATCGTCACTAGGTAAGTATGGGTAATACACTCGCTCCTTTGGGTCTTTTGTTTCCTTTTCAGGTTGATAGTTCCCTGTATATTGATACTTTGGCTCTTGTTTATTGCTCATCCTGCTAACTTCCAATAGGGGTAAATATCACTAAAACCGTTTTGTGTTTTAAACACTGTATAACAAATTTCATCAAGTCTTTCTGAAGGCTTTTCTTGCCAACTGGGAATATCATTAATAACAATTGACTGTATCTCATCGTCTCTTAAATTGAGATAAGGATATACATCTTTGTGAGCTAACCAACTCTCTACATCTTGCTTGGAAATCTTTTCTAAAGGTTTCAATGAAATAGAATATTGAGGGTGATTAATTTCAGATGGCTCGATAAAGTTAAATGGATGTAAATTATCCAACACTGTGCTACTATTTTTTTCTGCTAGGAGTAGAACAAGACGCGAGCGAAAAGAACGTCTTTCTAATGGTATTAAGGAAACTTGGTTGACTAAATCCGACCAAAAAGCATAAAAGTCACGAATTTTTCCCTGGTCTAAAGAGCTAATACCATAAACAGCAATAATTACAGACATTTGTTTACACAAATTAGCCAAACCTTGAATTACCATTTCAGGGTTTAGATTATCTCCTAATTCCTGCTTGAAGTCTTGCCAAAAAGCATCAAAATCACTTCGCATAGGATGAGAGCGAACCCGAAATGAAAATTTTTTCGCTTGCTCAAAATCCGGTACATATCCTGCTAAACGTCGCATTAACCAACGCTGAATCCTTTCTTCCTCTGTCCGAATGAGAAAAGCACCTTCTTTGTAATGTGCGATCGCATTTTTAAATTCTTGCTCCTGGGTGCTATAGTCCAATAAGCATAAGAGTTCTGCTGCTTTCTGATTACCAGATGGCTGGGCAATTAAGGGCTGAGGAGATGGTAAAACCTTGAGTGGACTTTTGTTCGTCTCCAAAATACAGGGTTTTAAATCGCACCAAAATTCACTCAAAACCTTAGCTGGAATCATAAATGATGCTTTGACTTGTTTACGCTTTTCACTCTCAGCAGGTTCTGCTGCAACCATGATTCCACCAACTCCCTTGAGAGTATCAACCCATATTGGTGCGCCACTAAAACCACCTTCCACATAATAATCACTCTGTTCTAGGACAACCATTTGCACCTGTCCATTCCCAAGTTCGTCTCGTAACTCTCCAGTCGTCCATACGCCATCGTCGTAGGCAACAGGAAAACCCAGAACCTTGAATTTATTCCATGAATATGTCCCTAAAACTAGCCCGATGGAAGAAATGTCTGCTGTTAAATCCTCCTCTAGTTTTAAACCCGCAATATCATCTCCACAAACCCATGTCCCTGAAGGAGATATCGGTTTCCAAAAAACAACCTTTGCCTTGATTTTTCGCTTTTGTCCGTTACTAGCAGTGAGAGGAAAATCCAACTCCACCAAACCTTCGGGACAGTCCTGAGTGGTATGTGCAATCCCCAAAGCATCTGCAACTACATGGGCACAAGTTAAAATGTGGTGAGGGAATACCAAAAAACCCGAACCTACAACAACCCCATCTGAGCTGTAGATTCGAGCGATCGCTTTTTTATACTGTTCGTATTTTTCGTCTGTCATGAAGCAGCTACACTGATTCCTTACTCCACTTCACCGTAATTTCAAAATTTAGCTCGCTTCCCAGAGAAGTGAAGACCACTCCAGCATTAGCAGCTAATTTAACTCCAAATTTGACTTCAGTCTCATTAGGACTAATATCCTTGAGTTTAGAAACAACAGTGGCAAGGACAGGTTTTATATCATCTAACGCCTTATCAAAGGTTTTGCTTGCTGGTGTAACAGCCAGCCCACCCTCACGAGATACAGGTTTAGGAGGGGTACTAGTTTGCCCTGCTGGTTTTTCTACTTCAACAAAAAATTTAGTGCCATCTTCCAGCGTGAATTCAACCAGTTGCTTTTCCGCCATAATACTTGTGATATTTATCAATTTCGCTACATTATTTCAGATAAATCTGATCAATATCAGTAAATTTACAATAGCAATAGAATCTGCTGTTAGATCGGCATCAATGGAAGTTATTTCAATACTGCTCGGTTAAACATTTTTAACTCGGAATTCGTTTCTGGCAAAAGGTTAAAGGTTTTTTCTTTCTCCTTAACCGATATGTATTGGAAGTATTGTCTTCATCTATTAAGCGATGCCTACAGCGGTAAACTACGCTCAATTAACCATTACGGAGAAATCTCCTTCAGTAGCTAGCCAATGTGGGGTAACAAATTTATCACGTTTTGTTATTCTTATGGCGATCGCAAAGCGCTGTCGCCAAAAGCCGATAGCTCATCATCCGCCTTCGCTCTCATTGGTGGCTGAAGCCAAAAGCAAGATATGATGACAGCAAGTTTTAACTGCTAAAGGCGGTTTCAGTGGCTTCAGCTGATAATTCTCGCCGCAACACCCCGTATTCAAAATCAACTAAATCGTCGTTTGGATTTTGGTTGGGGAAGAGAGTGAAGTGTTGGATTGCTGTAGGCTACTGTAATCTCTATATCTCAATACTTTTGGGTATGTAGGTTGGTTTTGGATATGTTGGGGAAAAGTGCATATATTCCCCAAAAAGTGCAATTTAGCCAACCCAACCAACAGTCCAACCTAATCGACTAATTTGTAACTATCTTCACCTGTACAAACAACTTTCTCTTTTTGCACAAGTAAGTTAAGTTCTTCACGGATTTGTGCTTCCGATATACCCTTGAATTTACTACCCGCATTCTGTTTAATTTGACGCGGAGTCTTTGCACCTTTCCCCTTGAGATAATCCACCAGTTTGATTTGAATCTCAGTTAATTTAATCTCTGAGCCAGCTTGATTTTTATCACTAGCATTGTCATCAACCCGGTGATTATTTCTTTGATTAAGCGGACTATTTATACTATTAGTAGATAAATCAATATCGAATTCCAGCCTCAGTAGATTATCAAGATATTCCGGACTTACTGTATCTAGTTGAATTGCTGGTTTAATTCCTGGTTTATAACTAGTGATATCAGGCAGAATATCCAACTGCATGGGGTCAACTGAGATAAAGATTAGCGGTTGTCCTAGTTCCTTGGATTGTAGCTTTAGCTCGGTAAATCTTTCTTTTAATTGTTGTCTTAGTACGGCATCTTCTACAATCTTGGCATTAGTTATCAGGTTGTACAGCACGCCATAGCTGTCATTAACTGTGCCATCTGCTTCAACGTTATAATTACCTTGAGCGATGATGTAAAGGTTTTTTCTAATATTGGAATCTCCTATACCCAAGGCAGCTAAATTAAAAGATTGAGTGTCAATAATCAGGCAAACATTTAGTTCTCGACCGACTGTAATAATGGTGCTGATTTTCTTAAGGTATGGTTGAAACCATGCTTCCAATTTTACTGTTTCGTAGATTGAATGCCAATCAGCCAAGATTAACCTGACTGGTTGATGCTCAAATTCATGGCGGCGGTGTTCCGGTACTCGACGGCGTTGGTCATAGCTGTTGTAAACTTGGTCAATCGCAGCCATCGCCAGTTGTGGTTCTAAGGGGTC
>NZ_JACJQJ010000100.1 GCF_014696615.1 Nostoc linckia FACHB-104 | reverse complement strand
CACCGACTTCTATTACGAATACAAGGCTTTCGGAATCAGATTTAACTAATACCTATGTACTAGCAATTGGCGATCGCATTGTGCCAGTTGCGTAAGTCCTGTTCCTTTGGGAGTGATGGTAACTAACTTCTCTCCTGGTACAGCATTAATATTAATTGTGCCTGCGGCTGATTCTACTGTGCCTGTATTGATTACGGTTCCACCTAATAAGGTTAAGCTTTGCCCTGATGAAACGCTGAGATTACCATGATTAATAATTGCTCCTCCTGGTTGAGTAAAAGCAAAAGCATCAGGATTTCCTGTTAAATTACTATAATTATTGGTGCCAACAGCATTAAACCATTGATTATTAAAACCAATAGCACTAGCTGTAGTAGCTGTAAAAGCTGCTGGTACATTCAAGCTAGCATTAGCACCAAAAATAATACCAGCAGGATTCATTAAAAATAGGTTAGAATTACCGCCTGTAACTTGAATTAAGCCGTTAATAATTGAAGCTTCGCCACCAGTGACTCGACCAAAAATATTTTGAATTGATGGGTTAGAAATGAAGTTAGCAGTTTGACCTTGATTGAGTCCGAATTTTTCAAAGCTGTGGAATAAGTTTGTGCCTGTTTGAGTGCCACCTTGAATATTAAATGTGTTGTCTGTTTGGTTGACAACGGTATTGGCATCGTTAGGATTTGGTGTGATTTGGGCTATGGCTTTGGTTTGCAATCCATCTAATAATAACCAACCACAGATGGTACAGAGGAGCCAGTGCGTTGCGCGGGTTACCCACGTTGTAGCAACTGGCGTGACACTGAGGAATCGATAAGATTTATAATTCTTCAGTAAGAATAGAGAAATTATCTGTCTATTTCTGCCTTGATATGTGAACGATTTTTTTAAAATAATTTTAGACATAGCTTTAAATTCCTGGCTGATCAACTGCTATAAAATCATCAAATTTAATAAGCTATTACACAGGAAAGATATTGCTTGGCAATCATAAGTTATGATTAATCTCTGATTGAGGTAGAAAATTTAAATTAATCGGAACAGGTTGATTGCGATTATCTGGAATAATTTGTAGAATATTAGTACCTTGATTGGCATCTTCACAAGCATTTGTGTTAATGGATGTGGAAGTATTTATCGATATTCGGCGTGCTCTTTTGAGTCTTTGAACTACAGTAAGGCTTGTATTTGTAGGTTGACAAACTTCATTTTGAGATGTGTTTTTAGTCAACTGACGTTGTGCATCATCTGGGCGATTTACATTTCTATCACCATCACCATTATCTCCACCGCCGCCTCCGCCATTACCACCACCACCGCCATTACCACCGCCACCGCCACCGCCACCACCAGGAGAAACAGTAACTACAGTGATACCTTTGCTAGCGCCAAGTTGTGTATCTTGATAGACACCAGTAAGTTGTAAGTTAGTTCCTTCTTGAAGAATAATTAATCCGCGGGTATAGCTGACATTTGAAGCAACAGTGGTTGGATCAAAATTTTTGATAGGTTTTACAGTAATGGGTCTATCTGAGACAAACTGTTCATTTTCATCAACAAATACAACCTGATTGCTAGTAAAAACTATATCATCACCTTTAGGTACAACTACTAAATTGCCAGTTTTATCTCTGAATACAACATTTGAGCCTGATAAGAAGGAATTACCTCGAAAGAAAACTTGTTTATCATTAGCCTCAACCCTGTAAATCGGATTTCCTGACTGATCTTGTTCGACACCAAGACCTTGCCCGAAATTTTTCTGCCCGTGCTGGATATTTATTTGACGTGCCGCTATAACACTACCTGGAACATCAGTAGGGCCACTAAATCCAAAATTAATTGGGACGGTTTCTTTGGCTTGAAAAACACCAGCAGCATTAATGTCTAGACTTCCTGATTTTATGGTGATGGTATCTAATGTAATATTGCCTGTTCTAGAAAATAGAAATCCTATATCTGAGTTTTTGTTATTGGAACCATTATTAAATTGATTTTCAATCGTCTTTGCAATAATGTTTCCCGCACTCACAAGCATAGAATTGCCAACTTTAATATCTCCTACTGTGATACTACCCTGTGATGAATTTAAGATAACTGGGCTAGGTATATCAGCAGAAAATAAGATTTCATTTGAAATATTTCCCTTAACATTAATGTCACCTTTGCCTGAAAGAATTACAGGCCCAAAGATTCGACCATTTATGTCACCCGGTAATGTCATATTAATATTGCCATTCACGGTAATGCTTCCTGGCGATGTGGCTACTGTTCCTGATGAATCAGTTGGAGTATTACGTAATTGCTCCAAACCTGCTCGTAATATTAATGATGGGCTACTAGCTAAAACAGGAATATCTGGATCTGTGCCTTGGAGAAAAATATTTTTATCGTTGATTGTGATCGCCCTAGTCGATATATTACCTCTAGCTTCGATTTTGAGAGAAGGGCCGTTATAATCAGTATTAATATTCACATCACCATTAGAGCTAATTATTGGCTGTAAAGGTGCACCATTTGCAATACCAAAGGTTAAATTTCCTGTGCTTCCTGATAGATTAAGAACAGAGAAATTTCCTCCAGTGGCAAAACGAGCATTACCAACAAGTATGTCATCACTAATTAGACTTAAATCTCCGCCAGTTTGTATAAGAGAACCTGGTCTAGCATTAAATTGAATCTCAATTCCTTGATTGCCCTGAATTTT
The DNA here is from genome assembly GCF_014696615.1 of Nostoc linckia FACHB-104. Classification (GTDB taxonomy): domain Bacteria; phylum Cyanobacteriota; class Cyanobacteriia; order Cyanobacteriales; family Nostocaceae; genus Aulosira; species Aulosira linckia_A. Next base: position 25,466 of record NZ_JACJQJ010000100.1, on the reverse strand, counting down.
TAAATTACCTCCTACCTGCACAACTCTTGTTGTAATTGCAAAGCTGTCTGGATCATCAAAAAAATCTCTAAGCTGTACTTTGTTTTGAGCCAATAAATTTAAGTCGCCAGATGTAGTTAAATCCTTGTATTTTAACTCGCCCAATGATGTAGTTAAATCCTTGAGTGAGTATTCTCCTTCAAAAATAAAATTATTATCTGCTGATATCGTGGCATTTTTGCTATAGAGTGCATTAACTACTACATCTCCACTTTGTATAGGCGTATTATTTTTTTGTAATTCTGCATTAGTGTTCAGTAATTTCACTACACCATTTTCTACATTTACACCAGTTGCGACGTTTACATTACCTCCGGTGAGAAGTTCAGGTAATGACAATGGTGTAAAAGGCAAAGGATTAACTGCTATTTTCGTTTCTACAGGTAAACCTAAATTTAACAAATTTCCTTCTTGAGAAATACGAACTAATTTTTCTCCCTGTACAGCAGTAATGTTTATTTTTCCTCCTGGTACTTCTATTACCCCTGTACTAATCACCGTTCCGCCTAATAAGGTTAAGCTTTGCCCTGATGAAACCTTTAAAAGACCACCATTAATAATTGCTCCCCCTCCTGGTTGAGTAAAAGCAAAAGCATCAGGTTTTCCTGTTAAATTACTATAACTATTTGTCCCAACTGCATTAAACCACTGATTATTAAAGCCAATGCCACTGGCTGTAGTAGCTGTAAAAGCTGCTGGTACATTCAAGCTAGCATTAGCACCAAAAATCATGCCAGCAGGATTCATTAAAAATAGGTTGGAATTACCGCCTGTAACTTGAATTAAGCCGTTAATAATTGAAGCTTCTCCACCAGTGACTCGACCTAAGATATTTTGAATTGATGGGTTAGAAATGAAGTTAGCAGTTTGACCTTGATTAAGTCCGAATTTCTCAAAGCTGTGGAAGAGATTTGAGCCTGTTTGAGTGCCACCTTGAATATTAAATGTGTTGTCAGTTTGGTTGACAACGGTATTGGCATCGTTAGGATTTGGTGTGATTTGGGCTGTGGCTTTGGTTTGCAATCCATTTAATAATAACCAACCACAGAGGGCACCAAGAAATAAAGGAGAGAGGTAATTATTTAGAGCAAACCTAATATTTGACATAGTTTTAAATCACCTCAAATTAAAAGTAAGTTTTATTAGCTGCTAAAAAATCAGTAACAATGTGGCTAAGTAGGCAAAGGGAGGTTTTTTGGTTGTTAAAAGTTGTAGTTGGCACTAAAATGAAAACCCCGGTCTTGCGCGTTGTTGCCGCGATCGCTTAAATCTATAAAAGGAACGCCATAGTCTAAACGTATTAGTAGGCGGGGTATGGGTTCCCACAGTAACCCCAAGCCGGCAGATGCTAAGAAGGTTTGATTCGGTAGTGGGTTGGGATTGTTAGCAGCGTTCCACACTGCACCCATATCAACAAAGGGTGCTAGTTGCAAGTTTGGTAATCCCGCTTGATCGCGTAAGATGGCTATGCGGTTCTCAACTGAAAAACGAAAACCATTGTCTCCTGCACGGGCGTTTTGGCGATAACCACGCAGAGATTGTCCGCCACCAATCAAAAATTGTTGTGAAGGTAGCAAAGAGTCTGGTGTAAGTTGCACATCTGCTTGGGCAATGAGTAAGTTGTCTGTTCCCAGGCGTTGTACTCTTTGAATCTGTCCTAACCAACTGAAGAAATTACCACCAGGTGCAGAACCAGAGTTAGTTGTGGCATCGAAGATATCTAAACCAAAACTAAATTGCGATCGCAATGCCCATGCACCTTGTACATCACGTTTGATGTAATCTTGCCCAAACTTTAACACCCTGGTTCTAGTGTTACCGTCGTTATCAGGGCCGATACTTAAAGGCCTGGGTATACCTTCAATGACAAAGGTATTCCGCCCATTCTGTAATGCAAACCCTAAAGATAAGGCAAATTCTTCGCGGGGAGTTCTAATCAAGGGTTGGCGATAGCTAATTTCATACAACTGGCTATCACCTGTAATGTCTAACTCGGAAAATGGAGCTTGAGTAATTTTACTATCGCTGGGAGAATAGCGTAGTTGCAATGTGCCATTCATGGCATTGACTGGTAATCGGTAGATGAAGTCTAAGGAGTTGGAACCGCCAGTAGTTGAACGATAATAAGAGGCAATGAGTTCATCACCTAAGCCGCTAACATTGCGATAGCTAATTGCACCACCAAAACGTTCAGAACCTACACCTGGTGGTGAGTAATTATCTACGCCGACATTACCACTAATGGCATTGGCTTCTTTAACTCGGACTGTGAGAATACTTTGACCAACATTAGTTCCTGGTGTGAGAATAGCTTCCACACTAGTAAATAGAGGATCTTCTTTCAGCAAGCGTAGTTGGTCTTCGATTTTATCAACTCTGAGGAGTTTCCCCGCTGCCAAATTCACACGACTACGCACATAGCCTGGGTTTAGCCGTTGAGTTCCTTCGAGTTCTATTTTTTCCAAAGAACCTTCGATAACTTGGATTTTGGCTACACCATCGGTAATCGTTTGTTCTGTGACAATTGCTCTAGATGTTAAATAACCTCGATTTAAATAAAGCTGAGTAATACTATCTGCAATACTTTGGAGTTCTTTAAGCGTGATTGCACGCCCCTCAAAGGGTTTGGTAATCGGGGTAATTTCCTCTGGGCGGAAGATGGTACTACCGACAACTTCAATTTTAGTGACGGGTATGCTGATATTTGGCTGTTCTGGTGTGGGTGTGGGCGGTGGTACGGGAACAGTTGGTTGTTCTTGAGTGGGTGGGAGAGGTTGAGGTGTTGGTAAAGGTTGGGGAAACCGTTCAATATTCGGGTTGGTGTCTGTGGGGGCGGGGGTTGTTTGAGCGATGGGCTTCGCCCCGCCGTAGGCGATCGCAGGTGAAATCAGTAAGTAGAAAATGAATACGCTATTTTTTGCGATCGCATGATTGTTACTGCCAATTATCTTGACAGTTAAACTCCTCAACCAAGTTATTGCAAATTTTAAATTCATTATTTTCTTAAATTATTAGGGAAAAATTTCAGCTTTATTAAAATATTTATAGGACTTACGCAAGTGTCACATTTTTTTCGTTGAGGCTGTCCAGAGTCAAAAGTCCAAAAAACTTGAATTTTTGACCCTTGACCCTTGACTGTTGACTCTTAAACCAGAAGATTAGTGTACCAGTTGCGTAAGTCCTGATTTACTTGAGATATTTACACCACTTCAAAAGGAATTGATAAAGTTGCCATATCTGATACTCTAATTTCTTTTTCTGTGCTGCTGCTACTTGAGCGATCGCTACTTAAATCATCAAGTAAATCGCCCATTACTTCTACTGGTTCTCCTAACTCTACTGGGCCGGAACTGCGATTTAATTCCGCAGCTAAAGCTACTAATGTTTTGACAGCTTTTTTCAGTGGAGAACGACTAACAATTACTAGCGCTTCTCCTGTACCTTTATCTATGGCTTTAAGCTTTAGTTTTCGTGGATCGCCAATTGTGCGAGTTTCTTTTGGTTCTATTAATGTAGATTGTTCTGTTGCCGGCCATTGGTAGGGAAAGATTACTACTAACCCCCCTGTAGAATCGATCAGCAAACTGGTTAAATAAAGTGGAGTCGATTCGTTATTGGTAACTTGCAACTGAAAAAGTTTAGCGACTGGTAATTTTTGTGAATTAACTTGTTGTCCTACACTCCGGTTATTTTTGCTTCTAACTGTGGATGTTTGATAAAGTGGTGGCTTTGGTTGATCTACTAAATTCAGGGAAACTTCTACATCTAACTTTGAGGTTGTAGAGTTTAGGGTTTTTTTGATAATTTCAACTGCTAAAAAAGATTTAATTATTGGTTGTAAACGAGAAATAGCTGCTGGTGCTGTTTCTCCCAATTTGCCAAAAGATTGGGGTACTAATTCTAGTCCTTTGGTAAATAAACCAATACTGCCAATTGTGGGTAAATTAGATATATTTTGTTGTTGTAATTGTTGCCGATACTCAGCCGTCAATCGACTTACTATATATTGCACCTGTGAGGGATAGGGTACGGTTCCTGATTTTGCTGTGACAGCTTCAACACGGTTAAGTTGGGAAAGCGCTTGTTGAGTAGCATTCGTTTCTTCTGCAAGGGAAGGATCGATACCGATGGTTAATTTTAAATTAGCCGGAACCACACGGCTGGATTCTTGTAACAGCATTCCTGGTTGCACAGATGCAACTTTTCCCCCTGGTTCTAGCTTGGCTGTTGCAGTTAAACCCTGACGAGATTCTAATTTAACTTGTGCAGATGCTTGCCCTTTTTCATCAACTATTGTGAAAGCAGCGCCTTTGTCAAAGCTTTGGAGGCTTTCTGAGTCTACTCCCCCTAACCAAATGGTGGCTTGTTTACCTTGTACTTTAGTAATTACAGCATCAGCTGGCGGTAATTTATTACTGATAAAATACACAGGCTGGTTTTGATTCCCATCTGCTAAAGGTTTTTGGGTAGTTTGTAATACCCTTAACCCAGGAGTTAATTGAGCGATCGCACTACCTACATTACTTGTTTGTTGCCAGAGATATTGAGTTAACAAGTAAGTAAATGCACCTGCAAAAAACTCATCAAATGTAGCATCTGCTGCCGCCTGTTGTCGTTGAGCGCTAGCTATCACTACCCCTTTACGCACTGCTGCACAGCGCTGTTGAGCAAAATCCTCAGCCGAGATTTGTAATTTTTCTAACCAACGTTGTTGATATGCTATTTCTTCATTACTAGGCTTTAAATTATCACCTGGGACAGAACGGATTCTAAAATTACCACGAGTACCACCCCCAGAGTGACAACTATCTAAAACAAAGGAAACATTATCTGTTTGCAATGCAGACAACAGCAAAAATAGAGTCCGCCCCATAATATCTGGGACTAATTTACTTTGTCCGTCCTCAGTCGGAACAATAGTACTGTTGGAGTTACTATTAAATTGCTGATTGGGACATAATTTTATAGGATTGGGGTCAATCAATTCCGAACCATGACCGGAAAAATGAAAAATTACGATATCTCCCGGTTTGGCTTGTTTAATTAAATGTTCTTCAAAGGCAGTTAATATATTGTTGCGTGTTGGTTGCTGGTCTGATGGTTCACTCGTTAACCTGAGAATGTCACTTTTATTAAAACCAAACCTGTGAATTAACAATTCCTGTTGTAAATTTACATCAGTAACACATCCTTGTAATTCACTAAATCTTTGACTAGCTGGGTACTGATTAATTCCTACCAACAACGCTAATTTACGCGGAGTACTTTGTGCCAAAACTTGAGCATAACGATTTGCTTGGCGAAGAATATCGAATTGGCTCAAGCCCAGCGTAGTTAAGGCTGTTCCAGCAAATTGGAAAAATTTACGGCGTTGCATGAAGATTTATGTAATTTATGCAGTAATTAACAAAATATAAGCAACTAAGAACTAAAAAGCCGATTTTCTACCTCTTTGCTTGTGATTATACATTTATTTCTTAAGGTTGATGTATAAATAATCTTATATTTTTGTATTTTAAATAAGAAGCTCTTTAGAAATTAAAATAACTATATAGTTTTATGTTTTTTTATCTGAACTTATTCTGCATGATTATCTAGAAAAAGCGATTCAGTGAAGCATAGTAAACCGCTTAAGCCTGATGTATTAATAATCTAATATTTTCTCTTGAAAATAAATTTACAGAAAATAAATTATCCCAAGTTTTCTGTCAGGTGTTTGTATCTTCATCACAATATTTGTTGCGATCGCCTTAAATGTGTGACGGTAAACTACAATTTCTGTTTGTGTCCCATTTTTTTGATATATTCGCCAATTCAAAAAAGTAGCACATCATATTACAACCGTATAGGCGATGCCAAAAGCTAGCTACGCATCAGCAATAGCTATTTTCGACACTACAATAGCTGTTTTTGACACTACAATAGCTGTTTTCGATACTACAATTGCTGTTTCGGACACTACAATAGCTGTTTTCGATACTACAATTGCTATTTCGGACACTACAATTGCTGTTTTCGGCACTACAATAGCTGTTTTTGACACTACAATTGCCGTTTTCGGCACTACAATAGCTGTTTTTGAGACTACAATAGCTATTTCGGACACTACAATTGCTGATTGCGTTCATCCTGAAACAATAGTATAGATTTTTGAGTTTGTATTTATTGCTGAATTCTAGATTATTAGTCTAAAAACACAGATATATCAGCAATTATTGCGATGATAAAATTAAATTCTAGCGATAGGTAGAGTATAAAAGATAATTCTATATGTTACTCTTTCTGGTTTTTGAGGTAATGTAAAAATTGAGCGATTTCAATATTAGTCAATTCCCGGCGCGATCGCTTATTGTAGGTTTGCTTGAGATAACACCTTCCTCTATCTATACTCCAGCCTAATCTTTGCATTTCCCATAAAATCAAATCATAACTGGACAACTCAATCACGCCTGCAATTAGTTTCCAACAAGCAAACTCATCTACATCGGTTTTGCGCCAAGGTTGACTAAGGCTAATAGTAAGTAAGCATTCATGTGGAATACGGGTACCTGTGTTTAGTTTCTCGATGAGATTTAAGTCTGTAATTTTTGCTCGCATTGATTGACCGCTAGATGTTGTGAAATCAGCCTCCCATTTTCCACTATGGTGACAGTTATAGAGATGAAATTTAGTTGTTTTAATTAGTTGTAATGTCCGCCGTTGTTCATACGGCAATGATTGGATGAAATCCAGTGGTACAGAATTTAGCCATTGACTATGAATAATTTCGCCTTCACAGTAAGGAATTAAATCGCTGACAGTAGCTTGACCAATTTTTTGCCATTTACCGTGTAATATCGCTCGATTTTCATATTCATATCCTAAGCCAGTAGTAGCTAAAGGTATTTCTAAGATATCGAGCAATTTCGGTTCCTCACCATCTACTAAACACATATTTAGCGGAATTTGCCCATACTCTAAATTAGAGAAAGGACGAATCCATTTGCCAGTAGTAATTTCAATACCTGCTATGCAGCGATCGCCATATTTTTTAGAATTGGCAAGGCAGATAATTTGAACCATAAAAGTTTGTCATAGGTGACTTATGGTTATATTTCCCCATTTGTCACGCAAATATTCAGCTACTAAGCGGCGATGGCAATGATGAGGCTTGGCTTCGCTGCAAAGCAAACAGCTACCATCCAATAGCTGTGGTGAAACCTTCTGTTCAATTTGGCGATCGCGCATCAATGCTAAAAACTTGCTTTCATAGATTGCCCAATCACCTTTATTTTTTTTATAATCATCTAAAATATCTTTTGTTGGTGCCATATCTAAAATATGTACATATTCGATATCACCAATTTTGCGTAAGAGATATTCTAAATCTCCTCTTTTCGTGAAACCTGCCAGTTGGGAGATATTATTAAGTCTGGTATCCACAACTCTTTTCACGCCAGACTTTACTAAAGTATCAAAAAACTGTTGAGCAGTTTTTTGGGTAAAACCAATAGTAAATAAATTAATTGAGTTACTCATATTTATTTTTCTGTTTTTTCTACATAGGCGATTTGTTCTCCCTGTTGATAATAGGCTTTGTGCAGCGATTCCGCCCGTGAATACTGCATAGTTGATGGTTCAGGGAGAGAAATATTTTCAAATAAAGACAATTGAATTTGTTGCGGTAATTCTGGTTCTTGAAGTTGATGTAATTCTAAAAGTCTGTCTTCTAAAGCTGCATGATTTTCTAGCTCACCATTACTTAAAATATGGTTAATTGTTAAACCTAAGCTGGATAATTTTTGACAAATCAGAATTGCTCTATGGCAGGTAATTGGGTCTTTTTCGGCACACATCAGTGCAATTTTATAAGTTTCTGCTCCTTTTATTAATCGCTGAATGCCATCTGCAAATAGTTGAGTAGCAGCAATCTTTTCATACAAAGCCTTACCATCAACATAGCAGGTTAGATCACTCGGTCTTGCTCCCAATTCTTTGCCTAAAAATACATAAGAAATCCCTGCATTGACTAAAGCTGCTTTGAGTGGTGCTTGGCTGAAGTGTGGTAAATAGCGGCTATAGGGATGCGATCGCACATCCGCTAAAGCTGTTATTCCGTGCTGTTGCAGCAATGTCATAAATGCTTCAATACTGTGATTGGAATGTCCAATAGTAAAAATTTCCATCGCCAAAGCTGAATAGCTGTGATTGTTTCACTGCCACTCAATTATAGGTATCCTGCTTAAAAAAGCAAATCAGTATAAAAAAAGACTTAATTAAAAGTAAAATCAACAGGTGAACGCATTATCGCCTGAAGGTACACGACGATAAATGACAATTTTTTACTGTGTCCAATTTTCTTTACTATCAGAACCTCTGTTGCTTTCTGCTTTTTCTATGTCTCGCAATTTTTGAATTTCTAAGAGTGTATTTTCCCAAAATTCCCCTTCAAATTTACCACCAATCTTTGCTAAGGGATGTTCAGGAATTGTAGCTTTTTTATGTTTCTTTTTTGGTAGCTTGTTAGTTGTCATTGGCATTGCAATTCTCTATATGTGCATATTATTTTATGGTAATTGCCAAATATCTGACAAAACGCGATCGCACCCATTCTCTTCAAAAAATACAGCTTTCCTAGAGTTAAGGTTATTTATGAATTCTACGCCTCCGCACCAGGCCAAAGGAATTTACCGGGAGTCACGGAACGTACTAAATAATGCAAGCTGTAAACTCCTGGTTCGAGGTGGTCAGCGTAGGCGATAATGCGATTGCGCGAAGCGCAGCGCCAAGGGCGATCGCTTGAATGTTAAATAGACTTTTTATCTAAAGTTAAATTACTCAAATTTTGTTCGTCAAAAGTCAACCCATGACGTTCTAAGTAAGGACGCAAATTAATTTGAATAAATAAATCCTTCAGTTCTTCAGCGATTTCTTGAGGTGGATTACCAGATAATGCGATCGCAATCAAACGTTCTGCTGTGCGAAATTCACCACAGTCAATAGCAAGAGTTGCAGCACTGCGATGTAGGACTGAACGGGTTGGTTCAGCATCAAGTTTATCGGCTATTAGTGCAGCAGCTTGAGATTCTTTATCTAATGCTTGTCGAGAAAGTTGAATAGCTTGTGCTAAGTCACCTCTGAGGTTAACAGTGAAAGCTGCTTCAACTAAATCCATCGCCTGTTGATGTAACTCTTGAATCTGACTCATTGTTCTACAATAAACGATTGAGGTCTGTAAAAATGTAAAAGTACCTCATTAGTCAAATTATGAAATTCAAGGTTGTATTAGAACCAAGTGATGAAGGTGGATATACTGTCTATGTTCCCTCTCTCCCTGGTTGTCTCAGTGAAGGGGAAACTGTAGAAGAAGCATTAGAGAATATCCAAGAAGCAATTGAACTTTACCTTGAGCCATTGGAAGATGAATTCAGTACTCAAGAGGGAGTAATTATTAGGGAATTGGTACTGTGACTAAGGTTCCTAATTTACCATACACTCAGATTATTGCTGCTTTAGAACGGGATGGGTGGATAGTTGTACGTCAGCGAGGTAGTCACATTCGGCTAGAAAAGAATTTTCCAGATGAAGTTTTAAAATTGACAGTTCCCGCCCATAAGCCAGTTAAGCGTTCTACCCTCGCTAAGATTTTAAAGCAAGCTCGTATAGAGTTGGAAAGATTTTTAGATTTGTTGTAGCCAAAGAAGGCATACATTTCTACTTAGTCTCCTCCACTATTAGTGTAGACTCAGCCGCACGCCCAAATTCTTCGGGTGCATATTGTAAATGCGCCTCCGCACCAGGCCAAAGGAACTTACCGGGGGTAACGGAACGGACTAAGTAATGCAAGCTGTAAACTCCTGGTTCGAGGTGGTCAGCGTAGGCGATAATGCGATCGCGGTAGATGTTCTTAAACCCTAGTTGCCAACTATCGGCTTTTGCTTGCAATGCGGCGGTTGTAGTTTGGAAACTTGCGTCTACTGCTTCTAATCCGGCTGGTAGAGGATCTGTAATTACTACATGATTCACAGGATGATCGCTAATCAGTTCTACACCAATATCAAATACTTGTCCTGGTTGTAAAGTTAAGGGTTTATCAAAGGCGAACAGTCCAAATTTTTGTAGAATACTTTCTGCTTCGCCAAGTTTTTGAATTTCTCTGGAAACTCTTAAGCCGTTAAACTTACCTGGTTGGTTTCCTTGCAAGCGATAATTATAAGCAACCAGATAATGTAATTTACCTCTACCTGATTTTTGTAAGACTAAATCATGGCGACCGCGAGGTAGTTTATCCATTGGTACATTTAGTTGCAAGCTAGGGTTGCTATAGCCTTCAAAGCGATTTTCTCCTAACTTTTTACCAGCTAATTGTACAGAAGAAACAAAATTAGGTGGTGTGGGTTGTAGTTGAATATATTCTACTAAGGCTGTGAGTGCTTGGGCATTGTTATAACTAGTTTGCCATGTGCCATTTCTTCTTTGTGCTAGCAAACTTTGGAATAATTTATCTACCACTTCCGGCTTCGCTTTATTAGCAATAAATAACCGTAAAGCTTGCGCTTGTGCTGTTGTCTGCGAACTCATCCATCCCCAGCTATTTGGTAGACTAATAACTGCTGTGCGTCCAGTTTCATAGATATTTTTTTGTAACTGGTTCAGCATAGTTTGCGATTCTTCTTGCCATTCAGAGAATTGCGATAAGTACCGCGCTAATTTGATTTGATTGACAACATCAAAGTTATTACGCTGTTGATAAATATCTGCTAAGAAGCTATTGCGTTTATCACCTAGTTCTGCTAATGCTATCAAGGTATTGAGTTGCAGTTGAGTTTTACAAATTTGCTGCTTGCAAAACTCATATTGTCCGGGGTTAGCAAGAACTTTTTCTAAGTAACTCTTGAGGCGAGAAAGCATTGCGGAATTTATTACATTGGGGAAAGCTTGATTAGCTTTCGCTAAAGACTCCGCAGCGTAAGCAGACACCCAAGGATCAGATTTTTCTTGTCCGGGATAGGAAGCAAAACCACCATCGGCTATTTGCAGTTTTTGCAGTTGTTCAGTTGCTTGATTAGCTTGTTGATTGGTGTTGAATTCGGCAAATGTCTGTCCATATTTTTGGGATAGATTTTGCAAATTTGCCGCAATCATTAACTGACTGGCTGCGGGTTCTGCAAATGGTAATTCATCATCGCCTAAAACTTGTTTGGCTGGTGCTTTAATTTCTGGTATTAAGCTACTCGCCAGTTGAATATCTAAACCTCCCGCATTGGGGATGGTATTTTTATCAACATTTAAAGGAATCTTGGTTTGCTTTTCGGTGATTCCGCTTTCTACAACTTGTTCGGTAATTTCTAGCGGCTTAATTTCTAATGGTACTTCAAAAGCATCGGCTGCATTATTTAACTGTGTGGTAAAGCGAACTTTACCTTCTCCTACATCTTCCGCCAGCATGGGGAAGCGATAAGCTTGGGTAGTAGTTTCGGCTTTAGTTTGTAACGCTGTGCTTGTGGGGTTATTCTCTGCAAACTTGACTGTACCGCTAAGTTCGCCATTAATTGAGAGACTTCCGCTATTTCCTGTGTTGTTGGTGACGGATAAACCAGCCAGAAGGCGATCGCCTGGACGGGCAAATTGTGGCAAGATGGCGTTAGTTAGCAATGGTTTTGTCGTGATAAAAGTGCGATCGCCATTGCCAAACCGCAAATTACCATCGGTAGCTACAGCCATAACTCGCCAGGTAGTTAAGTCATCGGGAAGTTTAAAGGTTACCTGTGCTTTACCTGTAGCGTCAGTGAGTACAGCACCATTGTAATAAGCTAAGGCTTGAAAATCTGTGCGGACGCGGGTATTAGCTGCACCTGATGAAAAGCCACCGCCATAACCCCAGCCTTTGGGTTTGGGGATATCTTGGGGTTGAATGACGACATCGGGACGATTATCACTGAAACGAGTGGCGATCGCTTGTTCGGCGTATACTGTATTTACTAAATCCGGTGGACGATAGCCAGATAGTTGCAGTACTGCTTCATTCACCACCATGACGGAAAGTTGTCCTTGGGTAGGATTACCTTGATTATCCTTGAGTTCTAGTTGTACAGTTTCTTCAGCACCAGGTTCGAGTGATGCTTGCAGTGGATTAACTTCCACCTTTAAATATTTATCCTGCAAGTTGACTTTAAATGGTGCAAAGCCAATTTTTACTAATTTATCTAAGCTTCCCGGTTCCACTTGCTTAAGTGGTTTACCTTGTCTGACTAATACAGCTTGTACTGCTGCATTGGGTAACATTTCTGGCGTAACTTGAAACTGAATTTGTGGTGCGCCTCCCTTAACTTTGGTAATTTGTTGATAGAGAGGTTTGTCTTTAATGACTGCAAAATACAATTCTGCTTCAGGATAGGGAGATTGAATTAATGCGGTTGCAGTTTCACCAGGTTTAAATTCTTTTTTATCGAGTTTAACTTCTAATTTATCTTCTTCTGGCGAACCCCAATAAACTTGATTGTTTCCAGTTACCCAAATTTGCAAATCTGTGGCACTGATTTCCTCTTTGGTATCGCTAAAATTTGCCCTAATTCTGTAGGAACCGGATTCTTTTGGCGTTAAATTTACCGATTGGGGATTACTCGCAGATGTAACTTCTGCTTGTGCGACTGTTTTATATTCAACTTGATTTTTTGGTGTGCGACTACCTTCTACTAATTTAGTAACGCTACTATATTTCATCTGTTGTAATTCCAGACGTAGCCGTTGACCTGTGACAGGTTTTCCTGTAGGGTCAGTCACAATAGTTTCAATAGCAAATGACTTACCAGCATCAGCCACAAAATTACTTTTTAACCCAATTAAACGATTACTTGGTAAAGCTGTAAAAGTTTGGGAATCCGCTACCGATAAATTAGAAACATCCGTGACTTGCACATCTACCTGGTAAGTCATGGGGTAGGGTAAATCTTTCGCGACTGTCAGACTTTGTGCGCTTTTACCGTTAGCATCAAGTACAGAAGTATTTTGTAAAACTTCGCTAGTTAAAGTTGGACTTTCTTCTGGCCAAAACCATTGTCTTCCAAAGCTAAATTCTTCCCAACCTTTGGGGATAAAATTAGCTTGCTGACGCGTCACAAAATATTTCGCTTCACCTCCTTGTACAGGCGCACCAAATAAATAGTTACTAGCAGCCTTCGCCTCAACTTTATCGCCAATTAAGGCAAATTCCTGATCTAAATTCAGTTCAACTTTAAAATTAGGCGGTTTAAATTCTGCAAGTCGGAACTCTCCCGAAATTTCTTGCCCGTTTTTACCCTTGGCTTGGACTGTATAATATCCTAACTTTTGATTCTTATTAATTGGTAACTCTAAAGAGAATGTTCCAAATTCATTAGTGTTCTTTATACCTAAATCAGTTCTTTGCCCATCAGGATTAATTAAAATCAATTGATAAGCAGCATTTTTATCTTGCTGAATTGTGCCATTTTGTAAATAATCAGCAAATCCAGTTAACCAAGCTTTTTCACCTGGTTGATATAACTGTCTATCTGAAAATATCACACCTCTGGATTCTGGTTTTCCATCTTGCCAACCTGCATCAATACCATAACCATAAACGCCGCTATATTCTTCTGTTCTCGTAAATGCCCAATCTTGATTTTCTTTGGCAATTATTAACAGTTCTGGTGCTTTAGTGAATCTTTGACTACCAGGAAAACATTGCTGTAAATCTTCGCGTTTAATAGTTAAATTACCACTATCATCTGTTTTCCCAGTTGCACAAGGTGAAGCTGGCGGACGAGATTTGGCATTTAATTGTGATTGATAAATTTCTACAGCCGCAGCTTTCACAGGTGAACCATCACTAAGATGATGGACGCGAATTAAGCCAGAATCAGGAAACCACTGAGAAAATACGCCTAAATTTGTTAATTGTACTAAGCCGTAAGTTGTAGGTTCTCGCCACAATTCCTTACCATTTTCCTGATATTTATTAGTCCGTGCTTGCACACCATAAGCTAACATCCCCGTCGGAGAAGATAGCCTTTCACGTAGCGGCACATTAATATCAACTGCTTGATTATTCTTTCTCGCTACCGAGAAACTTTGCCATTCAACAGGTTTAGGTAATAAATTACTGGCATAATTATCGTAAACCAAATCTGTTGGCTGCACTACTTTGTAAGCAGCTTTATAGTTCGCCTCTGGCAAATTTATTGTATTAATATTTAGCTGTAAGTCTTTACCAGCAGGAAAAATATTTAAATCTGCAGGAACCCAAATATCCCCAGCTAAATCACCAGTGTCATACTTGACGCTGACAGGTTTACTTAAAGTCTGTCCAAATTTATCTTTGAGATTTGCACCAACAGTAATTGTATAACTCGTAGCTGGTGCTAAGGCATAAGGATTAATATTGACAATCCTATCTTCATCATTAACTTGGATGATTCGCGAAATATCTTTTGGCTGCGGTTCAATTTTAATATTTTCTATCGCGGAATCGGCAACTAAGATGTTATTAAATTCTAACTGCGGACTACCTTTAACAAATCTGCCGTAGGTTCCCCCTGCGTCTGGTTGTCCATAGAAATTTATACCTTGAAATGCTAAAGGTGAATAGGTAGCTAATTTACTCGCAAATTCTTTTTCACTTGGTAAATTACCATAAGCCGGCAGAATACCTGGTGCAAAACTTAACCGATAACGAGTTGCTGCTGCTAGCTTGAGTTGGGGAATTAGCTGATAAACCCAGTTACGTTGTGAAGGGTCAAATTTTTCTAACGGATCTTCGCTTTCTTGTGGCTGATCTTCTTTATCTAATATGACTTTAAAACCAACACCATCGGTTTTCCCTTCCGGAATTAACTGTAAATGTTTCTGTACAGAATTTACATCTAGTTCTACATTCGATGTAAATTGTAATTTTGGCTGTAAATCAATTGGTTGATCGTCAGCCTTTTCCATTGGGTTAACCCCTGGTAAATTACTCAGCTTAATCGGTTCTGTATTAAAAGTCCAAGCTAAATCTTTATCTAAACGATGTTTTTTTAAATCCCCTAAACCAGATTTGAGAGTAACTTGAAATCTTGTAGCTTGCGGTAAGGCTTTATCTGCTTGAAAACCCACCATACGTGGTGTTAAAAAGCGAAATCTACCGGGTAAAGGTGGTGTTAGTGCAAATTTTTGTAGTAAGTTTTGCTGTTCTGGACTATCTAAGCTTTCTACCGGAATTAAAGCCTCTTTAAACCTGATACGTATTTGATTAAGAGGTTTTGCATCGCCAATGGGACTAATTTGTTCGATCCAATCTGGTAATTTTGGCGGCGCGAGAGGCGCAACTGTTGGTAGTTGTTCTCTACCTGAATTAATGCCGAACCAGCTACACCCAGCTATGCCTAGCATCAGTGTTAAGCTAAGTAGAAAGTTAATTAGAAGTCTAATAAACATAAATTTAAAATAAAATATCTATTCTCTCTGCGCCTTGGCGTTGAGATTATTATATAGATAACCAATGAAACAGGATTGTTCCTAACAATTACTACAATTCTTAACGATTCAACGAAGTTGTTACCCCAGGGTAGAACGCCAAAAATAAGAGGAGTTTTAGAGAAATATGCAATTTATATTAAGAAGTATTTAGTTTTTGCGAAAAACTTCTAATGGCAAATGACAAATGAAAAATGACAACTGGATAAAATGAGTTGTTAAATGTTAGAAATATTTCCTGATTGCAGTGCGATCGCTACGTCAAAATTAAAGTAAGTTTGACAGGGTAGTGCATTCGCTGATGAAAGTAACTTTACGCAGGCTAATCCAAATTACGCAAAAATTTTGGCGGGGATTGAATCGCAGCAAAAAGGGTAAGCTAATCTTAGCTTTGCTGCTAATATGCTTGTCAGTGCGCCTAATGCCATATTTTGCGCCAGTTCGGGCTAAAGATATTTTGCAAAATCAGCTAGCGCTGCAATTTAGCGATCGCAATGGGCTACCCTTAGGAACTTTACTTACTCGTGACCAAGAGCATACTGCGGTAGTCCCATTAAATCAAGTTTCTCCCCAATTTATTCAGGCAATTTTAGCAGCTGAAGATAGCAGCTTCTATCATCATGGGGCATTGGATTTAAAAGCAGTAGCCCGCGCGATTAAAGAAGCAATTCACGCCAAAAAAATTGTCTCTGGTGCTTCCACAGTTACCATGCAGTTAGCGCGGATGTTAGATCCTGTTCCACGCAATCTCTCAGGAAAGCTACAAGAAATTTGGCTATCTTGGCGATTAGTAGCGGGGATGAATAAAGATGAAATCCTCTCTGCATATATCAATCGCTTACCAATGGGAGGAAATATCTATGGTGTGGAAGCCGCATCCCGGACTTATTTTTCTCTCCCAGCCAGTGATTTAAATCTTGCCCAAGCTAGTCTTTTAGCTGCCATCCCCAATAATCCCACATATTTTGACCCGTTAGCCCATTGGCAACGGCTGAAACAGCGTCAAAAATATGTCCTCAATCGTATGGTACAGGATGGTTATATTACTTCTTCACTAGCAGAACACGCCTACACAGAAAAAGTAGTCTTTCAATCTCGCCAACGGGGAATTATTGCTGCACCCCACTTTTTATTTTGGTTAGCGAATCAGCAAAGCACCCCACAAGGGGAAGGACAGATTCACACTACAATAGATAGACCTTTACAGCAATTTGTCGAAGCACAGGTAAAACAAGTACTTTCTTCCCTAGCTGCAAATAACGTCCATGATGCAGCAGCTTTGGTAATTGACAACCATACAGGGGAAGTCTTGGCTTATGTGGGTTCCCCCGATTACTTTAATGAAGCCAAACTCGGACGCAATGATGGAGTACAAGCGCTACGTCAACCAGGTTCTACCCTCAAGCCGTTTGTTTATGAATTGGCGTTAGCAAAAGGTATAATTCGCCCGAATACAATTTTGGCAGATGTCCCAGCACATTACGCCATTCCCGGTGCCAAACTTTATAGCCCTACAGATTATACTCAAAAGTTTCTCGGCCCGGTGCGAGTGCGGGTAGCTTTAGCAAACTCCCTCAACGTCCCTGCTGTTAGGGTATTAGAAAAGGTAGGTGTACCAGCTTTCCTCGAACATCTGCGTCAATTAGGCTTTGAACACCTCAACCAAACCCCCGAATATTATGGTTTAGGTTTAACTCTTGGTAGTGGCGAAGTCAGCCTTTGGGAATTAGCCAAAGCTTACCTCACCATAGCCCAACAAGATGAAGCCGCATCACTAATCACAACAATTCCCCAAACACCAAACACCAAACACCAAACACCAAATACCAACCCGACGAATTGGCAATTAATCACCGATATGCTGAGTGATAACCACGCCCGCGCCACAGCTTTTGGTGTAGATTCTGTATTAAATCTTCCTTTCCCAGCAGCAGTTAAAACTGGGACTTCTTCCAATTTCCGCGATACTTGGACTGTAGGTTTTACTACAGATTACACCGTCGCCACTTGGGTAGGAAATTTCACTGGCGAACCCATGCGCCAAGTATCAGGTGTCACTGGTGCAGCACCTTTGTGGAATCGGATTATGTTACATTTGCACGAACATCAAGAACCGGGAAATTTTCTTCCGCCTCAAGGTTTAGTGCAATTACCCATCTGTGCAATTTCTGGGTTAAAACCTACGCCAGATTGTGCTTCTGTGGTGCTGGAATACTTTTATCCAGAAGACAAAATTGCCTACGAAAATCAACAACCAGGCAATTTATCGCCAGAATATGACGAATGGTTAGCCAGACAGCAACAAGCAACTTTTAATACTAGCAATTTGAGAATTCTATCTCCCCACAATGGCGATTTATTTTTGCTGTATCCAGGGGAACAAACAAGCCAGAAACTTGAGTTTAAGCTATTAGGAAAGGTAGGTGAGCCTGTAGAGTGGCGATTAAATGGTGAAAAGCTATCTGCAGATTCAACTAATTCTTTGTTTTGGTATCTGCGTCCTGGTACATGGACATTGGAAGCGAAAAGTGGGGAAAAAAGCGACAAAGTCAGCTTTCAAGTGCAGATAGCCAAAAGCAAATCTACAAGAAGAGGTTTTTCAATTGTTAATTCTCAGGTAAATAAACAGCCATAAGCGCGATCGCGGAAACTCTTACGCAACGCTTGTATCACTATGTATTGTTACTTTTAAACTCCACATCTCAGGAATTTTACTGTGAACTAATTCTTAAGCTGTTGTTAACTGGATTTTATATTTGCCCTGATAAGGTGAATAAAAACTGAATAAATGTTAAATAAATGAAGAGATTGCTATTCCCGTAGGAATACTGAAAAAAATAAAATATTTCTTCCGAAATTTGCAGTTTTCAAATTGATGATATACAGTAGTGCTGAAGTTTTCATTACAGGTTCATAAAGCCATGACAAACACACCGACTAATTCCAAAACCCAAGGTAACCAGTCTCCTAATAAGAAACAGTCCTTCCCGAAAGTTGATATTGGTTCTCCCAGAGTTCCTCTCAAGAAACGTCAGACAAAACCACAACAGCATGAGTTACTCAGCGACTGGGAACACGCTAGTTAATCTTCTCCATGCAAATCCTACTTACACAGTTGATTAGCAGTTGTCATCCGAGGACATTATATTGATTCCATCCATCGATATTTCACTAAGCATTGCGATATAGAATCCTCTCAATCGTATCTTCTCCATACTTGGTAGTACGAAAGATCATTCCTAGGCTAATTGTCAGATTCTCTGGTGAATTCTATTTAAATCCAGATTCAGGTATTTTATTCTGCTGATTTCACGCCCATAATATCGCTACCGCTTCACTTGCGATTCGATTGCCATCAACTGTACCCCCAACACAGATACAGTAATCTCTCAGTAATTAACGAGTTGGCTCATTAAACAGCAAAGACTACTCACATCTGTAAAATATCTGAGTGGGAACGTTGATTTTTGAGTTGATATTTAAAGAACAGGGGCCGCAGCTAAAATCATCAATATTAACAGTGCCAAAATCAACACAGAAATTTTGATGAAGAGGTAAGTGCTAAGATCTGGTACTAAAGTATCGTGTAACATTTCTACCTCCATGTGTGTGTCTGTGCAACACAAAAAACATTTAAGGAGATGGGTCAGGGAAAGCTGAGGTTACGATTTTAATCTCAGCTTGCCTATAAAATTATTTTCTCTCAAAAATTGTGCCGTTAAATGCTAGGTAAACTTTAAGTAACATTTTTTAGCTTTATGAAATTATCAGTTCATTAACTAAATGAACTGAAGTTTGCAGTTATTGCTCATGACATTCCAACTAAAAAAATAATCAATTGCTTGGTTGAGCAGGAAAAGCAGGAAAAGGATTATTTATAGCCAAATACAATTCAGTTAAGAAAATTAATTGATCACAAAACCAAAACTAGTTACTCAACAACAAACCTAACAATAATTTTGGAGGGGGTTTGGGGGACGCAACCGTCACCCAATCGGGGGTTTGGGGGAGAATCCCCCAATTCTGCTGGCTTTTTAGGGAGTTATCACTAAAAAAATAAACTATCGCTTTCTTGGCAAGGAGCAGGGGTGAGAATAAACATATTCTCGGACTATATTGGATAATTTATTTTCTAGAAGTCCCTTAAGCGATTTTAAGCTTTATTCAGCCACGACTCTAAAGCATTTTTTGCTATCTTCGTGACCCCAAGAACGATCAATATGCTCAACATCCTACTTGTGTAAAAATTTTTATCTGCATCATACTCAACTATAGATTTAGAGGCATTAGATGTCTGATAGTAGCAATTACGGTAGAGAGTGCATGTTCTAGCATCAGTATTTTGGGCGATCGCTAAAGTAGCAATAGATGCAATTGAAGCTGCGATAATCAAAGACGCAAAGCGATTCATCAGTTGTCAGCTTAGAAAATCGAGATTTATGACTACACAGGCAAATCAGAGGATTCCTGAAATTAGCAAAAAAATAGAAATTGGCAATTGGGGACTAATACCAATTCAAAATTCAAAATTAAGAAAACCATATGTAGCAAGGGTTTTTAAGTTTGGCTCTGTTGCTGAATTTTAGAGAATTCGTATAAGTATGAAGCTCACAGGGATAAAGAAGCATATTAAACATAAGTAAATTTCCCCATCCAAATAGACAGGGGAAACTAAACCCAACAAGTAATCAAAATATAGATGTTAGGCGTAACATTATTACAAACAAAACAGTTTCAAAATCTTAAATGTGTAGTTTATCTCTTTACATTCAATTAAGCTGTTACCTTGTCTGTTTTCTGATTTTTACTGTTTTTCTGTGTCAAAAAGCCGCCAAAACCAATAGCCATTAAGCCAAGTATAGAGCTAGGTTCGGGGATGGATGTAGTATTATTGGGCGTGCTTTGAAACCAATCACTTTTGCTATTAGGGCCAATAGCTTGAACGTGCAGAGCAATTGCTAGTTTATTTTGAAGAAAACCATTCTCTATGGTAGATAATGTTGTACCAGGAGTTAAGTTAAACAAAATCTTGAGATTTTCGCCTAATCCAATACCTTTTGCAACTATGGGTGTATTTGAATCGGCTGCAAAAGCAGCTGTCCATCCAAATTCTCCTGCAGGAGGTTGAGAAGGATTTGCTCCAGGAGAAAAGCTTACGGAACTATTATTAATTATGCTGTCATAAGTCAATAGGCTAGAGAAGTTAGTACTTTTTCCAAAATAAATATCAGTAATTGCTGATTGGATAGAACCTGTATTAGCAAAGGTAAATTGGACTTTTCCGTTGCTTAATTGATCCACGGAAATATTGAATTGGGAAGCAACATTAAGATTGGTGTTATTAGTAACTTGACTTAAGCCCAAATTGAAAGCTTGTGCAGGCATAGAACTTGCAGCAAGAGCAATCCCAGTTGTAGCTAAAAGGGCAGGAAATAATGAAGCGACTTTCATATATCAAAGCACCAAAAAATTATATATAGTCAAAATATCTTTTATATTTCAGTAAATCAACGGTATATCTAATAGCTTTATTGAAATTTTATTCTTATGACAAGTGTATATATCTATCCTTACTCTGTAGGACTTCACATAAATATCTAAAAAATGTCTGTAATTATAAGTATTACAGACATTTACCTTTCATGTAGGCTAGAGTTTTCCGTAATACCAATTCTGGATGAAGACGCGCCAAATTATATAACGAACCACAAAGGCGCAAAGGACACAAAGAAAGAATGAGAAAAATTCAGCGCAGCTTCATAAAGAAACGGTATAAGCAATCTATGCTTGGATGAAAATCAATTTTTAAATAATCAGTAAAATCATTGATAAGCAAACTTAGTTGCTTACTTAGATGGTGAACTACGTTGATTTAAGCTAGAGCTTTATAAAAATTTCGATTATTTTGTAAACTTATATTTTTTCTGATAATTTTAAGATGTTTAATCAAAAGGTATGATATTGCAGCAAATATATAAAGCGTAAATTTTTGACGGTTAACAGTTAAGAGTTAACCGTCAACAGACTCCATGAATAATTATTTATTAGCTGACCCTGGTTCAGTCAGCTGACGGTGCTGTTCAGCATTCATCGTATCAGGTAAGACTTGACTCACAGCGCCCTGAAGTTTCGTTTTCAGGGAACCTGCAATAATAGACCTCTTGTAAAAGTTCTTTTTGCAAGAGATGGGCAAAGGGAAAAGGTTAAAGGGGAAAGGGAAAATACAAAACCTTTCCCCTTCTCTTTTTCCCGACTTCTTGCAGAAGTCTATTATGATTTCAGCAAAAGTTAATGCTCAGATCCGGGGAGCTAAATCTCGCGCAAGTAAGTGATATTCCACCCTAAGCCGTTTGATTTTTATTGAGCGCAACACCGCGAATTTTTGCGGCGATTAATGGGGCTAATATCAACAGAACTAAACCAATGGGCATTAGTCCACCATGCAACAAATTGTAGTCAGCAGCGATTTGCTGCCAAGAATAAGCTAAAACAAAGCGTCCTAAGCCAATCTCAAAGCTCAGAGTTAGCAGCATCCACAGTATCCCTATGTTGAGCAATTGGGAGGTGCGAGTTGCATGAAGCCATTTTACGAAAATAGTTGCGATCGCCACTACTAAAATCGACCCGGTGAAAAATGATATTTGATGTGCCCAAAAATCACCTAATGCTGGTACTAGCCAGAGGGTACGAACAGTGCCATTCACGCTTTCGGCAAGGATAAACACCAGCCAGACAATAATGCTTTTGAGGAAAACCATATTATTTACCTCCTTAATAACTAATATCAATTCGTAATTCGTAATTCGTAATTTTTAATTCGTAGTTCGTAATTATGAAATTCTAACAGTTTTAGATATTGGTTAATGTTCCAGGTTGAAGATTTAAGCTGAATTACTCATACTTCTCCTTTTCTGTGATTTGTCATGAGCCAAGAATTACTGGTCATTTTTTGTTTTTGACCCTTGACCTTTGACTCTTGACTCTTGTACAGACGCGATTAATTGCGTCTGTACAACTCTTAATTTTTAAACCTTTGCCCCTTGTTTAATTAACGCTAAATACTCTTCTTTGAAATAACGTAATGTACTGAATACTGGATTGGGTGCTGACTGTCCCAAACCACATAGGCTGGTAAATTTTACTGTTTCACAGAGTTCTTCTAGCAAAGCTAAGTCAGTCATGGAGGCTTTGCCTTCGCTAATCTTGGTTAATAAATGGTGCAATTGCACAGTTCCCACCCGACAAGGAATGCATTTACCGCAGGATTCATCCATGCAGAATTCCATGAAGAAACGGGCAACATCAACCATGTTAGTGGTTTGATCCATGACGATCATCCCACCAGAACCCATCATTGAACCTAGCTGGGCAAGTGATTCATAATCTACCGGACTATGAAAAGCTGATGCGGGGATACATCCGCCGGAAGGGCCCCCTGTTTGCACGGCTTTGACTATACCGCCATTTGGTACGCCACCACCCATTGTTTCTACAATCAGTTCCAATGGCGTTCCCATCGGTACTTCAATCAAACCAGTGTTAGTAATTTGACCAGCAAGGGCGAAAACTTTTGTTCCTTTGCTTTTTTCTGTACCGATGCTGGCGAACCACTCAGCACCTTTGCGAATAATTGGTGAAATATTGGCGTAGGTTTCGACGTTGTTAATTAAAGTTGGATATCCCCACAAACCAGACTCAGCCGGATAGGGAGGACGAGGTTCTGGCATACCGCGTTTGCCTTCAATAGATGCCATTAACGCAGTTTCTTCACCGCAAACATAAGCACCTGCACCAATGCGGATATCAACTTTAAAATCAAAGCGGGAGTCAAAAATTTGAGTACCCAAAATACCCAAACGTTGCGCTTGGCGAATGGCTATTTGCAAGCGGTTAATGGCAGTGGGATATTCAGCGCGCACGTAGATGTATCCTTGTTCTGCACCGACAGCATAAGCTGCGATCGCCATTCCTTCTAAAACACGATGGGGATCGCTTTCTAAAATGCTGCGATCCATGAATGCACCAGGATCTCCTTCATCGGCGTTGCAAATCACAAATTTGCGATCGCCTTTAGCTTTGGCTACTGTTGCCCATTTCACCCCTGTGGGATAACCTGCGCCGCCTCTTCCCCGCAAACCACTGCGAGTAATAGTATCAATGACATCTGCTGGAGTTTTTTCCCGCAGCACGTGATAAAGCGCTTGATAACCCTTAGCTGCAATATAAGATTGAATGCGTTCGGGATCGACTTTGCCACTGTTTTCTAAAACAATTGGCATTTGATAGGTAAAAAATGGCTGCGCTAAATCACCTTTTTGCACTGTGGTTTCGCCACCAGTTAAAGTGCCAATAATCGAAGGTGCATCTGCTGGCGCAACTTTTTCGTAAAGCGTACCGAGGGTTTCTTCGGCAACTGGTTTATCAACTGAAGATTGTTTAATTTCTCCCTTAACTTCAACTAATGGCCCTTGACAGCACAAGCGCATACAACCAACGCCAGTTACTTGCACTTGTTCTTCTAAACCTGCAGCTGTGACAGCTGCATCCAAACCTTTCTTGACAGCTTCGGAATTAGCAGACAGACAACCCGCCGCCATACAACAGCGAACTTGCACTGGTTTCTCAGAAGCACGTTCTTTCTGGGCAATTTCAACTAATTCAGCTAGATCCATCTTTTAGCCTTCCTTTGTGCTTTCTGCGGTGCAGTGGTGTATCCATTCATGTACTGATTCAGCAGTTTGATTTCCTAAGACAGCGCCATCAAAAACTACAGCGGGTGCAATCCCACAAGCACCTAGACACCTTGCAGTTAACAATGAAACTTGTCCATCAGGTGTGGTTTCACCTGCGCGAATGTTGTCAGATTTTTCTAACTCTGTCAAAATCGCTTGCGCGCCTTTGACATAACAAGCCGTACCTGTACAAATCACACAACTATGTGCGCCACTTGGTGCTAATGAAAATAAATGATAAAAAGTCGCAACACCATACACTCGGCTAGGTGGCAATTTTAAACTTTGGGCAACGTAAATTAATACATCCGTTTCTAAATAGCCAAAGAGTTCCTGCGCTTTATGCAGAATCTCAATGAGTGCATCTTGTTGATACTGATAGCGTTTAATAGTTGCATCCAGCATCTTAAAGCGTTTATCACCACTAGCGTGTGTTGCTGAAGTTGCTGTTTTGCTGTTTTTAGGTTGAGCAGCAGATGCTGAATTCATAAATTTGAGCCTTTTTTTTAGAAGTTCTATATAGCTTCCGCTACCATGTCAAGCTGCTCTTAGCCTGACAGTGAAGTTATATGGGAATAATTTGAGGAACTTGTGAGGAAATTACTAGGGAAGGGGGAAGGGGGAAGGGGGAATGGGTAATGGGGAAGGGGGAATGGGAAGTGTCAATAATTGTTAATTTGGTGCTTGGTGTTTGGTATTGTCCTTTCCCCTTGTCCCCCAGTCCCGAATGGCACTAAGAAAAGCCGAAAAGCTTGTATTTTAAGCACTTTGCAACTGTTGTTGTAATTCTTGCCGGGGTTTGGTCATCAAGGGGTAAATTTTGGGGCGACGTTTACGGACTCGTGGTTCACTACCACCTGGGCGTTCTGGAACGGCCTTGTGAGCAATAACTTTCAGTAAGGTGTAATAAATGCGAAGGCGTTTTGTTGAAGTTGCTGCTAATAATTTGGGAATAAAATTAATTAAATGGTGAAGAGTGCCTTGTAATGATAGGCGATTTGGAGGGGTAGTATAAGTAGTCCCGGCATCCCACATCAAACTACGAAGTAAATTGTAAGCAAGTAAATAAACATCAATTTCAATGCGTTTCATTGAAGGTGTTTTACATCGTAAAACATCCATACCCAAGGTAGTTTTTAGACAGGGTAAGAGCGTCTCAATTAGGCTTGACACAAGCAATTAGAAGAACCTAATGTATTGTCAATGAAACAACAACTGAGCACCCGAATCATATAATTGTTA
>NZ_JACJQJ010000010.1 GCF_014696615.1 Nostoc linckia FACHB-104 | reverse complement strand
CATTTGCTGACTTTGCGATGCTTCCAGGTCTTCGTTTAGACAATACACAATCTCTGGCTTTTGTCCAATTTTCTGTTAAGAAAGATGTTTATAATGCATAGTAAGGGGGATTTAGGGGGATCTAACCCACATTCTGCACTAGCCCAGAGATGTGTGTACACCGTAGCGCCCTGTGGGAGAGGGGCTGGGGGTGAGGGCGAAACCTCGCAACCAAGCGGGTTTCACCTTAAGTTGACATCACTGGGTACTGCCATTCCCTCTAGAATATAGTGCAATACGGTTCTGTTAAGGATAAATTGTAGGTTAGGTTTCGTCCCTCAAACGCCACTTGCTTTAAGCCGGGAGACCCGTCCAACGCAGTGGCTCCCCAACCTACGCCTAGGTATCAATACTTGTCGGGGAAGGGGGAAGGGAAAAAGGGGAAGAAAAAACCTTTAACTCTTAACCTTTAACCTTTTCCCCAAAACAGAGTAATATTATACTCAACCAAGAAAAGCTATATTCATCGTGCGTCGCCAATTAAAATAAATGGCGACCAGTAAAACGGATGACGGTCAATTTGCTTCAACACCGTCATCCTGCACTTGCTCTAAATATTGGGTGAGAATTTGGTCAAATTCTGCAGGCTTAATCGCTGTTTTGATAATATCTAATTTATTGTTAGTTAAGATAAAAATTGCTAGAGACTTTGGTATATCTTTCACATTCGTCAATAGAACAGGTTGAATTACTACCGTTCCGGCTGGGATAGATGATTTCAGCTTGTTAATATCTTCAGGTGTAGTTTCAAAGAGTTCGGCAACTTCGGGAAACTTGCGGGATATTTCTTCGGCTTGTTGATAGACTTGGGTTTCTAATTGGCGAATTTCTTGGGCTGAAGTTTCAGAAAACTGATTTTGCAGTTGTTGTCGCCGCGATTCTAGCTGTTGATTTTTTTGATTCCAACAGGACTTACGCAACTGGCACATTGATCCTCTGGTATAGGAGTCAAGAGTCAAAGGTCAAAAATTGAGATTTTTTGGACTCTTGACATTTGACTCTGGACAAACCTAAACGAAAAAAAATATGACACTTACCTAAGTCCTATAAATATTGTGGAGTGAGTAATTACTGGAGTTTAGACTAAGCAGCAAAAAACGACCCAGGAACGCTGAGTTGAAAACAAACAGAGTTCAGGCATGAAAATCAATAATCTTAAGCAGATTCTGGTTGTTGCTTGCGTGGCTTAGTTGTAGTTTTTCTGACAACAGGATAACGAATTCTACGTTGTCGTAGTTGTCCTGGTTTCCAGCCAGGGGACTTTCCACGAGGTTTGGGCGGACGGGCAGGAGTAGCAATCTTCGCTAAAATGCTCTCCATTGCTTGGGCAACTCTTCCAGGAGTCAAACTAACCAATAACTTCTGCCAAGGTAGAGGGTTATCTGCAACGATATCACGGGCTAACCACAATTCCCAAGTCATGATGGGCATTAAGTCACTCCAACGCTCACATTGTTTAGGGGTACTTAGTTTGGGAAGAGTCCAGTGTAAGCGTTGCTTCAAAAATCGATACCAATGGTCAACAGTAAAACGCCGCAAGTAGAGTTGCCAAACTTCTTCTAAAGGCGGCATTTGTTCTCCCAGCCAAGCCAACCACAAAGGTTTTAACACCCGCAAGTTGCCAAGCTCATCAAGACGCTCAACCCGAATCAAGGACATCGGACGTGTAGCGGCTTTCCGAAAATGAAAATTTGACCACAAGCTCACCTTGATACGTCCTAGTTTGGCATGGTTTACTTCTATAGTTTGAGTAGCTTCAGTCCATGTCGAAGTATCATTCAACTTAAATTTATCACCATGCTTCCTCGGTCGTCCCTTGCCAGAATATGGTGGCGGTGCGCCCCATAAACATAAGTTTGAACGTAAACGGACAAGAATATCTGCTTTGATATCGGCTGTTTTCAACACGAAAGGGGCGCAGCCGTACTCACTATCCCAAACCGAAATTGGTCTGGTAGGTAAATTCTCACATACTTGTTGTAGTTGCCATGCTGCTTTCTGGATTGGGCTTTCCCAACTGGTAATTCGTTCATGTCTCAACGGTAATGCCCAACTGCCCGAATTCTCCGGTATCCAAGCAATGGTGCTATAGCCCTGACCAACCGTGATTGGCTTGTCTCCTCCCATTGAAACACTGCTGTGTTCAATCGTCCTTTCCTGCAAAGTTACCGCATCTGGGCGCGACCAAGCTGTGTGGTCGCCAGCTAATAACGGACGACCCTCTGCTGGCATCTGTTTGATGTATAACTGCATCAATTTCTGCCGCTGTGGTCTGCTATCTTGTAATGCTTCGTAAATGCTTGGCCACTTACGCCTAAATGCTGGTGATAGCGATAAATCTGCCAAACTGTATGCGTTCCTAGTCAGCAATACTGCATCCATTAATTCAAATGTTGCATCATGCGCTCTTCCCAAATAACTGTACGCTGCTTGACGAAACTCCTCTAATTTGGCACGGTTCATATTGGCAGATGAGAATTGGTGGTTCTTTTCTCAGCTTCTGCTAATAGGGGGCCTGTGTTCAAGCACACCCCTTATTTTTTTCTTGCGGCACAGGCCATTTAGTCTAAACTCCAGTAATTAAAAATTAGTAATTCGTAATTGCTAATACCCTGCGTGTTCGCGGTAGCGTTGCGTAGCAAAGGTTAATTTAATTACGAATTACAAATTAGTAATTATGTTGATAATGACGGATTAGTTCAATGATTGAACCTTTTTACTAAAGATTCGATAGTAAAGCCAAGTGCTAACTTCCTTCAACGGGAACAGCAGATATGTCAGGGGATTGATCGACACAATAATATTGCGGAAGTCTCGCTTTGCTAAAAACAAAATTGCAC
Source organism: Nostoc linckia FACHB-104 (assembly GCF_014696615.1). GTDB lineage: Bacteria > Cyanobacteriota > Cyanobacteriia > Cyanobacteriales > Nostocaceae > Aulosira > Aulosira linckia_A. The sequence goes on along the minus strand of NZ_JACJQJ010000010.1, from coordinate 174,964 downwards.
GGGCTACTTGCGGCGCTGACATTACCCCATAAGGATTAAGTTGACTCTTAAAAGGCCCCAGAATTAACTTGCGAATTATACAATCCCCATCCAAACGCTTGAGGGTAACAATATCTCCTATGGCGCGTTTACTGAGTTCATAAAGAGGACTTAAAGCCGGAGATACTTCAGCTTCGGAAGTGTTAACCCAAATTTCCTTAGTTGCTTTGGATTGCGGCCCGGTAACGGTTGTCAAAAATATATCCATCAACCGCAATGTGGAAAAAGTATTGACCTCATAAGAAGACTGAATCGCTTCTGAAGTGCGGTTAGCATAGACATTAACGCCGTGATTGATAATCAAAATATCAACTTTTTCTAAAGCAGCTTTTAACTCTGCTTCTTTACCCAATTCCCAAGAAATTACAGTTAGCTTTTCTTGAGGCTGTAATTTTTCGGGATTAGTAGTTAAGGCTACTACCTTGGCATTATTTTTAATCAATTCAGCCGTCAATGCTTGTCCCAAAGCACCAGAAGCACCAGTTAAAGCAATGGTTTTACCTTTAAGAGATAAACCCGTTCCCAATACAGTATCTACTAAAGGAAACACCCCACTGTAATAAGCATTAACATCATCAAAATGATGTCGCCAGTGGTAAGAACGATTTACCCACCAAACCGAGGGAATAGTTTCTAATGGCCCGGGGAGGTGAGTATAATCTGTATCAATTTTACCGAGAAAATATCGCCGGGATGCGCCATATAAGAAGGTGAAAGCATAGGCTACACCCAGCCAAAAACCCCATTGCTGCAGCAGTAAAGCTATGACAGTCAAAACTACGACCAATAGCGTTGACTCGACAATATCGTTGTATAACTGAGACTCTTGGTAAATTTTTAAAGAAACTACCGATAAATCGCGGCGATACGCCATGTGGTGCTTATTATGCCATTTACCAAGCGGGGGGACATAGTGACACAAAGCATGATAGCTATCTCTCACTATTTCCGCCAACAACAGCGAGACTAATCCCCAACTAGCAAACTGCAAGCAGGTATTTACCAGATTCCAATTTATCTGTAATTGAGCCGCAATCTCAGCCCAGCTTTGTGCTAAAACATTCATCGTAATTTTTCTGTACTCGGTTTTGATCAGCGCTATTACCGCAAGCCAGAAGTAGCGCCTTGATTAACTAATCCAATAGCAGGTTAAGCACCTTAGCCATGAGTTTATCATTGACCCGTGTGAGTGGGATTTGCAGGGGGCAAGGTGCGATCGCGCTTTCTCTATATATACTGATAAATATTTATACTTAAGCATTAAGTATAAACTCTGCAAGAAAATTTGATAATTTTCATACACAGATAAGCTGAAACATGGGATAAAGAGGACTTGGTTTTTGCGAGTAGTGTTGTGTTTTGATACTAATTTGTTGAGTCATAGTCTGAATAAATTTACTGATATTTCTAGAAAATTCACCTTAATTTCCACGATTTACGCAAAATAATATAGAATTTTCAGTAAATATACATATTTGCTCTGATGTAAATATAGATAACACGGAAATTACTACAGAGAGCAAAAGGCTTTAAATATAAAAGGATACAAAATGAGTTTTAAATCTAACGTTAAACTGACGATTGCACTTATCAATTTAGACTTAGATGCCGAAGAGCAGGAACTTGAAGCGCGAAATCTGCTGCGAGAGATTAAAGACTTAGATGTAGAAAGTGCAGAACTTGTAGCAGTAACAGAAACACCAGAAGGTTCAAAATCTATTGGTGGGTTTTTGGTAGGAATTTTACAGACAGAAGTAAGCCTTGCCAATTTTAAGCAACTGTTGGGGTTTTTGCGTGATCGCCTGAGTAATAAATCAATTGAATTAGAAGTAGAAGCTAACGGCAAGAAACTTAAAGTCAAAGCCAGCAGTCAACAAGAGTTAGTTATGGCTATTGAACAGGCGCAAAAGTTTATAGAAGGCAATTAAGAAATTATATTACTAAGGAAAATAACTCGATGGCAAAAATAGCTCTTTTAATAGGGGTTAGTGAGTATGAACCTGGCCTTACGTCATTACCTGCTGCCACAAAAGATGTTGAGGCCATGCGTCAAGTTTTGGATAATTCGGCAATTGGCGCTTTTGATGAAATAGAAGTGATGATAAATCCTCAAAGAGAAAGAATGGCTCAAGCCATAGAAGCTTTGTTCGCTGAACGTCAAAAAGATGATCTCTTATTGCTATTTTTTTCTGGGCATGGAATTAAAGACGAAAGCGGTAAACTTTACTTTGCTACTCGCAACACCAGCAAAACTAATAAAGGGGCACTTATTAAGGCAACGACAGTACCCGCCAGTTTTGTACATGAGGTCATGAACACTAGTCGTTCTAGACGTGAGGTTGTAATTCTTGATTGTTGCTTTAGTGGTGCGTTTGCTGAGGGTATGGCAGCGAAAGATGATGGTTTTGTTGATGTCAAGAATCAATTGGGTGGAGAAGGACGAGCTATTCTTACATCTTCAACTTCAACCCAATATTCTTTTGAACAGCAAGGATCAGATACTTCAACTTACACGCACTATATCGTTGAAGGTTTAGAGACTGGAGCCGCAGATAAAGATGAAGATGGTTGGATTTCTGCTGATGAATTACACGAGTATGCAACTAAAAAAGTACAAGGTGCAACTCCAGCAATGAAACCGGAAATATATGCAATTAAAGAAGGTTATAAAATTCAAATTGCTCAGGCTTCGCGTCAAGATCCAAAGCTCAAATATCGTCGAGAATTTGAGTATTGGTTGAGAGACGGTGAAATTTCATATATTGGTCGCACTGTATTAAATAAGTTAGCAGAGAAGTTAAAAATAACGCCGGAAGATATTGCTACAATAGAAGCAGAAGTTTTAAAACCTTATCAGGATTACCAATCACATTTAGAAGAATATAAGAAAGCCTTAATAAAAGCAATTGGCAGTGAGTTTTCTATTATTAGCGAGTCTACTCGTGCCGACTTAAAACGTCTTCAGCAATTTTTAGGATTAAGAGATGAAGATATAGCTCTAATTGAGACTTCTCTTAAGGATGAAAAGAAACCAACCTCTACAAAAAAATATATAGATCCTCAGTTGATAGGATATTTATTTATAGGCATTGTTGTTGGTGTATTTGGTGTATTCAGCACCTTATTTATTAAATCATATTTTGAAAATAGAAACAAAGTTGCTAATTTAGAAAATAACATCAGTCTTGGTGAAGAGATTTTAATTAAGCAAGATAGCAATTCAGAAAAACAAGCTGGTGTTGAAGCATTTGCTAAGGGCAATTTTGGGGCAGCTATAGAAAAATTCAAAATATCATTAAGTAATCATCTAGATGATCCAGAAACCCTAATTTATCTGAATAACTCTCAGGCAGCTAAACAAGGTAATACTTTAAAAATAGCAGTTGCTATTCCCATAGGAATAAACCTTCAGGTTGCTAAAGAAATATTGCGTGGTGTAGCTCAAGCACAAAATGAATTTAATCAGCAGAATGGAGCTCATGGTAGGTTATTACAAGTCGTTATTGCTAACGATAATAATGAAAAGGAAGATGCAAAAAAAATCGCAGACAACTTCGTGAATAATCCTCTATATTCAAGTGTTTTAGCAGTAGTAGGACATAACTCTAGTGAAGCTTCAATAGCTGCTCATACTGCCTATGATATAGGAAGATTAGTAATGATTAGCCCTACAAGCGATGCTCATCAACTACCAAATGATCCACCTATATTTCACACTATGCCAGCAATTGATGGTGTTGTTCAAGAACTTTATGAATATGCCAAAAGTAAAAATGTAAATAATATTATTATTTGTTGGGATGATGACGCATCTGCTAGCAGGGTTTTCCGAGAAAAATTTCAAGATAAATTTCAAGATAACTCACGCAAAATTATTAATGTAGATTGTAATCTTGCTAATTCCAAATTAAATATTAATAATATAGTTTTTCGAGCTAGAGTTCAGCAAGCTTCTATGCTCTTACTACCAGGTGTAAAAAATACAATTGATAAAGCTATAGAAATATTAAAATTAGCAAACCAGCAACAGGTAAAGCTAGTATTGGCATCTTCTACTATGAACACTGCTAAAACAATAGAAATAGGATCAGATCTGAAAAACTTGGTATTAGCAGTTCCCTGGAATCCAGTTGCTGGAAGAGGAAAAGCTTTTGCAGATAAAGCTACTCAGTTGTGGGGGAAAAATGTGAATTGGCACAATGCTACTGTGACTTGGCGTACTGCTATGGCTTATGATGCAACAAAGGCAATTATTACAGCCATCGAAGTTCCTAGTGTACAAAAGTCTACTAACCCTCGTGAAGAACTGAAAAACAAACTAGGTGACAAAGATTTTTTTGTGAATGGCGTAACGGGCAAAGTCCATTTTCAAGGTGATCGTAAAGATCAAGATACAGAAGTTCAGTTACTACAACTGGGTACTCTAAATCTCACAACTACAGGATATGAAATAGTGCAGCCTCAAATATCTAATTAGCAAGCATTCACTTCTATAGTTATTTCAAATAACAATATATGAATTCGCCAGGTATGTATAAACTAAAAATTATTCTTAACCCAAGTTTTAAAATTACGCATAGCCTGACTCCTGCCAACAGTTAAACACTGCTGTACATACTCATTTACCAATTCAATAATTGGAATATTAGAAAAATTAGGACTTGACTGAGATTTTATATATTTACCTTCTACTAATAAAAATATTTCTAAGCCTTGTTGAGTATATCGCCAAAGTTCTGGAACTCCCAATATTTCATAGTTATTAAATTTTGTGCGGGAAGTAATATCAATTTCGATAGCTAAATCTGGTGGTGGATCTACAGTTAAATCAATCCGATTTTTACCTATGACAGCAGCTTGATTTTGAATATAGAAAGAGGTATCTGGTTCTACAGCTTGCTGCATTCGCTCATTTTTTAGTGTTGTAGAACCAAAAGGTTCAAAATCAATTTGGAGTTCTTCTAGTAAGAATTTGACTAAATCACCAATCAATTCTTTATCTTTTTCGTGTTCGGGTAGAGGAACCATGATTTCTAACCAGCCATGACTATAGGAAATACGAGATGCACGGCGTTCTCCCATTTCTGCCAAAATATTTTCTAACTGCTGCCAACTAACATCTTTGAGCAACATTTGTTGACCTGGCTTGACGATAATTTGTTGCAGTTCTAAAAGCATATCGCCTCGGAAAGTGGGTGGGTTTTAAGATATAAAGGTGGGCATTTTCTCATTTTCGCTCGACTCTAATTTTAAAGTTGTTAGCCGTACCCACCCTATCAATATTGCGAATGGTGCAAAATGTACGAGTTTCTAATCGAGGTTTTGTAAGCCCATCGCAATTTTACTGTGCTTTTCGATTTGCCCCATGACTTGTTTTGCTCGTTGAATCACCACAGATGGTAAACCCGCTAGCCTTCCCGCTTCAATACCGTAAGATTTATCAGCGCCCCCTGGTTGGACTTGGTGTAAAAAGATAATTTGGTCGGGTAATTCTTTGACTGTTACCTGATAATTAGCCACATTTGCTAACATTCCCGCAAGTTCGTTTAACTCGTGGTAATGGGTGGCAAAAATTGTCCGGGCTTTGATATCTGTTGCTAAATATTCAGCTACAGCCCAAGCGATAGATAGCCCATCAAAAGTTGCAGTTCCGCGACCAATTTCATCTAAAAGTACGAGCGATCGCGATGTGGCATGATTGAGAATATTGGCGGTTTCGTTCATCTCTACCATAAAGGTAGATTGACCTGTAGCTAAATCATCAACTGCACCCACACGGGTAAAAATGCGATCGCAAACTCCCAACTTGGCAAATCTCGCCGGCACAAAACTCCCTGTTTGCGCCATTAACTGAATTAAGCCTACCTGACGCAAATAACAACTCTTACCGCTAGCATTGGGCCCAGTCAGGATAATGAGATCTGGGTTGTCATTTGTCATTTGTCCTTTGTCATCTGTAGTTGACTGATGACCTAACTGTGTAGAGTTGGGGACAAAGAAACCTGAAGGTATCGACTGTTCCACTACCGGATGTCGCCCATCGACAATTTGAATTTCCCTTCCTGCTACCATTTGCGGGCGACAATAGCCTTGATTTACCGCTAACTCCGCTAAACCACATAACACATCCACCGCCGCCACAGCGCGCGACAGATTGCGAATTACCTCCGCCTGTTCTCCCACTTCTTCCCGCAGGGCGACAAAAATCTCATATTCCAATTGATTTAAATCATCACGGGCGGAAAGAATTCGGGCTTCCCGTTCTTTTAATTCGGGAGTGATGTAACGTTCTTCATTTGTTAGCGTCTGCTTGCGGATGTAATTACTGGGAACTTGGTCGGATTTAGCACGAGAAATACTGATGTAGTAACCAAAGGTTTTATTAAATCCTACCTTTAAAGTGGGGATGCCTGTTCTTGCCCTCTCATCAACTTCCAAGGTAGCAATCCACTGCTGATCAGCTTCTACAGTGGCTTTGCTCTCATCCAATAAATTATTCACACCAGCGCGAATTAAACCACCTTCTTTAATATGTATGGGTGGCGACTCGACAATATGGGCGTGTAATTTTTGTGCCAACTCTTCTAATTTTGCTGGTACTTTCTGCAAAGCCCTCAAGAAGGGAGAAGCAGCTTCACTGACTAACTCTGATAATTCTGGTAAGCGAGAGAGAGAATCTGCCAAAGCTACCAAATCTTTAGCATTTGCAGTCCCCGAACCAGCCCTACCTGTTAACCGTTCCAAGTCATAAATTTGGCGGAGTAACTGCCGCAAATCTTGACGTAATGCTGTATTCTCGACTAATTCTTGAATGGTATCTTGCCTGGCTTGAATGCCTTTAATATCGATCAGTGGTTGCAGTAACCACCGCCGCAAAGCCCGTCCGCCCATTGCAGTGTTCGTTCTATCTAACGCCCACAGCAGGGAACCGTGGAAAGTACCATCACGAACGGTTTGGGTAATTTCTAAGTTACGCCGGGTTTGATGGTCAACAATGAGATAATCGGTAACCGTATAGGTGCGTAATAACTGCAGCGGGACAGAGTTTTCTTTTTGCGTCTCTGCCAAATATTCTAAAAGACCACCAGCCGCCCGCACAGCGAGGGGGAGGTGTTCGCAACCAAGACCTTCGAGCGATCGCACTTTGAATTTCTGCAATAATCTACTTCTGGCTTCTCCCGCAGAAAATGGTACTTGCGATCGCAAACTATAACAAAAAGCAGGTGGTAAACATTGCGGCAAATGTGGCGAAGTTTCTCCTGGACGCAATATACTACCCAAATCGGGAGCATTGGTAGGAAACAGCACTTCGGAAGGCTGTAAGCGCATTAATTCTTGGGTGAGGTGTTCTAAATCACTTCCTTGAGTTGTGAGAAATTCCCCCGTTGATATATCTGCATAGGCTAAACCCCAATAATTACCCGCAATTACCACAGCAACAAGGTAATTATTGCGACTAGCTTTTAGCATTCCTTCTTCTAGCAACGTCCCAGGGGTAAGGATGCGTGTCACCTCACGCCGTACCAAACCCACAGCTTCGGAAGCATCTTCTACTTGGTCACAAATCACCACAGCGTAGCCTTTCTCTACCAGCTGGGTAGTGTAGCGTTCCCAAGCATGGTGGGGTACCCCAGTCATCGCCACCCGTCCCACTTCACCACCGTGTTTGCTAGTGAGAACTAGTTCCAGTTCGCGAGATACAGTGACAGCATCTTGGAAAAAAGTTTCAAAGAAATCCCCTACGCGATACAGCAACAGTGCATGAGGATACTTATCCTTCATTTCTACATAATGCTGGTACATCTTACTCAGCTTGCTGCGGTCTACCAGTCGCGTGTCCGAGTGAGGCGCAGTTGGATGATTGGATTCCGTTGGCTGAAATTCAGAATCAAAAGCTGTCATAAATACTAGGAGTTACGCACGGCAAAGCCACAACATCCGATGATAACGTGATTGATACTTGAATTGCGATCGCTCCAGGTTTTTTTCTTATTCTGTGACTTCTAAGCATATCACTATGACATCTTTTCTCCCCCTATATCTCCTGCTACTCCTGCTTGTCAAAACAACTCACATTTTTTTACTTAGGGACTTCCAGAAAATAAATTATCCCATTGTCATAGCGGCAGATTCTTTCTCCTCTGCTTCCTCTGCTTCCTCTGCTGACAAAGCGATAGAATATTTTTTTTGTTGGAAGTCCTTTAGAAGCCTCCTAGCCTGGTTCAGCTTGATTTTGGTTTGACCTGTAATTTCCTGCTATGCTATAGCAGTCATAGGGTCTTTCCAAAAATAAATTATCCATTTTGTGGGGTAAGCATCTTGCACCCTACTAAGATGCCCATTCCGCAAAAAGTTTGGGATATTTTTTTATTTGCTAGTCCCCTAAATCATTGACAAATTTTTATTTCTTAGTCTCTATTCCCTACCTCAACGAATATTTTCACAACTCATTTAAACTAATACGCATCTAAATTGCATAAATACTAATCAAGGCTGTCAACGGTCAACCGTCAACAGCCCTCACGATGGATTGTGCAACTTAAAAGCAGAATAGCTTATTATTGCTATCTTTTATTACCATTAGCAATCTGTCTCCCTAGTTTTAAGATACATGGGAATACCGTAACAACAATAATTTCTCAGCAGCCTTGTGATTTTATCTAACAATCAGGGAAACATAAGTTGTAAGGTCTGACTAACTTTGTAATTGTTGCAATGGTTATTTGGGGTGTGATATCAAGTCCTCTAGATGAAAAATCACTCATCTATGCAAGAACCTAAAAAAACTATTTCCCTGCTCATCTGCAGTCTTAATAGTAAGCCTTTAAACGGACAGGATATTACTAAAAATCTTACTTCAACTGTAAAGGATTGAAAGTATGCTGGCGATGCATAGCATGAAAATTGCTAATGAGTTGAACTTACAATTAAACTCAACTTTGAAAGAATTACCACTGTGGTCGGTTTACGTTGAGGTAACGCGTACAGTAAACGATTTAACTACTCTATTTAAAGAAGAACCTTTATTACCAGGGATTATCATCACTAGAAATGAAAAATATATAGGGATGATTTCACGGCAAAGATTTTTTGAGCATATGAGTCGCCCCTATAGTTTATCCCTATTTGCTGCTCGCCCTGCCGAACATCTAGTTAATTTTCTTCAGCCAGAGGTATGCATAATTTCAGAATATACCCTCATTGTAGAAGCGAATCAGATAGCATTACAAAGAGCGCCCCAGCTAGTTTATGAACCAATTCTAGTAGAAAGTAAATCCGGAAATTATCAGCTATTAGATGTTCATCAGTTACTTTTAGCCCATTCCCAAATTCATGTTTTAACACTTATCCAACTTCAGCAAGTAGAAGCAGAATCTAAAACCACTAAAGCGGGATTTAGCAATCTTAAACAGAACTATACAAGATTGCTACAAAATGAAAAAATGGCGGCTTTAGGACAACTGGTAGCTGGAATTGCCCATGAAATTAATAATCCAGTCAGTTTTATTGCAGGTAATCTGGTGTATGCCATTAACTACAGTCAAGATTTACTAGATTTAATTAACCTGTACCAACAATATTATCCCGAACCAGTAGCAGAAATTCAAAATGCGATCGCTGATATTGAACTAGATTTTTTAAGTGCTGATTTCCTGCAGCTACTTAGTTCTATGAAAGTTGGTACAGACCGTATTCAAGAAATAGTTTTAGCTTTACGCAATTTCTCTCGCCTTGATGAATCTGAAAGAAAAAAAGTAAATATTCATGCAGGTATTGATAGTACTTTATTAGTCTTGCAAAGCCGCCTCAAAAATCATCAAACAGAACAAATAATCACTATTTTTAAAGAATATGGCGATTTACCATTGATAGAATGCTATCCTGGGCTAATTAATCAAGTATTTATGAATATTATTGCTAATGCTATTGATGCGATATTTGAAGGTTTTAATTTTTCAGAGTTGAGTTGTAAACCACCTGAATCTTCACAAAAATGTCCTTTAATTCGTATTCATACAGAATTAATTAATGATCAACAAATAGTTATTCGTATTGCCGATAATGGCTCCGGTATTCCTAAGCATATTCAAAAACAATTATTTGACCCTTTTTTCACCACTAAACCTGTTGGTAAAGGTACTGGATTGGGGCTATCTATCAGTTATCAAATTGTTGTAGAAAAGCATGGCGGTCAACTGCAATATAGGTCTACAGTTGGTGAAGGTACAGAGTTTATTATTACAATTCCTATAAAACTTAATGGGTAACAAATTAGCAATTTTATACCAATTCAAATAATGTTGGCGGCACATCAATATATTCTAGAGGCTAAGGCATTGCCTTGCCCCTACAATCTGTCGCCTTCTTTTTTCAAATTGGTATTAGATTTTAGATTTGGGGTTTTGGATTAAACAATGATAAATCCCCTTGGGATATGAAAAAATTATGTACTTGTTACATACAATACATCCAGGTTTTGGGTACTATCATCTCCGGTAAATCTTGTACCTTATGCAATTGCAAGATGCTGTAAATAGGGTGGAATTTCACTTACTTTAGCGAAATTTAGAACCCCGACTTTTTCAAAAATCGGGGTTCTGGGTAGAAACTTTTACCTAAGTAAGTGCTATTCGTAAATAGGGTGTTGTATTAGAGTAGGGTTACATACAGCTTTCAAAGAGAGATTCCGTTGTTGCCTATAACCTTGAGCCTGTTTATAGTAATACTAAATTTTGTATAAAAAATCTCATATTTCTTGTCTGTTATCTATACTATTTAGTAGTTATTTTTGAAACATAGTTCGCTTGGTATTGGCTCTAGCTATTTTAAATTTTTTGTGACAAAATTTAATTTTTCATTGCCTAGCTGAAGGAGTATGTTAACAAATCAAATATATTCACCAATTTTTCAGATTTTCTAGATATTCTAGAATCACAAATTGAATTTTTCGCTACAGTTTTGAAGAGAGGATAATCCATGACTATTTGGGTAAACGAGCAAATTGATCCGTCTGGCATGATTCATGCTTGTATTGCCTGTTGTGACGAATCTCAAGCCAAAGATTGTCATGAATCATTTGAGCAGAATTTGAGTGACACACAAAAGGCATCTGGTTGGTTAGCGCAAATAAGGATAGTTGAGAATTGGGATGATGTTCCAGTCAATGCGTTAAAGCTTGACTAGGTGTTTGGGGTTTTTAAGGGTAAGGGTCAAGGGGTAAGGGTCAAGGGTAAACAGTTATTTCTTCTTCTGTCCTTGTTCCCCAATCCCCATTACCCCTAATCCCCAGAGGGGGCCCCGAGTTCCCCAATCCCCAATCCCTCCTAAGCGAACTGATTAGCGATCGCACTCATATCAATCGCCAATTTTTGTCCTAGCTTCAGTAAGCGATCGCACTGATGATGATTTTGTCCTTGGCTAGCGATGCACAGGGGTATGATTTGACTGTGCAAGCAACTGAAGTAGAGTTCTTGGGATCGATGCAGTGAGATACCAAAGTTGAGCTGATAACCTACATCAATCAACCTTTCTAAACGTTGGATATCTGCGTCTAGGCTGCCATTGGGATCGTATAACAATTGCCACAGCAATCGCGTAATTAACTGTTCTAATATTTGCTTAGCATCGGGAATATCCAGCTGACAACGTAGATACTTGGCTTCGGTGGCGATCGCCTCTAATTCTACGATGTGATTGTAACTGCTGTGAGGTTCAGTGATATCTTGCTCTAGCGATCGCAATGTTGTCAAACAGCGATATCCTAAAGCAATTTCGGCTGCTACTTGCAACTCTCGCGGTACAGGTAGTTCATCTCGATGAAAGGCGGCAATTACTCCGTAATTATCTCTATAGGTTTGCGTATAAAGTTGGTCTAATCTTGTCAGTGTTTCTTGACTTAACAACCGCATCATCCGTTGACGTTCTTCGGCAAATAGATTTTGCAAGCTAAAACTTTCTTCACCAAATAGCTGCGTCATCATCAAGATAGTTTGGGCTGCACTAGCCTGTTTGAGGGAACCAAATAGCTTTTCTTTAATTTGGCTGTACTCTCTTCTCCCCGCAAATGGTTGAATGCAGCAGTGGAAATCCCAACCGCCTAAATGTAGAACTGCAAAAACTAAATCTTCACTTTCCCAAGTAATTTCTGATACTAGCCTTAAATGACCGACTGCCAGGGTTAATGATCCCATCCGTTGCAGTTGGTAATCTAACTCATTGGCGGTGTAGCAGTAAACTCGTTTTTGGGAAACTGAGGAAAGATTGCCCTGAGTATCTTGCCCAGAAAGGAAATTCCGTGCTATTGCGGGTTGATGATTAGCAAACAAAGAAGCGATCGCATAATGGGCGGCGACTTGTTTACAACTAATTTGGGCAGTTAGTACCAGTTGGCGATAAACTTCTGCACCGTGATTAAATTGCTCAACATTACTAGGTGCTAAACCCAGGCGTTTAATAAAGCCTTTTTCCAACTGTACACCCGCCACATCTCCAGCTAATTCTAAAGCCCGGGCGGCATAACGGAGAATCTGCGTTCCTTCTGGACGAGAAAGTTCTTCAAAAAACCAGCCGCAACTGGTGAACATCAATAAAGCATGACGCTGCATTTCCAATAAACGCAAAGCGTCTATTTGTTCGGCGGCGGTAAGTTTGTGAGTTTGATGGCGGCTGAGAAAACGGCTGACATTTGCAGCAGAGCGATCGCGGATTACTTTAATATATTCATCACGTGCTTCCCAGGGATCGCGGAATATTTGTCTGCCATATTTCTCGTAGACTTCAATTAGCTGATCCCGCAGCCAATTTAGGGCATTTCGTAAAGGTTTACGCCATTTTTGATGCCAAACCCCACCCTCACCACCGCAACCACAGTCATCTTGCCATCTATCTACACCGTGGGCACAACTCCAAGCAGTGATGGGCTTTAATTCTACTTCCCAAGTAGGTGTATTCAAGCTGAGATAGTGGGCATAGTTGGTGACTGTCCAACCGTGGTTAGGAAACTCCCCTTTAAAGGCGTAGGCTAAAGTTTTTTCCGTACCTTTCTTGTGATGTCCAAAAGTTTCGCCATCTGTGGCTACAGATATCAATTGCGCCGGACGATGATCCCCACGTACAGCCGAACCTATACGTCCTGCTAGATGATGGGAATTGTAAATAACATCGCTAAAACCCATATCCCGCGATATCGGCCCGTCATAAAAGAAGATATCTATATAGGGTAAACTCGCTAAAGATTCTCCCTCTTCTAATGCACCCATACCATTACTGTTGTAAATAGCATTCAAAGGTGAAGATGCAATGCTGAGTGCAGGTTTCAAATAACAACGATAGGGGCGGGTGGGATCAATCTGACTACCACCAACTTCGTGCCATTCTGTATGGGGATCATTTTCCGTCGGTAGCAGACGACAACGTTGTGCTTGCGATGGCGCGAGGACAATAAAGCGAATCCCTTCAGCCACCAAAACTTCTAAAGTTGCATAATCTACGGCGGTTTCCGCTAACCACATCCCTTCGGGATCACGCCCAAAGCGAGAACGGAAATCTTCTTTACCCCAGCGAATTTGGGTGTATTTGTCGCGTTCATTCGCCAGGGGCATGATGATGTGATTGTATACTTGCGCGATCGCATTGCCGTGACCTTGCAAACGTTGGGAACTTTTAACATCGGCCTCTAAAATCCGTTGATAAACCTCCACATCGTAGCGTTCTAGCCACGACATCAACGTGGGGCCGATATTAAAGCTCATATACTCGTAATTATTCACGATATCTATGACTTCGCCGCGATCGTTTAATATTCTGGCAAAGGCATTCGGACGGTAGCATTCCCAGTGAATCCGTTCATTCCAATCATGGAAAGGAGTCGCACTAGGTTGGCGCTCAATTGCGTCCAGATATGGGTTTTCCCTTGGTGGCTGGTAAAAATGACCATGCACCGTTACATAAACACCAGTTGCCGTTCTCAGGGGATCGCTATCCGGGTTCTGTCTGGGATCGTGTTGTAATGAAAATTTTGAGCCAGAGCTAGCTGGCAGTTCAGCAGCAGAAGTCATGTCTATTTATCCAAATCAAAAAAACTTACTTGCAATTGTGCTAAAAAACTCGTTTGTGAACCTTTCTTCAGGGGCTTTAATACAAAATCCGGTACCGATAACAACTATGGAATTCAGCCCCATCTCTGAGAAAGCGGTTTTAGTATAACGGGAAATCTGCGTTATCGCACAGCCTTTTCCCTAAAGGCATTAAATGATTACCATTTTATAAGCATCTCAGAAAAGAGGTGTTACTATTGGTAGCGCCCACAAATTTAATTGTCTTTTAATATATTAAACCGCATTTTTGCAGTAAAATATCGACCTCTAGTTATAGTTTTACTACAAAGGATTGCAAAGAATACGTAAAACTTAACCTTATATTACATAGTTTGCTTAAACATGAGAACCGTACAATTTCGGAACCTTAAAGCTACGAAGAAGTGAGAATTTTTTATTCAAAAACTTTGTATTTCTTAATATCAATGGGTAATTGGTAATTGGTAATTGGTAATGGGGAAGCACAAAATTAATAACAAACGACAAAGCGCAAAGTCTGAGCGGAGGTTTCCTCCGCTCAGAACTTTGTAAGAATGACAAATGACATCTAGTGATTAGTGCTAATCAATGCTAATCTGCTTGTTCAAAGTAGTACTCTTACTTAGGAAAGAGCTTCAGCCTTAAACTAGGGTTTAATAACCAAAGCTGATTACTCTCAGCCGAATGATGTCAAAATGAAGAGTCCTAGGTACCGAGTGCTAAGGAGCCAGTGCATCTTTGACTGAATACCCTTAACTAAAATGGATCAATGTCAGGTAAAAATCTTATTTTTCTCGTCTTGTTACTGTTTATACCAGTTTCCTTAGCTGCTCGCTTTTTAGAGTGGGGAGACTTGATAATTTTCGTGACAGCTGGATTAGCAATTTTACCCTTAGCAGCTTGGATGGGTACAGCTACAGAAGAAATTGCTGTAGTAGTAGGGCCTTCATTAGGGGGGTTATTAAATGCTACCTTTGGCAATGCTACAGAACTAATCATTGCTTTAGTAGCTTTAAAAGCTGGGCTAGTGGATGTGGTCAAGGCCAGTATTACAGGCTCAATTATCGGTAACTTACTGCTAGTAATGGGTCTTTCGATGCTGTTGGGTGGGCTGCGTCATAAAGAACAGACATTTCAGCCCATTGTAGCGCGAGTCAATGCTTCAGCTATGAATTTGGCGGTAATTGCAATTCTGTTACCCACAGCGATGGACATTACCTCTACAGGGATTAGCCGCCAAACTCTACAACATTTTTCTGTGGCTGTGGCCATAGTCTTAATTTTGGTCTACGCTTTGACGCTGCTATTTTCCATGAAAACCCACTCCTATTTATATGATGTGGGTATGGTAGAAGCCGAAGTAGAAGAAACCCCTCACAAAAAACCAAATCTTTGGTTATGGAGTGGAGTACTGCTAGTATGTACTCTCTTCGTAGCCCTAGAGTCCGAAATGCTAGTTGATTCTTTGGAAGTAGCCACATCGCAATTAGGATTGACAGCACTATTTACTGGGGTGATTATTGTCCCCATCGTAGGTAATGCTGCTGAACACGCCACAGCAGTCACCGTAGCGATGAAAGACAAAATGGATCTTTCCCTTTCTGTAGCGGTGGGATCAAGTATGCAGATTGCGCTATTTGTGGCTCCCATTTTAGTCGTAGCAGGCTGGATATTTGGTCAGCCGATGGATTTAGATTTCAATCCTTTTGAGTTAGTCGCTGTAGCTGTAGCGGTGCTAATTGCCAACAGCATTAGTTCTGATGGTAAATCCAATTGGTTAGAAGGAACCTTACTATTAGCTGCTTATACAGTATTAGGCATAGCTTTCTACTTCCACCCAGTCATTGATGGTATGGGTTAGTTACAGAAAGTCGGCGGTTTATCTCACTTGTTTTACAAGTGGGATAAACCGCCGACTTGGGCATGGGGCATTGGGCATGGGGCATTGGGCATTGGGCATTGGACATTGGGCATTTCTCCCCTTGTCCCCTTGTCCCCTTGTCCCCTTGTCTCCCTCATCTCCCTCATCTCCCTCATCCCCAATCCCCAGTCCCTAATCCCCAATAGGATTAATATCTCCAACAAAATTCAACAAATCCACCATTGTGAATTTACCAGGATTTCGGGTGTTTAGTGTTGGTTGCCAATCTGGAGCGCTGGCTAAAAATGAGCTGCTATCTGCTTCTAGTAAGCCAACAAAAACTTCAGCAATAATTCGGCTTCCCACCTGACCTAAACGTTGCCCTTTACCTTGGATTTGAGCTTCTTTGAGAATGTAGTACCACAGTGGTGATTCAATATCAAAGTTATGCTTGGCTGCAACTGCGCCATCTGGCCCGGTAGCAATTTCAGCCCTAGTTAAAGGCTTAAGTTTTAAGAATCGAGCTACACTTTGACCGGATGGTAACCCAACACTGCGACCGCGAAGCAAATTTCTCACAGCTAATGAATTTGGCGCTGGTACATTCGGCAAATTTTTGAGGGGATCAACTAAAAAAGGATCTAGCTTGCGGCTGGGGTTAAATGGCACAGCTGGGTCAATCTCGAAAAACCTTCTCCAATCAATAATCCAGTCGCTAGGAATAGGAATATCTGCAAAGTCGCCGAACTGGCCTGATTTAGCAGTGAATAAGAATAAAAGTTCCAGAGTTGCAGGTGTGACTCCACCAGGACGAGGGGTGAAAACCCGATTGTAGTCATAAACTGCACGGATCATACTGTGACCCAGACGATAAGCCGCTACAGAAAATTCGACGGGGATGAATGGCTGATCCCTAAAGACAAAGAAGCGTCTACCTTTCTTCAGTACTATATCCAGCTGTTCTTTATCAAGAATACGAGCCAAGAAGTCATAAAGTACAATCCATTGATAATGCCAAATTACTAATTGTCTGGCTTGTTCAAAAACCGACTTGTCAGTAGATTGTTTTGGTTTAATACTGCCATCCCTGATTCCTGCAACTATTTTGTTGTGAAACTTCAAAAAAGCTAAGTGCAACTGTGCAACAATCAAGTTTTCGTCGTTACGCGCATCACCAATAATCGCTAGAGTACTCTGGGCGCGAGGTAGGTCGTTGGGTAGTTTGGTAGGAACACTGGAATCTCCCCCTCCAGGATTTTCATTTGTTGTCCCAATTAAAAACAAATCTGGGTCATTAAGTTGATAGAGATATGGCTGCACATCTGGGCCAGAACCATAGAGACTATCCAAATCCAGCATAGGAGTGCGGAAATTAGTCACAGCTAAGGGATCAACAATGATCTCTTGTAGAACTGTGGTATCTAAGGTAATGTCATGATCGACAAATTGACCAAAATAGGTAAACCCTGCTGGCACGCTAACATTGTCCCCCTCTGGCTTCTCCGGGCTAGGATCGTTCATGGCGTTGCCCAGTTCTGTTAAACTTTCCACTGATGGCGTAAAAGGGCGAAGTCGTGGAAACAATCTGCCAAACTTCCCTGGTCGAGTAAATTCACCAAGGGGTAGGTTCTCACCAGTTCGAGGGGCAAATCCATGCCGTCTACGCATAAAAACTCCTTTGTATAAAGAAGAACTTTTAACTTAAAACCTACCCGCAGTATAGTGTGGACTATTGAGTGTTAATAGTACCCTTCGGGGTGCTATTTATCTTTTACTCAGTTGCTGATTTGTTAGTTAAAATCGCTCTGAAAGACCATATTATTTAACCTATGCAAAATCCACCCAATCCATCACAACCTTTGAATGCGCGCGCTACTGCTAACCTCAGCTTGCCAAGCCTACGTTTTGGTGATTCAGGTGATGCAGTGAGAGTTTTACAACGATTGTTATTAAGTAATGGTTACTCTGTGAAAATTGATGGAGTTTTTGGAGCATTAACTGAGACTGCTGTTAAAGCTTTTCAGAATCAGCTCAATATCAAAGCTGATGGCATAGTAGGGCCAAATACTTGGCGCAAGTTAACTTAAGTAGCTATCAACTGCGTAAACAATAACATATCGATAACTCTTTATCTCTGTGTAATCATGTCTTAGTGTTTTTGTATTTTAATATTATTTTTCAATACAAAGACACTAAGACAATTAAGTATTTTTGGTGAGGTTTTGTATATAATTCCCACAGTTATTTCTATATCTACTTAACTGCTACAAAAAGTAAAAAATCCAGCTATAAGCTATCAAGTAACCACACGTTAATCAACAGAAAATTACTTAGTATAAATTCTAAATATTACTCTTAAATATCTACTGTAAAATATCAAGATTAACTGCGCCTATAATATTTCTCCATGAATAATTGAAGTTTATAATTAAACTCATTAAATTCTAGGGACATAACAATTTTGTTCCTTAGCATATTGTGAATCTAAATAGTCAGAAACTTTAAAGAAAATATTCTTACAAGATTTTTGATTTTTCCGTATGCATTATTCCGGAATAATCGCAAATTGGTGTGTCAAAAGGAATATCGGTGTTAGTACAAAGAACAATAATGAGTGAAATTGGCCTGCTGATGACAGGCGTGTTAACAACAGGACAACCATCATTGCCCAATTTACCGGAGCAGCAACCGCTTCATCTAGAAAATGGCTTGGAAAATTCCATACAAGAGCAGTCATCGCAGGTAGTTACAGCTGCTCGAGTTACGCCACCAGAATTTATGGAGACAGATGGAACTTCCTTCGCTACCCCGCCATCACTTAATGTTAATAAAAAAACTCTAGTTGAGAAAAATTATCAGACTGTAATTGCAGACAGTATGAGAGTTAAAGCCAGAGTTAGAAAATATAGTAATCAATTACCAATTATCCGCTTTGGTAGCTCAGGCGGTGCTGTAAGAGTCTTACAAAGGTTGTTAATTTCTCATGGTTATGGAATGCGAGTTGATGGGGTTTTTGGGCCATTAACAGAGACGGCTGTCAAAGCATTTCAAAATCGGCGTAGCTTAATAGTAGATGGAATTGTTGGTAATAGAACATGGCGTGAATTGACAATTTAGTCAAGAATTGTAGAGACGCGATTAATCGCGTCTCTACAAAAATTGCAAAGACGCGATTAATCACGTTTGTACAAAATTACCAATGATAAATGACCAATGCCAAATTAACGATACTGATGCTGCTCTAATAATTGTTGCGCTCTCGGCTTGTAAATTAAGTAAAATAAAGCCTCTATGTAGCGCAATAAGTCTTCTCGTTTTTCTTGGGAACTAAAGTTCCAAAAACCGTAGATTCTAGCTAAAGAAAGCAGCTTAGTTGTGTGAATTTTCCAGGTATATGTACTGTAAACTCGTTCAACACTTTTCTGAGAAATGGTCTGCCAATAGTCAGGATTATGTTCACACTTGGTGACAAATTCTATGATTTTATCGGCAGTTTCTTCTAAATTTGTAGGGTTGATGTAAAATCCATTGACTTTGTCTTGAATAATTTCTAATGGCCCACCAAATTGTGTAGCAAAGGTGGGTACACCAGAAATCATAGATTCCAAAATTGTTAACCCAAAGGCTTCAAATAAAGCAGGTTGGACAAATATACCTTGATGGTCAGCAATGACGCGATAAATTTCCCCAGAATCGGTTTTAGATAAGCGCACACCTAACCAGCGAATTTTACCGTGGAGATTGTACTGGTCAATAATGTGATAAAGTTTGACAATTTCGTCTTTTTCTTCATTATCACTTGATTCTTCTACACGCAATTTACCTGCTACCAAAATCAGATTACAATGCTCTTGTAATTCTGGACTTTTGCCAAAGCATTCTGCTAAACCTGTAAGGTTTTTAATCCGATCCAAACGGGCCATTGAGAAGAGTGGGCGCTTGTTAGGATCGTCGAGTTGACCAAAAATTTGAGAGGGGTCATCTAAAGTAAATAGCATTTCTTTAATGCGTAGGCGATCGCTCTCTACTCGGTCTTGAGTACGGGTGTAGGGAAAATAGTAATTTTCATTCACACCAGGCGGTACTACATTAAACTTAGGACTGAATAATTCAACGCCATTGACAACATGATATAAATCCGGCATGGTGAAGCATTTATAAGATTCATACTGTCCCACGCTATCCGGTGTACCAACAATTTCTTGGTAGGTGCTGCTAATCACAAAATTGGCAGCATTCATGGCAATTAAATCAGCGGTAAATTGTAAGGAGAAATGATATTTATCCTCTAAATCATTCCAGTACAAGTTACTGAACAAATATTTTGATTTTTCTAAAGCATGGGCAATATTACACTGGGTAACTTTCATGCGCCGTGCTAGTAGGAACGCCACCAAATTACCATCAGAATAGTTACCAACAATTAAGTCTGGTCTACCTTGGAATTCTGCACGCAGTTCTTTTTCAGCATCAATCGCGTATGTTTCTAAATAAGGCCAAAACTCAAACCGAGAAATCCAGTTTTGCGTCATATTAGGATTAAATTCCCGCAAAGGTACACGCAAAATCCAGGCGTTTTCTGTCCCGTGGACTTTTTCTAAACTTTGGTTACAAAGGGTTCCATCACTATTAGGTATGAGGCGGGTAAGAATAATCACTTTGGGCTGGACGTTTAGCCCTTCTAAACCTGCTAATCTGACATCTTCTTGTAATTGCGTTTCTAGCGACTTGGCCTGATCTAAAACGTAAACCACCTGACCCCCAGTATCGGGTCGTCCTAATACACCCTCTTGTCCAAACCAACCGTGGGGAGACACGAGGACGATTCTAAAAATCATCGGAATGCGAGAGATGAAGGCTTCTAAGGTTTGGGGATCGGGAGAGTCGATTAATTCATCGAGAATATTTAGAGTCTCTTGGGTACGCTGCGCTGTGTTACCCCAACCCGGTTCAAAACCCATTGCTTGTAAGTTAAACCGGAATGCTTCATAGGGTTCATTACTGGGGCGAGAACTGACAAAAGCTAGTGCTTTCTTGACTTGCTGAGAAAGCTGCTGCTGTGATTTGATGCGATCGCTAATTAGCAACTGCACGCCATTATATTGATGTAGGCGCAAAAAATTAAATAGGTTTTCTAGCCACTGTTGGGAGTCTTGGAGTAGTTTGCTAGATAGGTAGCGGTTGAGGAAGTTTACCCCTTTACCAATATTTTTCGGGTCGCGGATTGTGGGAGAGTAGTCATAAAACGGCCCAAAGTCTAATTCTAGTAAATCGCCTTCGTTAGGATGAAATCGGTTAACTATGCGATCGCGCATATCCAGAAGTTCTTGCACAGTCATTTGTTCGACTTTCAAGTCTTCAGTTAGGCGATAAACTTCTTGAGAGGCAATCTTAGGGCGAATAATAAAACAGAGGTTGGAGTCCTCTTGAATAATTTCTTGAGTATAGTAAATTAATTGCCCTAAATTAGAAGAACTGCAAAACTCTTCTGATTTTTGGTATTTCGAGCAATACTCGCTATAAACATTAATTATATCGTTACGTAACAAGTATTTCTTTTCTTGATGACGTAACTCACTAATAAAGGAACGTAAATCGCTTTTTTCTTCGCTTTCTAGGAGTGTTTGGATCAATTCAGACATAGCAACTCCACAAGATAATTTTGTATTTTTAACATCAGAGTCAAGCCAAGGAAAGTATGACGTATAAAGTGTGAAGTATGAAATCAGCTCGCTGATAGAGCGAAAAGATTAGCTACTTGTTACACAAAGCTGTAAGCTAGCTCACAGAAAGATATTTTTGACATTACTTTCCTTGTGTCTCTGAGCAATTCTTGTTCATACTTCATCCTTTACACTTCATCCTTATAGGTAAATATCCTCAGAATACTGAGGCAAGCCTAGATACTTTACTTAAAGTATCTATTACTAAGTACTTTTGACTCTAACTTAAGGCATAGAAATTTACATACTTTTTACAGATGCCATAAGCGTAGCTCTCTCTGGGAAAAGGTTTTAAAATATTTTATTTCCCAGGAGAATAATGTATTTATTTTCGGGATTTGATAATTGAGGCTCTATTGCAGATTGAGATGTACTAGCTTGAAAATAAGGCGGGAAGCAGAAGGAAGGATTAATATTTTCATCCTTGGTTGTGCCAAAACTTCTTGTTTCATAACTAAATATAATTGCTGGATTCACTATCAATTAAGTAAATTTTTATCAGATAGAAACATCCAGCAAACTTTGTTAACGCTATACAGATAAACTACTCTGTGACTTGATTAAACGCTATCAATTAGTAAATAAATCAGAACTAGACCAAAGCTGAGTAGCAAAATACTCAACAAAACTTAATTATTAAATTTTAAAATCAAGCGATTAAATTGTACTTAGATAAACTAAAATTAATTTTTACTTTTAGCTGAAAAAGCTCAAGCCAACCTAGCTATAATTACATTACAAAATTATTTTAAGCAGGTCGATTAATATGGCTAACAATACACAAGACTTGGCTCATGTTGACCACAGCATTGGTAATATGATGATTATCACTTTGCTGGCTTTCTGTGGACTCACTTTTATCATTCTTCTGGGAATCTTCTAATAGTTGACACTGTGGCGAAAAAATTATGTGGAAGCAGATAAGCTATCTAGTTATATCTGCTTCCACTATTTATTTGGGAATTACTGCAAAATGAATTGTTAAATAATTAATCAAAATCAGCTTTCATGTGACTGAGAGATTAAACCTGTTTCTAGATAAATGGGATGTAAGATTTTTTTGATTTGTGGTAACTTCCTGGCAAAATACAAAGCTCCCAAAGCGCAACAAACTCCACCAAATAATAAGGAATTAGCAACTCCAATATAGCTAGCTAAAGCCCCAAAAAATAAATTTCCAAAAGGTAGAATCCCTAAAAAGCCTGTTGTGAATATACTAGTAACTCTACCTCGTTTATTCTCATCTACAAGTACTAATTGCACAAAATTACTAATTGCAGCCAGAGTTAAAGTATTAGTCATTCCCACGACAAAAATTAACACTAGACAAAGTTCTAAACTAGTTGCATGAGAAAACAGCATTAAGCTAAAACCAAGAATTATTGTAGAAATTGATATAATTTTTTCTAAGCCTATAGCTTGTCTACGAAGGATTAAATAAAGACCTGCTACTATAGAGCCTAATGCCGAAGCTGTCATGAGAAATCCCATAATTTCAGCATTGCCATTTAAGATTTCTTTGGTAAAGACTGGCATTAAGTTCACATGGGTCATCACCATAAAACAAATCAAAACTTGTAATATTAATACATATTTAATCGGGAGAAATTCGTAAGCAAAAATTAACCCTTCTTTTAAATTTTGCCAAATATTATATTTGGGCGACATAGATTTAGTAGCAAAGGAATTTATTTTGACAGTTAGAATTGCCGAAATAAAAGGTAAATAGCTAATGCTATCTACTAAAAAGCAGGCTGATGCTCCAATTCTTGCCAAGAATGCACCAGCAATCATTGGACTGACAAACTTAGCTGTATTAATTAAGAATGAATGAATCGAAATTGCACTATAAGTATCTGCTTTGTTATCGACAAGTCTAGGAATAGTTACCAGACGAGCTGGTAAATCAAAGGCTTTCACAATTCCTTGAAGAATTCCAATGATGATAATCCACTCAACTGTAATCTGTTCGCTGATGCATAAAAAAGTGAGAGTTCCAGATAAAACAATAGATACTATCTGTGTAGTTAGTAAGACATATCGTAAGTTCCATCTGTCTAATAATACTCCTACTAAGGGTGTAATAAATAAGCCAGTAGCTTGATTGCTAAATCCTGCTATCCCAACTAACATGGCTGAGTTAGTTAGTTGATAAACCATCCATACTAAAGCAAATTGAGTCATCCAAGAACCGAAAAAAGATACGCTTTCTCCAATTACAAAACAACATACATTTGCGGATTTAAGCGCAGACGGAATCTGAAAAAAACTTGACTTTAGCCTGTTTTTTTCAGAATTTACTTGATTAAGTTGTGCCATATTTCCCTTTTTGGTATTTACACCCTGTTTTACGGATATTTACTGCTAAAGTTTGCCAGTTTGATTTGCACTGAACATGACTTGTCCACAAAACTGGCTTAGTTGAGGTAACTGATTAATTTTGCCCAAATTTTAGGTTTACTTAAATTTAGGTAAGCATAAATTTAGAATACTTATTATTTTTTGACAACGATAGAAAGTAAACCAATTAACTCTTGTGGTTATTGGCTGCAAACTTAAATACTGTATTTTGATAGACTAATCGTAGTATTATATAGGAGATAGAATAAAAATCCAATAGAGCGGAACTTATTAAGCTGGATGCGTTACGCTATCGCTAACGCATCCTACGCTGTCATTCAGGTATTGGAAAGACGATAGATATGGAAATTAGAGTTGTTTAAGCTTAAACAACTCTAATTTGCTATCGAGATTTTTGTCAGCCAAAATATTTATTACTTTCCAATTATTTACCAATTTTTTTTCAGCAAGGATTCTAACTCAGCTTGTAAAGCAGCAAAATCCGCAACTCTTGCTACTAATAAATTATCCTTACCTGCATCACTTAAGCGCTTTTTCCAATAATCAATACTCTCGGAATTATTTACCCAAAAATTAATGACAGTATCTACTACTTGGTCAAGATTCCAGTTCCATTTATCTGGCACTGGTTCTATAGATTCTAAGAATGAATCTAAAGTACAAATATGCGTGCCGACGTATTCAACACCTTGATTTTTTGGTTCTTTCAGGCTTTGTTGATGATTAAAAAACTGTAAAACTGGCGATACTCCTACAATGTTAAAAGTGTATGCCATTCCAGTCCTCCAAATTGTTAATCAATTATAGGGAAGTTTGAGTTTTCTTGGCAATAATTATAACTAAAATTTTCTTGATATTGTATCCATAAAAAGTAGAGTTTGTATTTATATCTTAAGTATTAAGGTTCAGTAACAAATTAGCACTTACGACCTTTGAGTGCTAATTTTCTATTAAATTTAGTAGTGTATTATTAGATAGTTTTAAACATTATTTCATGGGTGCAGATTATTTTTAATAATTTTTTAAATCCATCCTTAATGAATGGGCAGGGTGAATTTGCGGCTCTAGCGGCGGCGGGTTTATGGGCTATAGCTTCGGTAGTGTATGGTCTTGTTGGGCAACATATCCCGCCAATACAGCTGAACTTGATAAAAGGAATAATTGCGATCGCTCTTTTACTGCTGACAATTGTGATCAGTGGCGAATTGTTACCCCAACTTGCTCCCTTATCTGTAGGTCTACTGTTTCTTAGCGGTGCTGTGGGTATTGGTTGGGGTGATACAGCTTTCCTCTCGGCGATTAATTACTTAGGGGCGCGTCGCGTTTTACTTTTGGGAACCCTGTCGCCACCGATGACAGCGATCGCAGCAGCAATTTTTCTTGACGAACAACTCAATGTCAACGCTTGGTGCGGAATTTTGCTGACTATTTTGGGAGTTGCTTGGGTGGTAACAGAACGAGTTCCTGGTACAAAGGAGGTTGACTCAGGGTATCTATGGCAAGGTATTGGCTATGGTTTGTTAGCAGCCATCACCAATAGTGCAGGTTCCGTCTTTTCCCGTGCGGCATTTGCCAATGGTAGTATTTCCCCCTTGTGGGCTGCTGTTTTGCGTTTAAGTGCCGGGGTGCTGACGATTTTGGTGTGGGTATGGTTTTCTCGCCGCCAGCAGATGGCATTTCCTTATCCCTATTGGCAATCTAGAAGAGTGATTTTAGCAAGTTTCTTTGCCGCCTTTTGTGGGACGTATTTAGGTATTTGGTTGCAGCAAACAGCTATTAAATTCACATCTGTAGGTATTGCCTCAACTCTGTTGCAGACTAGTCCATTGTTTGTTATCCCTATTGCGATCGCGATGGGGGAAAAAGTGAGTTTGAGAGCGATCACAGGTGTGGGAATTGCGATCGCTGGTATCGGATTTTTGTTTTACAGATAAATTTATCGGGAGTTGTGAAAGGCGATCGCCAACAATAATTAATTCCTGATGCTCAACTCCCAGGTGACATTTGGGGGTTGTTAAATTAGCCAAGGGTTACTAGAGTGAAATAAAATAATCAAGCTCCTGAAAGTCTCTACCTTTCAACAGTCATATTACGCCTGTCACAGATAACATTTATATATGAACGCTACACAAGAAAAACTAAAACAACAATTTGCACAGGCCTTGGTGGCTGCGTTTGGCGCTGAGTATGCTGGAGTAGATCCGATTTTGGTAACTGCTAGCAATCCTAAATTTGGTGATTATCAGGCGAATGTGGCTTTATCTCTAAGTAAAAGGCTAGGAAAGCAACCCAGACAAATTGCAACTGCGATCGCAGATAATCTAGATGTGTCAGAAATCTGCGAAGCACTAGAAATTGCTGGGCCGGGATTTATCAATCTCAAGCTGAAAACGTCATACCTGGAAGCACAAATCAACGCTATTCACGCAGATTCTCGATTGGGTGTACCCACCGCAAAAACACCGCAGCGCGAAATTGTCGATTTTTCCAGTCCTAATATTGCTAAGGAAATGCACGTTGGGCATTTGCGCTCAACTATTATTGGTGATAGCATTGCCCGGATTTTGGAATTTCAGGGACATGATGTTTTGCGGTTAAACCATGTGGGTGATTGGGGTACTCAATTTGGGATGTTAATCACCTACCTGCGGGAAGTGTACCCAGAAGCTTTAACTACTGCTAATGCTTTAGATATTGGCGATTTAGTTAGTTTTTACCGCAAAGCCAAACAGCGGTTTGATGCAGATGAAGCTTTCCAAGAGACAGCCAGACAAGAAGTTGTGAGATTACAAGCTGGGGCGGAAGATACAATCCATGCGTGGAAACTGCTGTGCGAACAATCTAGACAAGAATTTCAAGTAATTTATGATTTGCTGAATGTTCAAGTAACAGAACGTGGTGAATCTTTTTACAATCCCTTACTACCGGGAATTGTCGAAGATTTAGAAAAGTCTGGATTACTTGTAGAAAATCAAGGGGCGCAGTGTGTATTTTTGGACGGGTTTACTAATAGAGAAGGTGAACCTTTGCCTTTGATTGTGCAAAAATCTGATGGTGGTTATAACTACGCGACCACAGATTTAGCCGCTTTACGCTACCGGATTCAAAAAGATGAAGCCAAGCGGATAATTTATGTAACAGATGCTGGACAATCAAATCACTTTGCCCAATTCTTTCAAGTGGCACGTAAAGCTGGATGGATTCCCGATGATGTGGAATTAGTTCATGTACCTTTTGGTTTGGTGCTAGGGGAAGACGGGAAGAAATTTAAAACCCGTTCCGGAGATACTGTGAGGCTGCGGGATTTGTTAGATGAAGCAGTTTCTCGTGCGCGTGCAGATTTAGAAGTGAGATTGAAAGAAGAAGAACGCGACGAAACAGGAGAATTCATTAATAAAGTTGCTGAAGTAGTTGGTATCAGTGCAGTAAAATATGCTGACTTAAGCCAAAACCGCACCAGTAACTATATTTTTAGCTACGACAAAATGCTGGATTTAAAAGGTAATACGGCACCTTATATGCTGTATGCTTATGCGCGGATTCAAGGAATTAGTCGTAAGGGTGAGATTAACTTTGAAGAGTTAGGAAATAATGCCAAAGTTCTGTTGCAACATGAAACAGAATTAGCATTAGCAAAATATTTACTACAACTTGATGAGGTAATTAATACTGTTGAACAAGATTTAATGCCAAATCGGTTATGTGAATATTTGTATGAACTGAGTAAAAAGTTTAATCAGTTTTATGACCGGAATCAAGGTGTGCAAGTTTTGGGTGCTGAGGAACCTTTGCGGACATCTCGCTTAGTTCTGTGTAATTTAACAGCTAGAACTTTAAAGTTAGGTTTATCGCTGTTAGGAATTGAAGTGTTAGAAAGAATGTAGGGTGTGTTGTCGCGAAGCGCAACGCACCAATTTATTATAAACAATTCACGGTGCGTTAGCGATAGCGTAACGCACCCTACCCACTGCAAGAAAATTGGCAAGATTTTTTTGATAGGTGAGGCGATATTACTTCTTGATCTGCTGTTGATGCAGAGGAATTTCAATTGTAAATTCTGTGCCTTTACCAATAGTAGAGCTACAGTATAATTTGCCATGATGTTTTTCATGAATAATTTTGTAGCTAATAGATAAACCCAATCCCGTACCTTTACCAATCGCCTTGGTAGTATAGAAAGGTTCAAATAATCGCTGCTGTACATTTTCAGGAATTCCCGTACCGTTATCGCTAATCTGAATTAAAATCTGTTGATGTGTAGACAATAAGGTTGTAATGCAAATTTGCAAATTTTGAGTTTGTTGGAAGTTGGCAAATGTCTCTTCTAAAGCATCAATAGCATTAGCCAAAATATTCATAAATACTTGATTCAGTTGTCCTGGATAGCATTCGACAAACGGAAGATTGCTATATTTTTTAATAACTGCTATTTCTGGACGTTTTTCATCAGCTTTAAGGCGATGTGCAAGAATCATTAAAGTACTATCAATACCTTCATGAATATTTACTACTTTCATTTCTGCTTCATCTAAGCGAGAAAAGTTTCGCAGGGAAAGAACAATTGCTTTAATTCTCTCAGCGCCAACTGTCATAGAAGTTAGTAATCTGGGTAAATCTGCAATGATAAAATCTATATCAATAACTTCTGCATGAGTTTTAATTTCTGATATAGGGTTAGGATAATGCTGTTGGTAAAGTTCCAGTAATTTCAGCAAATCTTGGAGATATTCATTAGCAGGAGTAAGATTACCAGAGATGAAATTAACTGGATTGTTAATTTCATGTGCGACTCCAGCAACTAACTGTCCTAAACTAGACATCTTTTCGCTTTGGATCAGTTGTGTGGCTAATTGCTTGGCTTCTTCCTTTAATTGTGATTCGGAATTTCTTAATATCTCTTCTGCTTGTTTAAGCTGAGTGATATCGTGAAGAATGACGACATATTCTTGAAAATATTGATGTGGACGATCGGAAATCGCAACTTCTAAAATTTTACTCTTGGTATTGTGGGTAAAAGTTTGTTCGCTGCGCTTTACCCATTGCTGTGGATTGTTACCTAATTGGGGTAGCAATTTATTGAGATGATTGCCTAGTAAATAGGACGGATTAATATTAAATAGTAATTCTGTTGCAGGGTTTGCTTGGCGAATAATACCTTGTTCATCTGTAACAAGAATGGCATCTTGAGCAACAGTAAATAGATGTTCTGCCGACTCTCGCGCTTCTGCGATCGCTACTACTTGAGGTAAACTTGTCCAACAGGCGATCGCTACCCCAACAAATGCTACTGTCATCAGCAAGACTACAACCAAATTGCCAAAATTAGTAGTAGTAACTTTATTCAATTGCCAACCAAATACGCTACCAACTAAAACAGCAATGCACAACAAAAAAATCAAGATGCTCACTTGTAGCATTACTGAATCTTGAAATTGTTTTGGGCGTTGTGATTGATAAAGTTTTAACCACCAACTACTTTTAAAAAAATTAATAGGAAGATAGCGCACTAATGCATCAATTGCTATTACCCCAAAAGGTGCTAAAAATCCAATTAAGAAATCTTGCCAACCCCAAGCATAGGCTCCTACTAATAAGATTACTATCTCTATTAAAAATATACCTAAAGTCAGGCGTGGCATGACCACATCTAACTTAGCCCTTTGTTGCCATAAACCCAAATGCAGCACCATAAAAGATATAAACCAGGCACAATTTGCCGCTGCAACAATGTGAGCAACATTTCCCCAAATAAAATAAATCAGGCCGATAATCAAGCTAAGAGCCAAAGATGAACCAAAAACTCCGCGATTGGACACTATAGAAAATACTGGTGCGAGGTGTTTATCTACAGCTAACTGATAGATGATTCGGGGAGCATTAGAAAGAGTTGTTGCAGAACCTAATAAACAAGAACCTGCTAGTAAAAAAGTAGCAATTATTGGGGCAAAATTCCCCCAAAATGGTGTAGAAGCAGCAACAAAATTTAAAAAAGCATTGTCAGCTAAATTTGGGGCAGTTGCTAAACGCATAATTACCCAAGAACCACCCACAAATACAGGTATCATTAACCAAGCAGCTATGTCGAGAAAATTGAGAGTTTGATTCGGCTCACGGCTATCAGCGACAAAAGATGTCGCAGTTTCACAACTGTAAACTGTATAGCTAACAAAATAAAACCATTTTGCAAAGTCAATAAAATTAAAAGTTGCCCATTGCTGAGGAAAAAAGCCTGGACTATGACTAGAAAAGGCTAAGAATCCTAAACCTTGGAGACAGAAAGTAAATAATAAAATAAAAGCGGGAATAGCAAAAAATAAATGTAGAATACTTAAAGCTCTGGTACCACTAAAGGCAACAATAAAAGGCAATAATATAAAACTAATTCTGAGAAATGCTTCAGGGCAGGTAATACTTAGTGAGTCAAGATTAACTTTAATGATGTCTGTCAACACAACAGCATTAACTGATAAAAAAGAAAGCCAACCTAAAAGATATCCAATAGCTGCATAGCGACCAATCAATGGATAGCGTTGCCACAGATGAGTGGTATAGTTAGGAGTTCCTCCAGCTACATCCAGTAAATTTCTACCTAGATGTTTCATTTGATAATTCAGCAGCATCCCCACAAACACAGCGGGAACCCACACAAAAATAGCTTGAGTTCCCAAAGCAGCATGAACAGCTGGAACTACTGATGTCCAAGCGAGGTGGGAAGTTAGCCCAAAAGCCCAAGTTTCCAAAGAACTTAAGCTTCTTGTTAAACCGCGAAATGGTAATTTATGCAAAGTTGCAGTATCAGAATAAGACATAAATAGCGGTATGAAGAAATTTCTTTCACCCTCACTATTTAGAGTTCCCTATCTGTAGTAGCGATCAACATACCTGGTAGCTTAATAAAGCAAGATCTAAAAAATAAGTAGTATCAAAATCAACAAAGGATGAAAGGCAAATTAATTGTATTTGAAGGGGTAGAAGGCTGCGGTAAAACTAGCCAAATGCAGCTTTGTCAAGAATGGTTGCAAAGCCTCGGTGTTTCTGTAGTAATTACACGAGAACCAGGGGGAACAGAATTAGGCTTAGATTTACGTCGCTTGTTGCTAGAAAAAGCAGATAATAAACCGATTGCAGAGGTAACAGAACTATTATTATATGCTGCTGACAGAGCGCAACACGTAGAACAAGAACTGAAACCGCATTTAGCACAAGGGAAATATATTTTATGCGATCGCTATATTGAATCTACCATTGCTTATCAAGGTTATGGTCGGCGTTTAAATATGAGTTTAATTGAGCAATTGAATTATATTGCTACTGGGGGATTACTCAGCGACTTAACTATATGGTTAGATGTTGATGTCGAAATTGGTCTGTCACGCAAACGTGGTGGTGAAGAAGCTTTAGACAGAATTGAACAAGAAACTATCGCCTTTCATCAACGAGTACAGCAAGGATATGCAGCATTAGCCGCAGCTTATCCCGAAAGAATTATTCGCATCGATGGCACTTTGAGTAAGGAAATTGTACACCAAACAATTCAACAAGTTTTGCGCGTAGATGCGGAGCGGCTTGTCGCCAGACATCGCTTATCGTGGGAGTAGGGATTGGGGAACTCGGGGCCCCCTCTGGGGATAAGGGGTAATGGGGACTGGGGACTGGGGGAGATGAGGGGACAAGGGGAGAAATTCCCATTACCAATTACCAAATGACCAATGACAAATGACCAATGACCAATGACAAATGACAAATGACAAATGACCAATGACCAATGACAAATGACAAATGACAAATGACCAATGACCAATGATCCATTTGCACCACTGGTAGGACAACAGCAAGCGATAGAGTTACTGACTCAGGCTGTTAAACAAAACCGCGTTGCGCCGGCTTATCTATTTGTGGGGCCGGATGGGGTGGGACGGAGTTTAGCTGCAAGGTGCTTTATTGAGTTGCTATTTGCTAGGGATGTAGAGACAAAATTAAGTGGGTCTTTACATCATCGCTTGCTGCAAGGTAACCACCCAGATGTATTGTGGGTAGAGCCAACTTACCAATATCAAGGTCAAAGGCTAACAGCAAAAGAAGCAGCAGAAAAAGGTGTAAAGCGTAAAGCACCGCCTGTAATTAGGTTAGAGCAAATTCGGCAAATTACAGAGTTTCTCGGCCGTCCGCCGTTGGAAGCGTCAAGAAATATAGTGGTGCTGGAACAAGCGGAAACAATGGCCGAAGCAGCAGCTAATGCTTTGCTGAAAACGCTGGAAGAACCAGGAAAGGCGACATTAATTTTAATTGCACCTACACCTGATGCTGTGTTACCAACATTAGTGTCACGGTGTCAACGCATTCCCTTTTATCGCTTAGATGGAGAGTCTTTAGCTGAGGTATTGACTCAATCTGGACATGGAGAAGTTTTGCAAAATCAAGCATTGCTGAGTATAGCAGCAGGTAGCCCAGGAAGTGCGATCGCATCTTACGCGCAACTACAGGCTATTCCCCCTGAGTTACTCGAAGCCGTGAAAAAAGCACCTGCATCATACCGTCAGGCTTTAGAGTTAGCTAAAACCATTGATAAAGATTTAGATACAGAAGCACAACTGTGGTTAGTTGATTATCTTCAGCAATTTTACTGGCATAAATGGTATCGCGTAGGCATTATTAAACAGCTAGAAAACGCTCGTAAATCTCTACTTTGCTATGCCCAACCGCGTCTTGTTTGGGAATGTACTTTATTATCGTTGTATCAACAATGCCAGTAGGGATGGGGTGCAATGGGTAGCTACTTCGCAGCTTGTCAATAGACATCGTATCAATTAACCTGCTTGCCAAATCCTAACAGTTTTATCCTCACCAGCGCTGGCGAGGGTTCGCCCATCGGGACTGATATCGAGAGATAAGACGCTGGCTGTATGTCCTGAGAGGGTTTGCAGTAATTTACCAGTTTGTAAATTCCAAATTTTAATTGTGCGATCGCTGCTACCACTAATCAAGGTTTGCCCATCGGGGGTAATCACTAAGGATTGAATCAAACCTTGATGTCCTTCCAAACGCTGCTGTGGTTGTCCTGTATTTAGGTTCCAAAGGTTGATGGTTGAACCAAAGCCGCCACTGGCGATGATTTGTAGGGCTGAACTCACAGCCACAGCACGCACAAAGCCAGGGTTACCTGTAATGGTGTGGAGTAATTCACCTTTATCCAACCGCCAAATTTTAATTACTTTATCGCTACCACCACTAATGAGAAATTTACCATCGGGACTGATAGCTGTGGTGTAAACAAAGCCACTATTTATGGGGAGAGTTTGCTGTAAGTTTCCTGTCTCTAATTGCCAAATTCTAATTGTTTTATCCCTACTCCCAGAAACAAGAGTTTGCCCATTAGGACTGATGGACAGGGAATTAATTAAATCAAAATGTCCTCTAAGGACACGCTGGGGTTTATTAGCACTTAGATGCCAAATCTTGATTGTATTATCGCTACTGCCACTGACTATAGTCTGTCCATCGGGAGCGATCGCAGTTACTATCCAAATACCAGTTTCATTTAGTACGCCCTGTAGTTTACGTGTATCCAGATTCCAAATCCTGATTGTCTTATCATTACTGCTACTAATTAGGGTTTGCAGATTTCTGCTGAAGGTAACTGATCTCACAAGCTGAGAGTGACCATTTAAACTATAGGCAAAAACTGCTTGTTGGAATTGCGGTTGCGACTGAACAGGTATAGTTCTGCGCTGCATAGACAAAATTTTCTCTCGACCTTGTAACGCCTCTGCAAAGTTAGGATTGATAGTTAAAGCGCGATCGTAATCTGCAAGGGCAGTATCATACTGGCCTATTTGGAAGTAGATATTACCTCGATTACACCAAGCCTCAACATAATTGGGATCTAGTTGTAAAGCACGATTAAAATCTGTAATTGCACCTTGGTAATCTTGGCGTTGCGCCTTGTCTAATCCCCAATAGTTATAAGCTTGAGCATTATTTGTAGATGGAGTAGCAATAGGAATTGTTGGTGGTACATTACTACTTTTAGGAGTTTGTAAATCTTGCAAAACTTCGGTTGCTGATTGATATCTTTCTCCAACAAAATGCTTGAGCAACTTATCAAGAATCCTTCCTAAATCATGACTAATACTCAAACCTTGTTCTTGGGCCCGTTCTCGCCACAGCCACCGCGCTTCTCTCACATCATAAAGAGAATCCGCAAGATTACCATAGGGGTCTTGTAAAGGTAAACACCGAGTTAATAGCCGCGCACAAGTTGCACCCAAAGCATATAAATCACTGGCTGGATAAGCGTAGCCTTGCATTTGTTCCAAAGGAGCATAACCAATGGTATAAATTCCTGTACCCTGACGGGCTAAAGTAGTTTGTGTAACTTGTTTAGCACCCCCAAAGTCAATCAATACCAGTTTGTGATCGTAGCCCCGACGAATGATATTTTCTGGTTTAATATCCCGATGAATGACATTACGCTCATGAATAAATTGCAGAATTGGCAATAAATCAGCTAACAGTTCCCGAATCTGCATTTCATTAAAAGCATGTTGTTGCAGTTCTGTAGCTAAAGTTTCTCCTGCAATAAATTCTTGTACTAAATATAAATTCAATCCTTGCTCAAAATAGGCAACTAACTGCGGAATTTGGGGATGATTTTCTCCTAGTTCAAACAAGCGCCTTGCTTCTTCTTTAAACATTTCCGCAGCTTTTTTAAGCGCGCTAGTTCCCTGGACTTGAGGCATAAATTGCTTAATTACACAAGGTGCATCTAATCTATCTATATCCCTAGCTTCATAGGTTTTACCAAAACCACCTTCACCTAATAATCGATTAATACGGTAGCGGTTTTTGAATAAAGTACCAAAGTTGTTTCCTCCACAACTGGTACAAAATTTATTACCATCGGGGTTAAAAGGATTTGAGCAATTAGAGTTTTGGCAGATTTGCATATATTAAATGTCGTCCAAGTTGAGAATAGGGAAGAGTATAAAATTTGGCAATAAAATCTGATTCTGAAAAAACTAGAAGTTTCAAAGTAGATGCAGTTAAGTTTTACTATATGTAATTTAATATTTCCTCTAGGGATTCTGAGTCAGCATCTAAAAAACTTAGATGAGAAAATCGAAATCTATTTAAAACTGTAAAATAATTTTAGTGTATAACAAGCATCTCCGTAGAAACCTGAGTTTTGAGACTTGACACCCATTAAGGGACTTCCAACTAAAAAAATATTCCATCCCTGCGGGACGCTACGCGAACGCTGTGTATGCAGAGGAGGAAGAATCTGCCACTATGAAAAGGGGATAATTTATTTTCTGGAAGTCCCTAATATCATGTTCAGTTAAGACTTATCCTGAAAGCAGCAGCACAAGCAGAGGGGAACACAAGAGAATTGAGAGCTTTCTGCACAGATGTGCCAAACTATAACTGATTAGCCGGACATAATATAACTTGATTTCTATCCTAAATTTACGGATACTAAATTATTGAAGGTATTGACCCAAAATAAATATGAAATCTCTGCACCGTCCGGATCTCTATGGTTGGTCTACTTTCAATCCCGCAAGAAACATTGATTTTAATGGGATTGCCTGGATTCGTCCAGAGGGCAATATCTTAATAGATCCGGTAGCTTTATCTAATCACGATTGGAATCACCTAAATTCTCTGGGTGATGTTGCTTGGATTGTACTGACTAACTCTGATCATGCTAGGTCAGCGAAGGATATTGCCGATCAAACCTATGCTAAACTAGCTGGGCCCATAGCCGAAAAAGATAATTTTCCGATAAATTGCGATCGCTGGCTGAGTGATGGTGAAGAATTAGTCCCAGGATTAAAGGTGATTGAACTCCAAGGTTCTAAAACTCCCGGCGAACTGGCGCTATTGCTAGAAGAAACGACTTTAATTACTGGGGATTTGGTACGCGCCCACAAAGCAGGTACATTAACAATATTGCCAGATGAAAAGCTGATGAGTCGTGAACAAGCTGTAGCATCTGTGCAGAGATTGGCAAATCTCACTCAGGTAGATACAGTATTAGTCGGGGATGGTTGGTCGGTTTTTCGAGATGGACGCGATCGCCTTAAGGAACTGGTCGCAACATTATAATCAGAGATTCATGCTTTCTCCTTGATTTCATGTCGAACAAGGAGGACAAATTACCTATTACCTATACTTATATAAGTAACAAATTCGTAATAAAATCTAGTATTTTCTTAGGGACTTCCAGAAAATAAATTATCCCATTTTCATAGCTGCAGATTCTTTCTCCTCTGCTTCCTCTGCTGACAAAGCGTTCGCGTAGCGTCCCGCAGGGATGGAATATTTTTTAGTTGGAAGTCCCTTATAGCATTTCTTAATCTGCTGAGGTACAAATTTATCTGCGTTGATTCTCTTATTACTGTACCTCACCATATGGAAACCGCTATAGTTATACCAATTTGAAAAAAGAATGTGACAGATTGTAGGGGCACGGCACGCCGTGCCCTCTAGAATATATTGATGTGTCGCAAACATTATTTGAATTGGTATTATTTGCGGTTATTAGTTATCTTGCTTTTTGGGGTTTAGAAGCATACTGTGTAAACAGTATTGAGCAAAAAAATCACTCCTATGCATGAAAGTTGGAATGGGATTTTTACTTAGCACTCAGACTTTCAAGTTAGAGGAAAAATCATCAACCTTATTATTTCTTCAAAACTGGATAATCTCATACCATTTTGGAAAAAGAACGCGACAGATGGGCAGGTAGGGAACATCCACAATTTTGTGGTATATCATGAATTGGTATAATTTTGGAAATTGCTTAATTATAAATGTTTATCCGCTTAAATATTATTTAAAAAATTTAAGCTTAAATTTTTTAAATCGTTGAGATGTAGCTGAGATTTTACTGCTTAAAAACTCCCTATTCCATTATTGCTTCTTCCCGATTTCCTTTCTACGCAAGTACTTAGGTTATTAACCCCAAGCTTAAGTAATAATTGCATAATAAGTATGACACTTTATTAATTAGTTAAGTAGAGTTTTTAAACTTATATACAATTGGCAAATATGAGATTGATTTTAGTTTACAATCTGTTTTTTTTGCCGTATAAAGAATTAAATGTAGAGATTTTCCCATAAATCTGTAAGGCTGACAGACTTGACCAAATCATTAAGAATATTTACTGCCAAGATTAATTCTTGCAGATGCTCTGAAATATTGAGTTGATTGCTTTCTATGATAAGCAATCGCTATTTTAAATCGGCCTTAATTCCAATTACTATGGATACCTTACTGAAAGCAGCATCGCAAACAAATATTTTACTCGTAGATGACAACCCTGACAATCTACGTTTATTAGCCAAAATGCTAGAGTCAGAGGGTTATGTGCTTCGCAAATCGCTCAGTGGACGTATGGCTTTGCAAGCTGCCCAACGAGAGGTACCAGATTTAATTTTACTTGACGTTAATATGCCGGAAATGAACGGCTATGAAGTTTGTCAGCAGTTAAAGCTGCTAGAGAAAACACGTAATATTCCAATTATATTTATTAGCGCTCTAGATGATCTTAAGGATAAAGTCAAAGCTTTTGAGTTGGGAGCGCAAGACTATATTACTAAACCATTTAAAGAGTTAGAAGTACTAGCAAGAATTAAAAATCAATTACTCATTCGACAACAGCAGCAACTGTTAATTCAACAGAATCAACGCTTGGAGGAAGCAAAAGCAGCAGCAGAAGCAGCTACCCAAGCTAAAAGCGATTTTTTAGCAAATATGAGCCATGAAATCCGCACGCCGATGAATGCGGTGATTGGTATGACGGGATTATTACTAGATACAAAGCTGAATCCAGAGCAACAAGATGCTGTGGAGACAATTCGTTCCAGTGGTGAAATATTACTATCTTTAATTAATAATATTTTAGATTTTTCTAAGATTGAGTCTGGCAAATTAGAACTAGAAGCAGAATCATTTGATTTAGTAAACTGCATCAAAGAATCAATCGCATTGCTAGCCAACGATGCCACAGCAAAACAATTAGAAATTAGCTTTCATATGGCAGCAGATGTGCCGACAAATATTGTCGGAGATGTGACTCGTCTGCGTCAGATTTTAGTGAATTTACTGAGTAATGCTATTAAATTTACTCCTAATGGCAGTATTAAAATTGCAGTCACAGCCCATCTCGCAACTGCATCTGGTAATGGAGTTAATCAATCCGGTGCAGTTGAGCAGGAAAAGGCACAGAAGGCTGCCCAAATTAAAAACGCCGATCCCCAGCATACGTATGAGATCCAGTTCTCTGTTCAGGATACAGGGGTAGGCGTACCAGCAGATAAACTGAATCGATTGTTTGTGTCTTTTAGTCAGATAGATTCTTCCACTACACGCTGTTATGGAGGCACAGGTTTAGGATTAGCGATCAGCCGCCAACTTAGCGAATTGATGGGCGGCAAAATGTGGGTAGATACTCGCCTAGGAGAGGGATCTACTTTTTATTTCACTATCCTCGCCCCGGCTAGTTATCCTGCACCTACCGGAAAAACTAATGTGCAACCTACTAGCCAAACAAATACCCAGACATCTCATCTCATTTCCCTCAATTCGGAAATGTCAGAACACTTCCCCTTGAGAATTTTGCTGGCGGAAGATCATGCAGTGAATCAAAAGCTAGCTTTATTGATGCTCAAACAACTAGGATATAGAGCCGATGTTGTGAGTAATGGCAAAGAAGTCCTAGAAATTATCCAGCACTTGTCTTACGACGTAATCTTAATGGATGTGCAAATGCCAGAAATGGACGGATTAGAAACCACAAAGCTCATCTGTCAAAAGTATCCATTGGGTTTACGCCCGCGAATTATTGCCGTGACAGCCCGCGCCCTGCAAGGCGATCGCGAGGAATGTTTCACAGCGGGAATGGATGACTACATCACCAAACCTATCCGTATTGACATACTAGCTCAAGCCTTAAGCCGATGTCTGCCGATAGTTTCTACTAATGGTGGTTTCATCCCCCCCAGCAGAAGCGATCGCCACTCCCATCAAGTCAAGGAACCATCAACAAATCGCTCTTTTGTGGCAGTAGCAGATTTACCAGCCATTAATACTCAAGCTATTCAAAAAATTTATGAAATGGCTGGAGACGATGAAACATTTGTCTCAGAAATTATTGAC
This sequence comes from Nostoc linckia FACHB-104, assembly GCF_014696615.1. Classification (GTDB taxonomy): domain Bacteria; phylum Cyanobacteriota; class Cyanobacteriia; order Cyanobacteriales; family Nostocaceae; genus Aulosira; species Aulosira linckia_A. Next base: position 135,742 of record NZ_JACJQJ010000010.1, on the reverse strand, counting down.
TGTTATTTAGAAGATTCCCCACATATACTGGAGCAAATTCGGAAAGCTGTTACTCAAGGAGATGCCCCAACTATACACCGTCTAGCCCATAGCTGGAAATCAAGTAGCGCTTATTTAGGAGCGAGGAATCTCACAGAACTTTGTCGAGAAATAGAAGCGATCGCTTTTTCGGAAATGAGCCATCTTCTAGAGCGACTTTATCAGTTAGAAACAGAATTTGAAAGAGTCAAAGCAGCTTTGCAGCTAGAACGTCAGAAAAGAGTGCTCAGTTAGTTAGGGCATGGGGCATGGGGCACTGGGCATTGAGTAATGAGTAATGGGTAATGAGTAATGAGTAGTGGGTAATTTCTCCATGTCCCCTAGTCCCTAGTCCCCAGTCCCCAATCCCCAGTCCCCAATCCCCAATCCCCAATGACTACCGATTTAACTAATTGTGATCGCGAATTGATTGAGATTCCTGGTTTGATTCAACCACATGGGATTTTGTTGACATTGCAAGAACCAGAACTAAAAATTTTGCAAGTTAGTGAAAACATCAAGCAAATATTAGGAATTCCCGCCGAAAATATTATTGGTAAACCGCTGAATGTGCTGCTTTCTCAAGGGAAAGTTAAAGAAATATCTCAATATCTTCGAGAAGATAACTTAGAAGTAGTTAACCCATTAGATTTAAAAATTAAGAGCGCAGTAGCATCAGTTAATCAAAAAAAGTATTTCCAAAGTTTTAAGGGAATATTGCACCGCAGTGGTACAGCCCTAGTGATGGAACTAGAACCTAGTCCAGTAACTACAAGTAAGCAGGTGATCAAGTTTTATCACCTGTTAAAAGAAGCGATCGCCCTGCTTCGCGCCACCGAAACTTTAAATGATTTGGCGGCAACTTTAGCCAAACAAGTGCGACTAATTACTGGCTTTGATCGCGTCATGATCTACCAGTTTGCTCCCGACAATAGCGGCATTGTGCTTGCAGAAGACAAAGCTAACAATTTAGAAACCTATCTGGGGCTACATTATCCAGCTTTCGATATTCCCCAGCAAGCCCGTAATCTATATTACAACAGCTGGTTACGACTGATTCCCAGTGTTAACTATCAACCAGCAAAGCTAATTCCTACGGATAATCCTATTACAGAAACACCGCTGAATCTCAGTCATGCCAACTTACGCAGTGTGTCGCCTTGCCATCTGGAATATTTGCAAAATATGGGTGTGACAGCTTCGATGTCGATTTCTTTAATTAATGACAAACGACTTTGGGGGTTGATTGCTTGTCATAATTACTCTCCTAAATATGTTGATTATGAAATGCGAAAAGCTTGCGAATTTCTGGGGCAGTTTGCCTCATTAGAATTAGCTTATCAACAAGAGCAGGAGATGAATCATTATCGCTCACAGGTGAAATTAATTCAGGAACAATTGCGAACAGCATTATCTCAAGAAGCTAGCTTTATTGAATCGGTTTTCCAGCAGAACCAATTGGCTGTCATGAATTTAGTTCACGCCCAGGGAGCCGCAATTATTCTAGAAAATGAAGTTTCTCTGCTCGGTGAAACTCCTGCTTTAAATGAAGTCAAAGCATTGATGAATTGGTTATTAGAAAAACAATGCCAACCGATATTTGTGACTGATTCGCTCTCAAAAATTTATCCTCAAGCCCAGCAATTCAGTGCAATTGCCAGTGGAATTTTAGTAATTTCAATTGTGCTGCAACAAAAGTCTTATCATATTATTTGGTTTAGACCAGAACAAATTCAAACAGTTAATTGGGCAGGAAATCCCCACACCTCTGTTTCCATCTCTAGCGATGATGAAATGCGATTAACACCGCGTAAATCCTTTGAACTTTGGCAAGAAATAGTTAAAGAAACATCCCTACCTTGGCAAAGTGCGGAGATGGAAGCAGCCTTGGAAATGCGAAATACCTTGATGCTAGCAGTACTTGAGTTTTCGCAAGTTGCTCTAGAACAAGCCGCAGAACAAGCTGCGATCGCCAATCATGCCAAAAGCCAATTCCTAGCCAAAATGAGCCACGAACTGCGGACTCCCATGAACGCCATTCTCGGATTTACGCAATTAATGGTACGCGATCGCGAAACTCATGATGAATTTCGCGAGCATCTGAGCATTATCAGCCGCAGTGGAGAACATTTACTAGCTCTGATTAACGATGTTTTAGAGATGTCGAGAATTGAAGCAGGACAAATAGTACTCAAGGAAAGCTGTTTTAATTTGCATCGACTATTGCGATCGCTCAACGATATGTTTACTCTCAAAGCCTCACAGAAAGGCTTGAATCTTCAAAATTTGCGCGATGCTAATGTTCCTTATTATGTTTGTGGTGATGAAGCCAAACTGCGGCAAATCTTAATCAACTTGTTAGGTAATGCCATTAAATTTACCAGCAACGGCAGCATCACGCTGCGAGTACAAGCTTTACCAGCAAGCGAATCGAAAATCATGCTGCGTCTAGAAGTCGAAGATACTGGATGCGGTATTCCTACCTCAGATCTAGAATCGATTTTTGAAGCCTTTATGCAAACAGAAAAGGGCCGCAATGCCCAAGGTACAGGCTTAGGTTTATCAATTAGTCGCCAGTTTGCCCGATTGATGGGTGGTAATATCACAGCCCACAGCACCTTAAAGCAAGGCACAACCTTTACCTGTGAAGTCTTTTTGCAGGTAGTAGACTCAATTGATTTGGTAGCATCCGAAACAACCCGCTATGTAATTAGTTTAGAACCAGGACAATCCACTTACCGGATTCTTGTGGTAGAAGACGTTTTAGAAAATCGTCAACTTTTAGTCAAGTTGCTAGAGTCAGTAGGCTTTGAAGTGTGCGCTGTGGAAAATGGTGCAGAAGCGATCGCGATGTGGCAAGAATGGCATCCTCACCTGATATGGATGGATATTCAAATGCCTGTGATGGATGGCTACACAGCTACACAACAAATCAGAGCCACAGCAGGCGGAGAAGATGTCACTATTATTGCTCTAACTGCCGCAGCTTTTGAACAAGACTGCCAAGCCAGTATGCAAGCGGGTTGCAATGACCATGTTGCCAAGCCTTTTACAGAAACGATACTGTTTGAGAAGATGGCGCAGTACTTGGGGGTACGCTACATATATAGTGAAGTCGTCGCACCTGATAGCAACAAAGTAACTTCACCAAAAAAATCCCTTACTGCTGCGGACTTGCAGGTAATGCCCAAGGAGTGGATTGGGGAAGTTTATGAAGCCGCCTTGGATCTGAATGATGCCAAACTCTACGAACTGATTGCTCAAATCTCTAGCCAGGAACAACCCCTAGCAGAGGCCTTGAAATATTTAGTGGATAACTTTCAGCTAGAGGCGATCGCCACGTTGAGCGATTTGAGATTTTATACCAAGCTTGGAAAAGCGCCAGGATTAGGAACTTCCAACTAAAAAAATATTCCATCCCTGCGGGACGCTAGGCGAACGCTGTGTATGCAGAGGAGGACAGTTGCGTGGGAACCCCGCCAGCGGCTGGCTCGACTTGAGCAAACTGTCCGTGAAGCCGAGGAGGAAAAATCTGCCACTATGAAAAGGGGATAATTTATTTTCTGGAAGCCCCTTATACCAATTCTCCAAAATTTAGCAACAGATCCAAACTCAAAAACCCTTGCTACATATGGTTTTCTTAATTTTGAATTTTGAAGTGGTAAGCTGATACGCAGCTAAATCAAATATTCTGGCGTTAGGACTGTCAAGGGTCAAGAGTCCAGAGTCAAAGGCTAGCTTGGACTTTGGACTCTTGACTTTTGACAACCTGAGTGCTGCATAGGCAAGAAATATAATTGACTGCACTGAAATTGAATTTGGCTACAAGAAAAACTCCTGATTTCTTTTTGGCAATTTGGCATCCCAAGTATTTCATTTCGAGTTTCAATAGATAACAACAAGAACGACAGAAAGAAGATTGTGTGACCGATACACCCAACATTCCTCCTTTTGCTGTCGTGGGCCAGTTGTAAGAGTGCTGTCATCGCTACGTCATTAACACTGCACTCTTGGCGGACGAGAACAACTGGCTAGAAATCTAACCACAACGCATAAAATCTCAGCTAATCTGTTGTTGAGTGTATTCAGCCAAGGCTTTATAAGTAGCGTGTGTTAGGTGCTGATTGTCAAGATAATTTGTCACGAAATAACTCGCCGTGGCACATCCTACAAAATTATCAAGATTTCAAGCTTGAATCCACGGAAAACGTAAATCATTTTTTATAAAGACTAGATGAATTATGTATTAAGAATACATTAACCTTCGTAAAACTACTGGGATATTGCTCTGGTACATGATAGATTTTCATCAAATTTAAGTATTAATCATGAATTGCTCAATTAGTAATCAATAACAAAGCAACCCAACTTTTTATTGATTAGCTATTACAGTCTTGGGAATTTTCCCTAAAACTGGTAGGCATAGGTAACAAGCGTCATCAGGAGATTCCTGTTGAGAGTGTCTAGGTGCTTCTATATTTCTCTATGTACATCATTGATTTTCCTCTCCCTAGTTTCAGAATGCTGATTACTGATTCAAAATGAATAGTAATCGGCAGCTTTTTTGTATTTATCTCTCCAATTCATCATTAATACTGAAATTAAAAATCAATTGCCTACATAGCTCTGGCAACAATAGCAAGCCGGAAAAAACCACTTTATAAATCTCTGGGTTTAATTAAGGTATGAACATGAGTAAAGAAAAATATTTGATGACACCAAAGCTACATTCTAATGCCAATGATAAATCACGCATTTTAATAGTATCCATGCGTGAGATTGCCAATTTAGTTGGCTTTTGTAGCTTATATGAATTTGAAGATGTCATCTACGATGCCGATGCTGCTGATATGCTCAAACCATTAAATACTGATGATGGCATCGTCAGAAAAATCTATAAATTAGCTAAGTATTTAACTAATTCTAAAAAATTAGCAAACTTCTTAGTACCCGGAACAAATCCATACTTTATTGAACAAGAGTATGAACTGTTCTTTCCCGTCTTTAATTCTCCCTTTGAACTTTTCGCACTGCACGCCTTTAAAAATTGGCGGCAAAAATGCAGCCAAGCAGTTTGTTATATAGATGAATTTTGGGAAACATATCTTCAGCCATCTAGTCTTTATTTTCTAGAATATTTAAAAGATTTCGATCATATTTTTCTCGGCAATAAAAATTCAGTAGAGGCAGTTGCTAAAATTACAGGTCGTCCTTGTAGCTATCTACCACCTGGGATTGATACATTAAAATTCTGTCCCTATCCACAGTTACCTCACCGCAGTATTGATGTTTCCTATTTGGGTCGGCGTTCACCTGTAACTCATCAAGCCCTATTAGAATTTGCAAAACAACGATCAATTTTTTATTACTACGATACAATCAAAGCTTCCGGCACTAAAAATGCAGCTAAACAACAAACTTTTGCGGTGAACAATGCCCAAGAACACCGCTTTTTGTTTGCTAATTTAAACAAGAGAAGCCGTTATTTCTTTGCTAACCGCGCACGTATTAACGAAGCGGAAGCGACAAAAAATAAGCAAGAGTTTGGCCCCCGTTTCTTTGAAGGTGCGGCGGCTGGTGCAGTCCTCATTGGCGATCCACCAATGACAGAGGAATTTTACAAACATTTTGATTGGCCTGATGCCATTATCAAAGTTCCCTTTGATGCTCCAGAAATTGGTGAAATTATTACTGATTTAGATGCACAGCCTGAGCGCTTGGCTAGAATTAGAAGAGATAATGTTATCAATACATTACTACGACATGACTGGGTATATCGCCTACGAACAGTATTTGAGACAATAGATGTTAAACCTAGTCAAATCATGTTGTCTAGAGAAGCTAAGTTGAAGAAACTAGCCTATGAAATCCAGCACATATCAAATGTATCATTAGTTAGTTAGAACCTAATGATTATTTTTGGCAAATTGGTATTATCTGCTGCGTAGAAGCCATTTTAAGTGTCTTGTATATGGGAAAAGGTTAAATTCTCTTTTCCCATTTTCTTTTTGCTGAGTCAAATTATATTTACTAGAATATTCGGTTGATTTAAATTTATGATCGAGATAATCCCAATTTGAAAAAAATGCGACAGATTGTAGGGGCATGGCATTGCCATGCCCTCTAGAATATATTAATGTGTTACAAAGTTATTGCATTCAATTTTAAAAAGCTTTTTACTAAAAGATTAGCACCTGATATATAAGTTTTTTAAAATTATTGATCTTACTTTACTCCTTGTCTATTTTTACAGAATATTGTATGTATATAAATAAAATTTATTCTTGGTCTATTAGCTTTTAAAGTTTCATTATTTTTTAGTTACTAACTGTTAGGTTACGTGTTTTGATATAAGAAGTTCCTCAAAGCCTGTGAAAGTCAAAAATCACATTTCTAAAAGTCAATCTTAACTGATAAACAATCCTCAATTGGGAACAGAAGCAGATTTATAACGACAAGTAACTTGCTCTAATACACTTTATTAAATCAGGGTAATATCATGACAAACGATAAATATTTGATAAAACCTAAATTTAATTCTTTCTCTAATGAAAAATCACGCATTTTATTAGTATCAATGCGTGAAATTGCTAACTTAGTAGCTTTTTGCACCTTATATGAATTTGAAGATGTACTATATGATACCGATGCTGTTGATATGGTTCAACCATTGAGTGCTAATGACGGTATCTTAAGAAAAATCTACAAACTAGCTAAATATTTAACTAACTCCAAGCAATTAGCTGAGTTCCTTGTTCCAGGGAATAATCCATACTTGCTTGAACAAGAGTATGAACTATTCTTTCCCATCTTTAATTCTCCCTTTGAACTATTCGGACTGCATTCGTTCAAAAATTGGCAGCAAAAATGCAACAAGTCTGTTTGTTACATAGTCGAATGCTGGGAATCGTATCTTAAGCCATCTAATAATTACTTCTTCGAGTTTTTAAAGGATTTCGACCATATCTTTCTTGGTACAAAAAATTGTACAGAAGCAGTTGCTAAAATTACAGGTCGTCCTTGTACCTATCTACCACCTGGGATTGATACATTAAAATTCAGTCCCTATCCCTTATTACCTCAACGCGCTATTGATGTTTGCTATTTAGGGCGGCGTTCATCGGTAACCCATAAATCCCTATTAGAATTTGCACAACAGCAACCAATCTTTTATTACTACGATACAATCAAAGCTTCGGGAATCAAAAATGCTGCTAAACAACAAACCTTTGCAGTCAACAATCCCCAAGAACACCGCAGTTTATTAGCTAATTTAATTAAGAGAAGCCGTTATTTCTTTGCTAATCGCTCACGTGCTAACGAACTAGACACAGCCAAAATTAACCAAGAGTTTGGTTCTCGTTTCTTTGAAGGTGCTGCTGCTGGTGCAGTCATGATTGGCGAACCGCCAACAATAGAAGAATTTGACAAATATTTTGATTGGCCGGATGCAATTATCAAAGTTCCCTTTGATTGTCCTGACATCGGCGAAATTATTACTGACTTAGATACTCAGCGCGATCGCTTAGCCAGAATTAGAAAAGAAAATGTTGTCAACTCCCTACTGCGACATGACTGGGTATATCGTTTACGAACAATCTTTGAGGCAGTAGACGTTCAGCCTAGCGAAATCATGTTATCCAGAGAAGCCGAGTTGAAAAACCTTGCCAATCAGATTCATCTGTCTGATACATCATTGGTTTGTTAGGAGGGGACTGGGGAAGAGGCAAGGGGGTAGGGAGCAGGGAGCAGGGGAGAAAAACTTCTCCAATGCCCAATGCCCCATCCCCCACACCCACTTTTCCTGTAAAATCAAGATCCTAAAGACTGTGGATCGGGAGAAACTAGGGGTGTCTACACTCGGCGTAAACATTGACCACATTGCGACTATTCGGCAAGCAAGGCGAACGGTGGAACCTGACCCCGTAGCGGCAGCAGTGTTGGCAGAACTGGGGGGTGCAGATGGGATTACTGTGCATCTGCGGGAAGATAGACGGCATATACAAGATAGAGATGTGCGACTCTTACGGCAAACGGTGAGAACGCACTTAAATTTAGAAATGGCAGCTACCGAGGAAATGCTAGGAATAGCCCTCGATATCAAACCTGATTATGTAACTTTAGTACCAGAAAAACGGGAAGAAGTAACTACAGAAGGTGGTTTAGATATTGTTGGGCAAATTGCTAAAATAGGTGACATAGTTGATAAATTGCAGAGTGCTAGCATTCCAGTAAGTTTATTTATTGATGCCGAACCTTCACAAATTGCAGCATCTGCCAAAGTACAAGCGAAGTTTATTGAACTGCATACTGGGCAATACGCTGAGGCTACCGATGAAACAAGTCGCAAGCAAGAGTTAGCCGTGTTAGCGAAAGGGTGCGAACAAGCGATTCAAGCGGGATTGCGAGTTAATGCTGGTCATGGACTGACCTACTGGAATGTTTATCCTGTAGCTATTCTGCCAGGGATGGAAGAACTCAACATTGGTCACACCATCATTAGTAGAGCAGCTTTAGTAGGTTTAGAAAGAGCTGTGCGTGAGATGAAGCAAGCCATCCGAGGAGAACTGTAAATAGTGAACAGTAAACAGTTAACAGCTAACAGTTAACTATGAAGAGTGCTGAGTTACAAGTGCTGAGTGCTGAGTTAAAAAAACCAACCACAAGCACTACGATAAGTACCTTGTATATCAATAGTGAGTACTTTTTACTTGACTCAACACTCAATCAATGCTTAGAGGGGTCTTAACTGCGTAATCCAAGAATTGGGGACACAATTTTAAGCAAAGACTTCTATGAGCGCAACACAATCTAACAGCCTGCCACTTTGGGTACAGGATCGGGATAAAGTTATTGAAGGAAGTACTGGTGCCCAATGGCGCTATCAGGAACCTCCTGATTATTCTCGCTCTAAAGAGAATTTGGCTAAAGAAAGTACGCGTAATCACCTAGAGGGTTCTCTAGAAGCGATCGTACAAAATTTGGTCAGAAGCTTTGAGATGGAGGTATCTTTCAAAACGAACCCACAACAGTGGTTGTCTGTTGTTAATGACCAATTTCGTGTGAGTACTAATGGAGGTCAAGAATACACCGCTACAGATTTAGCAGCCCAGGGTACTTACAATTTATTTATGGCTGATTCAGAGCATTACAAAGCTTCTGCTGAAACCTTTGAATCATCCGCTCAAATCTTCCACTCAACATTTCCCCAAGGCTTTCCTTGGGAAGTTTTGGAAGTTTACTCCGGGCCACCAAATGTGACATTTAAGTGGCGGCACTGGGGACATTTTAAAGGTGCATACAAAGACTATGCACCAACTGGAGAGACAGTAGAAATTATCGGCATGAGCGTTGCCAAAGTTACCGATGACTTGCGGATAATTTCTGTGGAACACTACTTTGACAATACGTTGTTTTTAGAGAAGCTGACAGCTGGCGGCAAACTCTCAATTAGTGAAAGCAAAGCAAGTGCTTGTCCCTTCAGTTCTTGGTTTAAAAAACTCAAGAAGAGTTAATTTTTAAGGGTACAGTATATAAACTGTACCCTTGAGTTAATCGTTAATAACCAAAGGATCAAAATGGCAACTTACTATTACGTTTTGGCAAGTCAAAAATTTTTAATACACGAAGAACCCTTAGATGAGGTACTCAAAGAACGTACCCGTCACTACCACGAACAAGAAAAAGAAATTGATTTTTGGTTAGTAAAGCAACCTGCGTTTTTAGAAGCACCAGAAATGGCTGAGATTAAAGCCAAGTGTCCTCAACCATCTGCTGCAATTATTTCTACCGACAAACCATTTATTACTTGGTTGAAACTACGATTGGAATATGTAATTGTAGGGGAGTTTCAAGCACCTTCAGCAACAATCTCCGATCCTTTAGCATCTCTAGCTACCGTATCCTAATATACTATTGGGCATGGGGCGAGTATTAAGCAGAAGGGGAAGAGAGGCAGAGGGGCAGAGGGAGAGTATTGGTGTAATTTTCCTCCTCTGCACCCCTGCTTCCTCTGCTTCCTCTACTGCCTTGTCCCCTTGTCCCCTCTGCTCCCACCCAGGGAACAAAATATACATTGACGAAATCTTTTAAGAAAATCTTCTTTATGTGTGAGGCTGTTGTGCAGAGATTTCCGTATTTACTACATACTGTAGTATTAGCGATCGCAGGATTGATTAATGGTATGAGTTCTGTTAACGCTCAACAAAATCTTCCCGCTTGTCAACCTCCAAATGCTGGTGAGTATCTTTTATTAATAGTTAGTCCCACAGCAGATAATCAAAAGCAACTGCGTAATGCCTTACCTAATGAACTCAAAAGTACCACTTGTCAATACCTCAGCGATACAGTTACCAGAATAGGTGGCTTTAATAAAATTGATGATGCTCAACGATGGGCAAGATATATCAACAATATTGTCGGGTTATCTGGCATAATCACCACTAAACCCGCAGATGTACAAGCGCCTCAAAATGTTACCTTTAAGCCACAAGCCCTAGGAGAAGGTTACGCCGTATTAGTAGATTATTTCAACCGCCCAGAATTAGCATCTAATGTAGAACAAGTGGTAGGGGGTGATGTTGGTTTTGCTTCCTATGGACAACGTCCTTATTTGTTAGCTGTTTACACCACTAACCAAAAAGAAGCTCACAACACATTGCAAAAGCTCAATGAAAATGGTTTTGCTGCCTATTTAGTTGATAGTCGCAAGGTGATGTTACTGCGGTCAAATGTGCGTTGACAGTAGCCATCTCATTTCAGATTGTCTTTATCTAAACAAAATATAGTACTCTTATTTGATTTTTGAACAAAGCTCTGGAAACTATGATACGTTCTTTTGCGTTCCCTGTTTCTTTTTCCCTGTTCCGCTTAAAAAGAGTAGTTTCTTGAGTCAAATTAGACTGCTATATTCACGGTCAAGAGCCTAGTACCGCAAGGCGGAATTCAAAATTCAAAATTCAAAATTCAAAATTAAGACAGAGTAAGCTTTTTGTTGATTTTGTAGACGCAAAGGGGCTTCCCGTAGGGTATGGTCTGTTTATTTACGCCGTGTTGTACTAGAGTCAATAGTTACTGGAGGTTGAACTATTGACTATCAGCTATGGACTATTGACTAATAAAAAAGACTTAGCTAAGAAAGATATGGTTATACCCAAAGCCGACCCAGCTATTACTTGAACTGGTGTATGTCCGAGTAATTCTTTCAGGCGGTCTTGGCTAAAGTCATGTTTCTCATCAAATAATTCATCAATCATTTGATTGAGTATCCGAGCTTGTTTACCGGCGGCTTGGCGAACTCCAGCAGCATCGTACATAACAATGATGGCAAAAATTGTAGCCAGCGCAAAATCAGGTGATGCCCAACCCAGAGTTTGCCCAACACCTGTTGCTAAAGAGGTAACTAGAGCCGAATGGGCACTAGGCATACCGCCAGTGGTTACTAAAACACGTACATTAAGTTTACGATTTTTAACTAGCTCGATCACGAGCTTCATCGATTGAGCAATTAAACAAGCTACCAGAGCAACCAGCAGCACCCGGTTGTCTAAGATGTCGCCTATGTCCTGCATGGTATTTTGGTGATGTTAGTAAATATTAGCAGCAGTTATTTTTTTGAAAAACATTTTGGATGCAACCCAACAACATTACGCCACCTGTAATACCAATTTTGGTTTTTAGTTTTGGGATTTGAGCTTGAAAACCTTTAACATAAGTCTGTTTCGAGATTCTCAAACAATAGTACCTGTGCCAATTTTGGTATAACAACTTGAGGAAAGTTCGCAATGCAGTGGCTCTAAACCCAAAATTGACCATCGCGACGCTGACAGTCAAAATCACTAAGTTTTCATGTCTAACGACAAGTTATCCCAATTAGCCATAAAGAGGGCAACAGATTCAAAACCCAAAACCTAGATTCTGTCGAAGTTTCTTAATTTTGAATTTTGAATTGGTATTACCCTACGGGGGATCAGTTAGTTGACTGCTTTTCATGCGTATAAATTCCCGTAGGGGTTGACTTAGTGATTGCGGCTGATAATAAAATGAGCGATCGCTTTTAAAGGTTGTGCTTGTTCTCCAAATACATCTAATTCCGAACATGCTGCTTCAATGAGCTGTTGGGCTTTGACGCGAGATTCTTCAATTCCCCACAGGCTAGGATATGTTACTTTTTGCGCTTTCAAATCCTTGCCAGCGGTTTTGCCTAATTGTTCTTGAGTAGCGGTGATATCTAAAATATCATCTACAATTTGGAATGCTAGACCAATATTCTGAGCATAACGAGTTAGCCGTTGTACATCTTCAGCAGATGCTCCCGCTAAAATCCCACCACAAACCACACAAGCTTCTAAAAGGGCAGCTGTTTTGTGGTTATGGATGTAATTTAGTGTTTCTAGGGAAGTATCTGTTTTACCTTCCGATTCTAGATCTACTACTTGGCCACCAACCAAGCCAGCAGCCCCTAATGCCCTACCCAGACGTGCTACTACCTGCAATACTCTATCTCTTGGGACATTTAAAGGGGTGGCGATAGCAACAAACTCAAAAGCAAAAGCCAACAAACCATCGCCAGCTAAAATCGCGATATCTTCGCCATACACCTTGTGATTTGTCAGCTTACCGCGACGGTAATCGTCATTATCCATCGCTGGCAAATCATCATGAATTAGTGACATTGTGTGGATCATTTCCACAGCACAAGCCGTTGGCATTGCCATTTCAATTGTGCCGCCCATCATTTCACAGGTAGCGAGGCACAGGATGGGACGTACACGTTTGCCACCAGCTAACAGAGAATAGCGCATCGACTCGTAAATTTTCTCTGGATAGGCAACGGGGATCGCCTGATCCAAAGCTGTTTCGCAAAGCTGTTGTCGCTCTTTGAGATACGCTGATAGGTTAAACGTGGCTGTCTCTGGCATCTTTTTAAACTTATCAGTTGCTACCATTCTTTAAAATCCTGAAATTTTGGTATTTTTGTCATATACGTCACAATTTTAAGGGGCTTTGGATCTCAAAGCATGAGTAATTAAGAGTTAAGAATTAGGAACAATAATTCATAATTCATAATTCATTGCTCTCGATTCCTTGCCGCCTTAAATAGCTAGCAAATGTATTTTGCAACAACATAGCGACAGTCATAGGGCCAACGCCTCCCGGAACTGGGGTGATAAACTCCGCCACGCCAGCTGTCGATTCCCAGTGGACATCGCCGACTAAACGACTTTTGCCACTAGCATCGGTGACACGATTTATCCCCACATCTACCACAACAGCGCCAGGTTTCACCATTTCACCAGTAATCAATCCCGGAATGCCTACAGCGGAGATCACAATATCAGCATTCTCAGTGACAGCTTTTAAGTCTTTGGTCATGGAATGGGCAACAGTAACGGTGGCATCAGCGTCCAGAAGCATTAACGCCATTGGCTTACCTACCAAAATACTACGTCCCACTACTACTGCTTGTTTTCCTGGCAAAGAAATTTTATATTCTTCCAGTAGTCGCATCACACCAGCTGGGGTACAACTCCGTAAACCTGCTTCTTGGCGCACCAATCGCCCCAAATTAACTGGGTGCAGTCCATCAGCATCTTTATCTGGCTCAATTTGATGCAGCAAGCGAATAGAGTTTAAATGTGGAGGTAGGGGTAACTGTACAAGAATGCCATCTACCTGTTCGTCTTGATTGAGTGATGCGATCGCATCTTCCAATTCTGCTTGAGTGGTTTCAGTAGGAAAATGCTTACCAAAAGAGGCAATACCCACTTTAGCGCAAGCTTTTTCTTTATTGCGTACATAAGCAGCTGATGCTGGATTGTCACCCACCATCAGCACTGCTAACCCAGGGGGACGACCAATTTTTGGTTGTAACTCTGCAATACGTTCTAAAAGGTTGTGCTGAATTTTTTCAGCTAAAGTTTTACCATCAAGAAGTTTGGCAGTTTTTGTTTCCATGAGAATTTCCAACTTTATTCGCCTTAAGTCCAAAAACCAACATCTAGCCGTCTGTAGCGGAGTCAACAGTCATCTGTCAATTTTGGCTATTGACTATGATGGTCTTGTTATTTTATGCCTTAGCGTCTCTCAAACAACAAAATCATATTATCTTTGGGGGTTGGGGAATGGGGAATGGGGAATGGGGAATGGGGAATGGGGAATGGGTAAGGGGGAATGGGGAATGGGTAATGGGTAAGGGGTAATGGGTAATGGCTAATGGGGGTAAAAGCCAAATGACAAATGCCAAATGACAAATGACCAATGACCAATGACAAAGGACTAATGACAAAATTTTCTCAGATTTACAGTATTTTTCCCTACCGATTAGGGTTGTTATTTTTTCTGGTAGTCGGACTTTGTAGTTGTGGTAATGTCACACAGTCGGGTTTTAGTGTGGGGAATTTGCGTATTGGGAGTAACGTTACGCCAATTCGGGAGATTAAACCAGAGCAAAACAACCAGGCTACAGTTTACATCCAAGGTAAAGTAGAAAGGCAAGTACCCCTGGCAAAACGCTGGGCGTATCAAATTGATGATTCCACTGGCAAAATTTGGGTGGTTACCGATCAAACTAAGTTGGCGAAGGGAGACCAAGTAGTGATTAAAGGTAAAGTTCGCTATCAAAGCATACCCCTTGCTGGTAAGGAGTTTGGCGAAGTTTATTTAGAAGAAGATTCTTAATTTTGGACGAATTATATAAACTTATATAAACATTTATGGAAAATCAGCAGGTACAGGTTGCGATCGCAATTCTCTACCAAGACAACAAGTTTCTTATGCAACTGCGGGATAATAAGCCTAATATTCTTTATCCTGGCTATTGGGCACTTTTTGGTGGACATATCGAGTCTGGAGAAACGCCAAATATTGCTGTTAAGCGCGAAGTTTTAGAAGAAATTGGCTACGATTACCCAAAGTTTTCTGGCTTTGGCTGTTATTGGGATGATAATGTCATCCGTCATGTCTTTCATGCACCGCTGTTAGTTGATTTAGATCAACTCGTGCTAAATGAAGGCTGGGACATGGGCTTTTTAACACCAACAGATATTCGCCAAGGTACCTGTTACTCAAAAATTGCTGATGAAGTCAGACCTTTAGGGCCAATGCATCAGCGAATTATGTTGGATTTTATAGAAAGCAATCTACATTGTGAAGCTTAAAGATTTAAATCATGTAATGGGTCAACATTTGAGTCAAGACGCGATGAATAGCGTCTTGACTCAAATGTAATTTTGAATTTTGAATTTTGAATTGATTTGTCCCCAATCCCTCGGAGTAACCACTAATGCAATCACTAAATAGACTACCGCGATGGTTAAATATAGGATTGGCATTTCCTATTATTATTCTTAATGGTTGGTTATTACTTCAGGTTGTGCAATATTTTCAACCTTTGGTAAGTATTTTTGTTGCTGCTGTATTATTAGCTTTTGTGTTGAATTATCCTATCCAATTTCTGCAAGAACGTGGGGTAAAACGTAACTTAGCTATTGGCGTAGTTTTACTTTTAGCTGTGGTGATTTTAGTTGCTTTAGGTATTATCTTAGTACCGCTGATTATAGAACAGCTAAATGAATTAGCGAATATTCTTCCCTATTGGGTTGATTCTGCTGGTGAACAAATCCAAGCTTTTCAAAATTGGGCGGCGACGCAACAGCTTCCTGTAAATTTATCTGGTATAGCGACGCAAATATTAGATAGATTTTCTAATCAACTGCAATCTTTTACTGGCAGAGTTGTCAGCGTTGCTTTCGATACTATTGGTATTGTTGTTAATGTACTGTTGACAGTAGTATTGACTGTTTATATGGTTTTAAATGGCAAACGTTTATGGGATGGAATGTTTCAGTGGTTCCCATCTCATATTGGCCCAAAAGTTCGGGAGTTTTTAAGAGAAGATTTTCATAACTATTTTATTGGTCAGGCGACATTGGGCGCTGTGTTAAGTGTGGCGATGACTTTAGCATTTTTCTCGCTACAAGTTCCCTTAGCGCTACTTTTTGGGATTGGGATTGGCTTTTTCTCCCTCTTCCCTTTTGGTACAGGTATAGGTATCACGATAGTTAGTTTTTTAGTAGCTTTACAAAATATTTGGTTAGGGGTAGAGGTATTAGGAATAGCGGTAGCAATTGACCAAGTAAATGCTAATTTTATTGCCCCTCGGATTCTTGGTAATTTAACTGGCTTAAATCCTGTATGGGTGGTAATTTCTTTGCTATTAGGAGCTAAGTTAGGTGGAGTATTAGGTTTATTAATTGCGATACCCATCGCTAGTTTTATTAAAGATGTAGCAGATGGCTGGCGTGAAGGTTTATTTAGTCAAGTAATTGTATCGAATGACAATATCAAACATCATTCGCCTGTTGAAGTAGGGGAATAAGAGACTTCCAAATAAAAAAATAATCAATCGCTTTGGCAAGCAGAGGAAGAAGAATACAATAAAATTCAAAATAAATTAATCGTAGGGGCACACATTTTGTGCCCCTACGATTTGTCGTATTTTTCTTATAATTTCCTGTTGATTATTATGGTTTTTGGGTGGCGATCGCTAATTTAGCACCTTGTACCTGACGTAAATTATCCATGACAGCCACCACCTGACCGTGGTTAACTCGTTCATCAGCGTTGATTACTACCAATGCTTCTTGCTTATCACCCATCAATGTACGTACTTGTGCTGATAACACATTCAGGTCAATTTGTTTGCGATTGACGCTAATTTTCCCTGTTGCATCTACTGTGACATTAATCGGTTCGCTGGATTTTTGTTGTTGTGCAGAACCAGCCTTGGGTAAATTAACTGGTAAACCTTCTGACCGAGTTAAAAACAGGGTTGACATGATAAAAAATGTCAAAATCGCGAAAATGACATCAATCATCGGCACGATATTAATTTGGGCTGGTAAATCTGGTTCATCTGGTAGGCGCATAGGGTTTCTCTCCTCGTTCATAGCGACGGCGGTAAAGTAATTCTAACTGACCGCCATATTCTTGAATCCAAGCGATTTGGCGCAGGTATAGTCCCCGAAAGCTATTGGCAAAGAAAAGTGTGAAGATAGCAACTACTAATCCTGAGGCTGTAGATACTAAGGCTTCACTAATCCCCCCAGTTACACCTGATGTTTTTGTACCACCAACATCACCGATATCTAGGGAAGCAAATGAGGTGATTAATCCTAAAACAGTACCAAGAAGCCCTAATAGCGGTGCAAGACCGATGATAGTATCAAAAATGTTTTGGAAGCGCTTGAATAAGGGAATTTCGGCTTGTGATTCGCTTTCTAATGCTAAACGAAATTCCTCTGGGGTTGGCTCTTCTAATTCTAAAGCGGCGAGAAAAATTCGCGACATCGGTAAATCAGAATTTTGCTGCAACTTATCTAAAGCGCCAACTACATTATCTAGGCGATAAAGTTGTAATACTTCTCGCACTACGCGATTTTGACGAGTATTTATCTTAATCCAAAACTTCACTCGTTCGATAATTAGCGCTACCGCCAATACTGAAAACCCTAGTAGCGGCCACATGACCACGCCGCCAGCCGTAAATAAGTTATTAAATGGCATTTATTATTTTTCTACTCCTCAACTCTCTTTAAAGTAGCAACCGACTTGATTAACTAAACTGCTATGATAACTCCAAAGACATTACTGTGAGTTAATGTATCTGTCAATATTTGACAATACGTCAAAGCAAGATAATTAATTTTTTAACTTTATTTTGTAGTTAAGGAATAGGTTGAATTACGAATTATTTTTTAATTGTCCATCTTCCATATAAATAATGCGATCGGCAATATCAAGGATGCGGTTATCATGGGTAACTAGCAAAATTGTACAGCCTTGTTCTTTCGCTAATTTTTGCATTAACTCTACGACATCACGTCCAGATTTTTTATCGAGTGCGGCTGTGGGTTCGTCTGCTAGCACAATTTTAGGATGGCTGACTAAAGCCCGGGCGATCGCAACCCGTTGTTTTTGTCCCCCAGAAAGGCTTTCTGCGTAGTAATTTACACGGTTTCCTAATCCCACACTTTCCAGCATGGCGATCGCTTTCTTGTCGATGTCCTCATGCAGAAACTCATCATGTAATTCTAGTGACATCCGTACATTTTCTTTAGCTGTCAAAAATGACATGAGATTATGGGCTTGAAAAATATAGCCAATCTGACGGCGTAGCTTAGTTAACTGCTTTTTACTAGCACCGCAAATTTCTTCACCTAATATTGTTAAACTACCTGATTGTGCCGATCGCAGTCCACCCATCAGAGTTAACAGAGTAGTTTTACCCGAACCAGAGGGGCCAGTCATAATCACAATTTCGCCAGCTTTAATTTCTAAATTAATATCAAATAAAACTTGTTTTTTCAGCGAACCTTCACCAAAGTAATGATTGAGGTTACTAATATTAATTACTGGTTTTAAAGCCAAAGTAGCTGATGTAGATTCAGGAAGCATAATCAACCCTGCGGGAATTCAAAATTCAAAATTCAAAATTACAATCCTCATACTTAAGTTGGGAGGTTGTACTTTATTCCTCAGTCAACAGTCAACAATCAACAGTCAACAAAATTAAAAAATATCGGCGGGGTCGGCGGCGCGTAATTTTCGCATGGCGATCGCACCCGAAAAAGTACACATGATGATTGTCAAAATAAAGACTGTGATTGCCCTTTCTACTTTCATAAAAATGGGCAATAATGTCGCTGCGTAGGTTAATTGATAAAGTCCCAAAGAGAGAAAAAATGAGGGTAAAAAACCTAAGCAAGCTAAAAATAATGCTTCTTGTAAAAGCACTCCTAATAAATAGCGATCGCTATAACCCATTGCTTTGAGAGTGGCGTATTCTGGTAAGTGTTCGGAGACATCGGAATACAGAATTTGATAGACAATCACAATCCCGACAATAAACCCGACTCCTACACCCAAGCCGAAAATAAAGCCAATACCAGTACCATTGGCCCAGTAACTTTTTTCAATTTGGGCAAATCCTTCAGTAGTGAGAACTATGACATCATTAGGTAAACCAGCCGCTAATTGCGATCGCACTTGTTCAGGATTCGCGCCAGGTTGAAGAGTAATTAACCCAACTTCAATTTGATCCGCTTTGCGGTCAGGAAAAAGTTGCAAAAAAGTAGAGTCACTAGCAATTACATTTCCATCAGCCGCAAAGGAAGCACCATTACTAAATACACCTTTGACATTGATGGCTTTACCATTTAATTCAGTTTCAAAGTTACCTGTTTTGTTAAAAATAGTGCCAACATCGCCATATTCCGGCCTACCTGCTTGGTCAAACATGACTTGATATAACTGCTTCAAATCATTTTGGTGTTTCTGAACTTCCGGGAATAAAAAAGCCGGTTTTGCTGGGTCGATACCCCACACCAAAATTGCACGATCCAGGCGTGTTTGGGGATTTCGCCATTGTCCGGTGCTAATATAAACGGAATTTACCGACTGTACACCGTCATAACTTAATGTTTGATACAATCGCTCACGAGAAAAACTTTTAACTGAAAATAAAGTTTGAAATTGGGGATTAATTAAAACTAAATCTGCCTGTAAATTACGATGAGGTTTAACGGCTGCATCAAATAGCGCACCTTCAAAACCCAACTGAATAAACATCAGCATATCGGCAAAGGTAATACCTGCCACTGCTACTGCTAAACGGGTTTTTTCTTTCATTAACTGCCGCCAAGCTAGCGGAGTTTTGCGGAAGAATTTAGATAACATCTATCATCCCTTCATAAATTGATGTTCAGCTGCTTGTGCTAACTGGCGTTGTCGCATTAATAGAAATAAGGGCAGTCCAAAGGAAACACCGACTAAAAGATTGCACAAAACATAAACCCAGAGATTTTGCATTTTGAGACGTGTCCCTTCCCAAAATATCAATGTCCAAAAAGTTAGAGATGAAATAATCACATCCATGCCAAAAAAACCAGAAATTTGATTAGCAAATAGCTGTTGCCAAAATAGCTGGATATCTAGCCCATGTTCTAAAACAAATGGTAGGAATTGTGAGTAAGGTAAAACGAAGCCCAGAATACAAAGAAGAAGGTAGATAAATTGAATCATGATGACATTCACCTTCGATAATTACTGATTTCCGGAATATTTAGGCAAAATTCACTTTATATCGAACATTCGTTATCCTTTGCGGTAAACAAACTCTATAGTTCAATGGCTGTTTGTACTTGCAAGTTAGTCAAACCTGCAACTCGCTTGCTATCTTCAGGGTTAAGACGGATTTTCACCTCAATCACTCGACTATCGAGGTTTTCTCCCGGTTGGTTGCTAAAAACATTTTGACGATTTACCTGCAAGCCAATCTGGGAAACCTGACCGCGTAGTTCTCCAGTAAATGCTTGACCGCTAATTACTGCTTGTTGCCCCAGTTTTACTTTGTTAATATCGCTTTGATAAACTTCTGCAACTGTGATCATTTGGTCAGTTTGGGCAAAGTCTGCAATCCCAGAATCCCCGATTTTCTCCCCAGGGCGGTAATGTATTTTGAGAATTTGTCCGGTTGTGGGTGCTTTAATGTAGGCGGCGGTTAAGTCAGTTTGGGCACGTTTGAGAGATGCGATCGCATTTTCAACTTCCGTTTGGGCTGCGGCAACATCCACAGGGCGGACTTCGGCAATACTGTTAAGTGTGGCTTCGGCTTCGCTAATTTGCTTGTTACCCGTGGCGTTAATGCGGTTAAGCCCTACTTTGGCTTCTGCTAATTGCCTCTTCGCAGTCGTATTAATGCGGTTGAGAACAGCTTGGGCTTCATCTAGTTGCTGTTTGGTGGTTTCCACACTCAAACGCTTACTGTCAAATGCAGAATTAGAAATCGCCCCATCTTTATATAATTGTTGGTAACGCAGATATTCCGCTTGGGCGTTGTTGAGTTCAGCCGTCAGTTTTTTAATTGTCGCTGCTTGGGCGATCCTATCACCTTGCCATTGTGCCTCTAAACGCGCGATCGCTTCTTCTTGACTTTGGCGATCGCCAATTGACTGCGCCTGTAAACGTTCCACAGTGGCTTGCTGCGCCTGAATTTCACCCGTTTTTGCCCCTGCTTTGACTTGCGCGAGTTTAGCTTTAGCGACTTGCACTTGTTTTTGCGCTTGTAGTACCGCAGTTTGCAAGCGATCGCGTGAATCTAAAATTGCTACAACTTGCCCAGCTTTCACGCGATCGCCTTCCTGAACCAAAATTTGGGCAATGCGATCGCCATCTAAAGCTAGCGGTGCAGATAACTTAATTACTTCGGCTTCTGGTTGTAGCCTCCCTAAAGCAGTTACTTTCTGCACAACTGGCGCAGTTGGAACCGTTTCCGATGAAGCTGTTTTACCGAACTGTCCAAATTGAGAAACAGCATAAACAGCAATTGTTCCTGTCATCGCAGTAGCCGCAATTACTAATGCAATTACCCCTTGATTTTTTGGTTTTAATAACAGCCTATCACTCATACCATTTTAGATTTTGAATTTTAGATTTTGCAGAAATTTGTATGCGCGAGATATAAATATTCTTCCCAATTACCCATTACCCATTCCCCATTACCCATTCCCAACCACCAAATATCCCATCAGCATTTTGCCCAACAATGCACATTGTTCGTGAAAATCAATTGTTTCATCACCCCATAATTTTTCCAAAATTAAGCCATTGACAAAACTCAATACAAAGGAAGCTAAAACTGGATCTTCAATACCTAAAAACTCATAAACTGCTTGTTGATATCGTTGATTAGTACGTTTTAATACACCACTACTTTGAATTGTTTTCGAGTCTTGATGCTGACAAAAATCAACCCAGATATAAGTCCACTTAATAAAATAATCTTCGCTTTTTACTAAATATCTTGCTAATACCTCCATTGCCTCTGGTATCGGCTTCTTTCCCCCTAAATCTGCTAATGCTATCGTCACATCTTGGTGACAAATCTCTTCTAGTAATTGCTCAAATAAAGCTTGTTTACTGGGAAAATAGTGATACAGTGTCCCAGTAGAAACCTTTAAACCTTGAGCAATCTGCCTCATGGTGATGGCGCTGTAACCTTTTTGGGCAAATAAATCGAAGCACTTGCCGAGCAGTTCCTTGCGGTATTGTTCATGATCAACAATCTTGGGCATAATTGACCTTTTTATATCGAACGCTCGTTATATATTAAGATACGATCCTTAACACTGAGTTGTCAACATACTACCCCAATACTTGTCGGTTAAGGACAAAAGGAAAGGGCGAAACCAGTACCACTGCGCGTAACTAAAAATTAAAAATTAAAACAGCCTAAGCATTTCATGGATTTAAAATGGCTGATTTACACCATGAATTATGATCAGGGTTATCCCAATTTGAAAAAAGAATGTGACAGATGGGTAGGGGCAGTGCCTTGCCCTTAAAATTATCTATACCTCACCAACTTGCATCTACTGTATTTCTAGGTTACATATATTAACTATAAAATTTGTGGAGTAGACAGGATATGTCTCCCAAATCATGCGATTTAAATACGTAATAGCTTATTTAATTATTTCTATAAAATCATTTAAATATTATTTATAAAAAAGGTAAATGGTAAAAGTTTTCCATCTTCCCATTTACCTTTTACCATTGTAACAAAACAATTGTCTTATAAAACAGCTTACAAATTGATAGTTTGTGCTGCAAAATTAGCTTGACTATCCCAATAATCAACCTTATTAATCTGCACCTTCAACAAAGCGATATCGGGTTCATTTAATCCTTGGGGAAACCAAGCTTCGAGTTCTGGCTTCCATAGTTCTTGCATCTTGTTGCGATCGTTGACTAATTCTGCGCTACCTGATACTGAAACATATCGCTTTTGGTTAGGCGAGGAGAAACTGAGATTGACTTGCTGACGATGCTCAATTTCAAATACTTTATGGGAACTAGCATTGGTAAAAAACCACAGTGTTCCATCAGGCTGAATATCGCTACTCTTGTCCATAGGACGACTGTGCAAGCTACCATCCTCATCGACTGTAGTTAACATACTACAACCAATATCTTTAATGAGTTCTCGCAGTTGATAAATATGTTGATTTTTGTCGGTAGAGGTTGTCATTTACCGTACTCTTTTATTGAGGTTTTTCGTTGACATGGGAATTAAAATTACACCCATTGTCCTTGCTTGGGAAATCCCTCTTTTAATATCAACATTTTTGATTTTTAATTACCTGTGTCTACAGATAGAATTACTATGGCATTTGGAAAGAGCATAACATTGTTGCGCCCTTTCCAAAGATGTGAGAGCCTTCATTGTGATTATTGACCTGAAGGTTTCCAACCCCGACGCTCTAACATTTGCCGTACTTCTGGGCTGGGATTATAGTTATAGCCGTAAGACGAGCGCTCTGAATCATCCATAATTTGAGGTGTAAGCAAGACAACCACCTCTCTCCGTTCATTGCTTCTGTTGGTACTTCTAAATAGCGAACCAATTAAGGGAATATCACCCAAAATAGGAATCTTAGAGACTGTTGTCCGGTCTTGGTCTTGAATAATACCTGAGAGAATCAACGTCTGACCATCTCGTAGGCGAATCATCCCAGAAGTCAGAGAGCGTTCAGATACTAAAACGATTTGACCATTTCCTGTATTTTGTGATGCTGTAGGTGCGCTGACAGTGGGAGCAACTGATAAAGAAACAAAACCATTGTCATCAATCCGTTCAATTTTCACATTCAGGGTTAAGCCAACTTTTTGTTTATCAATTTGTCTCTCTGTTCTAGAGCCACCAGCAGTATCTGTTGTTTGTAGAGTAATGTTCCCTACCACTTCCTGAGTCAGGTTAACAAGAGCCTGCTGACCTTCTTGCACAATCAAAGTTGGGTCAGTCAAAATCTTGGCATTGCCATTTGTTACCTGGGCTTGCAAACTAGCTAGTAACCGTTTGGGGAATTGATATAAAGAGGGCAAAGATGCCGTAGCTGTACCTAGAGTACCTTGTGTCACGCTGGTTGTACCATCAGCATTTCTTGTAACTATGTTATCCGTTGCCGGAGTAATCTGAGAAAAACCAGGTTGTAAAGGATTGTTATTACTAGGAGAAACAGGTTGATAGAAATTTCCACTGCCTGAATTTTGGCTTCTAGTGGTTGTACCATCTGGATTGACTATGATCGTACCTGGGGTAGTTCCTGGAATACTGACACTGCTGTTTGGATCAAAGAAAGGCGATCCTGTAATAGGATTAGTAATCACTGGTGTATCAGTCACGCTATTTGCAGATTCAGAAGCAGTAGCAGGCCTAGAACCACCAAAATTGAGAGATGCTGCACCATTATCAACAGCAAAAAAGTTATTCCCCACACCAAACGAGAAACTAGTATTGTAATCCTGGGTTCCCGTGAGGTTAACATCAATAATTTTGACATTGACTACCACTTGACGACGACGAATATCAAGCTGAGTCAATTGAGCCATAGCCATATCAATTAATCTAGCAGGCCCAATCAAGGTAACAGAATTTGTACGCTCATCTCCTAATGCCTGTAAACCTCTAAGTAATGGGTTAGAGTCTTTAAAATCAACCCGTTGGGTTTCTAGTTTAGTTTCTGTAGTTGTTTGAGTTTGGGTAACTGCGGCGGTGGAATTACCCACAGGAACAGCACTCACGCTAGTAACAAGTCGTTCACGGCTAATGGCACTTTCTGCACCTAAACCTACTAAAAAGTTAAGGGCGACTCCCACTGTTACCTGATTGAGTCGCACGTTTCGCATCACAGTATCACGGGTAGAGTTGGGAAGTTTAGGCCCAACAAAAATCGTGCGCCCATTACGATTAGCCTCTAAACCACTCAAACGCAAGACATAGTTAAAGACATCTTGTACTGGTTCGTTTTCTATATCTAAAGAGATTGTTTGTCCGCCAGCCGCAGCACTTGCTTGACCACCAGAAGATGCTCCCCCACTTGCGGCTCCTCCTACATAAGCTAAATTCAGTCCAGCCGCACGAGATAGTAGTGATAAAACTTCACGCACAGGAGCATCTCGCAGTACTAACCTCGGCACGCGTTCCTGAGTACCTAAATCAATATTCACTGGAGAAGCATCAATATTGGAGATAGCAATATCCCCTACTGGTGGGGCAACGGCTCTAGGTAAGAAAGGAGGCCCCTGATTCGGAGGTTGACCTGGGCCTGCTGGTTGTGCAGGCTTGCCATCAATAGTGATTTCCGGGTTGGGGACTAAAACATCCGGTTGTTTCCCTACTTGGGGCGCAGCAGGATTAGATGGCGGTGTAGGTGTTGTTGGTATTGGTGCTGGTGTTGTTGGTATGGGTGTTGATGCTGTAGTATCTCCAGATGGTGTAAAGCCTAAGGTAATACGATTGTCTTTTCTCCCTACAGGTTGACTACTAGGGGCGTTGTTGCTTCCAGTTACCACCACCCGGATGCTGTTAGCATCTAGCTGAACAATTTCGACTGAGGCAATTCCTGAAGCGGGGTTGTCTTGGCGGAAATTATTGCCTTGTGGTAAACGTAGTTGAGTATTAATAATATCTGTAACTAAGGCTTTTCCTCTTTTAGTTGTAAAAACTTGTGGACGTGAGCCAGAGGAAGTTTTCAAAATAAGACTAATTCCACCATCAACTTGACTTAGCTGTACGTCAGTAATTTGGGTAGTATCTGCCCAAACCGGTTGAGCTGCTAGAAAGATAAAAGCAGCAGTACCTAATAATAAACTATTACCGTGAAGCTGTTTCACAGTTCATTCCTCACCTGATAAAACCTTGTTGACAAATAATTTTTGATCGGAACTTCAGTACTGAAGCTATTAGCTCAAGCCTACTCAGGTAGACTTAAAACTAAGTTTGACAAGAATTTAGTCTCTGGAGATAACTTTAACTATGCACCTCTATATTGAACATCTATAGTGGTTGTTGTCTTGATACCCCAATCCCATTTTCTTAGTCCAGTACTCTTTGCTATTACTTCTTAGGAGCAGCTTTCGCAGCAGCCATTGCTCTTTCTTCGGGAGTAAGTGGCATCAATGCTTGTAGCTGGAAAGTAGTAGTAATTGATGCTGGCCCGCGTTTGAGTATGGGAGCTCCTTTTTCTGATGAAGCTTTAGGCGGTGGAATCAATATGGATTGATAATCTTTGAATATTAACAAAGGCTGTAAACGCTCAATGTTACGAAGAATCGATTGCGTTTGTTCATAAGTACCCACAATTTCCACTTGGATAACGCTGCGTTTTAGCTTGCCATCCGCCTGTAGCCCTAAACTACCATCAGTAATTGGTTCTGGTTGTTGTGTAACGGGCACAAATTTTTTCAGTTGAGCTTTAACTGGATTACCAAGAATTTGAGCGTTACCAGTTTCAATCAAGCGATTCATATCCAGTAACAATGTATCCAATGTTTTTTCGTTAGAAAACAAACTTAAAACCTGAATTTGTTGCTGTTTTGCTTGCTCTAGCTCTTGTTTTATTTGGTCAATCTTTTTGACACTAGCTTTCTTTTGATCGACTTGTCCTTGTAATTCGTTAACTTTTGTTTGCTGCTGTTGATAGCTTTCCCACGCTGGCATTAACAGGTTGAAGGCTATATACAACGCACCCAAAACTCCTACAGAACCAACCAAAATCCCAATGATTTTGGGTGTAAAGCTAATTCCAAACAAAACGGGAGAGGCTGGGGATTCTAGAGCAAACTCTCCGTTTTGTTCTGCAAAATTCAAATCATCACTAAGCGTCATTTTGTAATGACTCCTGTTTTTTGGATACTGCGAATTCGAGTTACTAGTCCCACTGTGCCTTTTTGCTCTAACTCCCGGATTAACTCAGAAGCTGGAACATCGCTCAGACTTGATTGAATAGTGTATTTGACTACTTGAGGTGGGGGAATTTTGACACCATTGCTATCAGTAGCATCTGATGCTGCAGAAGGTGCATTGACTAACTCAGCGGTCTTAATTTTGCTTTCTGAGGCCTTTAAAAAGCTAGACTGTTGCAGAGTTAGCAAAAAGTCGTTGACATCGTTAAAAGAACGAGCCATGCCGTTAATCTCTATTCCTCCGGCGGGGTTTCCAGGAGTCGTTGCTCCTGCTTGCCCCTGTACTGGACGAATGGGTGGGGTTTGCTTGATGTCCTCAATTTGTACGTTTGCGGGTATACGTTCGCGCAAATCTTGTAACATGGCTGACCAAGGACGAATTTGGTCAAAAACTGTGACTAAACCTTGCGTCTCGCCTTTAATTTTGGTTGTCTCTTCTTTAATTTTGTTAATACTTACTAGTTCTGTATCTAACCTCTTGCTTTCTTGATCTAGTTGTGCTAAATTTTGCTCTAATTCAACGTTTTTGGCTTGCAACCACCACCACGCGCCTCCTAAAACGGTGGGTAAGCAAATGCCTAGGGCTGCTCCTATATATAATGGTGTCATGTTGCCAACAGGCAGCCGAATTTTGACTCCTGTTTTTTTAGTAGCCGTATTTTGGTAATTTGGACGGTCCTTAAGAAAGTTAATATCCAAACTGTACATTCTGTTATACCTCCCGCATTCCTAAACCCATTACTGTCGCTAAACCAGCGCGTTGTACTACAGGGTATTTTTCCTCACTAACTTCTAAGGACAAAGATGTTATCGGATCGATTTGGGCAGTTGGTAAGCTTAATCTTTGGGTGAAAAACTCATCTAGCTGTTGCAAGCCACCACCTGGGCCAGCTAGAAAAATTTGCGCTACCTCCAGATTTTCACTTTGATTCAGGTAAAAATCGATGGAACGACGCAGTTCATCGGTGAGTTCCCCTAAAACTCTTAATAAAGCTGCCATACCCGGATTAATATCGGTTAGCCCAGTTTTGCCGCCATCGACGTTCGTTGCCATAATTGTCATGCCATACAACATTTCCATATCTCGGCTTGCAGGTAAACTCATAGCCTTTGAGAGGGCATATTGCATTTGATAAGTACCGATAGGCACAGTGCGTGAAAATTGCGGTACTCCGTTGACAATAATGGCAATTTCGGAACTGTCAAATTCGATATCAACTAATACTGCTGCTTCTTGGGGGCTGAATTGCCGCAGTTGATCGCGGATTGTCCGAATCATTGCAAAACTGTTTATTTCTAAAACATCGATTTGCAATCCTGCCTGCTCAAATGTATTAATATATGATTCCGTTACCTCCTTACGTGTAGCTACTAAAAGTACTTGTACTTTTTCAATACCATCTTCATCTACAAAGTACCCAAGTTTTTGATAATCCACATCAGCTTCTTCACGCGGATAGGGTAAATACAAAGCTGCTTCATGGTTTAGCACCATTTCTCGCAGTTCTTTATCATCTAACTCTGCTGGTACAGGTATTAAACGTACGATTGAATCTCGTCCTGTTACACCAGTAGCAACCCGAGAAGCTTTAATTTTGCTTTCAGCCAGACCCTGTTGGATTAACTGTGCCATCGCTGGCGCATCAGCGATTTGACCGTCCATCATTACACCTTCGGGAACTGGTATTGATGTTAAGGCTTCTACTTTTAAGCCTTGACGTTGTTTGCGTAATTGAACTATATTCACCCTTTCTGGTGCTAGTTCAATACCGACCCCTTTATTAGATTTGCTAAACAGACTATTGAAGCTTTTCACCACTTTGATGCCCGTTGCACTGCTAAATTGATAAGTTAAATGATGCTAAAAAACGTTCTTGGTACTAGGTAATTGATTTAGCCTATAATCTCGACAATTCTGCATAAGCTTTTCACTCAGAGCAAGCGTAAATATACTAGTAAAATGTTTAAAACTTCAAAATTCAGACGATTGACTGTGTTTGTACTGCTCGGTTTATTGACTAGCTGGATAGTCAGTTGTAGTACAGGAAATGTAGGCACACGAACAGAACAGGCTTCTGGGCGAGCAACAACAATTGAGTTTTGGACAATGCAACTCCAACCTCAATTTAATAGTTACTTTCAGAACCTGATTGCATCTTTTGAATCACAAAACAAAGGTATAAAGATTAACTGGGTCGATATACCTTGGGCAGCAATGGAGAACAAAATCTTAACAGCTGTCTCAGCAAAAACGCCACCTGATGTTGTGAACCTCAATCCGGATTTCGCATCTCAACTTGCAGGACGAAATGCCTGGTTAGATTTAGATACGAAAGTCCCAAATGAAGTACGTTCCTCCTATCTACCAAATATTTGGAAAGCTAGCACACTAAATGGTAAGAGTTTTGGTATTCCCTGGTACCTCACTACCCGGCTAACTATTTATAACACTGATTTATTAAAACAGGCAGGTATCAACAAAACACCGAATACTTACGCAGAATTAGGGCAAGTAGCACAACAAATTAAAGATAAAACAGGGAAATATGCATTTTTTGTAACTTTTGTTCCGCAAGATTCCGGAGAAGTTTTGGAATCATTTGTGCAAATGGGAGTCACCTTAGTAGATTCCGAAGGTAAAGCAGCTTTTAACTCACCGCAAGGCAAAGCAGCTTTTCAGTATTGGGTAGATTTATACAAAAAAGGATTACTTCCAAAAGAGGTTTTAACTCAAGGACATCGCCATGCAATAGATTTATACCAAGCAGGAGAAACAGCATTTTTAGCTTCAGGCCCAGAATTTCTGAAAACCATCGCTAACAATGCTCCGAAAATTGCTCAAGCTTCTGCGATCGCACCGCAAATTACAGGTGATACTGGTAAAAAGAATGTTGCTGTCATGAACTTAGTGATCCCTAAAGATAGCAAGTACGCAGATGGTGCTGTGAAATTTGCTCTGTTTGTCACTAACGATCAAAACCAATTAGCTTTTGCTAAAGCGGCTAATGTTTTGCCATCTACCGTAAAATCACTTTCTGATAGTTACTTTAAAGATGTTCCTGCTAGTGCAACAACAGTAGACAAAGCAAGAGTAATCAGCGCTCAACAACTACAACAAGCAGAAATATTAACACCAACAATGAAGGATTTTAACAAATTGCAAAAGGCAATTTATGAGAACTTGCAAGCAGCAATGTTAGACCAAAAAACAGTAGATAAAGCTGTAGAGGACGCAGCGCAACAGTGGAATAATCGTACATAGAAATTGAATTACAGGGAAATTATTCGAGGGTACAGCACTGCTGTACCCTTACCAATACTTGTCAGTTAAGGGCAAAAGGGGAAGGGGAAAAGGGGCAAGAAAAAACCATTAACCCTTACCCATTCCGAGTTAAAAATCCTTAACCGAGCAGTATTTGTACCCTTACTTATTTGTCATATTTTTCTAGAAAATTGGTCTAATACCAAATCAGATAATGTTTGCGACACATCAATAATATTCTAGAGGACACGGCACTGCCTTGCCCCTAAAATCTGTCGCATTCTTTTTTCAAATTTGTCTGATTTTTATAAATTATGTATCTGTAAGCTACTGTAAAATATGACGTTAATTGAGATAATTAATTTTCTCGAATTGGGATTTTAATGACAAATTCTGTACCTACGCCTGGTTGTGAATAGCACTCTAATTTACCACCATGCAGTTCGTTAATAATTTGGTAACTAATTGATAAACCTAAACCTGTGCCTCTCCCTACAGCTTTAGTTGTAAAGAACGGATCAAATACTTTACTTCGCACTTTATCATCCATTCCTATACCATTGTCAGAAATGCGAATTTCTACCCAAGAATTATCAACGATGCTAGTATTAATATTAATTTGTGGATGTTTATATATTTTCTGTTCTATTCCAGCTATTTTTTGTTTTAATAAAGAATCTTCTAAAGCATCAATGGCATTGGTAATCAGATTCATAAATACCTGATTCATGTGTCCAGCGTAACACTTTATTAAGGGGAAGGTTCCATAATTTTTAATAACTTCAATGCCATGATAATTGTCTGCTGATGCTTTAATACGGCTGTTTAAAATAACTAGAGTGCTGTCGATTCCCTCATGAATATCTACCGCTTTAAATTCGGCTTCATCCAAACGAGAAAATGTCCGGAGTGACTTAACTATTTCACGAATACGCTCTGCTCCTACATTCATAGAGCGAAAAAGTTTCTCTGCATCTTGCTTGAGGAAATCAAGTTCAATAACTTGCATTTCTCGTTTAATTTCAACTTCAGGTTCAGGATAATATTTTTGATACAGTGCAATTAGCCTCAATAAATCTTGAAAATATTCATATGCATAATTTAAATTGCCATATATAAAACTGACTGGGTTATTAATTTCGTGAGCAATTCCAGCCACTAGAACTCCGAGAGCAGACATTTTCTCTGATTCTACGAGTTTCATTTGTAAAGCTTCGAGATTTCTGAGGGCATTTTCTAGCTCATCACCTCTGTGCTTTAAAGCAGTTTGTGAATCTTCTAACTCGCGAATCATATTTTTGAGAACGCTTTCTCTAACTTCAGTATTGTTCTCTAGTTGTAATCTATCGGCTTCTGATCGCTCTAACTTTTTTTTCAGAATCCGAACGGTTTTTTCTAACTCTTTGAGTCTGCTCTCATTGTCTGTGGGTTCCATAAGCCTCTACTTAGTTCCTAGAAGCAAAGTTACAAAAGTTTCTTGGTGATAGTAAGAGGAACCATGAGGTTCTAAGGGTGCAAATTCACCGTAAGTATAGAATCCACAAATGGGTACTTCTTCACGCAATGCATTTTTTACAAGTTGATATTCTTCTTTGGCTCTTGTTCCTAAAAGCCAACGGCGACAGCAACAAGAAAATATCAAAACTGCTTCTGGTTGCGTTCCAGGATAATTTGCTAGAGCATTTTTAAATGACGTTTCAGATGCAGCAATTACATCATCTCTACTAATATCTGTAACTTGAACTATGGCTTGTTCTGGAACATTACCAAGAAAATTGATGCTACCAGTTTCTACATCGTAAGTATTAGGTACTCGCATATAATAGCGATCGCTATCTCCTTCATACACAGCTAATGGATGCTCTGCCGTAGGAGGACGATCACCTAAATAGCGCTCATAATATGCCAGGGCCGTGATACCTTCTATCTCATAGAGAATGGTTTCTTGAGATTTGGTAACAATGCTTTTGCGTCCAATGGGTTCCCAGCCACAACCAATTCCATAGGAAAATTTGATATCTCCAGAAAATATTAAAACTGGTAGTGCATCTGTTAGCACTTCGTTGCGGAAAAATTGATAGGTTTTTGTAAACCTAAATTGATCGCCAGCTGTACCACCTAAAATTGGCATTTCCGCACCTAAGGCTAGTTTCAATCCTTGGAGAATTAACTCACCATTAGTTGTGGAACCATCTTCTATATAACTTGCGGGAACAGTAATACATAATTTTGCAGAATTAGTACTTTTCTCGGTGGCTTGTTGTACTGCTTGTTTAGCCGCCTCTAAGGGGTTATCTTTTGCTCCATACCCCACCCCAGCATGGATTTCTACATTATCAGAGTACAAGAGCATCAGCGTTAAAGAATCTTGTTGAAATCCTAAAACTGAGGAGGCTTCACCATCGGTAGTACAACCAATCAATTCAATTTCGGGAAAGACTTGGTTAATTTCTTTAACAATTAAAGCATGATCGAAATCAATAGCAGCAAATAAAATACCTGCTTGAGGAATTACACCATCTAAATCACCAACACAATGTTCCAAAACTTCTGCGATCGCATCTTGAGAATCTGGGTCTTCACTGTGTCCAACAACAACTTTTAACATTTTATCTCCTGGTATAAATCTAATCTAAACTCGAAGAAATGCGATTGATCCTATCTGTAAGCAATAGTCAAAAATCATGAGATGCTGACTCTGTTGGCAGATGAATGATAAACTCGGCTCCTTGTCCTGGTGAAGAATTTACATTGATTGTGCCTCCATGTTTTTCCACAATAATTTGACGAGCAATTGCTAATCCTAAACCTGTGCCTTTACCTACAGGTTTAGTAGTAAATAATTGCGTAAAAATCTTTTGTTGTGTTTCTGCTGTCATCCCATGACCATTATCTTGAATTCTGAGAATTACTTGCTGCGAATTTTCACTGAAACTAGTAGTAATAGTGATATAATTAGGATGAGCTTGAATCTCGTCAAAACTGCGGCCGATATTGGTTTCTTCTAAAGCATCAATGGCATTGACTAATAAGTTCATAAATACTTGGTTGAGTTGTCCCGGATAACATTTAAGTTGAGGAATTTCACCATAGTTTTTGATAACTTCAATAGCTGGGCGAGATTGTGAGGCTTTGAGGCGATGCTTGAGAATCAAAATAGTACTGTTGATACCGTCATGCAGGTTAAAATAGGTGGAGCGATCGCTATCTGCACGGGAGAAGGTTCTGAGGCTATTACTGATATCACAAATGCGATTTACAGCTTCTTGCATGGAAGCAATCATCTTAGGTAAATCTTTGCGAATATAGTTGAGGTCGATGGCTTTAATTTGGCGTTCAATAGTAGTACTGGGATTGGTATATTCCTGCTGATATAAATCAATCAAGCCAAACAAATCCTTGATATAGTCCAATGTATAATCAATATTTCCACTGAGGAATCCAATGGGGTTATTGATTTCGTGGGCGACACCAGCGACAAGATTACCCAATGCAGACATTTTCTCGCTTTGCACCAGTTGGGTTTGCGCCTGTTGGAGTTCGTATAGTGCTTGCTCTAAATCTTCAGCCTTCTGGCGCAGTTGAATTTCCGATTGGCGTAATGCGGCTTCAGCGAATTTGCGATCGCTAATATCTATCAAGACTCCATCCCAAACAATTGAGCCATCAGCTTGAAGTTCTGGGCGGGAAGCAGCTTGTGTCCATTTTTCTTTACCAGTAACTAAAAATCTTCCTTCCCATCGCCAAGGTGTTAAGTTAGCGGCTGAATCCATAATTGATTTTTTAATGCTCTCACGCTCCTCTGGATAAGTCATCGCAAACAGCACCTCTGCGTCTGATATTTCCTCTGGATGTAAGCCAAACAGTTCATAGCAACCAGAGCTAACATAAGAGAACGATGCTGAACCATCGACAGCGAGACGGAATTGATAAATCATCCCTGGGGCGTTTTCCGCCAACTTTTGCAACCGATTTTGAGTATTCTGTAAGGCTTGGGTGCTGTGCAGCAATTCTTGTTGGGCTTGTTGCAATTGTTGTAGCGATCGCTCTAACTGTTGGGCGTAATTTTGTGATTCTTGATAGAGACGAGCATTTTCTAGGGAGATAGCGACTTGAGCGCACAGGAGATTCAGAAGTTCAGCGCGATCGCCTGTAAACGCCCCGACGGTTAAGTTGTTTTCTAGGTATAAAATCCCGATCAATTTGCTTTGATGGAGAATAGGGGTACATAAAATACTCTTAGGGCGGTGGTGCAGAATGTAGGGGTCAACCGCAAAGGTGGGATGATCAATAGCATAATCGAGTATTACTGATTTCCGAGTATTTTTCACTGAATTGATCACCGAAATCGGCACAGTTTCACTGTTCTCTAGAGGTAAAGATTGCAAAACAGTTGTGTGTTGTTGGAGTTGCGAAATACCTGCTATTAACCATTGATCAGCTTGTGGTAGTAAAAACACAGCTTTATCAGCGCCAGCATTTTCAATCACAATTTGCAGTAACGCTGTTAGTAATTTCTCTAGTTCAATTTGACTGGAAAGGGTTTGAGAAGCTTTGAGAATAGTCGCCAAATCTAGCAACTTGGAAGAATCGTATGCTGTTAATGTGGTGGCTTGATTTCTCTGCAAGGATGAGTCGAAGAGATTTGTTGAGGTAATTGGTTGTTGGCGGATAGGTGGGAACATTTGCGGATAGAGCTTTTCTAAATCA
The DNA here is from genome assembly GCF_014696615.1 of Nostoc linckia FACHB-104. Lineage (GTDB taxonomy): Bacteria > Cyanobacteriota > Cyanobacteriia > Cyanobacteriales > Nostocaceae > Aulosira > Aulosira linckia_A. Next base: position 100,947 of record NZ_JACJQJ010000010.1, on the reverse strand, counting down.
GCGACTTTAGCAACTGCACCCCAACGCAAATAAGCGTAGTAAGCATCAGTCATATAGACTTGGGCGACTTTGGCTTTACCCCAACTGAGATAAAATTTAGCCGCCAATTCACAGGCGATCGCTTCTTCGTGGAGAAATTGGTTTTCTTTTGCCAAAGCGATCGCGCGATCGTACATCTCCATAGCCGCAGACATTTGTCCTAATACTCGATGCTTCTCGGCTGCAACTAAATACCATTTTTGCAAATAAGTCATGGGTGCATAATCTGCCCATTTCTTCAGCCGTTTGAGGTTCTTATTTACCTTCTGCAAAATCTTGGCTTGAGCCGATTTCGATGCAGTGGGATAAATACCTAACTCCGCTAGGGATTGATAAAAGCAAAAAACGAAAGTTACCAAGGTTCCCTGCGATCCAGCAATCCATTTTTCGGCTTCTCTAGCATTTTCCACCGCCTGCTGTTCTTGCCCAAATAAAACCCCTAGCCAAGTCTTCAAGGTATAGAGGCGGGAAAGGGAATTGGCTTCTTGGGCTGCTAAATATTTCTGCTGCATAGCGATTTCATCATATACCTCACCCACCAAACAGCAAGGATCGGCTGACTTTCCCATTAAATTCAGTACCAATTGTTGCGCTATGAAATGGTATGTCAGCGCCTTGTCTTGGTGCAGTTGTTGAAGTGATTGAGTGTAATTGGCAAATTCTTGGAAAACTATATCTAACTGTTCACCGGAATGTAGCAGCGCCCCACAGTAACCAGCTGCGTTATAACCCGCATACTCGAGTTTCCCTGTTTCTAGCCCTGTTTGATAACCTTGCAATGAAGTCTCTAGGGTTGCATTCAGTGGATCTTTCCAAATCCGAATCATATTGGAGAAGATAAATAATACCTCTGTGCGAAATTGCTTACCCAAACCGTTTTCTGTTAACCGCAGCCCTAGTTCACCAAATTGATAGCCAATTTCTATATCACCCATCATGCAGAGAATAAAACCATAGGCGGCGTAAGCTGTAGCGGTGAAAGCAGAATTGCCATAGCGCAGTGACAGTTCCAGCTGTTTCAAAATAATCAGTAGGTGTAAATTGGGTTCGCACATATAGCTAGCTGTGACGATACTGCTTAACAAAGACATCTTTGCTAAAGCGGTAGGGTTTTGCATGGGAGGTAGTCTGAGTAAATCCTGGATATTTTTACGCCTTAAAGCTAGCTTGATTTGCAGCAAAGCTAAAATTATATGTAATTTCGTTACTTTTTGGGGAAATTTGACTCCTAATTGTTTTAGAGCCTCTAATCCCATCGCTACTGATTGTGTGGGTTGATGATTAACGGTATAGCTATTGAGCCTAATTTCGTAAGCTGTGATTGTATCTAGTAAAGATTCAGCATTTTGGAAAATCTCATCAAGCAGCTGCTCCATTTGGGAAGTATCGCCACTAAGATAAGCGGCTTCAGCCGCAGCATGATAAATATCTAAACTCAGATGATATTGTCGTTGCCAGTGGTTGACAGGTAACAGACTTTTCGCGATCGCAAAATAGTTAACAGCCGCCCCATAAGCAGTTGCAGTTCTGGCTTTTTTCCCAGCCATGAAGTTAAGCAGGATGAGTTCTTGACGTTGTGCGGTGGTACTAATTACCTCGATACCACGATTCAGGTGATTGACAATATCAAAAATCCTGGGTTCCTGCTCTGACACAGGTATACTCTGTAGTAGTAATTGCCCAATTCTCAGGTGGGTAGACTGTTTGCGCTCCTCAGGAATTAAGGAATAGGCAGCTTCGTGGACGCGATCGTGCAAAAATTTATAAGTCGGGTTAGCCGCTGATGGCGTAACAGAGGCGGCGGGTATATTCTCAGCGTCAGTAAAAAATTTATAGATTTCACTCGTGGGAAGCAAAAATCCATCTTGTAGCGCCTTCCATAAATCAACAGCCGTGGCTTCCGGCGATCGCATCTGCGCGATCGCTAATGTATTTAAATCAAACTGAGCGCCAATACAAGCCGCCAATTTCAACACATCTTGAGTTGCTGGTGGTAACTTTTGCAATTGCAGCGCCATAAATTCTACTACATTATCAATAATGGCAATGGCTTTTACCTGAGCAATATCACATTGCCAATATCTGGCATCGCTATCAAAAGTAATAAGCTTTTCTTCGTATAAAAATTTGAGAAATTGCCTAGCAAAAAATGGATTACCTTGAGTTTTTTGATAAACTAAATTGGCCAAGGGTTGAGCCACAATTTCATCACAACTCAATGTATCAGCTACTAAATGATTAATATCTGCTTGGCTGAGATTATTTAATGTAATTTTGTTAACTGTTAAACCTGTTTTTTTAACTCCTTGCACAGTTAAAATCAACGGATGAGCAGGTGACACTTCATGATCACGATAACAGCCAATCAACAATAAGCTACCAGCATCATTCATCAATAGTTCTAAAAGTTTTAATGATGCTAAATCTGACCATTGCAAATCATCTAAAAATATGACTAATGGATGTTCTTGAGTGGTAAAAACCTGCGTAAATTTTTGAAATAATAAATTAAACCGATTTTGAGCAGAGTTACCAGATAATTCCGTAACAAGCGGTTGTTTACCGATAATATTTTCTAATCCCGGAATCACATCAATAATCACTTGCCCGTTATCACCCACAGCCGAGAGAATCTTGCTACGCCAAACTTTTATTTGTGTATCGCTTTCACTCAGAATTTGACTCATCAAATCTTGAAAAGCTTGTACAAATCCTAAAAAAGGTATATTCCGTTGAAATTGGTCGTATTTACCTTTAATAAAATAACCTCGTTGCCGCACAATCGGTTTATGGACTTCATTAATAACAGCAGTTTTACCAATTCCCGAACAACCAGCAACCAGCAGCATTTCTGTAGCACCAATACTCACCCTGTCAAATGCTTTGAGTAGCGTATCAACTGCGCTTGTACGTCCATATAATTTTTCAGGAATCAAGAAATGCTCGTAAATATCCCGACTGCCTAAGGGAAGTTCAACTATACTTTTTGTTGTTTGATACTGAGCTAAAGAAATTTCTAAATCATGCCTTAATCCGGCAGCACCCTGATATCTATCTTCGGCATTTTTTGCCATTAATTTAGCAATAATATTAGAAATAGTCAGTGGAATAGATGGATTTATTGTATAAGCTTGAGGGGCAATTTTGGCAATATGGGAGTGTAACAACTCCATCGGATCGGTAGATGAAAATGGTAATCTCGCTGTTAGCAGTTCATAAAAAGTCACACCTAAAGCATAAAAATCGCTGCGGTAATCTATGCCCCGATTCATTCTGCCAGTTTGTTCGGGAGAAATATATGCCAGAGTTCCTTCTAAAATATTGGGATTTTGTAGCTGGGGGGTTTCCTTTGGTAAGAGAGAAGCAACAGTAAAATCAATCAGTTTTATCTGATGGGTTTGGGGATTAATTAGAATATTGCTAGGTTTGATATCTTTGTGGATAACTCTGTGGCGATGTATGGCTTCTAAATGAGTGGCAATTTGAATAGCAACACTGAGGAAATCATTGATAATATCGCCTTGTTTTTGTACTATCCAATCTTTAAGAGAAATGCCCCCCATATCTTCCATGATCAGGGCATAACCATTGCGATATGCTTCCAGACTGTAAATTTTGAGAATTCCCGGTAAGTCTAAGTTTTTGGTAATGGTGTACTGGTTACGGAACTGAACAATTTCGTTAAAACTAGGGTATTCATTCCGCATCAGTTTGATGACTACGGGCATTTGATCTATGTTGCGGTTTGCTTGATATACCAGTGTTCGCGTACCCGCATAAATTGGTTTTGTAATTGAGTAACCAGCGATCGCTACAGTGCCATCAGCCACCATGTTCATCAGCAAAACCTAACTCTTTCATAACTTCTCAGTTAAGTTTGCCCATCAAGCAAGTGCTAATCACAATAAGTAACTAAATTTACAGTATAAATTTCTCTACTTATCTTGCACTACGCTTACCACACAAGTCATTTTAGCAATCAAATCGAGATTGCTGTATAAACTTAACTTGTACAATGGTTGAATAAAATTACATTTTTTGTATTGATATCAACTTTGAGTACTATACTAATTTAACTTTGAGGTCTACTATGTCTGAAGCTTTTCTATTAGATTTAATTATCAAAAATGTGCGCGTAGTTCGTCCTCATAATGATACGGTCGAACTACTAGATTTAGGCATTAAGGATGGGAAATTTATCGAGATTGCTTCTCATATTAGCCCAGATAAAAGTCAACAAATATTTGATGCCCAAAACTTGCTAGGGTTTCCTGGGGTTGTCGATGCCCATATGCACATTGGTATCTATCAACCTCTAGATCAAGATGCTGTAACTGAAAGTAAAGCTGCGGCAATGGGAGGCGTAACTACTAGCCTAAATTACATTCGCACAGGGCAGTATTATCTCAATAAAGGCGGTGCTTACAAAGATTTTTTCCCGCAAGTATTAGCATTATCTGCAGGTAATTTTTTTGTTGATTATAGTTACCACATTGCACCTATAGCTAAACAGCACATTGAAGAAATCCCGCTACTCTATGAAGAACATGGGGTATCTTCGTTTAAAATTTTTATGTTTTATGGTGGTTATGGTTTGCATGGTTTATCAGACCAGCAAAATCTCTTTTTAATGATTAATAAAGAGGAACGCTATGACTTCGCCCATTTTGAATTTATTATGCGCGGTATCACTCGCTTAATGGAAGCACATCCAGCAGCGCGAGATACTATTAGTTTGAGTTTGCATTGTGAAGTAGCAGAAATTCTTAATGCCTACACTAAAATAGTGGAAAATGATTCTAGCTTGAGTGGCTTAAAAGCTTACAGTGCAGCCCGTCCGCCACATTCTGAAGGTTTAGCAATTTGCATTGCTTCATATTTAGCACATGAAACCAACTGTGCAAATATCAATTTATTACATCTCAGTTCCCGTAAAGCAATGGAAGCAGCTTTGACTATGCAAACTGCTTTTCCTCATATTAATTTTCGGCGCGAAGTTACTGTAGGACATTTACTCTTAGATGTCGATACTCCTAATAGTACTTGGGCAAAAGTTAACCCCCCAATTCGTCCCCGTGCTGATGTGGAATATTTATGGCAAGCAGTACTAAATCATCAAGTAGATTGGATAGTTAGCGATCATGCTTGCTGTTCTGCTGAACAAAAACGCAGTACGAAAGATCCAAATAATATTTGGTTAGCCAAATCTGGTTTTGGTGGTACGGAATATTTACTTTCTGGTGTTGTCAGTGAAGGAAGTAAGCGAGGAATGTCTTACAACCACATGGCGCAGTTACTATCTTGGAACCCATCAAGGCGTTTTGGCTTGTTAGAAAAAGGGGATATTGCTATTGGTTATGATGCGGATTTAGTATTAGTAAATCCCACTGAAAGCTTTGTGGTACGTGCGGCTGAGTCGGAATCACAACAAGGTTATACACCTTTTGAAGGCGCAGAGTTAACTGGTAAGGTGAAGAGTACCTTTTTACGGGGAAATTTGATTTACAACAATGGTCAAGTTTTAGGTTCGCCTACTGGACGTTATTTAAAACGTTCCCATAGTGGCTTAAATGCTTAGTTGTATCGTCCTTAATTGGTCATGTAGGAAGTATAAAAAATGAGCCAACGCATCAAAAGAGCTTTTTTAGATACAGAAGATGGACAGATTCTTTACCGTATCGGTGGAGAAGGTGAAGCGATACTTTTACTGCACATGACTCCCCGCAGTAGTGATGAATTTAAAGAATTGATGCCGAGTTTAGCAGCCACGAACTTAGTAATTGCAATGGATTTGATGGGGTTGGGTGATTCTGACAAACCGCCTAGAGTTTATGCAGTTGCAGACTATGCCAAAAATGCGATCGCACTTTTAGACGAGTTAGGCATAAAAAAAGCCAGCATTTTCGGTAGTCTGACAGGGGGTTATATTGCTGGAGAAGTTGCAGCCGCCTATCCAGAACGAGTCCAAAAACTCATTCTCTGCAATGTAATTGGATTTGACGCAGAAGAACAAGACAAAATTCTTCAGCAATATTCTCAGGGATATCAAGTGCAAGAAGATGGCTCTCATTTGATGAAAAGATGGCTAGCTCGTGCAAATTACGTCGGCACAGGAGAGTTAAATCACCGTTGTGTTTTAGATGATTTAAAATCTTTCGGTTCTACTATATATCCTGGTGTTGCAGTAGCAAACTATTGTCTTTCGGCTCCAGAAAGATTTCGTTTAATTAACTGTCCAACTTTGATTATGTCGGGAGACAAGGCATTAGAACCATTAGAAAAAGCTGGTTTAGCCAAAGCAGAGAATCAATCTTGGCTCAAGGAAGTAATTTCTCATAGTCAAAGTGTCGAATTAGAAGGCGGAAACCTATGGATGGTAAATCAAATGTCAACAGAAATATCACAATTAGTAGTCGATTTTCTGCAAAATTAATCATCGGCTAATCAAGATCTGCATTACCCCACCCCAGTATTGTCTACAGCCAAAATATCCAACAAACATCCCCGCCCTGCTTGCGGGGCTACGGTGTACACACAAGTTGCTTCATCAGCATTGCTAATGTATCGGTTAACATTGCTAATGTATCGGTTGACATTGTTAATGTAACGACTGACATTGTTAATGTATCGGTTGACATTGTTAATGTATCGGTTGACATTGTTAATGTATCGGTTGACATTGTTAATGTATCGGTTGACATTGTTAATGTATCGGTTGACATTGTTAATGTAACGACTGACATTGCTAATGTATCGGTTGACATTGTTAATGCAACCACTGACATTGTTAATGTATCGGTTGACATTGTTAATGCAACCACTGACATTGCTAATGTAACGACCTAAAATTATTTGCGATCGTCGATCATGACATCAAAGTGTTTAACTGTGGTTTCAGGGTTGATGAGATATTCGTTATCTCGAGGAAGAGGTCTGACTTTTTCAATGTCGTTACCAGCAAACTTACGAATTGCATCTCGTGATTCCCAGTAAGAAATCACAGTAAATTCTGTATTATTGCCATTAGTGCGACGAAGTACTTGCGTCCCCAAATTACCAGGAATTGACTCGATTTTTTTAATTCCTGCTTCTACCAAATAAGTATAGTATTCATCTGCTTTCGATGTCGGAGTTGTACCATGCCAAATACGTGCCACGACTTTCTTGGATTGGGTATTAGCAGAATTATTTGGTACGGGTTCAGCTGATACTGCAATAGTTTCAATCTGTGTAAAAACAGCAAGTGGTACAATAACGGCAATCACCAATCCCCAAAGAATACTCAAAAAATTACTTGGTCTTGTCATTAGGCATCTCCAAGTGTATCTGAAAATACTGTATATCTTTATAATAAATTTCTAATCAACTCGGATAATAAACCAGCAGCCATCATCTATCAAAGAAAGATTTAGTTTTATTAAGTACCCTATGGCACTCTTGGAACTGACAATCAAATTTCCGAATACGTATTAAAAGTAGTTGATTTTTGGGAAAATCAGCCAGTAATTGTGCAAAATTAGTTAAGCATTTTTGCATACAGGGAGAGCAGAGAACCAAAATATAACTGTCAATTAGATATATAAATAAATTTGCCTACCTACTGAAAGGAAGACGATGAACAACGAATTACCATTGATTATCGAGTGTCGTTGTAACGAAATCACCAAGCGCGAGGACAATCCTGCTTTACCTTACTCTCCAAAAGAGATCATCCGCGAAGCAGTTCGTGCTTGGGAAGCAGGGGCTTCAATTTTCCATTGGCACGGACGAGATCCAGAGAGTGGGACACCACGTAACGATGTTGAACTTTATCTCGAAGTGATACAGGGAATTCGTGAACAGACGGATCTCCTCATCCATCCGACCTTGGGCTACATTACACAGAATCAGGTAGAGGATCGCGTCCGGCATATCTTGGCAGTGAATGATGATCCAGTGCTGCGGGTTGACATGGCACCAGTGGATTTTGGATCGCTCAACGTAGACTTCTGGAATCCCCAGGCAAAACAGTTCACCACCTATGATCAGGTGTATGTTAATACTCGTGAAAACCTCAAAGCGGTGCTAGAAGTATTCAAAAAACACAATATCTATGTGAGTTCAGTTTGTTGGGACGTAGGGCAAATGCGAACAGCGCGTTGCTTTCAGGAAATGGGACTGCTGCCCAAAGAAACGCTGTGGGAGTTTGTCTTTACTGGGGAAATAATGCCGGCTGGCGCTGCGGTAACTTTACCGGGTTTGCAGGCGTTTATAGCTGAGGTTCCTGCGGGTAACCAGTGGTTGGTACTTTGCTGGAATGGAGATGTGATGAGGGTAGCATCCTGGGCAATTACCCTTGGTGGACACGTTGCAATTGGACTGGGAGATTATGCTTACACTCGCTTTGGCAAGCCGCACCACGGCGAATTAGTCGAGATGGTTGCAAAGATGGCGCATACACTCGGTCGGGAAGTGGCAACACCAGCACAGGCGCGTGAGATTCTGAAGATGCCGCCGCGAGCTGCTGTTACTGAAAAGCTACAGGCAACTGTTAACTAATAGCACTTCTTTTAATATACAAGGGTGGGCATCGCCCACCTAAAGATAAATCTAATTGCGATCGCCCACAAATTATGACACAAAAGATTAAACGAGCTTTTTTAGATACTGAAGATGGACAGATTCTTTATCGCATTGGTGGCGAAGGTGAACCAATTCTGCTACTGCACATGAACCCCCGCAGTAGTGATGAATATCACGAATTGATGCCACTCTTGGCTGAACACAGACGAGTCATAGCAATGGATTTGATGGGGTTTGGTGATTCGGATAAACCACCCAGAATGTATACGATCGCTGATTATGCAAAAACAGCGATCGCACTTTTAGATGAATTAGGTATAGAAAAAACCAGCATTATGGGAAACCATACTGGCGCTTTTGTTTCCGGAGAAATAGCCGCAACCTATAGCAATCGCGTTGACAAATTAATCTTAGGTAACGTAGCTGGTTTTGGTGAAGGAGGACAAGCAGAGCTATTTAGAAGAGTTGAGGAAGGTTTTAAAATCAAAGAAGATGGCTCTCATCTCATGGAAAGATGGTTAGCTCGTTCTCGATACGTCGGCTCTGCTGAATTAAATCACCGTTGGGTTTTAGACGATTTAAAATGTTTTGGTCATCCTTTGTATGCAGTTTGGGCTGTAGGTAATTACTGTCTGGATGCGCCAGAAAGATTTCGTGCCATCAAGTGTCCTACTTTGATTATTTGGGGAATGGATGATGTCAAAGAATTTGAAAAATTGAATTTAGCCAAAGCAGGCGATCGCTATTTTCTGTCTCAAGCAATTCCTCATGGCAAAGTCGTGGAATTTGAACAAGGCACAATTTGCATGATGAATCAGATAGCAGAAGAAGTAGCGCAGGTAGTAATCCCATTTCTCAACGATTGAGAATAGTTCAGCCGCTAATTTTCGAGGACTGCTGTACACTTAATTTCTACAATTAGTCCTGGTGTAGATAAAGCACTGATGCCAAATCCCGTCCAAGTAGGAAAATTATTAGTGAAATAGCGGTCTTTTACTTGCATAAACAGTGGCAGGTGGGGAATAGTAAATCGCTGCTCTGATGAACCATCAGCAGACGGAACTTGCAAATTACCGAGATTCGCTCCTGTCACATGGTAAGTAATCATCTCTACCACATCATCAAAAGTCGCTCCTGCTGCTGTTAGTACCTTTTTCACATTTTCAAAAGTCTGGACAAATTGGGCTTCTACTCCTTCTACTACCTGTAAATTTTCATCCCGTCCCACTTGTCCTGAAATATATAATGTATTGCCTACCTTAATGCCTGGGCAGTAGTGATACTTTTCATATAAAATTTCCATCCCCTTGGGAATAATGACTTCACGATTAATTGCCATATAAGCAGCTCCATACTGTTTCAACTACAAATCAACCTGATCCAACTTGAGAACAGCAGTTTTTAACCTCTCATCCCAGTAACAACTGAACGTGCTGCATCAGTCAGCATCCAGCCATCAGCAGCAGGTGTCACGAAATCATAGCCCTTAGCAAACAGTGCGCGACCCCCAGCTGCATTGAGACTGATGCCCCCAAGCCAACAATCGGAAGTGGAGCGGACTATCGCTTCAGCTTCCGCCATCAGCCGATTAAGTTCTGAATTATCTCCAAGCTTGGTCAGTGCAGGAAAATCATCCCCGATGTCTGCTGTCAGATCGCCTGGCCCTAAAAATACCATATCGATCCCGTCAACTGCGGCAATTTCTTTAACATTCTCGAAACCGCGACGAGTTTCGACGATAACGGCTATAAGTAAGTTCTCTCGATAATTGGCAGGATACTCTAGCGCTGCCAAACCCCAGTTAGCTGCTCGGCTTTCGAGATAACCAATACCTCGATGTCCGCCATGAGGTCGATAGCGGGTAGCGGCGACAATTGCTCGCGCTTCATCTGCTGATTCTACCGTCGGTACAAGTATACCTTCCACACCCATGTCTAAGGCTCGCTTGATATAGACTGGATCGTGTGAAGGTACACGCAAAATACAGGTAACATCTGTTGCCTGAGCCGCCCGGAGTTGCTCTACTAGGACACCCATGTCCATAGCGCCATGTTCGTGGTCGATGATAAAGGCATCGAAACCACACATAGAAAGCAGTTCGATTGAGTCAGCATCTGAGAAGAAAATCCAGCAACCGATTGGTTGGGAACTGGTTTGGAGCATTTTCTTCAGTCTATTAGGTCTGAACATAATTTTGTTATCCGAGACATTACTTCTAACGCATCAATACCACCCAATCTCATTCATGAAAAACCAGAACTGGTATTTCTTCTAGGATGGAAGTCACGCTGCCACGCCTTTTATTTACAGCATTTTAGCAATACTTACCTAAAAATCAGGATACTGGTCAGTAATTCTTCGCTGGCTAAAAATTAAACAATTATGTAGATACTCGCATTACCGAGTAACAATTCGAGGATGCGATCGCTTTTTTTATTTTTATGTAAGCAAAGTTAAAATTTGATAATTTAGTGTCAAATATTGAGTTATCACTAAATATAAAAAATCAATTTATCTTTAAAAAACTTATTAAATTAATTGTCGTGTATTGGGAAAAAGACTTTTTCTATTTTTCTTTTCCCAATCAGCTTAACTACTGCAGCCTGCGTTTCACTTCTGCAGCTAAATCTGCTAACGCCACTTCTATTTGCTCACCTGTTTGCAAATCTTTCAGCGATGATTTTTGCGCTGCTGCTTCGTCAGCGCCAATAATTACACAAAATCTAATTCCTTGCTTGTCTGCTGCTTGGAATTGTTTACCTAAAGGGCGCTTCTCAAAATTTGTCACTACATTAATGCCAGCTTGACGTAGCTGTTGCGAAACTTTTAAATAAGTTGGCATCAAATCTTCTTGCATATTTACTACTACTAATTGCGCTGGGGTTGCAGGTAGAGTCTTTAAAATATCGGCTTTGAGTAATCGGCTAATTAAGCGAGTTAAGCCGATAGAAATGCCGACACCAGGCATTTTCTCACCGATAAACATACCAACTAATTCTTCATATCTGCCACCAGAACATATACTGCCTAAAGCTTCATGTCCGATGAGAGTTGTTTCGTAAACTGTACCAGTATAGTAATTCAAACCTCGGGCAATCGATAAATCAATACAGAAACGTTTTTCGGGAACGCCCAAATTCCTTACTCCGGCAATTACAGTTTCGATTTCGTTAACACCTAGATTAAATTGTTCGGCATCGGGGAGATTTTGTGACAGATGTTTGAGTTTATCTAATACTTCATCTACACTACCTTTAATATTAATAAACTCAATAATGTTTTGGGTTTGCTCTGGTGAAATTCCTTCTTTATCTAATTGTTGTTTGACTTTGGATTCACCAATTTTCTCTAAGTCATCAATAATGCTTATACAAGTTTTAATTTGATTTTCAGCTATGCCTAAAGATTGAAAAAATCCTGTGAGAATTTTGCGATTATTGATGCGAATGACAAAATCACCAATGTTAATAGCCTCAAATATCTCGGTAATAATTGCAGGCATCTGAGCATCATAAAGCAAGCTGAGTTGACTGCGAGCCACCACATCAATATCACATTGGCGAAATTGGCGGAAACGTCCATCTTTGGCGCGTTCACCCCGAAACACAACATCCATTTGATAGCGCGCAAAGGGAAAGGTTAATTCGTTGAGGTGACGCGCAATGTATGCTGCTAAAGGAACGGTTTGATCGAATTTTAAAGCCCTAGCTTCAGAACCAGTTTCCCCTGCTTTGTCTCTTTCTGCTTGGCGGTTTGGTGGCAGGATGGGGTCGATACCATAAATAATGTTATCACCCTGATTACCTTTTGCCTGTAGTACTTCTAAGCGCTCTACAGCCGGGGTTTCGATGGGCGTGAATCCGTAACTTTCAAAAACTCTGCGGATGGTATCTAGTAAATATACTTCCAGGCGTTTTTCGCTAGGAAGAAACTCTGGAAACCCGCTAGGGGTAGAAAAATTAATTCTGTCACCTTTTGCCATAACCTTACACTGCCAGTTTTAGAAGTGAGAATTTGCGGAAAGTTGCGTGCGGGGGTTCCCCCCGTTGAGCAAACTTTTCAAGACAGATTTTAGATGAGAATGAGCTACGCCGCATATAAACTGCGATCGCTCTGTTGTCGATTACTATTTATGTACTACTACTAAAGTCCCAACTTTTGCCCAGTTGTACAGTTGACGAGCTTGCTTAACGCGCAAGTTTACACAACCGTGGCTAACTGGAGTACCAAAATTGTTATGCCAGTAAGCACCGTGAATGGCATAGCCTTCATAAAAATACATAGCATAAGGGACATCAGGAATGTCGTAGTCTTCGCCCCGCATTCGGTTAAGGCGATACTTAGAATTAATTGCAAATTTACCTTTGGGTGTAGGGGTTGCGCGTTTACCAGTAGAAATACGGTATGAGTAAACTAGCTTTTTACCTTCCCAAGCAAATAAACGTTGCTTAGATAAGTCAATTTCAATCCAACGAGTTGGGGATTTTTTTTGAGGTTGAGCTACTTTTTGCTGATTATCTATTGCAGCAGCACTGGCTTGAGCAAATTTGGAGTCAATATTAACTGGTGACGACCAAGAAAATAAAGTTACCAATATTAACACTAAACTTGTAAAGCCATTACCTGAGCGATTTAGCCAACTCCTGTAAATCTTGGTTTGCATAAAGTCTCACCTTCTGTTCGTTTGCTAAATTTTGCTTCTTTAAGCTTGAATCTTTCCCCATTTTTTGCACAATGCTCTTTTGGCAGAGATATACTGATTTTCTATAAAAAAATTAGAAGATTAAATATTGGTTAAAAAGACAATTCCCTGATTAATAATTTTTTGCATCGGTCGGGAATTTTATTTTTCTACGAATAATTAATCGTTGATATATCATATTAAGATTAATTCATATATAGATATATCATGCAGATAAGTTGACTACGGATAGAAAAATCTTAATTAAATCTGTTCGCTGGCTACATATTGACAAATGCTGTTTTCAAATGCAGATGATGTGCAGAAGAACCCAGAGTAGTCCAAATTTAATTAATTATTAATTAATGGATTCCGCAATCTGTCCAAAGGTTATTGCCGCAAAAATTAAGCCTGTTTGTGCAGTATAAACAGATAAAGTATGAAAATAAGTAGTATATGTTTCCAGAGTTTTTTAAGCACCTCTAAACACGAGTTATTTTGCAGCATGGGCACTGCTAGATACCTTATTACCCAAATGAGAAATCGTGCCTAGTTTAAGGTTTAATACAGATTTTTTGAAATTCTCATCGTGCTTTGAGAATGACTTTATGAGTCTTTTCCTCTATATTTTACTTCAATTCCATTTATCTTTATTCCAGAGATTCCCAGGGAATTTTGATATGGGAATCTCATCACAATATTTTTTTGAGGCTGGTTTTTAATAGGGATAAAGCTTGTTATTTATGAATGAATACAGAAGTTCCTATTGATGCCCAATTAAATAACCACTTAGCATGATTTGGTGCAACATTTATACAGCCGTGGCTAACTGGAGTGCCAAACTTATTATGCCAGTAAGCACCGTGTATTCCGTAACCACCTTTGTAATACATGGTATAGGGTACGTCCGGAACATCGTAGTTTCTACCCCGCATCCTCGCAGATTTGTGTTTAGACTGAATTTTAAACGAGCCAATGCGAGTAGGGGTAGACTTTTTACCCGTAGAAATCACGATCGCATAAATAGGCGTTTTACCTTCCCAAGCTATTAGCCGTTGCTTAGAAAGATTAATTTGAATCCAGCGTTGATCTGATTGTTTTAGTGTCTCGATTGTTTGGGTAACGGTATCATCTTTAGCTTTGGCGGTAACTTCACAAATTCCAGGATTTGCCACAATCAAACTGAGTGCTACACCAGTCATAAATATGGGTAAGCGGTGTATCCATCGATGATGATTTTTATTTTTCATCGTAAATATACTTAACTATGGTGTTTAGGGAAAATTATCTGCTTCTACCCTAAAGTACCCTAATTGCTGTATCAAACTTTGCACTTGCTGATAAATTACTGCCCAATTATTTTGTGTAACTAAATGCTGAGGAAATAATTGACTACTTAAACCAACAGCGATCGCACCTGCTTGTAAAAATTCTTTGGCGTTGTCTAAAGTCACTCCCCCAGTAGGAATTAGAGGAATTTCTCCTAGAGGCCCTTGCAAACTTTTAATATAACTCGCCCCTCCTACCGCATCCACTGGGAAAACTTTTACACAACTAGCACCATGATTCCAGGCTGTAACAATTTCTGTAGGTGACAAGGCACCGGGAATGATTGGTATATTTTGCTCCACAGCAGCTTGAATCATTGCTATATCTACATGGGGTGTAAATAGAAACTCTGCACCACAGGCGATCGCTTGTTGTAACTGCTGGACGTTAAATAGCGTACCAGTACCAATTGTACAGTTTGGTAATTCTGAGCGGAGTTGGCTAATTAATTGCCCAGCGCGATCGCTATTCCAAGTAATCTCAATCAGCTGCATTCCCCCAGATGCAGCTGTCAAAGCCATTTGCTTTGCTAATTCCATCTTTGACGCACGAATAACTGCGATCGCGCGGTGTTGTCGCAATTTTGATAACCAAGCTTTATTTGTCATTTGTCATTTGTTATTTGTCATTGGGTAATTGCTAATTGGTGTTGGGTGTTTGGTGTTTGTCATTAACTATTTCTCCCCCTGTTCCCTGCTCCCTGCCCCCCTGCCTCATTCCCTCTGCAACTACAAACATCAATGGCTAATGCCTAGCTTGCTTCTTCAACCAAGCTATGGCATATTTTTATAAAGTTCTTTATTCCTATCGATTTACCGTAGTTTTTAGAGATCTGATTGATTTTAGGGTCTAGAGGAGTTATCAAAATGGCAATGTTGAGCAACAAGCCCTTGGGCATCTTAGAACAGCAAAACACAGCAACGTCCGAGGAAATCATAATTCACGCTTCTCAGCATATCAATCAAGGTAGCTTGTGGAGTCTTGTGAGAATCGCTGGTGCAGCAGTACAAAAATTGTGGTGGCATGGTAAAGCATACGGAACGATTTTTACCGTGATGCTGCTGACCTTGGTGAGTATGATTTTCTTAGGTTTTCATTGGTATTCCCGCAAGCTACTTTCAGGTTTCAACATTGCTCAAGAAACAGTAGAATCTACTAGTAAATAAGTTGAAAAAATTACAAGCTATTTCCTATTTAGCTCCCAATTGGTTTGGTTTCTACGAAGCAGTATTGGCTTATTTGG
The DNA here is from genome assembly GCF_014696615.1 of Nostoc linckia FACHB-104. GTDB lineage: Bacteria > Cyanobacteriota > Cyanobacteriia > Cyanobacteriales > Nostocaceae > Aulosira > Aulosira linckia_A. The sequence continues at coordinate 85,093 of NZ_JACJQJ010000010.1, read as the reverse complement.
ATCGGGTTTTGGGAGCAGAAACGCAATTAAAGCAGGGTGAATGTGACCCTTTATTAGATCCTCTGATTTTAAAAGACCAACTAGACCTAGCTTTCATTTGTGGATTACCTCTGATTCGTTACTCTCAGATAGTGTTGGATCAGTTGCAGCCTGTGGTTGCACCAGTGATGCAAGCACTGCGTTATCGCAACCGTCCGATTTACTTTTCAGATGTCATAGTCAATGCTGATAGCGATGTCATCAAGTTTGATGATTTAGCTGGTAAAACGTTGTGCTACAACGATCCAGGTTCTAACAGCGGCTATAATCTGCTGCGTCATCGCTTGTTACAGGGAAGATATCCCCAAAAATTTTTTAGCAAAGCTATACAATCAGGTTCTCACCAAAATTCTATTCGCTGGGTAGCGCTAGGAAAGGTAGATTGTGCTGCTATTGATAGTGTGGTACTAGAACAAGAATTACAGGATTTTCCCGAGTTATATCAGTACTTGCGCGTAGTCGAGGCACTCGGCCCCTGTCCCATGCCACCTTTAGTTGCAGCTCAGCGTCTGGGGAAATCTCTAATTGAGCAGATACAGTTAGCTTTGCTTGAGCCTGATGCTGAACTACAGACAGCAATGCAACGAGTGGGAGTCAAGCACTTTGCGGTAGTGGAGTTAGCAGATTATAACGCGATCGCGGATATCTACAATGCAGCTCTTAAGGCAGGCTATGAGTCTTTGTGAAAATTATGACACCACAATGGAATTTTCTTAATAATTTTTTAGTGCGTATATAGTACAATTGTATTGTATATTGTTCTCAAATCGCGTTCCAGAGTAAATCCCTCAGCACTCCACTGGGGGATTTTATTTGAGGATAGTTACCAATACTGCTCGGTTAAGGATTTTCAACTCGGAATTTGGTTTGGGGAAAAGGTAAAAGGGTAAGGGTTAAAGGTTTTTTCTTGCCCCTTTTCCCCTTTCCCTTTTGTCCTTAACCGACAAGTAAGCTGATACGCACTTAGATCAAATATTCTGTCGTTAGGGCTGTCAAGGGTCAAGAGTCAAGAGTCCAAGCTAGCCTTTGACCCTGGACTTTTGACTCTTGAGCACCTGAGCGCGAAATATACAATTTAAATGCGTAACAGCTTATTGCTATAGTTACTGGATAAGCTTTTACCCATTTAAACTGCATAGGGTTACCAGGGCCCCCAGATAGCAAAGGTTATTCCTGGACTCTGTATGTTAACAAACATCGTCTGACCATCGGCAGAGAAGCAAACCCCGGCGAACTCCGATGTATTGAGGGCATTCTTAGCAAACTTGTATAGGGTACCACTGGGAGTGATACCGAGAATGTAATCATTTCCATCCCCATCTTCACAGAGGAAGATATCACGGTTGGGGAAAACTACAATATTGTCTGGATTATCTAGCACGCCAGAATTGTTAGGTTCAATATATAGTTCAACAGTATTGTTAGCAGGTGAATAACGCCAGATCTGCCCATCTCCAGAACTACCACCACTCTTGCAAGTGAAGTAGACATAACCATTGCCATAAAAGATGCCTTCTCCACCGGAGAACCTAGCAGCACCATTGTTATAGCCTTGTGTTCTGACGGTATCAGTGCTGGGATCGGGATTAGTAATCTGTACCCATTCCACCGCCCTAGGCGTGTTTTTGGGGAAATTTGTAGTTGTGTTGATTCCAGGCGACCCCGTAATCTTTAAGGCGTATAATACACCACCAGCACTTAGGTTAGTGTTTTGGTTAGGAACGAAGCGGTAAAAAAGCCCGTCTCCCCGGTCTTCTGTCATGTAAACATACCCTGTATTGGGATCTACAGCGGCAGCTTCATGGTTAAAACGCCCCATCGCGGTTAGCGGAACGGGGGTAACAAAAGTAGTTGCACTACTGGGAACTTCAAAAACATAACCATGTCTCTTGCTGTTATTGGTTTCAAAAGTTTCCTCACAGGTTAACCAAGACCCTGAAGGTGTAGGGCCACCAGCACAATTGCGAATAGTTCCGGCTAAGATTCCTCGATGTTCTACCAAGTTACGAGAAGAATTAACAATCAATTTAGTGCAACCGCCTCTCGCATTTGTGTTGTATTTTCTGTTATTGGGTGCGCCCAGACCATTGCTAGAAGTAGGAGCAAGTTCGTGATTGCGAATTAAAATCGTACTACCATTGGAACTTGGGAAGGCACCCATACCATCGTGACCACCGGGTACTCGGTAACCATCATTCATCGTTTGGCCTGTTTCGGATAGTCTGCGGTAGGTGAATCCAGCGGGCAAATCTAATACTCCATTGGGGTCAGGTACTAAATTGCCGTAGGGGCCAGCAGCGATCGCAGGTTTAGCATAGAAGGCTTGCAAAGGAGATAGCAGAACGGCACCTGTAGCTGATGCTCCTGCTAGGGTAAAGAACTTACGTCTTGATAAATTCAATGTGTACCCCCTAATGGTTTGGACGAGGCTTAATTTGGAGAAAATAGCCAGCGTCAATTATCTAGGAGGAGCAATCTTTTTCAATTAATAAGAGGTTAATAAAAGATTATTTAAAATATTAATTTTATGTAGTAAAAATACGATTTTTAATGATTTTAATTCATGAATAGTAAGTAATGTAAAGTGTAAAAACTTATATCTTAATAATTATTTATCTCTTACTAAAAGCCTTGAATTATGGGTGTTTTTATACTTAGTGTGATGATTTTTAAGGTAACTATAAAAGCTCAAAACATCAAAATTTAACTTTATCTTTACTAATTTAGGCAGTCATTTAGGAATTTATCTGGCGGATAGGAATCTGAACTAAAATTTCTGTTCCCTTACCAGGAGTAGAAAAACACTCTAATTTACCGCCATGTTTTTCTGTAATTATTTGATAGCTAATTGACATCCCCATACCTGTTCCCTTACCGACAGGTTTTGTAGTGAAGAAAGGGTCAAAAATATGTTGAATGACAGCTTCGGTCATTCCTAAGCCGTTGTCAGCGATCGCAATTTTTATCCAATCAGCATCGATGACTGTGGTGGAGATGGTAATTTGGCTGGAATTTGCTTGAATTTCCTGGGATGTGCGGTGAATGTTGGCTTCTTCTATTGCATCAATGGCGTTTGCCAGAATATTCATCAATACTTGATTGAGTTGCCCAGGATAACACTCGACTAGCGGTAAGGTAGCATAATCGCGAATGACTGCGATCGCCACAGCACCGGGTTCAGGTTGTAAGCGATGATGCAAAATTAGCAATGTACTTTCAATACCTTCATGGATATCAACCTCTTTGATTTCCGCTTCGTCTAAGCGGGAGAAGTTTCGCAGAGATTTGACAATTTCGCGGATGCGTTCAGTCCCCAGTTTCATGGAGGTGAGTAACTTCAGCAAATCTTCGCTGACAAATTCTAAATCTATATCGCTAATTTTTTCTGCGATCGCTGATGTGGGGTTGGGATATTCGCTTTGGTATAGTTGCACTAACTCCAAAAGACTCTCCGTATAATCATGGACAAAATCGACGTTACCATGAATAAAATTAACCGGATTATTGATTTCATGGGCAACTCCTGCAACCATTTGTCCTAAGCTGGACATTTTTTCGGATTGAATCATCCGCGCTTGGGTTTGTTGCAGTTCTTGGAGAGTATTTGTCAAATCCGCAGTCCGTTCTTCTACCCGATGTTCTAATTGTTCATTGGTTTGTGCTAAAGCCTGAAATGATTCTTGCAATTGCTGCGCCATGTAGTTGAAAGCACGAGCCAGAATATCTAATTCGCGGACATTTGAGGATGCAACATTTTGATCCAATTTGCCATTAGCGATCGCCTCCGCTGCTTGACTTAGTCGTAAAATTGGTTGAGCAATCCGTCTAGAAGTAGAAATTGCAATAATTGTGGCAATTACCAAAGCCCCCAAACACAACAGCATAGTTGTACGATTGTGGGCATGAATTTGTGCCATAAAATCAGATTCGGGTACAGCCACAACCACCAGCCAGTCTAAACCGTACTTGTCTCGCCACGGTTTGATTTGAAGAAACTGTTTTTCGCCATTGAAAACAATATTAAACTCTTGCTGATTCTGGATTGCTTGCAGGCTATGAAACCGCTTTTGCAACCCTTGCGCTACAGTGCGAATCAGGCGATCGGGAATGTCGAAGGCGCTGTATCGTTCTACTTGGTTATTCACCTTGTACAAAATAGGAAAATTCCCAGAACTCCCAACCAACTTACCATTACGCTCAATAATAAACACCTGACCAGCAGGGCTAACTTTGAGGTGGCGCAGAAAATCACTAATACTAGTTAATGCCAAATCGATACTTGTAACGCCCAGCAACTTGCGGTTGTTGTCATAGAATGGAGCAGCAGCAGAAACCGCAATGTAATAATCAAGCCCATTATCTAAAGAATCATCCTGCTTTTGCAGTGCTTTTCCCGCCTCAGTAAATTGTGAATTACGAATTTCAGCCGCTTTAATCTTACTCCAGGTCAACTTGCCTGCGGTGACGGTATCTTTATACCAAGGCTCAGTTAAGGGATTGAAATCATAGCTTTGCAAAAGTTTAGCGCGATCGCCTTGAGCATCAGCAACATAGTCTGAAGCTTTACCGCTGCTCAAGTTCTCATAAAGTACTAGGTCAACTCCTTTAATCCAACGTCCTGCGCCAGCTTCTCTTTTATCGATTAAACTATAGCCAACATAGCTGAGATGGGGAAAAGCTTTGGCTTGTCTCCAAAAATAATGCCCGCTAGCTATGGGATCGTTAAGATTTAATTCGCGATTGGCGATCGCATCTACATTTATTTGGGTTAATTGAATGGGTAACGCCAAATACATATCCAGGCGATCGTCAACCTGCTGACCAGCTTTATCAATCAACTGTTCAGCCAGATTGTTCACAGCTTTTTGACTATTTTTAAATGAGAGATACCCAACTAATCCCACAGCCGCAAAAATTTGCAGCACAAAGGGAATAATGAGAATTAAGTTGAGTTGTATCCGGTTATTTGATTTCAGAAGGTACTTGTTGGCAGAGTTCAAGGACATGATTTGAGCAAAAGTCTGGCATCACATTGCAACAAAGGCTGGCCCTATAATGCCCAAATCCCTAGGGAAAACACCGACAATAGCAAAGTGCGATCGCTATCTCCACAAATCTAGTAGTTCAACACACAAATATTGACAGGTGTCGATTGGGTAAAGGGAAAAGGTCAAAGGGGAAGGGTTGTTACATCTATCTCCCCGTATGCTTGAATTTCCGTAGCGACAGCTTGGGGGACAATAATTTCTGGACTGACTATTTGCAATAGATGGAGAAAGCAACCCTTAGTCAAAAAAATCAGAGGAGAGGTATTAATTGCAGGACGTTCAGCCACGGTTTAATTCTTGTTGTAAATCATCAAAGTCTACAGTAAATACATCTACTTGCTCACGAGCAAGGGCTGCAAGAAAGTCGCGGCGGTTTAAACCTGCAATTTGGGCAGCTTTTTCCTGGGAAATTTCACCTTTTTGATACCAGTAGATAGCAGCCGCTAGGCGCATATCACGCACAAAATCATCTGGAGCCAGACGACGGGCTGAGAATACTTCTTCGGGTAAGTCTAGATTTACTCTGGTCATAGTGTTTGTTTCAAGAGTGCGTTAATAAATTCCTGTTGTAGTTACGGCCCACACTTCTTAACTAGCGACTGATGTCTCTGCAGTTTTCTTCTAAGATGCTTGTAGGGATGATTCATCGAAGACGATGTGCCATCAACCACTGATTTTGAGACTAACATAAGGAGAAAAAAACTTATGGGACTTTTTGATCAAATTCTTGGTGCTGTTGCCAATCCTAATCAGCAAGCCAGTTTAGGACAATTGGGAAGTATTATTAGCACTGTAGATCAATTGAGTAATAGCACTGGTGCAGACTCTTCTACAATTCAATCGCTGTTGTCGGTTGTGGGTGGTCAAGTGCGATCGGCTTTACAAGAAAAGCAAGCTACAGAAGGTAGTGAAGCGGTGCAATCTGTAGTCAATGAATTTGCAGGTACTTCGCCTAATTCCGCAGCAGTTAATTCCATATTTTCTCCTGCGTTACAGCAACAAGTAGCGGAATTTGCGGCTCAACGCACCGGCTTGGATGCTGGGATGATTCAACAATTACTACCCCAAATTGTGCCTGTAGTGCTGAACTTCTTGCAATCTGGGGCTAATACTCAAGGTTTCCAAGCTGGGGGAAATCCAGTACTCAGCAGTTTCCTGGATTCCGATAATGATGGGGATGTCGATATTTCTGACGCTATCCAAATGGCTAGTCGTTATATGGGCAGATAAATCAAAAATTAATTTTTGATTTTTAATTAAAATCTGTTTGTCACAACCGCGGCTTTCTTGTCAGGATAAGAAATAGAGGGAATGAGGAAGACAAGGGAGAATTATGGACGAATCTCCCTTGTCTCCCTAAATTCTCTTTGCTGTGAGACGACAAGAATAAGCAGATATGGCTATTAATCCGCAACGGATATTAAACGATTATTTTGCTGCTCGCAAATCTCATACTGATGAACAGTTACTTGATGCCTATTCTCAGGCGGTTATAAGTGTAGTAGAAAAAGTCAGTCCGGCGGTTGTCAATATTGATGTTCAAAAAAGTCCCAGAGGACGCAGCCGCTATTATCAAAGCTTTGCACCAGAAGTGCGCGGAAATGGTTCTGGATTTATCTTCACCCCAGATGGCTATATTTTAACTAACGCTCATGTAGTAGAAGATGCTAGCAAAATTGAGGTTACACTTTCCGATGGTCGCACCTATGCAGCTCAATTGATTGGTAGTGACCCAAATACAGATTTAGCAGTAATTAGAATTCATGCACCAAATTTAGTAGCAGCGCGTTTGGGTGATTCGCAATCTTTACGAGTTGGTCAATTAGCGATCGCCATTGGTCATCCCTACGGCTTTCAAACAACTGTGACAACGGGTGTCATCAGTGCTTTGGGACGTTCTATTAGATCTAATTCAGGGAAATTAATCGAGAATATTATCCAAACTGACGCAGCGCTTAACCCTGGTAACTCTGGCGGCCCTTTAGTTACTTCTTACGGCGAAGTGATTGGGATAAATACAGCAATTGTCGTGTCAGCCCAAGGTATATGCTTTGCTGTACCAATTAACACCGCCAAGATAGTAATTCCCGCATTAATGAAAGGCGGAAAAGTCCGGCGTGGCTACATTGGTATTGGTGGGCAAAATGTGCAAATCTCCCGGCGGATTACCTTATTTCACGAATTAACGGGAGATACAGGGATTTTCGTCATGTATATTGAGCCGAACAGCCCTGCAAGCAAAGCAGGTTTACAAGAAGGAGATGTAATTGTTGGCTTTAATAATCACCAGCTAACTAGCATTGACGACTTACAGCGACTTTTAACACCCAAAACAGTAGGAGTGCGATCGCGCCTGACAATTTTACGCCGCAATCAAAAGTTAGTTCTTAGTATAGTACCGGAGGAGTCGGTGGATTAGGGATTGGGGATGAGGGATACAAGGGAAAAATTCCAATTACCAATTACCCAATGACAAATGACAAATGACAAATGACAAATTCAACCATTCTCATCTAAAATCGTCCCTTCCAAATTAGCTTGCTCTAAATTTGCGCCGTTTAAGTTGGCTTGGTTTAAGTCTGCTTGAGCAAGATTCGCCTGGCTGAGGTCGGCTACGGTTAAGTCTGCACCACTTAAATCGGCTTTATCTAGATTTGCAGCTACCAAAGTTGCTTCGTGTAACTCCGCCTCACTCAGGTTTGCTTCGATTAGCTTGGCAACAGTTAAATCAGCCTGAGTCAAATTAGCACTATCTAAAACAGCTCCATCTAAAATAGCCCCATCTAAGATAGCTCCAGTTAAATTACTCCCAGTGAGGTCAGCATCACTCAAATTTGCACCGTTGAGATCTGCCTCAATCAGGCTAGTTTGACTTAAATTTGCATGGCTAAGATTCGCACCATCTAAAATTGCTCTATCTAAAATTGCCCCACTCAGATTGGCTTCTCTCAAATTGGCTTCGCTGAGGTTGACAGCAGTAAAATCTCTTGTGCCTGCGGCATAGTTAGAAAGAAGTTCTTCTGCCTTCATCATGATCCTCCGCTAGTTAGTACTGCTTTTTGGGCGATGGCAATCTATTACCTAGCATTGGCAACAGATAATTTCAAAATAATTCGTAATTATTTGCTCAGACTATAGTTAAACTATGTTAGCTATTGATAATTTTTTTAGTTACCGTCTAAGGTTATTAGTTGATTTCAACCCTAGGATGGTTATTAAGGCTTGTAAGTCAAGACTGTTAGTTGCTGTGGTTGCTGATGACTATATTGTAGAGAAGTCGTTAGCGTAGCGATCGCGTCTTTTTCAGATAAGCTCATTAACATTCAAGTTACATCCTCACTGAGGCGGGCAAGATGCTGCCCCACAAGAGATTGATAAAATTTAATATACAAATTAAATGTATTTTCGCTGCTAAAAACTTGAAAACCAGTTTTAATATGCTTGAGTTGCTGTTGACCCCCTTAGCAAACAGATCTGGGTCAGTTACATAAGCCATGATTGAGTTTGTTTCTCGAGTCTATACTAGAACAATTCATTCAGGATGCTGAAAAAATGAGCCAGTCCATTGCAAGACTTCCCTGTGTTGTGACGGTTAGTGTACCACTGTCACAACGTGTTTACAGTTGTCCTAATTATGATTGATAAATTGACCGTGATGGCAAGGCGGCAATTCAATTATCAAAATTTATGGAGCAGGCCATGAGTCAAAATTTACCAATAGATTCCCGTACTCAATCTTCTAAAATACCTGGGCTGAAGCCACCGCTAGCAGCGGCATTGGCAAGCTTAGAAGTCCAGTTAGATCAAGAATTAGCGCGGTATAGACGCACACGCGATACCTCGAGATTAGCAAATCCTCGTGTAGTTAGTTATATTGGCAGTTCACCCCAAGCGATCGCAGCAGCAATTCTAGAACAATCTCAGACCGGAGAAATTAAACTCCCTACACCACCTGCGCCTGTAATGCTAGATCCTCAGGTAGAAGCAGCAACAGATACAGTACAGTTTGAGGAACTAGATCATCTCCAGTTGTCCTCAACTCCAGAGGTGGCGACAACGTTAACTCCACCACCGCCACCACCGCCACCAATCCCACCAACTCCATCAACCCCACCAACCCCAGCCAGCAGCATAGTACGTACAGGACAGCCTGATGAGGATGATACTCTTTTACAACCAGATGATACGCCTAGGGAACCTGATAACTACTTAGAATCTAGTGAAGCGCTGTTACGTAGCGTTACAGATGAAGAATCGCCAGCGAAAAGACCCAACAGCAGTTCTAATGACGGAATACTTTCACCTTTGGGTATAGGTTCAATGTTGCTGCTATTAGTAGCAAGTTTGACTCTAGGCTATGTGGTATTTAATCCTAAAAGCTTGACACAGTTAAAGCTGAGTAATGTGTTTAATGGTAAATCTTCAGCACCAGCAGACAATACTACAAGCGTAGCGACTAATATCCAAACGCAGCCAGAAACATTACTCACACCCATACCCAAGTATCCTAATTTGGCGGCTAAAGAGTTTCCAGAAGTCAAAGATCCTAATGATATTGTCGGCTTAACACCCAAAGGACAAGCAAATACTGCAGCATTACCTAACCAGATCCCAGCACAAAAAGTTGCGCCGCCAGTACAACCCCCCACAGGCTTATCTGCGCCACAACCCGCAAATCCGACAGTAGCAGCGCCATTACAAACGTTAGAACCTGCAGATCCCATCAATCCACCTACGTCATCAGTCAACTCCGCCCCAGTCGTACTAAATCCACAGACCAAACCTTCAGCAGATGGGTTTTATCATGTAGTCATCGATAATCAAAATGAAAGGACTTTTGCCTCGGTACGACAAGTAATTCCTGATGCTTATTTATCAACTGATAACAGGTTGATTTTTCTAGGTGCTTTTAAAACTCAAAAAGAAGTACAACAACATCTACAACTGTTACAAAAACGGGGAATTCAAGCTAGAGTGCAACAGCCATAAGTGACGAAAATCTAGGCGATAATGAAGTAAATATCAATTAATTTAGCTTCTGCCCAGTACAGCATGATGGAAAGAAAAATACCATACCCTACCTTGCAAAAAAGCTGGAAAGTGAACAGGGAACTCAGTTACAACATCATCCAAAAGCCTAAGAATAAAGTTTTTTGACTTTATAAATTCGCCAAAGGAGTTGGGTTGACTGGCACAAAATGAATGGAGAGCCGAGATGGAAGTGATGAAGCGTATCCTGCGGGTGTTTCGCGCTAACCTTAATAGTTTAATCGGCAGTACGGAAGATCCAGAGAAGGTTCTGGAACAAACCGTCTTGGAGATGCAAGAAAATTTGATGCAACTACGCCGGGGAGTAGCACAAGCGATCGCTATCCAAAAACGTACTGAACGACAGGCTGCTGCGGCTGAGTCTACAGCAGAAGAATGGTATCGTCGCGCTCAACTGGCTCTACAACAAGGTAATGAAACCCTGGCAAAAGAAGCTCTCACTAAACGCCGAGTTTACCAAGAAACTGCCAAAGCTCTCTCTGAGCAAAGGTTAGAGCAAAATACTTTGGTGGATAAACTCAAACAGGATATGCGGACGCTGGAGTTAAAAATATCCGAAGCCAAAACCAAAAAAGATATGTTTATTGCCCGCGCCCGTTCCGCAGAAGCGTCCGCAAAGCTCCAGGAAATGCTCAACGGAGTTTCCTCAACCAGCAGTCTCAACGCATTTGAGCGTATGGAAGACAAAGTTTTGCAAATAGAAGCCCAATCAGAAGCGATGGCGCAACTGGGTGGCGATGATCTGCAAAAGAAATTTGCTTCATTAGAATCTACCAATGATATTGATGCTGAACTAGCAGCAATGAAAGTGCAGGTTTTTGATGATGCAAATAACACACCATCACAACAGTTACCCAACAATGAAAAGTTATAAGTACTGAGTATGTAGTGCTGAGTTCTGAGTTAAAAGACTATATGTATCTCGCTCAAAGAAAAATAAGATACAAGCCCCCTAAAGTTTCCTGCGGCGGAAAATCCATCCACCACAGAGGTTGTAAAAGGGGCTGTAACAATTTCCCAGCAACGAGTGCTGAATTAGAAATCTCACTCATTACTCAGGACTCAGGAAGCAAGACTAACTATAGATTGGGCAATTACTGAGGCGGGAGTATATCTTAACAATTAAGGGGTGTTGGGAGGTACTGTTCCAGACCGGAAAGATTACATTGGAATAAGTAGCTATTAAACAGTAAAAAGCTTAACTGTCCAACAAATTGCGTAAACAACACAAGGAAAAAACAAAGTTATGGGATTATTTGATCGGATTAAGCGAGTAGTCAGTGCTAATCTCAACGACCTGGTAAATAAAGCTGAAGATCCTGAAAAAATGCTGGAACAAGCCATCCTGGAAATGCAGGAAGACTTAGTACAGCTGCGTCAGGGTGTTGCTCAAGCGATCGCGGCACAAAAACGCACTGAAAAACAGTACAACGATGCCCAAAATGAAATCAATAAATGGCAACGCAATGCCCAACTAGCCCTGCAAAAAGGTGATGAAAATCTAGCACGGCAAGCCCTAGAACGTAAAAAAACTTACACTGAGACAGGCACTGCTCTGAAAACTAGCTTAGATCAACAAAGTGGGCAAGTTGAAACCCTTAAGCGCAACCTCATCCAGCTAGAAAGCAAGATTTCTGAGGCTAAAACCAAGAAAGAAATGCTCAAAGCCCGGATTACCACCGCCAAAGCCCAAGAACAACTGCAAGGTATGGTGCGGGGTATGAATACTAGCGGTGCAATGGCTGCTTTTGAGCGCATGGAAGAAAAAGTATTGATGCAAGAAGCTAAGGCGCAGTCAGTAGCAGAATTAGCTGGTGCTGATTTAGAAAGTCAATTTGCACAGTTGGAAGCTGGTAGCGATGTTGACGATGAATTAGCAGCCTTAAAAGCCCAAATGACTTTAGGCCCTGCTAGTTCAGCCAATCAACCCGCATTACCACCTCAAACACCCCAACAACAAAGCACACAGCCAAAATCTAATGAAGTTGTGGATGCTGAGTTGGAGTCTTTACGCAAGCAATTGGATCAGATGTAATATCTTCACCACACTGATGAAAGCTTATCCCACGCCCTTTGGTTGTGGGATTTTGTATCTGGAGGGTGGGGAAAAAGGGAAAGGGAAAAGGGGAAAAGGAAAATTATTATTACCCATTCCCCATTCCCCATTCCCCATTCCCCATTCCCCATTCCCTATATGTCCTCAGTTTGGGATAGAGTATTTTGTGTGCCCATTTTGATAGATGCCACCTCATGGAGACTGCAATGAGTAAGGGTGTAATCACCGTAACTGATGCTGAGTTTGAAACCGAAGTCTTAACAGCCGATCTGCCAGTGTTGGTTTACTTTTGGGCTTCTTGGTGTGGGCCTTGTCGGCTAATGTCACCATTAATTAACTTAGCTGCTACCAAATACAGCGATCGCCTAAAAGTTGTCAAAATGGAAATTGACCCCAACCCACTTACTGTGAAGCAGTATCAGGTAGAAGGCGTACCAGCCTTAAGACTCATTAAAGAGAATGCTCTTTTGGCATCCTCTGAGGGTGTCATTGGTAAAGACAAATTACTCAGCTTTTTAGATGAACATTTAAATAGTAATTAGTTAATGGAAGGCTGAAGTATGAAGTATGTTCGCCCTTGGCGTTCCCGTAAAGCCTACGGCATAGCTTCTCTACGAGAGGCTGCGCCAACGCTTAACGCGTAGCGTCCCGTAGGCAAGGATAGAATCAAATGACCTCACTAATCAATAGATGGGGCAATTATTACAAAAAAAGTGTATTTTTTCGCCTACGGCGGCTTATACCTATTCTTACTTCATCCTACCCTCCGGGTATGCCAAGGGCGAACATCCTTTCTGCTGTCTAAAGTCCAAATAAATCACAAAGCCCTTTACGGCGGGTGTAAGGGTATGGGATGCAATATATGCCAGTCTGAGATCAAGACTGCAACAGATAGGATTTTCTACTCAAAATTTGGTTTAGAGAAAAGGTAAAAGGTAAGGTTTAAAGGTTTTTCTTTAGCTCTTTCCTCTTGTCATTTTCTCTTTTACCAACAATTATTGAGTCTGAAGTTAGCAGCATTCTTGTTTGAGCCACTCAATTGTATTGAGCGAGTTCATCCATACCAAGCCTTACACCGCCCTTTTGAAACTTCTAAGTAAAAAATATTCCATTGCTAAGCTGTTACGCATTTAAATTGTATATTTCGCACTCAGGTTGTCAAAAGTCAAGAGTCCAAAGTCCAAGCTAGCCTTTGACTCTGGAACGCCAGTTCACTCAACGGAGGTTACCTCCCTTCGGGTTCGCCAGTCGCCTGCGGAGGGAAACCCTCCTGCAACGCTGGTCTCACCGCACGTGACTGGCTCCTCTTGACCCTTGACAGTCCTAACGCCAGAATATTTGATTTAGCTGCGTATCAGCTTATTGTTGACTGTTGACCGTTAGGAACTTCCAGAAATTAAATTATCTAGTTAAGAGAGCGAAGTCCATAATTATATTCTTCCTCCTCTGCTCCCCCTGCTTGCCAAAGCGATTGATTATTTTTTTATTTGGAAGTCCCTTAACGGTTCACAGTCAAAAGTCAACGACTTCAGTAGAATAATTTATTTTCTGGAGTTCCTTGGTTGAACTTTAATTTTCTCGGTTTTGAATTTTGAATTACCCTTAGGGGTTGACTATGATTGAATTTGCAAAGCGTTTACAACCCCTGCAATCTAATGTATTTGCAGATATGGATAAAGCTAAGGCGATCGCTTTGGCTGCTGGAAGAGAGGTTATTGACCTGTCGCTAGGGTCTTCGGATTTGCCAACGGAAGCTCATGTGATTGAAGCGATCGCGCGATCGCTTCATGACCCGAGTACACATGGTTATTTACTGTTTCACGCTACTCAAGGCTTTCGCCAAGCGGCGGCTAATTGGTACGAAAAGAAATTTGGCATTAAGGTCGATCCGGAAACTGAGGTATTGCCTTTAATCGGTTCTCAGGAAGGTACAGCCCATTTACCCCTAGCATTGCTTAATCCTGGCGATTTTGCCTTGCTGCTTGACCCTGGTTACCCCTCCCATGCTGGAGGTGTATACTTAGCTAGCGGTCAAATTTATCCAATGTCATTACGGGCAGAAAATGATTTTTTACCAGTATTTAGTGATATTCCGGCTGCTGTCTTAGCAAAGTCGCGGATGATGGTTTTGAGTTATCCTCACAATCCCACAGCTGCGATCGCGCCTCTATCTTTCTTTAAAGAAGCAGTAGCTTTTTGTCAGCAACATAATATTGTCCTGGTTCACGATTTCCCCTATGTAGATTTGGTATTTGAGGGGGCTGGGGATAAGAGACTGGGAGAAAATGCGGCTTTAGTGCCCTCTATTTTGCAAGCTGACCCAGATAAAAGCATTTCCATTGAATTTTTCACCCTGTCTAAGTCTTACAATATGGGTGGCTTTAGAATTGGCTATGCCATTGGTAATGCTGAACTAATTCGGGCTTTACGCCAAGTTAAAGCAGCCGTCGATTTTAATCAATATCGTGGGATTTTGAATGGCGCGATCGCTGCATTGACTGGGCCACAAGTGGGAGTGGAAAAGGCTGTTGAAACTTTCCGCAAACGTCGTGATGCTTTTATTAATGCTTTACATCGCATTGATTGGCACGTTCCTACCCCCAAGGCCACAATGTATATTTGGGCAAAGCTACCTCCTACCTGGAGCCAAAATTCTCGAGAATTTTGTACTCAATTAGTCGAAAAAACTGGTGTAGCTGCTTCTCCTGGTACTGGCTTTGGTAAATCTGGTGAAGGGTATGTTCGTTTTGCCTTGGTGCATGAGCCGCCTTTATTGGAAACGGCTGTTGAGAGAATTGCTGAGTTTCTGTAGGGTTAATTGTGAGCTTTGGCTGCTTTGACGAATATTAATAGCATATTAGGGTGCATTAAATATATTTAATGCACCCTAATATTTTTAACAAAATTGCTAGGTCTTTGATTAAGTGAAAGTTGTGTATTAGCACTTATTTGAGCGCTTTTTTGGGCATAAAAATACAATCTACCTTGTCAAAAATCGTATATAGAGATAGATCGCCCATTCTTCATGACTAACGAAGATAATTTAATTCCAATTATTTAATACCACAATTATAACTATAGATAGTTTAAAAAAATATTAACTTTTTGTTGAAGTAAGACTCTTAAGATAATATTATGAAACACAGATAAACAAAAACTAAATTCGATTTATTAAAATTTTGACTGATTTACATTCAGCAAACTTATCATTTGACTGACATTTTCCCTAGGCTTTGGCTAGATTTTTGTTCCGTATCTTGTGCAATAATTAATGTCCAAATTTGTGGTTTTTAATTTTTCTATCTTGGAAAATTAAAAATCTTCATAAACACATTTTCAACTCAAAAAGAGCTAAAAATGAAAATAGATTGCGGAAAATTATGGGTATGAGAGACTTCAGGTATAATTCCGTGAAAATCTGGTTTTCATGATTTAGTGATTTAGCTGTAAAGCACTCACACAGGCACGAAGCCGCTCTCACATTTTAATTTATCATCCCAATTCGATTGCAATTAATATCAGATTATAGTGAAAAATGACGGCACAATTACTATCTCTTAATGAGCGATTAACGTATCAAGCAATCAGACGAATTCTATTAATTGAAGATAATGATGTTAATAGAATGTTGCTCAGCGACTATCTCAGCCACTTTGGTTACGATGTCCAAAGTCTTTCATTAGGCTCTGCTTTATTTACCGCTGTCGAAAAATTTCAGCCAGAGTTAATATTACTGGATTTAAAATTACCAGATATTGATGGCTATTCATTGTTAGCCCAAATCAAGCAAAAATCAGAGTTTGCCAAAATCCCAATTATTGTAGTTTCAGCTTTTGCTTTTGAAATCGATCAGCAAAGAGCAATGAATTTAGGTGCTTGGCGTTACTTTGTAAAACCTATCAATCTCAAAGCTTTAATGATGACAATCCAAGAAAAACTAGCTTGTTAAGCAATATCAGCTAAACTGGGAGAGAGAAATACTTCAGGCTAAATGCTAGTTGCGTGTGTAGTTGATATTGGCAGGATAGCAGGATAGGGAAACAACACAAAAAATCAATATTCTTTAAAATAGAAATAGGTGGATTTTTGAAATAACCTAGATCTGTTTCGTGACAAAATGTTCTCCCACACTGGTTAAAGATCCAGAACGCCTAGAAAGTCGTCTAGCTGAAATTCCACCAGAACCGGGTGTTTATTTTATGCGGGACGAAAGCGATCGCATTATCTATATAGGTAAATCGCGGAAATTGCGATCGCGTGTCCGTTCTTATTTCCGCGATGGTTACAACAAAAGCGATCGCATTGCCACAATGGTTAAACAGGTGGCAGAAATTGAATTTATCGTCACCGATACCGAAGCAGAAGCTTTGGCGCTGGAAGCTAATTTGATTAAGCAGCACCAGCCATATTTTAATGTGCTGCTCAAGGATGATAAAAAATATCCTTATGTTTGCATCACTTGGTCAGAAGACTATCCCCGGATTTTTATTACCCGTAAGCGTCAACTAGGCAAAGAAAAAGATAAATTTTACGGGCCATATACAGATGCAGGTTTATTGCGCGAAATCTTACGCATATCTAAGCGCATCTTTGCCTTGCGCCAACGACCTCAACCATTATTTAAAGACCGTCCTTGCTTAAATTATGATTTGGGACGCTGTCCTGGTGTGTGTCAGCAGCTGATTTCCCCAGAAGAATACCGGAAAACTGTACAAAAAGTAGCGATGGTATTTCAGGGAAGAACTCAAGAACTGATTGATATCCTGACACAGCAGATGGGGAAAGCCGCAGAAGCGTTGAACTTTGAAGCAGCAGCGCGGATTCGCGATCAAATAGCTGGGTTAAAGTCTCTAACGGCGGATCAA
Source organism: Nostoc linckia FACHB-104 (assembly GCF_014696615.1). GTDB lineage: Bacteria > Cyanobacteriota > Cyanobacteriia > Cyanobacteriales > Nostocaceae > Aulosira > Aulosira linckia_A. Next base: position 68,036 of record NZ_JACJQJ010000010.1, on the reverse strand, counting down.
AAAGTTTCCTTACCAGATGATACAGTTTCCCGAGATGCGATCGCCTTGGCAGCTGATGACCAACACGCCTGTATTCAATTATTCCAAATTCGCGCTGGGCAATTAGTAGGACGCTTAGGATTTGTGGCGAATGCACAAGCCGAATTTGGTGCTATTTTACAACGCGTGTTAGAAGAACACTACCAAACCGCTGACTCGGTGGAAATTCCCACAGAAATTTTAGTCCAGCATGAGTTGCCAGATAGTGAAATATTGGCAGATGTTTTAACTGGGAAAAAAGGCAGAAAAGTGACAATTCTTGCACCCCAGCGCCAAACCAAGGCAGAATTAATCGAAATGGTCGAGCGTAATGCTCAATATGAATTACAAAGAATGCAAAAATTGGGCGATCGCAATCAGCAAGCAATGCAAGATTTAGCGGCGATTATTGATTTACCCGACTTACCTCACCGCATCGAAGGTTATGATATTTCCCACATTCAAGGGTCGAATGCAGTAGCTTCCCAGGTAGTATTTATTGATGGGTTACCCGCCAAGCAATACTATCGTCACTACAAAATTAAAAATCCCACAGTCACCGCTGGACATTCAGATGATTTCGCCAGTCTTGCAGAGGTCATCCAGCGTCGCTTTCGCAAGTATATTGAAGATCCACAATTAACGCGTGGGGGTAATCCTGACTGGCCAGATTTAGTGATGATTGATGGCGGTAAAGGTCAATTATCATCCGTCGTCGCCATTTTACAAGAGATGAATTTATTAGAAGACTTGCGGGTTGTCAGTTTAGCTAAACGGCGAGAGGAAATTTTTCTCCCAGGAGAATCCCAACCTTTAGAAACTGATGCAGAACAACCAGGAGTACAATTATTGCGGCGCTTAAGGGATGAAGCACATCGCTTTGCTGTGAGTTTCCATCGCCAACAACGTAGTGATAAATTAAAGCGATCGCGCTTAGATGAGATTCCCGGTTTGGGACACCATCGCCAAAAATTGCTATTGGGACATTTTCGTTCTGTTGACTATATTCGGCAAGCAACACCCGCACAACTAGCGGAAGTATCAGGTATTGGGCCACGTTTAGCCCAAGAAATCTACGATTACTTTCATCCCTAAGATATAAGCCAATACAGTTCAGTTAAGAAAATTAATTGACAAAAAAATCAAAAAACTAGTACCGCTGCGCGGAAGCCAAAAGTCAAAAGACTGAATATTATAAGCTTTTTCGCCATTGAGAATGGTATGTTTATTCCCGCCTTGGTGTACTAGTTACTCAACAAAAAAACTGAACAATCATTTTGGAGGGGGTTTGGGGGACGCAACCGTCACCAATCGGGGGTTTGGGGGAGAATCCCCCAATTGAGCTAGCTTTTTCCACAAGTGACAAATCAATCACTAATGATCTTATCTGAACTGTATTGGCTGATAGCTTAACTAATAGTCTCGAAAATCGTAGGCAGGCCAAGAAGAAAGTGATGGGTAATTGATAGTTGGGAGAACCCAATATCGATTACCCATTCCCCATTACCCATTACCAACAACTAGACTAACAGACATCAGCAAGGCTTTGAACCATGTAGATTGGAAGTTTTAATTAAATTATTTCCTGACTATTTAATCCCTATTTCAACAGTATAAATATTAAGCAAAACTTAAAAAAAATCTTTTTGTAATCAAATATACAGTATTTTCCGAGTTTTGACTTTTTGCTATTAATATACTTACTATTTCTGGAGATCACTGTAAATAACGTGATATGAAGGTATTAGTATCAGGGATCATTCCATTTCTAAATAGTGAGCATGTCAAAAATGAACTTATATATCTAAAGTGAGATGATAACTAAGGACATAGACTAAGATAATAGATATACAATAGCGCTTGTTTGTGCAAATTAAATTTTGTTAAAGTAATTAGCCAAATATATAGGCTTTTTATTAAGTGGTGTGAAACCAGTAAACATTACTGGTTATGTTGACAGTGTCTTATAAGGTAATTTAGTTACAACCAAGGGTTTTTAAAATGCAGACTATACAAAACATTTGCTGTCCAAACTGTGGCAGTGGGGCTGAACGTCACTACATTTTTGCTAGCGAAATCACTCGCACACAATGCCCAACTTGTGACTACTTAATGATCAGTTGCACTCGTACTGGTAGAGTTATTGAGGCTTATGCCCCTGGTATTCACGCTAAAAGATAATATTTTTGACAATTCTACAAAACTCAGAAACTATGGATATTTAGCAATCCAACAATAATTCGTAAAATTATCTATTATGCGGCGTAAGCTTTCGTTAATTTAGAAAGATTTGCTTACTTACGCCGTGCTTTACTAGGATTATTGTTTTTTGTAACTCTTTAGCGCTGCTAACTGCAATCTGGTTAAAAACTTGTGTAAAGCTTAGGGAGCAGAGTCAAACTCTCTTCTACCCATTATTGCTGAAAAGCTTTTTGCAAGTATGCCTTCCATTACCTACAATCGCACCAACAGTCAGCAGCCGGAAAGAATCATCCTGAAAGATTATGTTGTCCATCCGGGATTACACATTCTCAGCCACGAGCAGATAAGGTTGGTGCGTGAGCAAATACTGCAAGATGGCAAGCTGGAACATCTGGTTAGTCAAGGTGTGATTAAATTGAGTGGCTGATACGCACCTGTAAATTTGAGGATAATAGCGCGTTTATGCTTGGGGGTCTACCGGGATGTGGATGATTTATATCTATGTTAATGCTGGTGGACAAGGTATCACTCAATACTTTTTCAGTTAAGGGTAAAAGGGCAAGCTAAAAAGGAAATAGAAAACCTTTTATTATTGCTCTTTACCCTTTCATCTTAAGCAAATTTCCAGGTAAAAATGCTTAACGACGAAATATTGCACCATCACTCATATCCCTAAGAAAAATTACTAGAAATTTAGGCGATCACAACCCTAAATATATATACTTTGTCTGGATCTATGTCTTAATACCAGAAACATAGCTATTGTGCAAGATTATTGTTATACTTAATTTATATAATCAATAATCTAGATTTCAAATCTAGCTCTGGGTCTTTCAAGATTTGTCAGAACATTAATTATCCAAACTTTACCAGTAGTTAATAAGATGTTTTTCCTGAACCACCAATAAGTTGGTGGTTTAAATTTTTTAGTGTATCTTCACTTAGATTTCATTAACAGTATAGTTGCGGTTATTAAATAGTAATACTAATACTGGCAAGAGATTCTTTTTGTTAAAGTCAAACTTATAAATAACAAACAAGATGTTAACTATGATTCAATCTTATAATCGCTAATATAATAAATTTATGTAATGTCCACTAGGTAGCTAATATAAATTACCATGAATAAAGTACTTGATATACGCCATATTAGCCCTAAAGTACGAGAGCTAATTAAGCAATATGCTCTTGTGAATAACTGTACCCAAGCTGAAATGCTAGAGCGTATTGTTTTGGAATGGAACAACCAACAAAGTGAAAGCGAACGACCACCAGGAGACGAAGACGAATAGCTTTTTTGTGCAAGACATTGGCTGATATAGAATTTAGTCAAAATCAGCTATTCTTCCACCTAAGTCATTAAGATAAACTAAATTACAGGTATTAAGCTAATCGACCTTAAAATTGAATATGCATATTTAGATATGCTTTAGCTTATGCACATAATTGATTATTTCACATTTGCTCAAGACCTATATAACCATCTTTTTCTAAAAATCTGATAGCCTTGAAGCCTTCATTTTTCAATAGGTGAAGAAGCTCGGCGTTATTATTAATATTGTACTTTTTTAATGCTTCATAGATTTTAGTATTAATTATGCCTACGTATTCGTCTTCTTCTGTGTTATGGCTAATGGTTATGCCATTAGCTAAGTGTGAAGTATAAGGAAAGCACGCAAATAAAATGTACTTGGGCATAATAAAATTGATATTATCTATATTTTAAATAATTTATAATTAAGTATCTTTAGAATGTAAATAAAACATCCTATATACATATAGCAGAAATTTTTTTCTGAGATATGCCATTATTTAGTACTTATTAATACCTAAATAATGGGTAAACAGAAAAAACGTACTTTTTTACTGATTTAAATTGTATTAGGGACTTCCAGAAATTAAATTATTCAATCAGCAAGGGGGAAGATATTGAGCAAATTCTTTCTCTCCCTCTGCTTCTCTAGTTATTAGTGCCATACGGTAATAATAACTACAGGACTTACGCAAGCAAAATTTGTCATTGCGACCGGAACGTAGTGTAGGGAAGCAATCCCATAATTTTAGGCGATTACGTCGCTACGCTTGTAATGACGTAATTCCGTGACTTTTGCGTAAGTCCTAAACTAGATGGAAATGTCTTAGAAGCTTATGAATATAGGCTTTTGCAATTTTGACTTCCCTGCAGCTGCACCAAGCTTATCCATCATATCTATTTGGATCTTTTTTCTCCTTTTTTTTCTGAGGATCTTTTTTCTGTTTTTTGACTTCTCTATTACCTTTTTTTTCTTTAGACATTATGAATCTCCCTTCTAGTAATAAATAAAGTCGCTATAGGATGATGTACATCTCTAGCCAGGCTTTGAGCAAGCTAAATTGAAACCTATTACCCTACTGGAGTCCAGCAATTAAGTAGTCGAAGTAATTACTTAATTCCTTTGCATCTTCGCTGGATACCATTGAGGTAGCAACAGTTTTCATTGCCTTGATACCTTCACAAACAGCTTCAGTTGGAGTACCAAGAGACTTATACATTGCACGCGCACCACTGATTCCAATATCGTTAAGTGGTGTAGAATCACCAGCTACAATACCGTAAGTAATCAAGCGTAGGTAATAATCCATGTCTCGTAGACAAGTTGCTGTCATCTCCTGTCCATAAGCATTACCACCAGGAGAGATAATATCTGGGCGCTTTTGAAACAGCTGGTTTCCAGATTGTTTAATAATAGTTTCCCGATTTTCATTTAAAACTTGAACAAGGCGCAGACGGCGTTCACCACTCTTAATAAAACTCTTAATTGGTTCTAGTTCACCAGGGCTAAGATAGCGAGCTTCCATATCTGCACTAATAATTGAATTTAGTATCAGGCTCATGATAAATACTCCTTGATGAAAAGAAACGATGTGTTCGGTGTACTCTATGAAAATTCTAGGAATTGCTTACCTATTATGGTGAAGCAAAGCTATTATTTAAAGGTTGAAATTCATCTAGCTGATTCTCCCAAATCTGCCTGATTCCAATTTATTTACTTGGCTGTATATACCTTTAAAATTTTTTGGGCATCCATCTTGGCTGCCTTTTACGTAGTATTTTTGGTTCATATTTATAGTATAGCAGTTATATTTTTTAAAAATTTTATATAAATAAAAACCCTGAGTTCAGCTTGATGAAATACTGAATTTCATGTACCTTTTAATTATTTAAATACTAAGTAATTACATTTGATGAGTTAGAAAAAATATTGGTATATATTGAAATAATTTATTTTTTGGCATAAAAATTGGCAAAATAAATTTTTAATTCCAATTTTCTGCAATCAGAGTACTGAGGGATTTAAAAATACTGACTTTATTTCCTAATTCCATTCCATCTGAAGCTATAAAGCCACGAGAAAGCAGGATTGACGGTTTAGGACTACTCAAAATATTCTGTTAGTATTTGGGAATAAATTTAATATAGAAGTAAAAAATCAAATTTAAATTTATATTTTTTGTATAAAATAAACTCTGTAAGTTATCTTTCCTGATGAAATTGATTAATCCAAATCTGTAACAGCAAATACTTTTTATTAAAAAGTACGCTACATTGAATATATAGATTAAAAGCTCACTAGGTAAAAAACTTGGCTGACATTATTGATACCGCTGTTAATGCTGGATCTTTCAATACCCTAGTTGCTGCAATCAAAGCTGCTAATTTGGTAGATACTCTCAAAGGTGCTGGGCCATTTACTGTTTTTGCACCTACTGATGAAGCATTTGCTAAGCTTCCAGAAGGCACAGTGGACGCACTGTTAAAAGACATTCCTAAGCTTAAGAAAATTCTGACTTATCATGTTGTTTCAGGCAAGGTATTGTCAGCAGATGTGGTTAAGCTAAAGTCAGCTACCACGGTTGAAGGAAGCAACGTGAAAATTGACGCTTCTAATGGCGTTAAGGTAAATAATGCCACTGTTGCAAAACCAGATGTTGCTGCTGATAACGGTGTTATTCACATAATTGACACAGTGTTGATTCCTGCGTAAGCAAACGCGGAAATAGACAATATTAATTGTGGGGCGGTGATTATTTGGAATCACCGCCCCACAATTTTATAAACGTAGTTCCTAAAATATATTTACCTCTGAATAACTTTAGGCAAGTCTACAATTTTTAGGAGTTTGATATTAGCTTTTATTAAAAAGATAATTCCAGGACTTACCCAACTTTTACACTAATCTTCTGGTTTAAGAGTCAAGGGTCAAAAATTCAGGTTTTTTGGACTTTTGACTCTTGACAGCCTAAACGAAAAAAAAGTGACACTTGCGTAAGTCCTAAATTCATCAAAAGCTTTTAATTTTGCATTGTCTTGCACATCATGATTTACTGGCTCTAAGTTGTCCACAAGCAGCATCAGCATCTAAACCACGAGAATAGCGGACACTAACCGCAATATTTTGTTGCTGAAGCACATTGAGGAAGGCTTGAATGCGATCGCTACTGGGGCGTTTGTAATCTACTTCTTGAATGGGATTGTAGGGAATTAAATTGACATGGCTTTGGAAACCCCGCAAGCATTTGGCTAATTGCAAAGCGTGTTCTGGTAAATCGTTGACACCAGCCAGCAGAATATATTCAAAAGTTACACGGCGACCAGTAATTTCCACATATTCCCGACATTCTGCTAATAAATCTTCTAAAGGATAAGGGCGGGCGCTGGGTATTAGTTGTTCTCTTAGTGCTTGGTTAGGTGCGTGGAGACTCACAGCGAGAGTAATTTGGAGATGGTGTTGGGCTAACTGACGAATGCGATCGCGAATACCCACTGTAGAAACAGTTAGCGATCGCTGTCCAATTCCCACATCTTGATTCAGGGATTTTAGGGCGGCTAATACATTCTCCGTATTTAGCAACGGTTCGCCCAATCCCATGAATACTACATTACTTACTCGCTGCTGAAAATCTTCTTGTACAGTTAACACCTGATCGACAATTTCATGTCTGGCTAAGTTGCGCTTATAGCCGCCTTTCCCCGTAGCGCAGAAATCACACGCCATCGGACAACCCACTTGAGTAGAGACGCAGACTGTTAACCGGGTTGTGGAAATTTCTCCACCTTTCCCATAACTGGGAATCCCAACAGTTTCGATAATTTGCCCGTCGGACAGTTGCAATAAATACTTAACTGTGCCGTCCCGTGCTTCAGAACGATAATGTATTTTAGAACGTCCAATAGGAATTTCTGCTAAATCCGTACGCCATTGTTTAGGAAAGACAGTAATATCAGCAAGCGATCGCACGCCTTTGTGATAAATCCAATCATGCAGCTGCTTACCTCGATAACCAGGTTGTCCTTGCTGTTGTACCCAAGCAGTTAACTCGGTAACAGACGCACCTAGTAGAGGCGGGATATTTTCTAACTTTTCTGAGTTGGGTGAGTCAACCTGAGATACAAGCGGCGTAGCAGACATAAATTAATCAATCACAAATGGATGCTGAATCTCTATCCTACCGTTTATGTTTGAAATTGGTCATTGGTCATTGGTCATTATTTGTAGAGTAAACACGACCAAATCTTTTGTTTAAACCATACTGATAACGACTACCACCTTACACTTTACTTCATCCTTCATCCTTCTTACAAAATGGGAATTTGGATGCAGAATTCTGTTTCTTGGTTTGGCAAAGAGAAGTAGGTTAGTTTACCTTGGTGCATTTCTACGACAATTTGATAGCTAACAAATAAACCAAGTCCAATTCCCTTACCCACAGGCTTGGTTGTAAAGAACGGATCGAAGATTTTCGGCATTACACATTCAGGAATAGGCAAACCATTGTTTTTAATGCGAATATTCAGCCAAACTTCATCAATGATTTCTGTACTAATCCAGATTGTAGGAAGGAACAGTTGAGATTGCTTAATTGCCTCTAGTAAAGCATCAATAGCATTATTAATAATATTCATGAATACTTGATTCAGTTGGGCAGGATAGCACTTTACTAGGGGAATTGTGCCATAATCCTTAACTACTTGAATTACCATCATTCCCGAATTGGTTGTGAGGCGATGACGCAGTAATGTAATTGTGTGATCCATACCGACGTGAATATCAACATTTTTGATTTCTGCTTCATCCAACCGGGAAAAATTTCGTAACAATAGTACAACTTCTCGAATGCGATCGCTACCTGCTTGCATCGACTGCAACAGCTTTACTAGGTCTTTTTGAATAAATTCTAAATCAAAATGTTTAATTGCTTCTTGAATATGTAGCGGTGGAACTGGATAAGCTTGCTCGTAAAGTTCTAAAATTTGGAATAATACTTCTGTATACTCTGATGCATAGGTAAGATTGGCATAAATAAAGTTAACTGGATTATTAATTTCGTGAGCAATCCCTGCTACTAATTGTCCCAGACTCGACATTTTTTCAGTTTGTACTAATTGAGCCTGAGTATATTTGAGTTTCTCTAAAGTTAATTTTAATTCCTGGTTAGCTTGAATTAGCTCAGTATTGCGTTGTTCTACTCTAGCTTCCAGTTCTTCATTCGTTTGCTTCAGTAATACTTCCGCTTGCTTACGATCCTTAATATGGATCAGTGAACCCGAGAATTCAGATTCATCACAAGGTTGAATAGACAGTTCCAGCCACACAATCACACCAGTTTGATGGTGAAAGCGGAGTTCTTGACAGGCTTCAACTCCAGTTTGCAGCTTTTCTATAGTTGCTTGCCATAAGTGCCGATCATCTGCGTCAATGAAATTGCTTAATGGGCTACCGATAACATCTGCTACCTGATAGCCAAGGGTTTTAGCCCAAGCCTGGTTAAGGAATTTGACATTACCTAAGCGATCGCATTTAAACACAATTTCGCGCAGACTATCCACCAATTCCCGGTAACGCCGTTCAGATTCAGACAATTTCTCTATCAAACTGTACTGAATTTGGGTATGCAATTCATTGTTGAAATCTGACATTATACTGTGGCTAAACGTTGAAGTAATTCCGTGTGGTTGATTGTATCCGCGTACAAGGGGAAGACGTGAGTATGATAAAATTCCTGCTCAAACACAGTGCGAGCAGAGGTACAATTAGACAAAACTGTTACCTGATAGCCTTTTTCATGAGCAGAACGACCTGTAGAATCAATACAAACTGAAGTAACAGCACCAGCCAAAACTACATGAGAAATCTCTTTCTCTTGAAGAATATCGTCTAAATTTGTATTAACAAAAGCATTAAATCCTCGTTTCCCAGGGACTTCGAGAATTTGGCTACGAAAGGGTAACAACTCATCAATCATTTGCGAACCTTTGGTACCAACTTGAAAAGCCCCAACTTCCTTAATAGTTTTGAGAATTCCCACAGGTTCAACCAATTCCTGATAGTTTAGCGTAAAAAAAATTGGTGTCGCAATCAGTAATACTGGAGTTTGCACCAAACATTGTACAAGCTCAACAGTATTTTCTAATACTTTGGTAGCTCTTGAAGATTCCTCAATTACATTATGTAGAATCCCATCAGCAGCAAAGTAGTCATTTTGAAAACCAATCAATAGCACAGCAGTAAGTTGGGGTTGCATTTTATTTCTAAGCAGTGAGGATATACACACATTTAAGTGAGTCAGTGAAAATAAATCATCACTATATTCAGAAGGGTAAAGGGTAGTAATAAAAGGTCAAACTTGACCCTTTTACCTTGCTTTTTAGCCCCTTTTATACCAATCACACACAAGATGCAAACTCCCAAAGCATTGGTAAATCTGGCTTTCTTAATTCTGAATTGGTATTACATAGTTTGATTTAATCGCACCTAATTACTTAGGTCTAGTCTTCCCCTTTTGAGTCGGGTTATAACAATAGCGAATACAGGGTTACTCAGTTTGTAGCCAGTAACAATGCTTTTGTTCAATTTAGTTTCTTACCAGCCATTACCCATCAAAATAAATGGTGCCCAATAATAAGGATGTGTAAAGTTAGTAAGATTTCTTTTTGGTGTTGTCGGTGCGCCTGGTACTGCTTCGACATTAATCGCACCTCGTTCAACATTGCTGTTTGCAGAACTATTACTACGCAATAAACTCAGTTGCGCTTGACGCAAAGCTTGGGCTTTTGTTGGGTGGCTATCTTTCGCTAAGTTTGCATAAAATTGTTGCATTAGTAAACTAGTGCTAGCATCATCCACCAGCCATAAAGAAGCCATAACAGCCTTCGCACGACGGTTGAGAAAATAAAAGCTAACACCAGGGATTTCTAAACCGTCTTTTGCTGTTTCACCCAGTGCAGTTTCACAAGCAGAAAGCACTACCAAATGCACATCACTTAAATCTTCCAAATTATCAATTTTGGGAATTGGCAATTTTTCCCCAGTCCCTAAGACTAAATAAGAATCATCTTGTTTTCCTGGAACAAATACGCCATGTGTAGCAATGTGCAAAATATTATGACCTTTGAGATTATCGCGTAAAGTCCGATAATCAAATGCCTGATTGAGATATTCTTGACCAGGATAAATTCCATTTTTATCGCTAGGCTTTTGGCGAATAATTGCATCTAATTCTGCGGGGACATTAGGTAAAGCATTAAATCCGGGAACAGCTTTAGATAAACCTAAGCCTAAAACTTTGGTATTGGCGGTTCCAGCCGGAAGGCGCGAATCTGTATCTGTTAAGCCAGCAGATAGCACGGTAGAAATATTATAGTTTTCTACTAGATATTGCTTACCATCAAATAAGGCACTAATGGGTATATAACGTGCTGCACGATCCAAAGAAAATACCAAATTTTCAATTTTATTGGCTTTTAACTCTGGTTCTAGTGGTTTAATTAACCAATCATAGAGTTGTTTCCCGGTTGCTTTGACTTCATTAATATCAGAACTAGGATTTTGCAGCAATTTGCGGAATTTATTCACTGTCTCTCTAATTTTTGGCTCACCTACAGAGACTTCTACACTTTTAACCACACCTCCTTTCGATACCCACAACAACCAAGTTTTATCTTCTACCACAAACACATTAATTAACACTGTTCCTGGTTGCGATTCGACAATTTTCTTGCCTATACTTCTCAGGTCTTGGGTATCAAGATTACCTCTGTCTTTTGAGAGGCGATCGCGCACATTTTTCTCTAAATTTTCAATTTTCTGATTAAACTCAGAAATTAAAGCATCTCGTTCATCTGCTAATTTCGTTTTCTCCCCGCAATTATTCTTTTGACATTCATCAAATTTTTGTCCAAAAGCAATCAAACTCCCATAATTTTTAATCAGCTTGGCTTCAGTAGGAGTTTGACCCATTGGCTTGGGAAGATTCGCAACTCTGTTATTATTCGTAAATTCGCTTAATTCTTGTACCTTCAACAGTTCTAAAACTTGGCTAGCTTCTAAACTGCGATTTTGAGACAGTAATAAGTTAGCATATTCACGATAGATGTCAGCAATATTCGTCCGATCCGCATCTTGCACAGATTGCAGAAAAGATGTTTGTAGATCACGAGAAAGCCCCCGATTTTTCTCCCGAACTTTCTCAATATCATTAATTGCTTTTTGATAATAAGCAATCGCTGTTGTTTGTTGCTTTAAGTCTCGATAAATTCTCGCCAAACCTGCATATAATATAGCTCGATTACCAGAATAATTTAATTTATCAGCAATAGTAGCAGCTTGGTTATATGCATCAATTCCTTGCTGGTATTGTTTCGCCCTTCGATAAAACCCGCCTAAATATACCAGCATTTGCGCTTCTGATTTGGCATCTTGAGCATTTCTTGCTATTTGTACACTTTTTTGAATGTAGTCTAGGGCTTTTTGATTATCATTTAATCCCCCATACCCAATTCCTAAAAATAGATTGTTCAACATCAAAAATTGTTGTTGGTAATAGGGGATATTAATCTGAGGTACTAAATTTAACCCTTCTTGCGACGAAGCAATAGTCTTTTGATAGTCTCCTTGAATAAACTGGTTAAAAGTCCAATACAACATAGATGTTGCTTCAATTAGAGGAATTTGCTTAATCTTGCGAGCAATAGTTAATGCTTCTTGAGATAATTCGCTAGATTTTTGATAGTTTCCTAAACTGATATAAGTACTAGATAATGTTAATAATGGTTTGACAGTTGCAGCCGGATCTTGGCTTTTTTTAGCAAGTTCTAAACTCTTAGAAGCAAACTCAATAGTTTTTTGGTATTCATCTAAATTACTGTAAATATCAGCGATCGCATTCAAAGCATCTGATTCAATTTCTGGATTTTTGATGTTTTTAGCAATTTTCAAAGCTTGCTCGGCTAATTCCAAAGCCTGACGATGTTCTGCATCGGTTACAGCTAAAGATTTAGAAGCACTGGCTAGAGTTAGCAATCCATTAGCCTCATACTCGGGATTTTTCAGTTCCCGCGATATTTGTATAGCTTGTTGCGCCAAGGGAATAGCTTTATTGTATTCTCCAGAAATGTCATGTGATTTTGCTAGTAACCACAAAACACCCATTTCCGATAATTTCTTAAATTCTGCCAATGAATTACTTTGTTGCTGACCGGAAATATTAGCTAGTATTGTCCACTCATCTGCATTCAGATTACGTACAGATGTGAGTAACTGTTCACCAAGCTGGATAATTTTTGGATAGTCAGCCACAGCATCATAAGTTTGAATTAATTGTACCATTACTGCCAACTGTAGAGTTTTTTGCAGCAATTCTGGTTTAATTGATGAATCGTTGATACCAGATAAACTGATTAATAATTTACTATCATCATTATTAAGTTTATTTGTTTGAAAAAACTCTAGTACCTGCTGACCAAGTTCAATAGCTTTTTGGTATTGTTTTTGTTGGGTCAATACAGATATTTGGTTGTAAGATTGCAATGCTACTACATATTTGATGACCTCACCAAAATTAGTAGCTAATTGCTGTTGATATTCTTGCGCTTTGGCAGTATTACCTTGAGCATTATAAGCTTCAAATAACTGAATTAAAGATTGCAACTGCAACTCACGACTGTTAATATTCTGGGCGATTTGCCAACTCTGTGGTAAAAACTCTAGTGCTTTATCATATTTCTTGATGCTGTTGTATACCACACCTAAATTCAGCAGACTTCTAGCTTCTAAATCTCGGTTATTAATTTGCCGTGCTATTACCAAACTTTGCTCGTAGGCAGCAATAGATTTGCTACTATCTTTTTTAGCAGCATAAACATCGCCTAATTTTTGCAGAGTTTGACCTTGTCCCGCCGAGTCTTTAATTTGTTGATAGATATTTAAGGCTTGTTGTAAAGACTGCAATGCAGCATCTAGCTGTTTAGTATTCGCTTGTTTAATTCCTTGCTGTAACAGCCTATTGGCTTGGGCTTGTCCATTTTTTGTGGTTGTTGATTGGGCTAAAGTATTTTTGACGGCTGGGTTGCGATTAGCTGCTGCTGCGATCGGACAAATTAAAGAAAGTATTAAAGTAAAAGTGGTAAGAGATTTAACATGGTATTTCATAGCAATTCCTTAAATAGCATTTATCTAAATTGCGCCCTCAATCATCTATATCTCACAGACAGGGAGAACATATGCAAAAATTTGAGCGTCGAGCAATACAGTGAGATCAGCGCTGAATTTAACTATTGGGGAATGTGAGGAATGTCAAATCTTGTGAAGCGGAAAGTCCGCGATCGCGGCCAATTCAAACGCCGACCTTTGGGTTTGCTCTTGGTAGTATTGGCCTGGAGTTTAGCTATGGGTTGGCTGTTAGCCTTAGCTAGCAACGTCCAAGGTGCTACCCCGACATCACAAGTGGGTACAGTTGACGTAGTACCCCAACAATATAAACTGGGGCAAGAATTATATGTAGAAAACTGCTCAACTTGTCACATCCCCATACCTCCAGAAGTTTTACCCAGTCAAACTTGGAAAAGCCTCCTAGAAGACTCACAGCACTACGGCGCGCAACTACAGCCTTTAATCGATCCGCCACGCATTTTAGTTTGGCGGTATCTGCAAACTTTTTCCCGTCCGCAACGCAAAGACGAAGAAACACCTTATCGCGTCAACAATTCACGTTATTTCAAAGCTTTGCATCCTAAAGTCAAGTTACAACGTCCTGTACAAATTAATAGCTGTGTTAGCTGTCACTCCAGCGCTGCAGATTTCAATTTCCGTCAGTTGAGTCCAGAAATGGAGAATTCGCCGTGAGGTGATTGGGGATTGGGGACTGGGGACTGGGGAAAAGGTTTTTTCTTTCCCTTTTCCCATTCCCCTTTTTCCCCTTAACCGACAAGTATTGACTCTTGGCTGGATTTAGGCGTGTTAGGATCTGCAACAAAAATAAGGTGGCTCGGCAGATGAAAGCGATCGAAGTAACTGGTAAGATTGACGCTCAAGGAAACCTGGTATTAGATGAGCCAATTCAGGGAACAACCTACCCTCATCAGGTGCGTGTGATTGTGTTGGTTCCAGAACCAGCAGAAACAGAAGAACTTGACCCAGATGATACACCAGTTGAGGAAATTAAAGCCAGCTTGAGGAGAGCTTTAAAGCAAGCAAAAGCAGGAGAACTTCTACCATTATCCCAAATGTGGGAGGGTATTGATGCCGAATGAACAGCCATCGGCCTTTATCGATTTAACTCCTGAATATAAACAAAACTTGCGTAACCTATCTAAAAGATTTCGCAATATTCGCTCTGATGTTTAACCCATTATCGCGCAACTACAACAGGGAAATATTATAGGAGACAGGATTAGCGGTCTTGGTGAGGAGTATATTGTTTACAAGGTAAGAGTTCGCAACAGCAATATTCAAAAGGGTAAAAGTGCTGGATACCGCCTCATCTATCAACTTGAGTCACCCACAAGTATTTTGCTATTAACGATTTATTCCAAATCCGACCAAGAGGATATCGCAGCAAATGAAATCCGTAATATTTTAGCTGATTTTGATAGTGAAGAAGGATGAGGGAGATGAGGGAGAAAGAACAATTACTCATTACCCATTACCTAATCCCCAATCCCCAACATGGGTAAAATCGCTACTTGAGCATGGTGGGCGTTCTCTGCCTCAGTTAGGGGTGAAATGATACTATTAATAGAGTTCTAACAATAAGATATGAAATAAAACCAATCATTTAGTAAACTGATTGGCCAGCGTTTTTGCTGTTTGTGAGTTAATTCTCATTTCACACCCATCAACAACCAAAATCGCTGGGTTGGGTTAAATTTTTATAATCTATTGCCGAAACTTTAATTCCCATCCCCCTCTATTTAGTGCCATAACCTGCCATGCTAAAAACTTTGTTGGGCGATCCCAACGCTCGTAAACTTAAAAAATACCAACCTTACGTTACGGAAATTAACCTCTTAGAGGAAGATATTAAAGCGCTTTCCGATGAGGAGTTAAAAGGCAAAACAGGCGAGTTTAGACAGCGGCTTGCCAAAGGGGAAACCCTTGATGATATTCTGCCAGAAGCTTTTGCCGTAGTTCGGGAAGCAGGACGGCGAGTTTTAGGCCTGCGGCACTTTGATGTGCAGATGTTGGGTGGTATTATTCTGCACAGTGGGCAAATCGCGGAAATGAAGACTGGGGAAGGTAAAACCCTGGTGGCGACTTTGCCAAGTTATTTAAATGCCCTCACTGGTAAAGGTGTACATGTTATTACCGTGAACGATTACCTGGCGCGTCGGGACGCGGAATGGATGGGTCAGGTGCATCGCTTCCTGGGATTGAGTGTAGGTCTAATTCAAGCGAACATGATTCCCAGTGAGCGGCAAAAAAACTATGACTGTGATATTACTTACGTCACTAATAGCGAAGTAGGTTTTGATTACCTACGGGATAACATGGCCACATCAATGGCAGATGTGGTACAACGCCCCTTTAATTACTGCGTCATCGACGAAGTAGACTCAATTTTAGTAGATGAAGCGCGGACACCGCTGATTATTTCTGGGCAGGTAGAAAGACCGACAGAAAAATATTTACAAGCAGCTGAAATCTCCTTTGCTCTCAAAAAAGATGAGCATTATGAGGTAGATGAAAAAGCGCGGAACGTGCTGTTAACTGATGAAGGCTTTGCGGAAGCCGAAAACCTTTTGGGTGTAACTGATTTATTTGACCCAGAAGACCCTTGGGCGCACTTTGTATTTAATGCGATTAAAGCCAAAGAACTGTTCCTTAAGGATGTCAACTATATCGTCCGCAATGACGAAGTAGTGATTGTTGATGAATTTACCGGACGGGTGCTTCCGGGAAG
The DNA here is from genome assembly GCF_014696615.1 of Nostoc linckia FACHB-104. Lineage (GTDB taxonomy): Bacteria > Cyanobacteriota > Cyanobacteriia > Cyanobacteriales > Nostocaceae > Aulosira > Aulosira linckia_A. The sequence continues at coordinate 51,599 of NZ_JACJQJ010000010.1, read as the reverse complement.
ACGTTGGAGTGATGGTCTGCACCAAGCTATTGAAGCTAAAGAACATGTAGAAATTCAGCCAGAAACTCAAACTTTGGCAACAATTACCTATCAAAACCTGTTCTTGCTGTATCCTAAGTTGGGAGGAATGACCGGAACAGCAAAGACAGAAGAAGCTGAGTTTGAAAAAATCTACAAGCTTGAAGTCACCATTATTCCTACCAACCGGATCAGAAGACGGCAAGATTTGTCTGACATGGTCTTTAAGACAGAAGCAGGCAAATGGCAAGCGATCGCGCGCGAATGTGCAGAAATGCACGAACTGGGTAGACCTGTGTTAGTAGGCACCACAAGTGTAGAAAAATCTGAGTATCTCAGCCAACTGCTGAAGCAGATGGAAATTCCCCATGAGTTACTAAATGCACGTCCCGAAAACGTGGAACGGGAAGCAGAAATTGTGGCTCAAGCAGGACGCAGAGGAGCTGTAACTATCGCCACCAACATGGCTGGTAGAGGTACAGATATTATCCTGGGTGGTAACTCCGAATACATGGCCCGGCTGAAGCTGCGGGAATATTTTATGCCCCGCATTGTGCAGCCAGAAGATGAAGATACCTTTGGCGTACAAAGGGCATCTGGTTTACCCACAGGAAGCGGTGGCGGACAAGGCTTTGTCCCTGGTAAAAAAGTCAAAACCTGGCGCGCTTCTCCAGAAATTTTCCCCACTCAGTTATCTAAAGAAGCTGAACAGCAATTAAAAGAAGCTGTAGATTTAGCAGTGCGGGAATATGGCGATCGCAGTTTACCGGAATTAGAAGCCGAAGAAAAAGTAGCTGTCGCCGCCGAAAAAGCCCCTATTGATGACCCTGTAATTCAAAAATTGCGGGCAGCATACAACCTTGTCAAGCACGAATACGAACAATTCACCCACCGCGAACATGAAGAAGTGGTGGAACTAGGTGGATTGCACGTAATTGGTACAGAACGTCACGAATCCCGCCGGATTGACAACCAATTGCGCGGACGTGCAGGTAGACAAGGTGACCCTGGTTCTACCAGATTTTTCCTCAGTTTAGAAGATAACTTACTGCGGATTTTTGGTGGCGATCGCGTTGCAGGTTTAATGAACGCCTTCAACGTCGAAGAAGATATGCCAATTGAATCCGGGATGCTAACTCGTAGTTTGGAAGGCGCACAGAAAAAAGTCGAAACCTACTACTACGACATTCGGAAGCAAGTATTTGAGTACGACGAAGTGATGAACAACCAACGTCGCGCCATTTACGCCGAACGCCGCCGGGTATTAGAAGGTCAAGACCTGAAAGAACAGGTGATCACCTACGCCGAAAAAACAATGAGCGAAATCGTTGACTATTACATCAACATCGATTTGCCCTCAGAAGAGTGGGAATTAGAAAAGTTGGTGGATAAAGTCAAGGAATTTGTCTATTTGTTGGGAGATATGCAGCCAAATCAGTTAGAAGATATGGCGGTAAATGAAATTAAAGCCTTCCTCCATGAACAGGTAAGAATTGCCTACGACCTCAAAGAAGCGCAAATTGACCAAATTCAGCCTGGATTAATGCGCCAAGCCGAACGCTTCTTTATTTTGCAACGCATTGATACCCTGTGGCGGGAACACCTGCAACAAATGGATGCACTGCGCGAATCTGTAGGATTGCGTGGTTATGGTCAAAAAGACCCATTAATTGAGTACAAGAGCGAAGGTTATGAACTCTTCTTGGATATGATGGTCAACATCCGCCGAGATGTGGTTTACTCCTTGTTCATGTTCCAGCCACAGCCGCAGCCGGTAGTGCAAACATCATCGGAGATGGTGTAGTCGGTTAAGAAAATATTTCACGCAAAGACGCAAAGGCTCTAAGATGGCTTTGCGTCTTTGTTTTGGCATACATCACCATCAGCTTACATTCAGTATTCAAAATGTTCGCTACTCATTGGTTGCTAAATTTTCTCTTACCCATTCTCGAAACAAACGAATCAGAGCATTTTCTTTAGTCGTTTTCTTCAAATTTAAAAATCTTTCAATCTCTGATGAAGTGAGTAATGGAAAAGTGATACTACGACTACAATTTTGATATTGCTGATTTTCTAGGTGATACATGATTAAATTCTGTCCATCGTAGCGCCATACTTCAGGTACACCTAGATCTGCATAAATATCCAGTCGATTAATCGAACTACTGGTAATATCCACTTCAATCGCTAAATCTGGTGGTGGATCTTTACTCAAGTCAATTTGTTCTTTGTCCCAGACAGCCTGTTCATTTTGGATATAGTAACATTGGTCTGGTTCTAATCCTCGCCCTAAATCTTCGCGATCGCAGGTTCTCGACCCCAAACTCCGAATTTCAATTTCTAACTCTTCGCTTAAGGCTTCAACTAAACGCCCTAGAAGTTTTCTGTAAGTTTCATGTGGGTCTAACGGCATTCTGATTTCTAACAAACCTCGGTCATAGGTTAACCGCATCGCTGGCTGTTGCTCAAAGTCTTTGACTAAAAACTGATAAGTCTGCCAGCTAATATTACGGAGTATCACCCGATCAGGACTCTGAATTAATGTTGCCGTCATGGGTAAAGTGGGGTAGCTAGTGAACAATGTCCTTTTATTGATTGTAGTGCTTCCACACTGTACCAGACGGCAAATTTCCGCCCTAGGCGATAATACTTACCTTGCCTGTATCTAAATCGTAACGACCTCCCACAATTTTGAGTTTGCCAGATTGTAAGCTTTCAGTTAAAAGACGCGATCGCTTTAAGCGTTCAATTTGATATTGCACATTGGCGACGACAGCGTTCTCCACTGCATCCCCTGGCTGATTTTTCACTCTGGCGACGGCTGGCTTAATAGCTTTGACAAAGGTACTAATATCACCTAGTAGTACTTCGTTTTGTACGGCGGCGGTGACGGCTCCGCAACGCTCATGGCCGAGTACCATCAGCAAGGGTGAGCCTAACAGGATTACAGCATATTCAATACTGCCACGGGCTTCTGGTGTGGCAATATTCCCCGCAATCCGGATATCAAAGATATCTCCGACACCTTGATCGAACAGAATTTCTACAGGTACTCGTGAATCTGCACAAGTGAGGATGGTTGCAAAGGGATGTTGTGCTTGCGCGACTTCCTGCAACCGCGCTGCTGATTGGTCGGGGTATTGGGGTTGATGTTCGACAAAGCGTTGATTTCCCTCAAGTAGCTTTTGCAATGCTTCATCAGGATTGAGGGGTTGAGGCTTTTGTGAAGGTAATTCGGCGGCTTGAGCCTGTTTAACTTGCCAAAGTAAGTCATGGGTAGATACCATCACCCCTAACGTGCCAGTGATTCCCAGGCGCAAAATGTCACGACGTTTAATAAAATGCTTCATAACGACGCAACACATTTCATAGAACGAATTTCCATGACATCGGAGATGTAACAAGTACCACCAAACTTGTTAAGCAGTGGTCTAATATTTTCCACCACAGGCTTGAGTTGCTCGGGCATACAAAAGGCGATGATATAGACATTATCAAGCATTGTCATATCTAAATCTTCTGCTCCCCCTCGTAATCCTTTGCCCGCAACTCCTCGGATTACAGCATGACCATGTACACCTGACTTGTCTAAACCATCTAATATTTTGGCAAGTTCAACGGAGTTGGCGATAATTTCTATTTTTTTAACTAGGTGCATATTATTACCTCCACAACAGGTTAATTCCGTATTGGTATAACGGAATACCCACAATAATATTGAACGGGAATGTGACTGCTAAAGCTGTAGAAACGTACAGGCTAGGGTTGGCCTCTGGAACAGTCATCCGCATAGCTGCGGGAACAGCGATGTAAGAAGCACTGGCACACAAAACAGCAAATAGTAAGGCATCTCCGCGAGGCATACCAATGAATTTGGAAATTGCCAATCCAATGCCTGCATTAACTATGGGAATTAGTATGGCAAATAAAATCAGGAAAAGTCCGGTTTTTTGCAAGTCTTTAATTCTTCTGGCGGCTACTAATCCCATATCTAATAAAAAGAAGGTGAGAACGCCATAAAACATCCCCTGAGTGAAAGGTTCTAAAACTTGCCAACCATGTTCTCCTGTCAAAACACCAATCACCAAGCTACCTACCAACAGAAAAACGGAACTATTGAGAAATGCTTCTTGTAACACTTCTGACCAAGAAAATTCTCGCTTTTCATCTACTGTGAATATATTCACCAGGATCAGACCAACAATGATGGCTGGAGATTCCATGAGAGCTAAAGCTGCTACCATGTAGCCATCAAAAGTAATACCAAGCTCGCTTAAAAAGGCACTAGCGGTGATGAAGGTGACAGCACTGATAGAACCATAAGTTGCAGCGATCGCGGCAGCATCGTAAGTATCAAGCTTGAGTTTTAAGATAAAAAAGGTGTAAATCGGGACAAAACAAGCCATCAACATCGCTGCCAAGAGCGTCAAAACGACTTCTTGAGTGATGCCACTTTTAATTAATTCTACCCCGCCTTTAAAACCAATCGCAAATAGCAGGTATAGCGAAAATAGTTTGGGTACAGGCGGAGGAATTTCTAAATCAGACTTCACAAAAACAGCTGTCATCCCTAAAAAGAAAAACAGGATGGGCGGATTGAGGATGTTGGATATGATCAAACTAGCATCCATATTCATCCCCCCTGATGCTGATAAAACCAACAATTAAAAAAACTTTGCATCTTTCAAAATTTAACGATTGACTCATGATGTATCGTGTATTGCTACCCCATGTCAATTGGGTGCGATCGCTCAATCTACTAAGCACACTTTTGTTTTTATAAATCTTAATTAATAATGCAAAAACTTTTATTTTTATGTAGTCAGAATCGGTTACGAAGCCCTACCGCCGAAGTTATTTTTGCAGAATATGAAGGATTGGAAACAGACTCAGCCGGATTGGATCGTTATGCTGAAGTTCCAGTCTCCACAGAAGCGATCGCCTGGGCAGATATAATTTTTGTGATGGAAAAATCACATAAACAAAAGCTAGCCAAGAATTTCCAGCCTTTTCTCAAGGATAAGCGAGTCATTTGTTTAGATATTCCCGATGAATATGAATATATGGAACCCAGTTTAATTGAGTTATTAAAAAAGAAAGTACTACCTTTGTTAGGAAAAAAGGAGAATAAGGGAGATGAAAAGCAGAGGGGTAGGGGTTAGAGGAGACAAGGGGAAAAGGGGACAAGGAGAGAAATGCCCATGACCAATTACCTATTACCTATTATTTCTAATTGCAAAACATCTCTTACCCTTTGATGCTCTATTTGAAGTTGTTCAACTAATTGAGTGGCATTATCTGTACTACCAGCCCTACCTATTGTTTCTATTTTTCTGCATAATTGCGCGAAAACTACAGCACCAATTGTCAGGCTTGATGAGATTAAAGAATGGGTAATTTGGCAAATTACTACAGCATCTTTTTGCTCAACGGCTTGAGACATTGCTAGTAGTTTTTTTGGTGTGTCATCCAAATAACATTCAATTATTTCTACTAAAAGGTCAGTTTCATCAATTGCTAAATCTTTTAAAGATTGAAAAGTTGCGGCATCAATAGCAGGTTGCAAATTTACTTGAGAATTAATTTCTAGTTGAGAAAAGCTCTTTAATTCTGAATGATCAATATCTTGGTTACTATTCGATGGATGCAAAGCTTTATAATTCTTAAAAGCCTGGACAAGAGCCTCAGATCGAATAGGTTTAGTAATGTAGTCATTCATTCCAGATCTGAGACACTCTTCTTTGTCACCTTGCATAGCATGGGCGGTCATAGCAATAATCCAAGGTTGGCTTTGATCCACACATTCTTGACGAATCTGGCGAGTGGTTTCCAGTCCATCCATCTCTGGCATTTGTACATCCATAAAGACTAGATTGTAAGATTGTCGGCGCAAAGCTGAGAGTGCTTCTAGTCCATTATTGGCGATATCCGCTTGATAACCTAAGCGTTCCAGCATTTTGAGAGCTACCTTTTGGTTAAAAGTGATATCTTCGACTAACAAAATGCTCAATGGTAGTTGTTGACTCAACGCGGAATCAAATACTGGCGGTAGCGAAGATTGTACAGGTAGTACACAAGTTTTTGGCCCAGTGAAGATGCGAATGCAGAGATCTAAAAGATGCGATCGCTTAATTGGTTTATTCAGAATACCGACAAAGTCTGATGTTGCTGGCTGTTCTGGGTTTGCTAATTTTCCCACAGAACTGAGCAACACTAAGGGTAAGTCTTGACAGGCTGGTAAAGAGTGAATTTTTGCTGCCAGAGTTAAAGCATTCATTTGTGGCAGCTGCATATCTAAAATAGCGAGATCAAATTTTTCCCCAGAGGTAATATATTCCAAAGCTTGCCAGCCTGAGGTAGCTGTACATACTTCCATACCCCAGCTTGAGGCTTGTAGGGTAATAATTTGGCGATTCGTATCGTTGTAATCAACAATTAACAGTTTTTTGCCTGATAAATTTGGCTGCACAATATCAAGTGCAAATTTTTCTGAACTGGAAACTGCTTGCGCCACTATGGTGAAATAAAAGGTTGAGCCGACTCCCTCCTCGCTCTCTACCCACATTTGACCGCCCATAAATTCACTTAAGCGCTTGCTAATGGCTAAACCTAATCCTGTACCCCCATATTGGCGAGTCATGGATGCATCAACCTGGCTAAAAGGCTTAAACAGTCGCTCCATTCTATCTTTAGGAATGCCAATGCCTGTATCTTTAACGGCAAATTGAATTTGGTATTCTTCGGGGCTGATTAATTGTTGGGCTGTGACATAAACTACAACTTCCCCTGTTTCTGTAAATTTAACTGCATTACTTAACAGATTGATTAAAGTTTGTCTGACTCTGGTGATATCCCCCATAATTGTGTTTGGGGTCTGGCGTTCCATCAAATAGGCTAAATTTAGCCCTTTAGCAGTAGCTTGAGGCGCAACTAAATCTAAGGCTTCTTCGATACATTTATCTAAATTGAAAGGATGTCTCTCTAAGTCCAATTTGCCAGACTCAATTTTCGAGAAATCCAAAATATCGTTGATGATGGCGAGTAAAGCATCGCTGCTGCTGCGAATTATTTCTAAAAATTCTCGTTGCTGGGGAGTAATTGTCATATCTAGCAGCAAGCCTGTCAAACCGATAACGGCATTCATCGGCGTGCGAATTTCGTGGCTCATCATCGCTAAAAACTCGCTCTTGGCGCGATTTGCAGCTTCTGCTTGCCGTTTCGCTTGCTCTAAGGCAAAGTTTTTTAACGTCAGTTCCTCTCGCTGGCGAGTTTCCTGTTCTAAAAGCTGAGCCTGTGCTAAAGCGATACCTAGTTGTGCTGCAACAGCTTCAAATAATTCAATTTCTTCCTGATTCCACTGCCGAACATGACTGTACTGATATAAGCTAATGCCACCGTTCGGTTGTCCTTGATAGGAAGTGCGGACAGAAAGCAAGGATTTTAACCCTGTTGCTTCGCAGTTGAGGTTAGAGGCTTGAATTAAAGGATCTATGTAGACATTAGGAGAAGCGATCGCTCGCTCCTGGGCAATGATCTGCTGAATATAGGGATTATTATCAATGGGAATCTCCGTTTCCAGCATTGATGTGTAATCAGCCACAACATATTCTGCTACTACGGGAATTTGCGGTACAGGCTCACTAATGTAAGAGTGAATCAAACAACGATCAACAACAAATACTTTGCCAATTTGAGTGGCAGCTGTTTCAAATATTTCTTGGCTGTCTAGACTATGGCGAATTTCCTGAGTAATTTTTTCTAATAGCAATGTATGTTGTAATTGTTTTTGCAGAGCTTCTTCCGCAATTTTGCGTAAGCGTAGCTCGTTGTGAACATCGCTGATATCTATACAAGAACCAATATAGCCAGCAAAGCTACCATCAGCATGAAAACGTGGTATCCCTGTGTCTAAAATCCAACGATACTCACCATCAAAACGACGCAAACGGTACTCCATCTTAAAGGGTTGGCGAGCATTAAATGCAGTCCAATAGGTATTGAGAGTATTTTTTAAGTCGTCAGAATGTACTCCTTTTGCCCAGCCATCCTCGAGTTCTTCTTCCAGGGTGCGTCCGGTGAAATTTAGCCATGTTTGGTTAAAAAAGTTACATTTCCCCTCCGCATCAGCTACCCATAACAACACAGGCGCACTATCAGCCATGATGCGAAATCGTCCTTCGCTTTCTTTTAAGGCGGCTTCGATTTGTTTGCGATCGCTAATGTCGGTGTGAGATCCCACCATCCGCACCACATTTCCGGCTTCATCCCAAAGAGCTTGTCCCCGATCCAGAATCCATTTATAACTCCCGTCCTTACATAGCATTCGATATTCGGTAATGTAAAAGGGAGTTTTTTTGGCAAAATGGTCGTGGACAACCTGCGTTACCCATGCCAAGTCTTCGGTATGAACTCGTTTTGACCATTCGTCTAAATGATGAGGTATTTCATGGTCTTGATACCCCAACATTTCTTTCCAGCGCAAAGAGAAAAAGACTTGATTGGTTTTCAGGTTCCAGTCCCAAATACCATCATTATTTCCTTGCAACGCTAATTGCCAACGTTCTTCTTTTTCTTTGAGAATTGCTTTTGCTTGATTCTGCTCTAGAATTTTTAGAGCTAGTTCCTGATTAATAATTGCTATCTGACGATTGCTCAACATGGCAACTTGAGCAAAATAAACTAATAAGCTCATTGCGCCAGCTAGCCATAAACCAGCAAACAAAAGAACTTCTGGGATTGGTGAATGCAAGTTAGTTAATAAATCGGAGGTAGGATCGACCTTGATGCGCCAATTCAATCCATAAAATTCTACCTTCTGTTCTGTGTGCCAAGAAAATAGCTCTGGTAGTTGTAAATTGTGGCTGTAAATCAACTCCTGACCATCAAATACCTTCAGTTTGTAACCTGCTGGTAGATCTACAACAGATGACAAAAAGGGTTGAATTTGAACAACTCCCACAAGTAATCCATCAAACTTATCTGCTTGAAATACAGGTATGTATATAAAAAATCCCTTCTTACCTGAGGCAAGATTGACAGTGCTAGTTAAAATAGTTTGACGGCGATCGCGGGCAGTTTTCAGTGCAGTTAGTTGTTGGGGTTGCTGGCTGAGATCAAGATTTTGTAAAGCTTCATTACCAGCCAATGGCACAATTCTCTGTACCTGAAATGATGAGTCAACCCATGCGATCGCTTCATACCCTATAAAATCTTCAACATAGCTGGCTGCATCTATTCCCCATCCATATTGCGGAGTTCCGCCATCTAGTTCCCAGCGCTTTCTCATGCGATGCAATGCTTGAATGCGACTTTGTAGCTGGTTAGTCACTTCAGTTTGGATTGTGATCGCCTGCTGTTGAATCAGTTGCTCGACATTGGTCTTTTCTTGAGTTAATAATTTTTGCCAGAGTATGAGAACCGCAACTGAGACCACAATACCAACTAACAATGACAGCAGAACTTGTTTGCTGTAAATTTTCGCTGATTTTAACCAATGATATCCGTGCTGCCTCATTAATTAATCGTCCTCTGGAACATCGATGCTAGTTCAGTTCAAGAAATATGGGGAATAGGTGAGAAGTAATACTATTCGGTTTCAACTGCTAATTTGATTTTGGGCAAAGGTGAAAGAGTCATGGTTACAGGTATTTTATTTGCCTTTTCCCTTCGCCTTTTCCCCTTAACCGATAAGTATTGAGGTAAGAGATGCTTCTGCTGATAAATCGGGTACTGCCAACTCTTTGATGATGGAGAATGCTACAAAATATTAGCTCTCATCAGTTTTAGTTTTAATTATGGAACCGAGGAATAGTAATAGTACAATTACGGAGTAAATGCATATAGATGTAATAAAGTTCAGGTTATCTCGCTATCCACATAAGAGGTGGCTGTGTTAATACTCATGACAGTTGGCAGTTTTAATAAAGTAGTGTTTTACCCAGATATTGGGTAAAAGGGGCTTTTAATTAAGAAATAATTACAGTGGTATTTCTTTATCTGATAGCATGTATCCTGTTATTACTCCTACGTACAAGGGAATATTAAGGCAACTTTTACAACCAATAGATTAGTAACTCAATATTTATATATAAATATTTAGAAATTGATAAATATGTGGATAGAAACTTTATTTTTAACAACAAGTTTGCTTTTACCAAATGAGGCGTTAGTTGGAACTAACCAACAAAAACTATTACCAGTTGCACAAGTGCAGTTACCTAAACAGTCAATTATGCCAAAAGCTGCTTTGGAAAGGCTATTAACTACTGAACCTATAAAAGCTGAATGGTTTACTTCTGAGTTTGTGGCTCAAGTACCGATATCTCAAGTGCAACAAATTATTACCAGCTTAAAACAGGGACTAGGCGATTATCAAAGAGTGGAAGAGGAAGGAAAAAATTACAAAGTTGTATTTGCGCGTGGTTACGTACCAGCACAAATTGCTTTAGATGTCAATGGTAAAATTGCCATGCTCTTCTTTCAACCACCTGTTGCTCAGGCTAAGAGTTTAGAGGAAGCGATCGCCCAATTCAAAACTTTCCCCGGAAAAGTCAGCTTTCTCGTTCTCGAAGGAAAATCAGAACGAGCAGCTTTAAATGCTACCACACCGCTAGCAGTGGGTTCCGCTTTTAAATTAGCAGTACTACAAACCCTCAAATCTCAAATTGCCACAGGTAAGCGATCGTGGCAGGACGTTGTCGAGTTACAACCAGCTTGGAAGAGTTTACCATCAGGGATTTTGCAAACCTGGCCCAATCGCTCACTTTTAACTTTGCAGACTTTAGCGGCGTTGATGATTTCTCAAAGTGACAATACCGCTACCGATAGCTTAATGAATATTTTAGGACGACAGACAATTGAATCGCTCACACCCCGCAACCGTCCTTTTTTGACGACTCGTGAGTTATTTTTACTGAAAAGTGCGAGAAATCAAGATTTATTAAAACGTTATCGCAGTAGTAATGAAGCTCAAAAACGTGCAATTTTACAATCACTAGCTTCACAACCTATACCTAAAGTCAGTGAATTTGAAGCCAACAAACCCATCCTTGATGTTGAGTGGTTTTTTACACCTAAAGAACTGTGCGAACTGATGACACAAGTTAGCGATTTGCCTTTAATGAGTATTAATCCAGGAGTTGCTAAAGCCGAAGATTGGGAACGAGTTGCATTTAAAGGTGGATCGGAATCAGGGGTTTTAAATCTGACAACTTGGTTAAAAGCGAAGAACGGCAAGCAATATTGTGTTGCGGCTACCTGGAACAACGATGCACCCTTAGAAGAATCTCGCTTTGTGAATCTTTATAGTAGTGCGATCGCAGGTTTAAGAGATGATTTATAAAGTAATACCAATTTGAAAAAGAATGCGACAGATTGTAGGGGAACGGCACTGCCGTTCCCTCTAGAATAAAATACAGTTCAGTTAAGAAAATTACTTGATAACAAAACCAAAAAACTAGTAACACAAGGCGGAATTCAAAGTTCAAAATTCAAAATTAAGACAGAGTAAGCGTTTTGTTGATTTTGAATTATCTGTTTATTTACGCCGTGCTGTACTAGTTACTTAACAAAAAACAGAACAATAATTTTGGAGGGGGTTTGGGGGACGCAACCGTCACCCAATCGGGGGTTTGGGGGAGAATCCCCCAATGCTGCTGGCTTTTTTAATAAGTAACAAATCAATCGCTAATGAGCTTAACTCAAGCGTATTGCTCTAGAATATATTGATGTTTAATAGAATGAGGTGCGTTACACTTCGTGACAACGCACCCTACAGATACTTAGATGTTTCTAATAATCAAACCAGATTCTAATATTGCCTTTTCACAATAGTATTATTTTTGCCATTTCCTCACTACATCACACCATAAAAATAGTATGAAATTTAATCATTTATAAGTTAATCAAAATCAATTAAAACTTCAAACTACACCTACAATATTTCCAAACTCATTTTATGGTGAAATGCACTGATCATTTCTCACTATCCTGATTTGCGGGTGTTTCAACTTGAAAATTATCACCCTGTTTTTTAACTGAAAAATCAGTCTCACTTTTACCAGTCTGAGCAAGACCAGCAGCACCAGCAATTGCTGTACTTGCAAGTCCAAGACCAGCAGATTTATCGTTAGTATTTGATGAAACTAAAACAGTTACACCAATCACTGCGCCAACAGTAGCCATAAATATAGGAGTTATAGCTCTAATTAAGTCTGGGGTAACATCTTTCATAGAGTTCTTATATGGGGTTAGTTGCTATCTAGATGTAGATACCCTCTATATAATTTCGATTCCAGAATTTATCTCATATTTTTTTAGCTAGATAAGCTAATCGTCATTTAAATTGCATCATTTTCGTGCAGCTAAAAGTTCCCTTACCTCTTGTTCCCTGTCCTCCTGCAGCCTCAATGTGCTTTCTTATATGCTTAACAGCTTAACGACTACCCTGACACAGGAGTAGAATATTTCTTGAGTTAGAAGTTCCTTAACCGGATGCTAACTTTTGCAACCAGCCTTGAGCTTCTGCATATAACTTGAACTTGCTTTCATCAGCGCGAAACTCTGAAGTATGAACCATTCTTCTGCCATTCACCCATTTTGTACCGTGATGCTTGTGTAGTAATTCGTGAAATAAGACAAACTCAATCACAAACTCAGGTATATTGCCATTATCAAGGGTCAAACTCATCACGACTCTATCTCTAGCTGGCTCATAATGTCCAAACTTACGATAAGTATTAATTTTGCTCCATGCGAGACGTGGTTTAACAAGATTGGTAGCAAAATATTCTTGGTTGAGTTTATCAAACAAATTATTTAAGTTATAGAACTTACCTTGGGGATTTTCTGCAATTACTTCAGCGATTAAATCTAGTGAGAGGAGAACACTACTATATTCTTCTGAGCTAGCAAAAGACCGAATCAGTTGTTTAGTTTCTTGATTCCTGCCAAATATTACAGATTTTATTACTGCTTGTAAAACTTCATCTGGTGCATTGATAAATCCTTCACTAATAGTTATATGGGCAAATTCATGAGATTTTTTACCTTTATATAATCCTGCTAAATTGATTAATTCAATTTTTAAATCTACAGATTCTTGTTTATCTTTTTTCAATATTTCTTGAGCTATTTTTCGCAGACGAAAAGTACTATTTATGTGCAATTGTAAGTTGTATTCGTCCGTTAAAAACTTGAGCCATGAGTAAATCTGACGCGATGAACTAGTTAGATTGGCTGGTGTTGCTTGTTGGTGAGCGCAGATTTGTTCAATTCTTGTCACTGTTCTGCTAAAAATTTGAGTGAGTTTTTTAATTTCAGCAGAGTTTGGTGTATCAGTTGCAGCTATATTAAAAATATTCTGTAAAATACTATTTTGTTGTGCTTTGATATTTTTGAGGCTGATACTTGCAATTGGTGTTTGGTGTTTGGTGTTTGGCATTTGTTAATAATCTGGTTCCAAAAGTCAAATTCATTATATAGTTCTCCCTTTTCCCCCTTGTCCTGGGTGGCTTTTCCCATTACCAATTAACCATTACCCAATCCCTAATCCCTAATCTCTACCAAGTAGATCTGTAATTATACTGACTAACTCATCTGGCTCAACGGGTTTAGAAATATGCTTTTGAAAGCCAGCCACAAGTGCTTGTTGTTGGTTGAGTTCTCCAGCATAGGCTGTTAAAGCGATCGCCGGAATTTCTGTTTCTGTTTGCAATGCTTTTACCTGACGCATGAACATATAGCCATCCATTTCTGGCATTCCAATGTCACTGAGTAAAATATCTGGCTTGAATTTTGTCAATGTTTGCAGTGCAGCCGCAGCAGATGCTACCGCAGTGACAATTGCACCACTTTGTTGTAGTACAAAGGTGTAGAACTCACGAGTATCTGTGTCATCATCTACAACTAAAATTTTAATTCCTGTCAATATTAGTGCATCAGCAGCCAAGTTAGCTGACTCATTTTCATCCTTTAGCCTTTTACCTTCATCCTTCAAAAGTGGTAGCCTAACTGTGAACGTAGCGCCTTGCCCTTCACCTAGGCTTTCTGCACTTACTGTTCCGCCATGTAGTTCTACCAGATGACGCACAATAGCTAATCCTAACCCCAAGCCACCAAACTTGCGGGTTGTGGTACTGTCAGCTTGGCAGAAATATTCAAACACATAAGGAAGGAAGCTAGAACTGATACCTTTACCTGTGTCACTGATGGTGATTTGAGCTTGAGCGTCAATCTCATCTAGGCGGATGTTGACCTTCCCACCTTCAGGAGTGAATTTAACAGCATTAGATACAAGATTCCAAATTACTTGTTGTAAACGACTAGAATCACCTAAAACTTCGTCTACAGATGCATCCAAAATTATATAAAATTGAATTTTTTTAGCTTCGGCAGCTAGACGCACTGTTTCCATTGCTGCCTCAATTACCGAGACTAAATTAACTTCAGCCATGTTGAGGTTAAGCTTACCGCGTAAGATGCGGGAGACATCTAGCAAATCGTCAATCAGTTGAACTTGTAATTGAGCATTACGCTCAATTGTAGCTAGAGCTTTTGTTCTACTTACTGGGTCAAACTCACGAGTCTGCAAAAGCCTTGACCATCCGAGAATAGGATTGAGAGGCGATCGCAATTCATGGGACAACACCGCCAGAAATTCATCTTTAATCCGGTTAGCGTTTTCGGCTTCGGCTCTAGCAGCTTGCTCAAGTTGTAACAGGCGATCGCGTTCCGTTTCTGCGGCTTTGCGTTCGGTAATGTCAATTGCTGAGCCAATGTAACCGAGAAACTCACCATTCCAGCTCAACCAAGGAGTAGCTGCATCAATCACCCAACGATATTCACTATCTTTGCGCCGCAGGCGGTACTCTATCCGAAATGCCTCGTGGTGTTTATTAGCCGCTAAGAAAGCATTTTTGGCTGACTCGAAATCTTCTGGATGCACGGCATTTAACCACCCTAGCCCCAGCCCTGTTTCCTCGGTTTGTCCGGTAAAATTGTACCAGCTTTGGCTGAGGTAAGTGCAATAGCCTGTAGGGTCAGTCACCCAAATCATCACTGGGGCGTTGTCAGCCATGTTACGGAATCGCTGCTCGCTCTCCTGCAGTGCTGCTTGTGCTTGTTTTTGCTCACTAATATCTGTGACAAAGACACTGACACCATCAGCAAAGGGGTAGATACGATTTTCAAACCAGCGTCGCCAAGGGGAGTAAAAGTACTCAAACCGCATTACTTGCTGTTGAGCAAAAGCATGATGAACTTGGGTATAAAATTCATTGCCAATTAAATCGGGATATAGTTCCCAAATTACTTGACCGAGCAGTTCTTCCTTGGACTTTCCTACAACTACGGTGACGCGATCGTTCACAAAGCTGTAACGCCACTCCCGATCTAAGACGTAAAACTGGTCTTTGATACCAGCTAGCACAGTTTCTAGGTGAGCTTTTGCTATCTCCGCTTCCAGTCTTAGCCCTTGCTCCCGTTGCATAGCTTCGTCTCGCAGCCGCGCCAGTTTTAAAGCAGCTTCCACCCGCGCCAATAATTCCCGGGCAGAAAACGGCTTAATCAAGTAATCATCAGCACCAGCTTCTAAACCTTCCACCCGTGCTTCTTCACCCGCCCGCGCTGACAGCAGAATAATTGGTACTTTTGTCGTCTCTGGCTCGTTGCGTAGTGCTTGTAACAGTCCAAAGCCATCTAACCCTGGCATCATCACATCCGTCAGGATTAAATCTGGTACGCGTCTCCTAGCTGCAGACAAAGCCGCTAAACCATCTGCTACTGCTTCCACCTCATAGTCTTGACTCAACAATCGCTTAACATAATCGCGCATATCAGCATTATCATCAGCCAAGAGAATCCGGGCTGGGGAAGTACGGGGAGCAGAGGAAGCAGAGGGGGAAACTACTACCTCTGCTCCCTCATTTCCAACTGTGGGTAGCCAACGTAGGGCTTCTTCTAGGTAAGAAGTGGCATTCAAGGCAGTTGAAGCTAGAGTGCGAGTAGCACTGATGCGCTCTGGCGGTAAGTGAGCTGCTCCTGTAGGAATGGATACGGTAAAACAGCTACCTTGTCCTAAAACACTGGTAACTTGGACATTTCCCCCATGCATTTGCACCAATTCTTGTACCAGCGACAAGCCAATTCCTGAGCCTTCAAAGGTGCGACCTTTTGCTCCTTTAACGCGATGAAAGCGTTCAAATAGGTAAGGAATTTCTTCACTGGGGATACCAATCCCTGTATCTTTAACCTGCAACTCAACAAAATCGTTTACCCACTGTAAGCTAACGGTGATTTCTCCGGTAAACGTAAATTTGAAAGCATTGGAGAGCAGATTCAGCACAATTTTCTCCCACATCTCCCGATCCACATACACTGGTGCTGGTAAGGGAGGACAATTAACTGCTAAGTGCATATCTGCTCGTTCAATTGTGGAACGAAATACACTTGCTAACTCTGCGGTAAAACTAGCCAAATCGATGGGTTCGTATGAAGCTTGCACTCTTCCGGCTTCAATGCGCGAAAAATCTAGCAAGGTGTTGACCAATTTCAACAGCCGCAGTCCATTACGTTGCACCATTTCTAACTGCTGGCGTTCGTTGACTGGAAGCAAAGTGACAGAGTTATTCAGGATTTCCTCTAGTGGCCCTAACATTAGGGTAAGTGGAGTCCGAAACTCGTGACTGACGTTGCTAAAGAAAACTGTTTTTGCGCGATCTAACTCTGCTAAAGCCTCCGCCCGTTTGCGCTCTTCCTCGTAAGCTTGGGCGTTAGCAATACTAGCTGCAATCTGACCTGCTACTAGTTCAATGAATCCGCTGTAATTATTGTTAAATAGGCGAAAAGGGTTTAAACCAACAATTAATATCCCTGCTTTTCCTGTTTGTCCTGATGCTGCAATGGGTACGGCTACTGCTTGATGTGGCGGTTGTGACCAAGCACCTTTGGGGAGGTTGATAAAGTGCGATGGCAAATCATCAACTAAGCATGGCTTATGAGTCTTCAGCACGTGAGCAAACGGCCAAATCGTATCATCATTAATAGCAACAGTTTCCGGTACTGCTATATGATCCCGCCCAATACCGGAGGTTCCCGCTAGAAATACCCGCTCTTGTTCTGGATCTACCAGATAAATCATTGCAAAGGGTAGATCGTAAGGGTTCGTTTCTAAACTACTTGCACTTAGAGAACAAGCTGCATCAAATGTACGTGCATCTACAGTCCTTGCTGCTAAGTCCTGCAGTAGTGCTAACTGACGTTCACTGATGATGCGTTGTGTATCGTCTGTGTTGGCGCAAATAATCCCACCTGTACCACCTTGATCATTGGGAACAGGGCTATAAGAAAAGGTATAATAAGTTTCCTCTGGGTAGCCGTTGCGCTCCATAATTAGCAGCAGCGCTTCATCGTAAGTCCCCTCATTATTGAGCATTGCTGATTCAGCTCTTGGGCCTACCTGCTGCCAAATCTCTCGCCACACATAGGAAGCTGGCTGTCCCAGCACTTCTGGGTGTTTACCACCAACAATTGCCTTGTAGGCATCATTATAAAGGTTAATTAATTCCTCGCCCCACCAAACAAACATCGCTTGGCGGGAGGTGAGCATAATTCTAACGGCTGTTTTCAGGCTTTGGGGCCATTGTTCTGTAGGGCCTAGGGAAGTTTGCGACCAATCCTTTTCTCGCATCCGCGCCCCCATTTCACCCCCACCAAGCAAAAAGTTAACATCAGCGTTGCTTACTGATGTTGACTCATTACCCACGTGTCCATTCTGATTAGCCATACTCACAAAGCCTGCTCCTCTTTGGGAAAATAAGTTATTCGCAGGATTTGACCACGTTCACCTAATTGATGGGGTAGGCTATCAATTCGCTGCATTGCTCACGGAGAAGGTGGGGCGTTGGGATTTGCCTTCCTAAAGCAATATATACTAATTTTTTCTGTAGAGTATGTCTTTTGCGATCAGTCTAGAGATATAAATATTGAGCTTTGGTGTAATGGTAATACACATTTCACCAAGGGACTTACAGATAAAAAAGAAAAATACAGCAAATGAAAATTTTCGTTACTCGCAATCTACCAACTGACTTAGTACAACTCAATACAATGGTATCTGTGGAGGTTTGGCCGGAACGTCAACCACCGCCTTATGAGGTGTTGCTGGCTAAGGCAAAAGCTGTAGATGGGTTGTTGTGTCTGCTGACTGACAGAATTGATCAACAATTAATTGCTAGTTCTTCACTGAAAGTCATTAGTCAAATGGCTGTGGGGTTCGATAACATCGATATTGCGGCGGCGACAGCACAAAAAATTCCCGTGGGGCATACGCCTGGTGTATTAACTGATGCTACGGCAGATTTAACTTGGGCGTTACTCATGGCAGCTGCACGGCGAGTTGTGGAAGCTGATAGATTTACCCGTGCAGGTTTGTGGCGCACTTGGGAACCAGATTTATTATTAGGGCCGAATGTTGCAGGTGCTACCTTGGGAATTATTGGCTGGGGGCGCATTGGCCAAGCCGTGGCGCGTCGTGCCCAAGGTTTTGATATGAGAATACTATATGCCAGCAACCGCAAATGTCAGCCAGAGGTAGAAAAGTGCTATGGTGCAGAGTTTGTGACATTAGACACATTATTGCAAACATCCGACTTTATCACCATTCATACACCAGGCAATCAAGAGACATATCATTTATTAAGCGATCGCCAATTTGCTTTAATGAAGCCATCGGCTATCTTAATTAATACCGCACGGGGAACGATTATCGACCAAGAGGCATTGTATCGCGCACTTTCCCAAAAGCAAATCGCCGCCGCCGCTTTAGATGTCACCGATCCAGAACCCCTACCAATGGATAGCCCCTTGCTAACCTTAGACAACCTCATTATCACACCCCACATCGGAAGCGCCAGCCGTCAAACAAGAGCAAAAATGGCAGACATTGCGATCGCCAACTTGATTGCCGGCTTAAAAGGCGATCGCCTTCCCTACTGCGTCAACCCAGAAGTCTATCGTTAAATTAATCCGTACTCCATCAATTACGAATTACGAATTACGAATTACGAATTATCAACTAACCTAGGATACTGCGGACGGCAAGGACTACCTAAACAAACTTGTCCAGATGGCATGGAACTAAAAACACTACTACGCGCACCAATGACAGCATTTGCGCCAATTTCCACACCTGGGGCGACAAAACAATCAGCTGCTACCCAAACGCCATTATTAATAGTAATCTTCGCTGTCTTCAACCCAAAAGCCGGATCGCGCATATCATGGCTACCAGTACAAAGATAACTTTTATGGGAAATTACGCAATGTTCCCCGATGTTAATCTCATCCAGACTATAGAAAACCACATCATCACCAATCCAGCTATAGTCACCGATAGTAACTTTCCAAGGATAGGTAAAGCGCGCAGTCGGGCGAATAAATACACCTTTACCAATCCGCGCCCCAAACAAGCGCAGCAACATACAACGCAACTGATTTAACGGCTGTATAGTCAAAGGAAAAGCGATCGCCTGCACCAACCACCACAACAAAATATACCAACCTGGTCGCCCTCTATCAAACCAAGATTGGTCATACTTGCGTAAATCGGCAAAAGGGGCATGGGGCATTGGGCATGGGGCATTGGGCATGAGGTATTTGTTATTTGTCATTTGTTATTTGTCATTTGTCATTTGGTAATCGGTAATTGGTAATGGGAATTTCTCCTCATCTCCCCAGTCCCCAATCCCCAGTCCCTAATCCCCAATCCCCAATCCCTCACTACGATTTCGCCGTATTCAACGTTCCGCCGCAGTCGCGTAATTCATAAAGTTTGGCTCCGATTTGATATTCATATTGGCTCAATAAACAGGCATAAACATATCCAGCTTTGCCATCTAAAAAGCCGCGCTGAATTATGTAGAACAAAATAAACCGTAATAAAGGTTTAAATGGTAGACGTACCCAGACTTTTTTTAAGAAGCGTTTGCGTTGGACTGCATCACCAAATAAATTTGCGCCAATTGTGCCACCTTCATCTTTATTGGTGAGCAAATTGTAATAAACACGGGCTTCCCAATTGGAATAACGATTGTGTCTTTCTAACCAGTGGTAAAGGTCGCGGAAATCTTCATGGAGCATATCGTTTTTGAGATAGCCGACTTTACCATCTAAAACGACGTGTTCGTGAACTTCATTATCGCCAGTATTGGGAATATCTTCGGTATTTAGGTTTTCGTAGCGCCCATTTTGATGCTTAAATAACCGCAAATTCCAATCAGGATATTTACCACCGTGGCGAATCCATTTTCCTAGGAAAAATACCCGGCGATTGAGATAATAACCTGCATATTCTTCATCTTTAATTACTTGAGCAATTTCCGCCCATAATTCTGGTGTAATCCGCTCATCGCAATCGACAATTAACACCCATTCGTTACGGAATGGCAGATTATCTAAAGACCAATTTTTCTTCTTGGGCCAGCTACCATTAAATTTAAATTGGACGATATGAGCGCCAAAACTTTCAGCAATGGCGACACTATTATCGGTACTTTGAGAATCAACTAAAAATACTTCATCAGCCATTTCCAGGCTAGTGAGGCAAGCTGGTAAATTAGCTTGTTCATTTTTGGCGGGAATAAGTACAGAAACAGGTATTTTAGATGACATATAAGATTTAAAATAGATTTTAGATATTATCAGGACTTACGCAACTAGCACAGTGCTCCTCTGGCATAAGAGTCAAGAGTCAAGAGTCAAGGGTTAAAAATTGAGCTTTTTGGACTCTTGACATTTGACCCTGGACACAACTAAACGAAAAAAATATGACACTTGCATAAGTCCTAATTATTTTTTATTTGCTGTTGATAGCAGCCCTTGAATAGCAGCATTTAAATAACCAATCTGACCATAGGCATAAACGAGCTTGTCAAAGCGTTCTGCTGGATCGGAAAAGTATTGCAATGCTTTATATAAACCGCGGATAAAGCGTTCGCCACCTCGTTGTAATTGGCTAATTCCAGCTTTCCCTGCCAGTTGTTCGCGGTAACATTCACTAATACCTTGCCACCAGCCACGGTTTAAAAACCAAGAACGTTTTAGGCGTTCTGGTGCGACATTATGAGCCACTAATGCGGCGGGAAGATAAGCAACTTGCCATCCTTTTTGCAAGGCAAATTCTGTCATTTGCAGTTCTTCATTGGATAATAAATTTTTGCCAACTCGACCAAGATGAGGATCAAAACCGCCAATCTCTTCCAAGAAGGAACGGCGTATACAGTAATTTAAACCTCTGGGGGTGAAACTCGGTTTATCAATATAAATTATGCTGTCACCCAAGTCGTATGCACCCAAATTTGCGGATAATCCAGGGGATAGCCAACTTGGTTGTTGCACGTTTTGGGGCCATAAAAGCGTAACTTTACCACCAGCGATCGCTAGTTGCGAGTTATTTTTATAGGCATCATAAAATACAGAAAGCCAGCGATCGCTTGCAACTGCATCATCATCTAAATAAGCGAGAATCTCTCCACTCGCTAGTTTTGCACCCGTATTCCGCGCTACAGATAAACCAGTAGTTGGCTCAAAGACATATTTTAACCGGGGATTGCTGGCTCTTTGGGCTACAACTTCTTTGGTGCGATCGCTGGAGTTATTATCAACTACCACAACTTCAAACTCAGCCGCAAAATCCTGTGCCAAAAGACTATCAATCGCTGCACCTAAATAGGTGTCTCGATTGTGAGTACAAATAATGGCAGAGATTTGGATATCTGGCATAGGCATTAGTTATGGTTTTTGCTGTTACCAGTTGTCCGTGGTCAAAAGTCTCAAGCCAACAGTCGCAAGTTATACAAACTCCATAGAGCTTTGACTAATAACTAATGACTAATGACCAATGACTAATGACAACATCCAACCGTAACCTAATGCCGCTAATCTATACCAAAAATCTAGTCCTACCAACCGAGTTTTTTCGGAAATAATCTTGAGAACTTTAAGCTTGCTGAACGTGACTGTGTAATATTACCAATGTTTCCGCTAATTGACTGAGGCGAGTTTCCAGGTATTGTTTGCGTCCTAAAAGTTGGCGTAATTTTTGGTAACGTGCGATCGCCATACTTACCGATGGAACCTGATCGGGTGGACAGGGACGTGTCCAAACTTGACCGGAAGCATCAACACCGCATAGACGGTAGCCTGTACGGGAAGATTGATAAGAAACTTTCGCACCCGCAGCACAAATTTCTTCTACATAGTCCATCAGCTGCTCAACTTCTGCATGGCGTAATGTCGCTTTCCCGCCTTGGTCTGGTTCTTTGGTATTGGATTCTAACCAGCCATTGACTATGGGCCCTTCTAAATAAACATCTTGAATTTGCTTGAGGATTTTATGTAGTTCTTTCTCCCAACCGACAACAGTTTCCTCAATATCCTTTAACAGATTCATTGCCAAACCTGGGTTTGCACCGTGGCGATGGTTGCTGAAGCTGGGTGTTTTAAATTTAGGTAGGCTAGGTGTTTTACCGTTGCTATCTTGTGTCGAAAAAGCTTGTACAGCGTGATGGCGGGCAAATAATTCTTCTGAGTCAGAAAAGTTACCTTCAGAATCGGGACTGAGATCAATTGTCTGTCCTTGTTTCTCTAACTCCTCCGGTGAAGGATTGAGATCGCTATCTGTAGAATCAGCTGCCCCAACGCTGATTCTAAAAGAGAAAGGCCGCTTTTGTGGATCAACTGCTTCTGGAGTATCGGCGGTACCTTTATTCCCTAAATCGTGTAGAGTTGCCTCAATGCGTTTCCAGCCTGTTTTCATAAAGATATCCTGAAATTTGCTGTCCCCAGTAGTGTTGAATAATTCACAATGGGGTTGTTGGGATTTTTGGCTTATGCCATTTGTGCATCAATGATGCTGGTGCTAATTTTATCTCTTAAGAGATATTTAAAACCAACAATCTCAGCCCTAACGGGAAAATTCAGTTCAGACATTCTAACCTGAATCAATTAAAAATATTAAGGAAAAGGCTTTGGGTAAAGTTATCTTAATCACAGGTGCAGCGAGATCTGGTAAAAGTGAATGGGCAGAAACTCTAGCAATGCAGTCGGGAAAGACTGTTGTTTACGTAGCAACAGCTGTGTCAGACCCAGCCGATGAAGAATGGCAAAAACGCATTCAAAAACACCAGAAACGTCGTCCTCAAGATTGGTTAACTTTATCAGTACCTATAGAACTTACTGCTACTTTAGCCGATGCCAAACCAAACACCTGCCTTTTAGTTGACTCGTTAGGAACATGGGTAGCTAATTTGCTTGAGCAAGACGAAATCAGCTGGGAGAATACAATAACAGAATTTTTAGAGACTGTACAACTGGTTGCAGCCGATATGTTATTTGTTGCTGAAGAAGTTGGTTGGGGAATAGTACCGGCTTATCCTAGTGGTCGCCAATTCCGCGATCGCTTGGGTATGTTAGTCCGCCAATTAGGAGTTATTTGCGATAGCGTTTATTTAGTCACTGGGGGTCATGTATTAAATCTCAGCATTCTGGGTGTGCCACTACCGCCCCCAAAGGCGTAATCTATTTACAATTAAGAAATATACTTAATCGACGCGATTAATCGCGTCTGTGCAACTGTTGACCCTTGACCTTTGACTAAATCTCTTAATTGTTTATTCAGCATTGAACAATCAAAGTGTCAAATTTACAATCTAGAATTAGTTATATGGCAAACGAACAAGACGTTAAAAGATATCTTGCTTACTGGTTTCAGTTAGGCAGAAAAGTTATTGTTGGCAATGGCAAGACAGCGTTATTGCCTCAACAAGTGCTGCAAGGCGATCGCTATAGTGAAGAATTTGAAGACATCTGGCAAGAAATTCACCATCAAGCCGACGAGTGTCACCTAGAAGGAACTGATGAAACAATTGCGGAACTGCTAACACCAGCATGGGAAATGCTGCCTTGTAGTCGTTGCGAAATGCCAGTACCAATGCGAAATATTGGTATGCCAGCTTTGTCTTGTCCCTGCAATACTTTACCAAACTGGCCTAATAGCGAACTACCGCAACCACGCAACCCTATCAGTACCCAAGAACAACTTCAGATAATTCGCGATCGCCTTTGGAAGAAGGTGCATTCATCCAGCACTGTTGCTGAGTAAAGCCAAAAAGTTTGTATATTTAAGCTTTTGGCTCGTATTTTACGAGTCATTTTGTTATTTAGAGAATTTTTGTTGTCTCACGCAGAGGCGCAGAGGCGCAAAGATATGTGGGGTGTTTTACTTTTTGTTGTAGATGTCGTCACAGAGATGGCGATCGCCTACTACAACATCTTTTATCACTGGTAGCATTTTGTTTAATCAAACATGATATGAAAGGATGCTTGTGTCATAGAGGTTGGTGTGGTGTCTTTCATTGAAAATGCAAATTCTGCTGCTAAAGAAGTCATGGATCAGATCGATCCAACGCTATCTGTTAAGTATGCAACTGTCATTGAATTTCTCTGTGATAACCCAAATATGGCTGCTGCTGGACGTAGTAAAGATAGTTCAGAAATTGGAACCCTTAATTATATAAAGGTGCAAGCTTTGAATTTTAGAAAAGGTCGAGAGCCGAAAACTCCCGAACCACCAAAGACTATTCCTGATGAAATGGTGGGAATTATATTAAATCTGTATTTTAATGTTCCTGTGGATGAAATTCAAAAAGCAAAAGAATGGCATCTCCTTTCTATGGGTGCTGAAAATTTAGTTGGTGACCTTCTGGAAAGATACATAGCACATACTCTAGAAGATGAAGGTTGGGTATGGTGTTCAGGTTCGGTAGTTAGATCTGTAGATTTCATCTATCGTGATGAACAAAGACAATGGCAGTCGTTACAAGTTAAAAACAGAGATAATTCTGAAAACTCCTCATCATCAGCAATTAGAAACGGCACACCTATCAAGAAATGGCATAGAACTTTTTCTAAAAAGCAAGGGGACAATTGGAAAAATTTTCCATTAAAAACCCCACATAATTTATCGGAAGAAAATTTCAAAAAGTTTGTCGAAAATTATTTGCAAAATCTGAAAAACATCATGTCTAACGATTGAACGATTTATGTAATTTATTTAAAACACTCGATGCGTGACAACGGTTTATCCTGTAAATCATGTTTGATGATGGCAGTAGAGGTTTTTTTCTCCCAGGAGACATCATCATTATTTTTATATCTTGAAAATGGAAAATCTTGTGGGGGATGCTGGAATTGCCCACTCATGTGAGTGAGAATTGTTCTACCTATTGCTTCTCCTAAACCCACAGGAACGGCGTTACCAATTTGCCGATATTGGTCGATAATTGAGCCACATACTATCCAGTTATCAGGAAATTGTTGAATACGCTTATATTCTTGGACGCTTAAAGGTCGATTGAGTACTGGATGGCAAATATCTGTTGCAGGCATAGCCGGATGGGTGACTAGGGTACAACTTGGTTTGTCCCAGGAAAGCCTTCTTAGAAACCCAGTTTTACCTCCTCCAGCATAGTAAGATTTTCCCAGTGCTTTCTTCTGCATCTCAAGAGGAAGGTGTTTCCAGTACTGTCCTTCTTGAAGCATTCGGTAATATACGAGCCTATCCTCTGGAAAATTTACATACAATGCTTCTTCTTGTGGAAGATTGCTTATTGCATCACGTAAAGTTTGCCAGCGTGGTAGTCCAAAACTACCATTTTCTGAATGAGTTGGGTAAAGGTAAGGAACCTTACCACCATCGCGATGGCAAATCATCACAACCCTTTCTCTTACTTGCGGAACTCCATAATTGGCTGTGTTATATAGATTAAAGCTGATATCGTATCCTCCCTGACGAAGAAGATTTATGATATGAAGCAAAGCGCCCCCTGCTAACTCATCTATGCTTAAGGGCGGGTTATTTTCTCCTCGTTCTGCATGAGGTCGATGTTTCAGCGGTGCAGAAAGAAGACCACGAACATTTTCTATAACGGCGTATTTAGGCTTAATATCAAGAATTATTTCTATAAATTTTAAGAATACATTACCTCGTTGATCATTAAATCCACGGCGCGCACCCGCAGTTGAAAATGCTTGACATGGCGGGCCCCCAACAATAATATCAACCTCGTTTTTTGATATTCCTGCATATTCAAGAATTTCATCTGTTGTATAGGATGAAATATCTCCAATCAGAGCTATCTCTGGTCGGTTAGACACTATTGTTTTTCTACAATATTTGTCAACTTCGCACCCAAGAACAACTTCTATCCCTGATTTTTCTAAACCGAGATCAAGTCCCATTGCACCTGAAAAGAAAGATAGTGCTTTAATGCTTTTCCCGTGTTTTTTCTTTGTTTTGCGATCAGATGGGTAATTAGATTCTAATTTTGCTTGATAAGATTCTATAGAATCTGACATGATCACCCAGGTTTTACCAACTTGCTGACCAATGAGTATGCCTTCTCGGAGCAAAGAGCGAATCCTTTGCTCCGAAAAGCCAAGTTTACAAGCGGCTTCTTTTGTGGATAAATATGGAATTTCCATACTTTCTAAGTCGAAACTTTTTTCATACCATGAGTAACACTATTTTACAGATCATGTCAAACTGCTACCTAAGAGATGAAATGTTGATAGTTGGCGGTTGACTGTTAAAAGAGATTCAACCCCATTGTGTGATTTATCCCTTGATGACTTAGCTTAAAAGGCAAGTTAAATTTTTGCAGGGCGATGCATTAACAATGTAAAGCGATACATTGGCATTGTAGAGCGATACATTAACAATGTAACCCCATACATTAACAATGTAGGGCGATGCATTAACAATGTAAGGCGATACATTGGCATTGCAGGATGATGCATTAACAATGTAACCCGATGCATTAACATTGCATCAGCTTGCGTTGAGATAGCACGGTAATATTTTGCCAAAATGCCGGCTGGTAATAAATCCAATACTACTCGGTTAAGCGTTTTGAACTCAAAATAGGTTTTGGGAACAAGGTTCAAGGTTAAGGGTGAAAGGTTATTTCTTTCCCTTTTCCCATTCCCCTTTTCCCCTTAACCAAAAAGTCTTGGTACTAAATCCATCAAGCCATATTCAGTACTTTCCGCAATAGCGCTTGGTCTTCTAACTTGGCTTTTAAACGCCCATTTTCGATATCGCGAATCCAGCTTTGGCTTTTACCTGTCAACTTTGCCAATTCTCGCTGGGAAAGGTTGAGATTTTTTCGCGCTGCTAAAATCTGTTCGCCAAGTAAGTCGCTTGTGGTTTTGGGTTTTCTCTTGGTTCTATTAACGTTACGCCGTGTCTTTTTGTCGGAGTCTGAGCTTTGTTGCTCCCATTCTGTCGGTAACTCAAACGATAAAATCCGCGCATTCATCAGCAGATTCCATTTACCACGGGGGCCTGTGTCTGTTAGGCGGGTGTCGCCGTTACCATCATTTGTCCAAAATTCTAAAGCCGCTTCTGGATCTTCGGGGACATCTATTAATTTTGCCCACAATGGTTGAATTTCTATCGGGTAGGTAACTGGATCAAAAATAGGTTTAATGCCATAGTGATTAAGCATTTCTAAGTCGCTTTCAAAGGTTCGCAGCAGACGTTTGCGTTCTTCTCTTTGTCTGGATGCTGAGGTGACTTTTGCTTCACCGTAAGCTACACGTAGCAAAGTAGGGACAGTAATACGTTGTTCTCGTCCCATTTTGGTTTTAAACAGTAACCACAGCATGAGTCTGGCTGCGCCTTCATGTTGTTGCCAAATGCTCATAATAGTAGTTAACAGAGTTTTGGGCAAAATCCCATATTGATAAAAGGCGGTGCGTTCTTTACATCCTTGTTTATTTAAGAAATGCTGCGCCCAAATTCCGGCTTTGACTTTAAAAGTCAACCCCACTAAGTATTTGCATCCTTGCTTATCTTCTTGAAAGTGGTGTTCAATATTTACTAAATGCCATAAGCGGGTTCCGGCGACGGAGAAGCCATTAACTCTTCCTTGTTGGGGCCAGTCAACGGAAATTATGAGTGAGCAAGCTTGCTGCACTATGTTTTTCATTAAAGCTAGCTTGGCATTTTTGCTCAAGTCTTTGCGTTTTTCTAGTCCTAAATATTTCTCTAGTTGGCGTTCATCAAGGGAAAACTCTTGCTCCCAAGGTTGTTCTACTGCTGTAGCATGAGCTGCAAAGATGAGATGGATGCAAGCGGCTCTAATATCTAAAGCCTCAATTGCTGCAATGTCTGTGGTGCGAGTACTGTTATTTAATGCATCTTGGATATGAAATGCGATCGCACCTCTACCCTGATTAACTTGTCGGCTATAGGATAAATAACCAGCTTCATCGATTTCCCAATGTAAGGAAGTGCGCTGTGCTAGTACGTTACAAGCTTCCCAAATCACAATTGCTGAAGCAAAGGCGTTATTCTTGCCGTTAGAAAATAAATCTGGGCTGGTAGCATCTCTAGGTTCTACTTTACATCTCCCCTTTTTTGCTTGCCACGGAATTGGTGATTTTATGGGACAGGCGGCTACACATTGCGGTTCGGGATAATAACCCTCGCAATCGTTACAAAGACAAGGGTCGATCCAATATTCATTATTTTCGATTTTGATTGCACCCGTCGGACATTGGGGTCGGCAATTGTCACATCCAACGCAACTGTTGTTAGGAATTGTATACGGCATAATGCACTTCCAACTATACTCGTTGAGATGTTTGGCTCAAGTCTCCCCAGGATGTGTCCTCTCGTTGAATGAGATTCACGACTCGCTACCAAATTATTTTGCTAACAAGAAAAGATTTTCTTGTTTGAGAAATTGCATCCACTTGGAGTTATTTATGGCTTTTCACCTGAGCCTCTTATTAGTTCTTTATTAACTATAGATTTCATAATCATATTGAGAAATTTGTTCACAATGAGCTTAGAACTGGTTTTTCACAACTTTAGTTTTAGATATTTAGAAAATAGTTATTCTTTGACCTTAAAATCTTACCCAAACTGTTTTTTGCGAACATCAGACCTTACTGTTAATGGTATTCAACTTATTTATTAATAATTTTAATATTTTACATTACTTTATGTTCTGCAATCGTGATTACAGTTCTTTTCATAAATCAAGCTTGCAATATAATTTGGTTTAATGTGCAATAATCACATTCATTTTATTTGTATTTGTATCAACTGCTAATTTCAGATTATGGTAAAAAGATTGGGATAATAACTATTTTAGTTATCTGGGCGATCGCTTTCAATATTCAAGGCATCTGTATATCTCAACACTGTTATCTAAAGGTTTTTGGAATCAGCAGAAAAATATTAATTTTGCAAGGGCATGAATTGTATAAATACCATGCTTGTATCCTCATAAAAGATTCAGTTAGTTGATTTTATATTTTATTAAAAACCATTCATTAATCATGTATTTTCAGCAGTAAAACCTCATCATGCGGCGCTAAATCATTTCTGCCTACCGTTTATTTATCAAAGCAGAAGAGTAGAGATGATAGGAATTGAAAATAATAGTTGCTATATTTTAGCAATTAAAAAAGTCAATAAAAAAACAAGTAATACTTGATATAAGTCATAAAACTTTGATGAGACAAAAAACATTGTTTATTACCAAAAATAGACTATTAAGATTAAGTTAGGATGATGATTAAAGCACAAACATATTTGTAGGCAAAATTGCCGAGGATTTATTCATGGCACAACTAACAGGATTGACCTTTGGAGGTAAAACTTGGACTCCCAAATTCGCCCAATCAATCGATAAGGATAAATGTATCGGCTGTGGCAGATGCATGAAAGCCTGCGGGTATAATGTGCTTGATTTGAAAGCGCTCAACGAAGAAGGCGAATTTGTTGAAGATGAAGATGATGAAGAAATTGAACGCAAGGTAATGGTTGTTGCAACCCCTGAAAATTGTATTGGTTGCGAAGCTTGCTCACGTATTTGTCCTAAAAATTGCTACACCCACGCTCCATTGAATAATTAATTACGAATTCGTAATTAATAAGTGGTGTATTATCAGACCTCTAAAGGTCATTTGGTTATGGATGGGGTATAAATCTCTATCCATAACTCTTATTTGAGAGGTTATTTATAAAGTAAAAATAAAATGATCGTAGGATGTGTTAGGCGCTGGTTTCCAATATGATTTGTCACGAAAGAACTATCCTAGCGCCTAACGCATCATCCACGCGGCGGTGCGTTACGGCTAAATTCCATTGTCTCTGTGTCCCAAATCCTTTCATAGCCGTAACACACCCTACTTAAGATTTACTTTATAAATGGTCTCTGAGTAAAATTCGCTCATTTGATTTCTATAAAAATCTCAGTATTTTGTAGTAATGCACGAAAAGTATACCAAAGGTGCGTTACGCTATCGCTAACGCACCCTACGCACTACGCACTATGTAGTTATTTATGCTGTGCCACAATAGATTTTGAATCGAAATTGGTAAAAAGTTCGTAGTAAACAATATTGTAAATGGCAAACTGTTATCTATTAACAAATCCATAATTATAGTTCAGGCAGTTAAATTAATATTAGAACCAAAAGCACTCTCCATGAATAGCTTTCGGTACAAATTCTAGTCTTTTTTGTCATCAAAACAAAGATATAGTTTTAATTTTTTGGGGGAAAGGATGTGAAGACATTTGGAAAATTCCCCCAATTTTTATAGGGGTAAGTTACAAACATAATGAGAGACAAAATGGGGACTGGTGACTAGGGACTGGGGACTGGTGACTAGGGACTGGGGAATGTGAGAAATTAATTTCTAATCTCTAGTACCCAATACCCAGTACCCAATACCCAATCCCCGATCCCCAATCCCAGCATTTACAGAGCAGGTAGTATGTATGGAACAAATTCCTGTTTCACTATGGACTCTGGTTGCTGGCATTATTGTGACAGCAATCAGCATTTGGATTGGTCATAACCATTCTCTACTGCCGGTAGAAGCGTCGCTGCAAGCGCCTTTGGTAGATGGTTTTTTCAACATCATGTTTACCATTGCGATCGCTCTTTTCTTGGTAGTAGAAGGAACGATTGTGATTTTCTTGATTAAGTACCGCCGCCGTCAGGGAGATAATACCGATGGTGTGCGGGTTGAAGGCAATGTTCCCCTAGAAATTTTTTGGACTGCTATCCCAACGCTGATTGTAGTTTGTTTGGGCATCTACAGTGTAGATGTTTTTAACCGGATGGGAGGTTTGGAGCCAGGGGGACATCCTCATGGTGCGGCTCATGTGGCTCAGATGAAAGGGAGTGCGATCGCTGCACCTCTGGATAATTCTTTGGCATCTGCAACTACACCTACTATCGGTATTGGTGCAACATCCACAACTCAAGATAAAGCAGCCGATTTAGTTGTGAATGTAACTGGGATGCAGTTTGCTTGGTTGTTTGATTATCCCCAGCAAGGAATTTCCGCCGGGGAATTACACGTACCTATTGGTGCGGATGTACAACTCAACCTGTCAGCACAGGATGTAATTCACTCATTTTGGGTGCCACAATTCCGGGTGAAACAAGATGCAATTCCGGGAATACCTACACAATTGCGTTTCGTGGCTACCAAAACAGGTACATATCCCATCGTTTGTACAGAACTGTGTGGCGGTTACCACGGCTCAATGCGATCGCAAGTTATTGTCCACACACCCGAAGAGTATGACAGCTGGCTAACAGAAAACAAAATTGCCCAAAAGCAAGACTTGCATCAAGCAATTGCGGTGAACCCAGCCGATTTATCCCCATCAGAGTTTCTCGCCCCCCACGTCAAAGATTTGGGAGTAAGTGCAGCAACTCTAGAGTCAATGGTTAATGGTCATTAGTTAAGGGTTGGAGAGACGCGATTAATCGCGTCTGTACTCAAAAGTCAAAATTAATCACCTTGGACATTGGACTTTTGACCCTAGACTTTGCGTAGCGTAAAAATATGACAAAAGTAAAATCTTCTCGGAATACGCCACCAGATAAGAATCAGTCGCAAACTCTGGCGGTTGCTCACACTTCTCACCCCAAAGCGTGGAAATGGCAGGACTACTTCACGTTTAATGTCGATCATAAGGTAATTGGGATTCAATACCTAGTGACGGCGTTTGTGTTCTATCTCATCGGTGGCTTGATGGCGATGGCTATCCGTGTAGAGTTAGCAACACCTGAAGCAGATTTGCTCGACCCGAATCTGTACAACGCTTTCATGACCAATCATGGAACGATCATGATTTTCTTGTGGATCGTTCCTAGCGCCATTGGGGGATTTGGTAACTTCCTAGTACCGTTGATGATTGGTGCTAGAGATATGGCTTTCCCCAAACTGAATGCGATCGCCTTTTGGTTAAACCCACCAGCAGGTTTATTACTGCTAGCTAGTTTTATCTTTGGCGGTTCTCAATCTGGTTGGACAGCTTACCCACCCTTAAGTTTAGTCACAGCACCCATCGCCCAAAGTATGTGGATTTTGGCGATCGTGTTGGTGGGAACTTCCTCAATTTTGGGTTCATTGAACTTTGTCATCACCATTTTGATGATGAAGGTTCCCAGCATGAAATGGGATCAACTACCTTTATTCTGCTGGGCAATTTTAGCTACTTCCGTACTAGCACTTGTATCTACACCTGTGTTAGCTGCTGGTTTAGTGCTGTTATTGTTTGACCTCAACTTTGGTACTTCTTTCTTTAAACCAGATGCAGGCGGTAACGTTGTCCTTTATCAACATCTGTTCTGGTTCTATTCTCACCCGGCAGTATATTTAATGATTCTGCCTATCTTCGGCATCATGTCCGAAGTCATTCCCGTTCACGCCCGTAAGCCAATTTTCGGCTATAAAGCGATCGCTTATTCCAGCTTGGCTATTTGCGTTGTCGGTTTGTTCGTCTGGGTACACCACATGTTTACCAGTGGTACACCTGGTTGGATGCGGATGTTCTTCACCATCTCCACCTTAATCGTCGCCGTTCCTACAGGCGTAAAGATTTTTGGTTGGGTCGCCACATTATGGGGTGGTAAGATTCGCTTTACCAGTGCCATGCTGTTTGCGATCGGCTTATTGTCCATGTTTGTTATGGGCGGTTTAAGCGGCGTGACAATGGGAACAGCCCCCTTTGATGTTCATGTCCACGACACATATTATGTAGTGGCACACTTCCACTACGTCCTATTTGGCGGTTCTGTATTTGGGATTTACGCCGGGATTTATCACTGGTTCCCCAAAATGACCGGACGGAAACTCAATGAAGTTTGGGGACGCATTCACTTTGGCCTCACCTTCATCGGTACTAACCTCACATTCTTACCGATGCACGAGTTAGGTTTACAAGGAATGCCCCGCCGAGTAGCAATGTACGATCCCCAGTTTATTGATCTTAATCAGATTTGTACCTTTGGTTCAATCATCTTGGGACTTTCCGTTATTCCCTTCACCATCAACATCATCCAAAGCTGGATGAAAGGGCCCTTGGCAGGTGATAACCCTTGGGAAGCTTTGACCTTAGAATGGACAACCAGCTCACCACCAGCCATTGAAAACTGGGAAGTATTGCCCGTTGTCACCCACGGCCCTTACGACTACGGTCATAGTGATAGTGTGCCAGTCGCCACCCCAGAAGTTAGTGCTTAGGGATTAGGGACTAGGGACTAGGGATTAGGGACTAGGTTAAGGGTTAAAGGTTTTTTCTTTCCCTTTTCCCATTCCCCTTTTTCCCTTTAACCGACAAGTATTGAGTCCCTTCTTTGTATGCAGTTCATGACCACTACATCAACAATATGACCATCGCAACCACCAGCGAACATCACCAAGAACATCATCCAGATTTACGAGTCTGGGGATTGTTGACTTTTCTAGTTTCGGAATCCCTAATGTTTGGGGGATTTTTTGCTACTTACTTGTACTTGAGAGGTGGCGCAGCAGTTTGGCCTCCCGAAGGTACAGAGGTAGAACTATTTGTACCTGCAATTAACACCATTATTCTGGTGTCTAGCAGTTTCGTCATTCACTTCGGTGATCAGGCGATTAAAAAGAATAGCGTCAATGGTATGCGGTTTTGGTACATCCTCACTGCAATCATGGGCGCAGTTTTCTTAGGTGGACAGGTTTACGAGTACGCCACATTAGGATACGGCCTAACTACCAACATCTTCGCCAACTGCTTTTATTTAATGACAGGATTCCACGGTTTGCACGTGTTTGTGGGACTGTTATTAATCTTAGGTGTGTTGTGGCGATCGCGCCGCGAAGGTCATTATTCTGCTACCAAACATACTGGCATTGAAATGGCAGAAATTTACTGGCACTTTGTAGACATCATCTGGATTATTCTCTTCACCCTAGTGTATATTCTCACTTTGTTTTAAGGGACTGGGGATTGGGGACTAGGGACTAGGGACTAGGGACTAGGGACTGGGGAATAGGGGACAAAGAGAAAATAGCAATTACTAACTAATGTTCAGTCCAGTAATTAATTCCCAATCCCCAGTACCCAGTACCCAGTACCCAATCCCCAATCCCTAAAGGAGATAATTATGCAAGTTGATACTAATAAATTCTCATGGTTTCAAGTTCCAGAAGATGTCAAAGAGCTACTAATATTAGCTGCACAGACCTGGGAAAACACATCAGAATCTGAGAAATATATGCAACAAGCTGTTGCTAAAACTGGCGAAAATACAGATGTTTTAGTAGCAGCATATAGGTACTTTTATTACAAAAATAATTATTCTTTAGCGCTGCAAACAACAAGGCAATTATTAGATAAAATTAAAGAAGCAGAAAAATTTCCTGATGATTGGGAACAACTGCAACCGATTTTAGTTAGTCGGAAAGAAGACCCAAACATCAGGCTATATTTGAATGCTTATTCTGCCTCCGGATTAGTATTAGCCAAGCTCGGAGATATCGAGCAAGCTAAAATAATCAGTACCAGAGTTAAGGAGATAGACAACAAAAACGATTTTGGCTCAGGAATTCTCCTAGATATTCTTACCCGTCCACCTGAAGAAGACGATTGAAATTTGGAATTGGTAATTATCAACTCAACCACTATGAATGATTATTTATCTAATAACTTCACTTCTTTATCTTCCATTCGTCGTCCTAGCTTGATTTCTCCTCCTCTACTTTCTAATCCGTCTCTACCAACTCTTACTCCTATTAATCTTCCTGCTCCCGTACTCCCGCAAAATTCATTTCGATTCACGGTTTAAAATTTATGCAAGGTAGGGATTTTCTTGTAACTGGGGATGGCAAGTTACAACTGTGTAAATCTACGAGAGCATGGGATTTATTACGTGAGAATTATCGCCTTTATCGGTTTTTAACTGAAGTAGAAGATGTTCTCGATGATGTAGATGACGAATCAAGCCGACTACCACAATTAAGAATGCTGGTGAGGCGTTTGATTGTTAATTCCTACTGGGTACGTAGCCAATATTTAGAAGCAGATCCTAAAACAGGAACCTCTGTTTTACTCATGTATGATGAATTGGGTTTTCCCTTAACAGTGCAAACAGTTACATTTGCACCAGGGACATTATCCACGATTCATAATCATGGAACTTGGGGAATTGTTGCTATCTTAAAAGGTGAAGAAAAGAATACAATCTGGCGGCGAAATCCTAGCCCTGATGCTGAACATAAAATAGAAGCAGCAGCAGAAGTTAATCTATTACCAGGAGATATTATTAGTTTTACTCCTGATGCAATTCATTGTGTGGAAGCAGTAGGTGATGAACCAACTGTGACTTTTAACGTCTATGGCGAAACTGACCCCAAAGAAAGATTTGAGTTTGATCCAGTGACTAATATCGCTAAAAAGTTTTAGAATTTACTCCGCAATTGAACTCACAAAAATCTGCGTAAATCTGAGTTTAAAACGGCTAATCTCATTACAGATATAACCAGGAGATGATTCAATGGCTAAAGTAATTTTTTATGAAAAACCAGGTTGTAAAGGTGGTACTCGGCAAAAAGTTTTGCTAACAGCCGCAGGCCATGAAGTTGTACCCCAAAGCTTACTAACAGAACCTTGGACATCTGATAGATTGCGTTCATTTTTTGGCGATCGCCCCGTAGCGGAATGGTTTAATCGCAGTTCGCCCAGGGTAAAATCTGGAGAGGTGGTTCCTGAAAAACTGGATGCAGACACCGCTTTATCGTTAATGCTACAAGATCCGCTATTAATTCGCCGTCCATTACTAGAAGTAGGCGATCGCCGCGAAGTAGGATTTGAAGTAGATAAAATTGATGCTTGGATTGGTTTACAGCCAGTTGATGAATCCTTCCGCGAAATGGCTGCAAACCTCATGGGTAAAGATTTACAAGGCTGCGCTGGTGGAAATCATGATCACCATCATCACGAAGGTGGTTGTAAAGGTCATCATCAAAACGAAGCTAGCTGTAGCCATTAAATCTGTTAAGAGAACTCCACAGAATGATTTATCCAAAAGCTGTCATTGCGAGCGAAATGTAGTGTAGCTGGCGCAATCCAAATATTTTGCGGTTGCTTCATTTCGCTTCCCTACATTCGCAATGACAATTGGACATTTCTTTTTGTGGAGGTCTCTAATAGCGAATTTGATAACTGATCCGTCCCTTTCCGACTTGGAGAAGGACAGTTTTTTTGTGGCGTAATATGGAAATAAACCCCGTCAGAAGTTAAACTTATGCCCCAATCAGCTATTATTTGTACAGAGTGAGGACTAGCGATCTCTCTTACACGCATCACTTTGTATAGGTAAATTATACCAATTCACAAAAAGAATGTGACAGATGTGGAGGTTGGGAAGCCAGTGCTGTGTGGGGGAACCCCTGCAACAAACTAGTGTTAAAACGCAGTGAAACCCAATATATACAAGTTTTGATGTGTTGGGTTTTGTCCCTCAATCCAACCTAAATCTGAGCAAGCTTCTGGGCTAATCTGGGATTGAATGCCTTAAGCCTGTGCTTTAAAACAGAATGTCGTGATATCCAGGTAAGATGACATACCTGTTAGACAGGAAGCTAGCCCCAGATGGGATAACTTGAAGCTATGAAAAAATTAACTTTCAGGGGTAGTGTCTGCTTCTAGTGGTTTTGTAATCTTTTTTCCCTTAAGTACTGGTATTAAAGAATATTGAGTATCTGGAAATTTGTCTGCTATCTCTGAGCAACCCAAATCAAAAGCCTCTTCAATAGAATATTGATACGCTAATGCTCGATAAAAACCAGTAGAAAATGCAATAGCTGCCTCATCACGAATTTCTTGTTTCATGGCTATCACGTAGTCTATGTGCTTGGCAAGTGCTAAAGCCTGAATTTCTGAATAACAAGCATTTATAACCACGCACTTTATTTGATTAGCAAAAGGTTTAAAGATTCTAGCTAATGCGTCTGGCTCGATAAATTGTATTGTTCCTTGCTCATTTTCAAAAACTATTCCCGTTTTTCCTGCGCCATGACCAGAAAAATGAACGATTTTAGGTTTCAATTCAAACATTGCTATACGAAAATCTTTAATTCGTGTAGCCCATCTATTTTCTAAACAGAAAGAGCATCCCTTTACTCTTTCTATTGCATTTCTAATTTCACGAACCTCCTCATTAATACGTAATTGCGAGGTACCTATTGGATTAGCCGCCAAAACTAAGATATTAGATAAGTTTAGTTGGCGATATATATTAGTTACTTGGGCAGAAGTATTTGATGATAATATTCCCTTCAATTTTAATATTTGATATTGTTCATGATTCCACTTTAAAACTGGTGTTAAATATTCATTACCAACTTCAGCGTGAATAGCATTACGACCAATTTTGTAACTAAATTCAAGAGAACGACCTCTGGCTAGAGCTTCATAGAAACCTCTTGAAAAATGAATCGCTGCTTTATCGCCGATGGGTTGATTCATACCTATAACATAGCTAATATTCTTGTTAATAGCCTTTGCTTGTAATTCTGTATAACAAGCATTAAGAAAGACACAAACAATTTGATCTTTAAATAATTCAAACAGTCCGGCTAATGCTTCTTGAGAGACTAAGTGTGCATTACCTTGATCATCTTCAAGTACAATTCCTTCTTCAGTTCCATGTCCACTAAAATGAATAATATGTGGTTTGATATCAAGTAGTGCTTGGCGTAGATCTCGAAAACGAACTGCCCACCTATCTTGAACATGAAAATCAATACCTTCTTGTGAATAACGTAATATTTCCGTAATATCACGGACTTCTTCATCAAGGCGTAAAGGTGAGGTATCCTTAGGGTTAGCTGCTAGAATTAAAAGTCTAATAGGTTCAGTTTTAGTACTAACTAAATAACCTTCGTCATCACCTAACTTTGGTGTATAGTTATTATTTGATTCTTTTGTAATTAATTGATTTAATGGAGTAACACTATTTACTATTTCAAATGTATAATCAACATCTACTTTTGGGTTATTAACTGGTTTAAAATCAGTAACTCCCTCGGATTCTGCATTAACTGTATTAACTGTTGCATTACTCAGGCGTTTTTTAATAATAAGTTCAGGCAAGTATTCCTGAAAAAGAGTAATTAATAAAAATTTGTTTCTAACTATTTTTTTGCCATTTTTTACATCAAAAGGAGTATTTTTGATTTCAAAAAAATGATATATCCGTTTTAGATTATAATTAACAGCGTTTTCACTCATATTAAGATTGCGAGCGACTTCACTGATAGTACAACCTTGAATAACTTCCAGCAATACCTTCTTTCTTTGCGGAGGTAGTCGTTCAAACTTTTTCCGTAAAACTTCGGCAGAATTAATAGGTTGATTATTTATTATTTCACCAAATTCACCAGATTTATTTCCTTGATTTTTAGTAGATTTATTACTTTCTTTTTGTTTTAATAACAATTGTTTAGAAAGGCTTTCTATAATTTTTTTTGCATCTGTATCTCGTCCAGATGTAGCTTCTAGTACCTGATGCCATAGCTGATAGGCTAATTCTAAATTACCATCAATCTGATATGCTTGATAAGCTTCTGTTTTAAGAGTATCTATATCATTTTGGAAAATGTTTGTCTTACTGTCTGTTGCTGATATATAGCTAGGTAAAAGAATTAAATTATATTTTCTTAAAGGCTCCAATTTAGTATATGGATTTTGTGGCTTCTTATTGTATTGAGAATTTATTTGGGGAACTCGTTCTTGGAGATAATTATCCAATCGTTTTACAGTTGCACAGTTGCGTTCTCCCTTCATTTTTAGCCCTTCTAGTAAAGCATATGTGAAAGAACTGTGTTCTAGCTTGTCTATTTCCCAAGATAGTTCTTGTGGACTACAGGAAAAGAAGGTAACTACCCCTTGCTGTGTTTCGATACCAATTCCTTCTCCCGCTTTATCTCCTGGACTATCTCGACAGGCATCTAAGAAAAGAACTATATTACCAGCACCACAAGAACGTAGGCTCCCAACTACTTCATTAACCGGAATCGCTGTTTTTTCCACATTGCCTGGGTCACTATTTGACAACATTAAATAGTCATGTTGCTTGTGACGCTTACCATGTCCACTAAAAAAAAACCAGAAGCTGTCTGTAGCACTCATAAAATTTTTTTTATGAGTTAAAAGTCGTATAAATCGTAATAAGTTACTATATTCTGGTTTAGATGATATTGATTGGCTTCCTGGTCTAGTTATATTAGGAGAATTATCTGTAAAGTAAAAAACATCATCAAAGTAAGCTTCTTTCTTTAAGAAATCTCCTAATAAATATGCATCTCGCTCTGCATATTTTAGTGGTAGTAAATATTCGTAATGATTAATACCAATTAGGATAGCCCAATTTTTAACCATATATTAAATTCTTTAGTAGATAGTATGCTAAATTAATATTTAATTGCAAATTTAATCAACATCTAACTCAAAAATTACTAAAATTTATAAATCCATAATCAGAACGCTTAATCAGTTTGAGATTGTTATTAATTCCTTCAACTGTACCGCTAGTTGTTTCATTGTTGAAGTAAGCAGTAATTTCATCAAACTAACAAATAAAGGTGTTGTTACTCTTGGGGAAATATTTTTTAGCTTTCGGCAACCATAGACCTAGTTTAGAAACTCTTCTACCACAATACCTCTGCCAAATTACGAGGTTTGGTTCAATTGCCGCATTATTATAGTGTTTATCTGCGGTAACAGAAATTGTAACAGTTATAAGATATCCGGCATGGGTTGAAGAGTGATTTTTAAGTTGCCGTTGTAAGAGACAATATATCTACTGCGAAGCACCCTACCTCTTTATGCTCTTAGTTTGGCAAAGGTATTGGAAGAGCCTTATTTTATTTCTGCTCGTTTGAATTTAAGCTTTATAGCTCCTTTAGCTCCTGCTTTAGCTCCATTGCCGATAATACTTATTTGCCCTTCAGCGTTTATCTCAACTGATAATTCAATTTCATCCAAATGCATTAAAGATTTTCTATTATTTTGAGACTCGGTACGACTAGAAAGTCTATCGACTACTTGTAGTAAACGTATCATCTCCTTTTCTAGTTTCTCAACTTTAACATCAGCTATTTTAGTCTTGGAAAGTTCAATCTCTAATTTTTCCTCTTCTGCCCAAAATTGACCCCCAATATCATTTCCACTCTTTGAACCCTCGGTTGCTACAACTTTTGAAGTATCTTCTACTACAATCCTGATTGTCTCGTCTTGCATTAGCTCAACCTCATGTACAATTTTAAAAGTTAAGTTTAAATTCAGATGCAAAATACTGGATTCCAGACTTAAAGTTTAATTTACTCCATTTCGCATGAAATCACACCGAAAATTTTTGAATCACTTGTTACAGTATAACAAGCCAGGTATGGAGCTAGAGACGCTATCCTCAATAAGGCAGAGTGCGATCTTATCGACAAACCTCTTGGGTTTCGTGTAGTCTGTGGGATTGGGAGGCATTGTCGATTGAGGAGAAAAGGAAAAAGAAAAAACCTTTCACCTTTTCCCAAACCAAATTTCGAGTTTAATATCTATCTATCCAAGATGTCTAAAATGTGACACCTAACGCACAGCCGCAGATTCCAAAGTCAAATCTTGGAACATCAAGGTGCTAAGATAACGCTCCCCGAAGGAAGGCTGAATCATCACAATCAGCTTTCCTGCATTTTCAGGACGCTTCGCAACTTGCAATGCTGCACACAAAGCCGCGCCAGAAGATATCCCAGATAACAAGCCTTCTTCTTTTGCTAAACGCCGTCCATAAGACATCGCCTGTTCATCGCTGACGCGAATTACTTCGTCAACCAATTCCAGCTTGAGAACATCGGGAACAAAGCCAGCGCCAATCCCTTGAATTTTATGCGGCCCAGCTTCCCCACCCGATAATACAGGACTGTTGCTTGGTTCAACTGCGATCGCCTGAAAACTTGGCTTACGTTCTTTCAATACTTCCGCAATCCCGGTAATTGTTCCGCCAGTACCTACACCAGCAATCACAATATCTACTTCACCATCAGTATCCGCCCAAATTTCTTCGGCGGTGGTTTCGCGGTGAATTTTGGGATTAGCAGGGTTGCGGAACTGTTGCAGCATATATGCGTTGGGAGTGTTAGCCACAATTTCTTCAGCTTTGCGAATTGCTCCCCGCATTCCTTCCGGGCCTGGTGTTAACTCTAACTTTGCACCATAAGCACGTAACATCGCCCGTCTTTCGTTGCTCATGGTTTCAGGCATTGTCAAAATCAAATTGTAGCCCCGTGCGGCTGCTACCATTGCTAAGGCAATCCCTGTATTGCCGGAAGTTGGCTCTACTAAAATAGTTTTTCCTGGCTCGATAAAACCATCTGCTTCAGCCGAGATTACCATATTTAACCCAATCCGGTCTTTAACCGAAGCTGCTGGGTTCATACCTTCGAGTTTGGCAACTATCCGTGCTACTGCTCCCTCTGCTTGCGGAATCTTGTTCAGTTC
Source organism: Nostoc linckia FACHB-104 (assembly GCF_014696615.1). Lineage (GTDB taxonomy): Bacteria > Cyanobacteriota > Cyanobacteriia > Cyanobacteriales > Nostocaceae > Aulosira > Aulosira linckia_A. The sequence continues at coordinate 9,672 of NZ_JACJQJ010000010.1, read as the reverse complement.
AACTAAAGGAGTTCTTCCAATAAGTTCTGTTACATCTTTAGCAATTCGCATTCCTTAACTCCTAAAATCCTAAATTCATTAAACAACGCCAGGTATTTTTTACTTATAACGGTAATCTTGTATTTTAATCTAGATTCAAGTGTCACTGAGTACATAATTCTTGTACTCTAACTAAACCACAACATGGCAATGATTTAGATAGCAATTCTGGCAAATATTCCTATTGACTTTTTATCCACTTTATCTTTATGTCCCGGTAATTGTTATAGAAAACTAGCAATTGCTTATTGATGCCTATCTTTAAATTAGAAATTTTGGCGTTGCTTATTGCTGGGATGATTTTTTTCTTACGCAGAGACGCAGAGGCGCAGAGAGTCAGTGAAATTTTGAAAAACGCGATTAATCGCATCTCTTTGATTTTTGACCCTTGACTCTTGACTTTTGACAATCTCTTAAGATAGCTATATATCTCCAAAAGTTTATCTTCAACTTGGCTATTTTTTAGTTTATCTATAACAAAATAGCTATTTGCTAAAATTTAATAGTTTTTTCTATTAATGTAAGATATTTTGAGGCGAGAATATTAGTTTGAGTACAACTTTTATCCACTAAAAACTGCCTCAAAAATATTCTTTAAACAGCCATTACACAAGATTTCAGGTTGAGTACAAACCTACCCGCACCCAACTTGAAAAACACTAGGACACCAGTCAAAAAATACTAGTCCCCATACCCCAAATTTTTTTTGTTATCCCGAGCAGCTAAAATTTCCAGCCTTTGAGTACAAATTTAATAAATTTAATAATTCTGATCCGACTCAGATAAACTGCTATAGAGCAACCCTGCTGATATAAAACCTATAGGATTTACGCAGAGATTCCCCTCTACCCCCCAACATTCCCAGGCAACTGTCTGGAGATGAAGGGGGGACTTCTTAACCCCCTATTCTTAACTGCATCAAACTCAGTTTTAGGGTGCGAGAGCGTGAGTTATAGTCCCAATAATAAATTATTTCAGTATGACTGAATACTAATTTGCGATTGCGGATAAATTTAATCATATATTTAAAATATTAGTTTAAGGGTTGCATCAAATCATCCCCTTTTTTAGTAATTAGTTCATGATAAACAATGAAAAAAAAGCTAATTGTTAACTGATAACTTTTTGATTATCAGCAATATTTGTGTAGTTAAATAACAGAAATTGTTGTCTTACTGGGTGCATACTACCTGGGAAGGGAGAACCAAGATGAAAGTCAAGCTTTTAAATGTTCTCACAGTCTGTGTAGTTCTCTTAGCTGTTATATCTCCAGCTTTATTAGTATTTAGTATGGTTTGGGGAAGGCATTTAGAGTTAGTAAAATCACAGAATCTCACTTGTGAAGTAAACAATAATATGAAAGCCGATAGCTTCTTGGTTCCCCAAAGCGAGGGTGTATACTCCTCTCAATCTCAGCCAAGCATAAACCTCTCTAAGCAAAACCTCCAATCCCATAATTTAACTGTTGTAGAGCAATATCAACTAGCAACAATTATGCAATGGTTTTTCTTGCTAACACCTATTTGTGTCGGGTTAGGGATTATTGCTTACGACAGATATCTTGTTTATCGTAATGCTGTTTTTCAAGAACAAGTTGAAATGCTAGAACGGCTGTGGCAGCAAAGTATCGAACAGTAAGCAAATTCCAATTCATTCATTTTCCATCAAAAAAAGCACCATGACAGAAGAACGCCAACTCCTGTATTTTGATTTAATCGATCAGCTACTCAGATGCCCTAATGGCCAAGAACCAGAAATATTAGAAGCAAATCCAGAATTAATTGATTCGGATTTTGTATATGCAGTGCTAAAAGTGGCAACTGTGTTTGCACATGAAGGTAATCAAGATGGTGCCCAATTCTTATTTTTTATTGGTCGTCAACTAGCAAAACAATTGGGTTTGTATCCTGATACGGAAGCTGCCAATTTGGAAACCGAAGTTTCATCTGAGGAGTAGCAATGCTATTGACTGAAACTGACGCTGGACAAATAGCTTTTGAGTTTCTCATGGCTGATTGGAATATCTCAGAACAAGACAGAGAGTGGTTTACAATTAATAATTCTCGTCTGGTTGGTGAGAGTTGGTACGTTGTAGAACTGGGTATAGCAGGATTTCCCGATCGCTGGTTTATTCAAGTCTACGATACAGGAGCTTGCGACCCCAATTATACATTTATGTCACCTATCAAGGGTTCAGACGGATATGTTGACCTTGTAGATTTACCACAACTTGTTGCTGAGGTTATAGTGTCAGAACGCAATGCACGTTAGAGGCAAGGGGGCGGGGAGCAAGGGGGAGAAATTCATACAAATAATTTTGTTGAGAGTTGCAACCTAAAAGTTTTGAATTTTTGACTTTTGGTACAGACGTAATTAATCGCGTCTCTCCAATTTTTGACCCTTGACCTTTGACTCTGGACTCTTTGATAAAAATTTTAAAATCAATCTAGAGAGGTAAAAAACAAAATTTTTACCTCTTTTTTATTTTATTTAATGTTCTTAATAATTAATATTTACTTCTAAAGAAGTAATAATAAATGTCATATTTGAATGACAAATGTATGTTATATTAATAGCGTGATGAACGCTACAGAAATATCAATTGCTATGATTGCCGAAGATATCCTAGCCAAAGAATTTACTAGAGTAGTAAATCACTATTACCCTAGCGTTGGAGAATTACTGCAAAATTGTTATGTGAAGGTCATTACCTGTTTTTGGGGACGACCTGCTAGACGGTTGCAATATATAGGGATTTATTGTTCTGATGAAATGCTTCCCCAAGTGCAATCTCAAAAAGATGTACTCAGAGAAATAGCAGATAATATGGGATTAGTTCAGGTAGTTTGTATGAATGCTGATAGATTGCTTCGCGATCCATTGTCAACGTTAAAGCAAAATAATCCCCGCTTGTGGTTGGAATTAAATTGGGTTGCTGCATCTTAAAAATCACGAGAACGAGTATCTAAGGTAGGCGCAAACTGCCAATACCAGCAAATAATGAAAACAGGACTTTTCTGCAATTACGATAATCATCATCAGGATGCCCGCCGTGCCATCTTAGAACAAGTTGCATTGGTGAAACAGGCGGAAAGCTTAGGTTTTGAAGAAGCCTGGGTAAGTGAGCATCATTTTAGTGAATCCAATCTTAGCCCTTCAATGTTGATGTTAATGGGCCATTTAGCGGCATTGACTTCAACAATTAAACTAGGCACAGCGGCGGTATTGTTACCGTTTTATAACCCAATTAGGGTAGCTGAAGATATTGCCACGTTAGATAATTTATGTAATGGCAGATTGTTATTTGGGATTGCCAAAGGCGGGCCATTTCCCGAACAAAATAAGCATTTTGCCACACCAATGGGAGAATCTCGTGCCCAGATGCTAGAGGCAATGGCATTGATTCAGAAGCTTTTATATGAAACAGAAGTATCATTTAATGGGCAATATTATCAATGCGATCGCCTGACAATTTACCCCAAACCTTTGCAAGCACAAATTCCCGTATATGTAGCCACTGGCGATGATGACGGTGTAGGGTTTGCCGCCAAACATTCCTTTGGCTTAATGGGGGGGCCTCCTTTTTCTCTGCACAGATTGCGGAATACTGTTGCTAAATACCGTGCCTTAAATTCTACTGGTTCTGAAAACCTAGTACTGACTCGTTTCTTTTATGTTGCCAGGACATACAACGAAGCAGTAACAGAGGCGTTGCCTTTCATCCGCAAATTCAGCCAAAAAATGACAGCAAATGCAGCTGTTGTCATGCAGAAAAGTTCTACTGGTCATAAGGCATTTGATCGCACCAATATTTGTTTTGATGAAGACTTTTTAATTGAAAATTCAATTATTGGTGATGTACAAACCTGCCGAGACAGAATCAAAAAATTTCAGGATGAATTAAATCTAGGCACGCTGGCAATCAAACCCTCAGCTTGCGATTTGCAAAAAAACCTGGAGAGTTTGACGCGCTATAACCAAGAGGTGCGGAATTATGTCTAAGTTACCTTTGTTGCCACCTGATGATTTACCTCCCAAGGAAATCAGCAAAATGGATGGTATGTTACATCTGGAACTAGAACAATCGATTGGCAGATGCTTTTATCAAGCCTGCGATCGCATTACGCAAACATTGTTAAGCAATTGTCAGTGGTATCTCACCAGCAATGCGACTACCTTAATGCTAATCATTGACTGCCCTGACATTGTTTCTTACTGGCACATCGTCAGCAATGTTCCTCAACTAGGAAACAGATTAGAAAGGTTTACCACTAACGCTAAAATCCGCGTTTACCCCCCATTTGGCAAAGGCGGGCCATTTGAAATCAGCGTAGGTGAAATATCTGCCTATCGAGATTGGTTATAAATGGGCATGGGGGATGGGGCATTGGGCATGGGGTTTTTGGTAATGGGTAATGGGTAATTGGTAATAGTCATTTCCCCTTGTCACCTTGTCACCTTGTCCCTTTCCCTTGCCCCCAATCCCTACCCCTTATAAGCTACGACAGCATAAAACGGATCGCCGCCAGGTACTCCTAGCCATTGAAGCACAGGCGGGGTGTTTGATTTATGCACAATTACCTCTGGGGTAGAAAATCCTGGGACTGAGGCAAAATAGTTTTTGACTAACTCTACCCTCGCTTCTTCGGAAGCATCCCGCCAAGCTTGAATGGCTTTTTGAAAGAACATTCGGTTAGAAAAACTGATAATCGCTAAACCACCGGGTTTCAGAATGCGGTGGATTTCTGTAAAGATAGCCTCTGGATATTGAATGTATTGTACAGAGACACAATTGAGAACAGCATCAAATTCTTCATCCTGCAAGGGTAGCTGCGGATTTGCATTTAGGTCTTGCACAAAGTAATGATTTAAACGGGGATTACGTGCTAATTCTTCAGCATTGAGTCCATGTCCTTCTACATGGGCAAATTGCATTTCTTCGGGCAGATGAGACACCCAACTGCTCATCATATCTAATACGCGTGTGTTAGATTTAAGACGCTCGCGGTATACGTCTGTTAACTGTTTAATAAATGCTTCATCAACATGGGTAACAAAACGCGGATAGTCGTAAAACAGTTTGTCATTTGTGTCATCTAACTTCAGGCGTTGATCTGGTTTGAGAATCATCATCTTAAATGTCTATTTAGAAGGATTTTTTCCACAACTGAATTGATATCAGCTAGGATTTTGATCAAGTATTTTGTATGCTGCTTTACATATTTTAAAGTCAGATCACAAATATAAGAAATTTACGACGCTGCATTCAATTCGTACTAATTAATGTCCTACAAAATCCGACTATTACCGAACATTTGGCGGCAAATCTACCTTTTGGCGAGATTGCCTTACTTAAGTTTGTTAATTTGGCTACTTCCTTTGTTAATATGCAGTTCTGGGCAGAGTAGCTTAATGGCTCATGATGAAGGCTATTATGCAGGACGAGCGCGCCAGATGTTTGAATCTGGTGATTGGATAGCTCCTTGGGGAACTGCTCATCATAAAACACCCGGGCCTTATTGGTTAATTGCTACTGCTTATAATTTGTTTGGGGTAAGTGAATTTAGTGCGCGGCTTCCGAGTGCGATCGCTAGTATTTTGGCTCTGTTTATTTTATATGAAATCGGCAAAATTATCGTCGGCAGAAAGGTAGCTTGGCTAGCAGCAACAATTTTGTGTGTGGAATTTCTCTGGCTACAGTCTAGCCGATTAGCTGCACCTGATATTCCGATGATTTTATTGGTACTTTTAGCGATTTTATCTTTACTAAAAGCGGAATTACATCCTAAATATAGCGATTTTTTGCTATTTATTGCTGGCTTGTGTTTTGGTTTGGGCTTCTTGACGCGCAGCTTTATGATTTTGTTGCCAATGGTGGCTTTATTACCTTATTTAATTAAGGAACATCACCGTCATCATCATCTTGCTAACCCAAGGTTATATTTGGGGTTGGTAGTGGGTTTAATTCCAGTATTAGCTTGGCTGTGGTTAAGCTGGTTGCGCTATGGTGCTGAGAGTTTTGGGCAGTTATTAGGGTTTGTGGTAGAACTAGGTTCTGAAGACCGGAACCACAATGGCATATTATTTTATTTTTGGAATATTCCTTTAAAATCCTTCCCCTGGTTCTTTTTCGCAATTTTAGGACTGTTTATAGCACTGCGTCGTCCAATTGCGAATTACCAGCTAATCTTAGTGGGATTTCCCCTGGTTTTATTTACTGAATTGAGTATTTTTTCTACTCGTCTGTCTCACTATGCCCTTGGCCTTTATCCTTTTATCGCGTTGCTGGCGGCTGTAGGTTTAGATTGGTTGGGCAAAATTTATCAATCTACACAGGAGGCAAGGGGGCAGGGGGCAGGGGGCAGGGGGGAGAAATTATTGATAAAAAATAATGCTTCTTTAGAGGATGGTGAGCGAATCACCAAAATTCAGCCGAGAGGGGTGAGACTTTTACCAGATAAGCGCAAGATAGCTCAATCTTTTGCTTTTAACCCTGATGGAGGTAATAAATTACTTTCATGGATTAGGAAGGCTGAGAACAATTTGCCGCGTAATCTCAGTTATGCCATTGGCATACTGGGAATTTTACTGATAGCAGTCAGTATATTTGCGTTAATTACCCAAGATGCTTATATTCGCGATCGCACAAATCTTGGCTTCATTTTAGGCTTAGGTTGGCTTATGGTGCCTGTGGTGTGGATTGCTCATCACCGCTTTGGGCAAAAGTTTTTGACTGAGAATTATTGGTTTGCTAGTTGGTTAATTCCCTGCTGGCTAACTTTGGCGATGGCTGGTAGCTTAGGGCTGTTAAGCGACTATAACCCAACTGTAAAAGCCTTTTTCCAACAACCAGCGATCGCCTCAATTCTCCAAACTCATCCTGTGTCTTTTGTGCAAGTTTACGATAAAAACTCTGTCTTGCTGCATTTCTACACGCCGATTCCAGGGCAAGAAGTAGATTCAATTAGCCAATTACCGGCTTTTAGCTATGCGTGGATTTATAAACCACAGAATTCTCAATTATCCACGTCGTATCGTATTCTTGCTACACTACAAGAGTATCAGCTGATTCAAATCCTTCCTTAAGATAGATGGCAATCTTCTGTTGCACACAAATACTAGGTTAGTTAGAATAATATTACGCACACTAAATAATATAGTGAAATGGTGTCTACATCTAATGAGTTTGATGTTTTGGAGTCCTGGCAGCAAGTTCTGGCACCCAATAGTATTGGCTATAGAATCAAGTTGCTCTCACAACTGCTAACTCGCAAATTTACAGAAAGCCTAGAGCCTTTCGGATTGACACCGTTTCATTGGTTAGTGTTGTGTTGTTTGTGGGAAGAAGATGGTTTACCTACTTCTAGCATTGGTGACAGGCTCAAACAGGTAGGCGGGACTTTAACCGGCGTTTTAGATCGGATGGAAGAACGCGGTTTAGTCCGTCGTGAACGCGATGCACATGATCGCCGCATCTGGAGAATTTGGCTAACCGATGCAGGTAAAGAGCTAGAAACGATATTACCGCCATTAGCTGCAGAATTACGCGATCAAGCCATGTCTGGTATTTCCTACCAGGAGCGCGAATTGTTTTCCCAGTTGTTAAATCGGGCGATCGCGAATTTGTCTTGAGGGATTGTTGATGGTTGACTGTTGACTGTTGACTGTTGACTGTTGACTGTTGACTCTTGACTGGGTGATTGGGACAAAGAAAGGAAGCAATAATTTTAGTACAGACGCGATTAATTACGTCTCTGCAGCGCCGCATTTCCAGAATGTCTATCTATAGTTAAAGCCACCCTCACCCACTTGGGTGAAGTACTGTGAAGTTTTGTTTTGGCATAATAATACTACGCACACGAAGGGAACGTTATAGGAAGGCAAGTAATTAAATATTACGTGTACTAAGTAAAAAACTAAATTTGATATATGAGTTGGGGAATCAACAATCATGGGCGCTAACACTGAGAACGGACACAAAAAAGGCAATATCTCTGTTATAGACAAACGACTAGTTACTGATGTAGAGAGTTTAGAGGCTGTTACAAGAGAGCCTGTCGCCAGTGCAGAAGCACCAGTTGTAACCCCCGAAGCTCCTCCAGTACCGGAAACTGAGGTTCATCCTCACCCAGAAGCCCAGACAGAGAACAAGGCTGAGAAGAAGCGGAAAAAACCGATTGGTTTGATTTTAGCTGGCGTGGGTGTTGGTGCGATCGCAGCTGGTGCTTTTGGTTATCACTATTGGCAATATGCTTCTACCCACGAATCAACCGATAACGCTACGGTAGTGGGAAACATTCACCAAGTTGCTAGCCGGATTCCGGGAACTGTCAGTCAGGTGCTAGTGAATGATAACCAATTGGTGCAACCTGGACAATTATTAGTAACACTTGATCCACGAGATTACCAAAGTAAAGTACTGCAAGCGCAAGCAGCGTTAGAAAATGCCCGTGGACAAGCGCAAGCAGCCCAAGCAAACATCGCTTTAACTTCTCAAACTTCTAGCGGTAAAACTGCTCAAGCACAAGGAGATGTTAGCAGTGCTGTTGCAGCCATTTCCACAGCGCAAGCCGCAGTCAAAGAAGCGCAAGCGGGGATACCTGCAGCTCAGGCGGAAGTGCAATTAGCGCAAGCCGGGATACCCGCAGCACAGGCGCAGGTAGCGCAGGCTAATGCAAACTTGGCAAAAGCCCAAGCAGACTACAACCGTTACAACAGCTTGTTTAAAGAAGGCGCAATTGCTCGCCAGCAGTTAGATACAGCTAGAGCCGCTTATGATGTGGCTGTAGCCCAAAAGAATGCTGCGGTTCAGGGAGTAGAACAAGCACAAGCTAGGTTAGCCTCTGCGAGAGTAGGTGTAGCCAGAGCGCAATCGCAACTTGCACAAGCACAAGAAGGTGTCACCAGCGCCCAAGCGAAACTCGCAGCATCAAGGGGTGGATTGCAACAAGCCACCGCCACCGGACAAGATACGGCTGTGAAACAAAGTCAATATGAAGCCGCAAAAGCTGCGATCGCTCAAGCTGAAGCATCCCTCAAAGATGCACAATTGCAGCTTTCTTACGCCAACATTACCGCCCCTAGTGCTGGACGAGTAGGTAGAAAAAACGTGGAAGTTGGTAACCGGGTGCAAGTAGGTACACCATTAATGGCGATCGTCGATAACGGCTATTGGGTAGTAGCGAACTTTAAAGAAACCCAATTAAATAAAATGCGACCCGGAGAACCAGTTGAAATCAAGCTGGATGCTTTTCCCAACCACCCGTTTATAGGTCGTGTTGACAGTATATCACCAGCCTCCGGCGCTCAATTTGCTTTATTACCACCAGATAACGCCACTGGTAACTTCACCAAAATTGTCCAACGTATTCCAGTCAAAGTAATTTTCGACCAAAACAGTATCCAAGGATATGAGTCACGAATTACGCCTGGGATGTCTGCGGAAGTTGATGTAGAGGTTAAGTAATTATTTTGTCATTAGTCATTTGTTAGTTGGTACTTAGTTATAACCTAATACAGTTCAGATAAGCTCATTAGTGATTGATTTGTCACTTGTGGAAACAGCTAGCACAATTGGGGGATTCTCCCCCAAGCCCCCGATTGGGGGACGGTTGCGTCCCCCAAACCCCCTCC
>NZ_JACJQJ010000001.1 GCF_014696615.1 Nostoc linckia FACHB-104 | reverse complement strand
ACCACACTGACCCCATCCCGAACTCAGAGGTGAAACGCTGCTGCGGCCACGATAGTCTAGGGGTTGCCCTACGCCACAATAGCTCGATGCCAGGTCTATTTTTCATCCAAAAGCCTCTCCAATAAATATTTGGAGAGGCTTTTGGTTTTTATACACTCATTATGAATATTAGAAAATTAAATAAAATACCTGAAGGGGTGAAAAAGTGGCTGTGTATTTGTTATTAACCCTCTTGTGTCAGGCTGGGAAAACCCAATCGCTGAAAGCCTTTTAGAGCTTTACTTTTCAGGGTTTGGCTACAAATTTTAGTTTCTATTAGAAAATAAAAGCTCAAAGCTTGATTAGATAAAAGTTCCAGTGTTTCGCTACGATTATTGTTCTCCGGAAGTGACAGAACAGGGTTAACCTGAGATCACCTGAGTTCGGGATAAGTCTACATTTTGATATATATAGCTATTGCTAGATGTACTAATAGCCTAAAAAGCTATAATCTACCTCTGTTGATTAGAGAAATAGAATTGTGGATGCCATATTAGAGCGATCGCACGTACTCAAACAAGCCTTAGTAGATTTTGTTCTGGAAGCAGAAGGCGATTTAGCACAAGCACTGGAAAGCTATGCGGCTGGAAAGTTACGCAGCGGTAGTGGTAACAGTACACAGCAAGACTTAGTGATTGACAGCTTTATTACCGAAGGGAAAGTTGGCGATCGCTCTGCGTTAGAATTGTTTATAGACAGCCATCCTGATTTACCAGAAAGCGATAGCAATCTGATTAGCATTTGGCATCGTAGTTTTATGGGCTTATTTGCCATCACGGAAATTTTACCTGATGGTTTTGAGGTAAGAAACTGGCTTACAGATAAACATTACATTGTTAAGCCTAATAATGCTAAAACTCTACAAGAAATATCACGGTTAAAAGAAGGAGAAATTTTATTCACACGGATTTCTCCGGTTACCGATAGTTACTGGACATTTTTTGGTAACTATACAATTATGGGTAAATTGGGTAAACCAAAACTGGCTGTAGCTATTGGTAATTTTAAAGAAAACTATAAAAATCATCTTTACAGCGATGCTCCCGATTTACTAGCAGAAGCTTGGAATTCTGTTGTCCAATACCATGAGCAGTTTGTAGAATTTTTTGGGCAGGATGAAATTACATTACCGGGATATCAACTCAATAAGAAAATTGCTGAATTCCAAGAGGTAATTACCGGAAAATTACTAGCAAATACAGGCATAGATACTTCCAAACCCTTAGCCGAAATGGCACAGGAAGCTGGTATTGACCAAGAGGAAATCAAAGCAGCAGTTAAAGAAATGGGTGCTGACTCTAATGTAGCTGCTCAGATATTTAATAATAATGGCAGCAGTAAAATGGTCATGCCAAAAGTGGATTTACCTGCGGAACTCAAGAAAGCTGAACAAGTTACAGCTATTTCTCATCCCCGTTGGGGACAAATGTTTTTACCAACATATAGTAAAATCAAAACAATTTTATCAACGGAAGATTGGCAGAGCATTGAAGGATCTGAGAAACTAATTCGCTTTTATCTGGAAGATAAGAGCATCAATGCTTTTATCTGGCATCGATTAGCTCAAGAGTATGCCACATCATTAGAAAATGTGTTACAAACTTTTCTGCAACGTCCAGATTTTAGTCTAGGAAATGACTTGGATTCACTTCTACAAGAATTCGCTAAACCTCTAGAGCCGGATTTACCAGAAATTGCTAGTGTTCCTGTACATCTGCATAACTTATTTCAAGCAGCCATAGCAGAAGTGCAAAAATCTAAGCCTCAAAGTAAAGGGCAAAAAAAAGCAGCCAAGGGTTTCAAATAATGTATATAAATCTGGTTTGATTGCTGAAATTACTTGTGTAAGTAGGTACAGGGAACAGGAAAGAAAGAATAAAGGTCTACCTAACTCTGCAACCATCCAATATCATGCCTATCTCAGGAGTGAATTCCTGAGTACAAAAATGATTTGACCTATTACTGAGTCATATTCCAGTCCATAGAGTTTCTCAAACCTGCGTACATTATTAAGAAATTTAAGTATATTTTTTCCTAATTCGGAAAACCAGTAGTATCATTTGAAGCATCTATTGTCAAGAAATCCTTATCTGGCTGCATCAGAATATGACAAATTCCAACCAAATTCTTTCTAGCGAAGGCATTCTCAAGACTAATTCTAGTAACACGAACGTAGTTAATATTCGTTCAGCACCCGTAATTAAAGAAGGTAACGTCATCCGCCAAGGGAAATCAGGCGATCGCGTCAAAATTCTAGACAAGCAAAAGCCATCCGGAGATACTCGTACTTGGTACAAAGTGCAATTTGGTAAACAAGCAAGCGAAGTCGGCTGGGTACGTGAAGATGTGATTTCAGTCGTTCCTCCTACCAAGCCTGCGCCTGATAAAAATCCTTCAGAAGCAGATACGCTAGTGTATTTTGTGACCGACACTAAAACCGTGAGAGTTTACGGTAAAGGTCAGGCATATATAAATGTCTACGACAATAAAAGCGAAACTACAAATAGTGTCCCAGCAGCAAAGTTACCTAAAACCGAAACTAATAGTCTTTGGACAACCTACATTGCATCTAAGGATGGATATACTTATCAAGTCCGATTCATTCCTGGTGCTGACACAGAACTGACAATTATTCAGAACAATAAAGTTGTTTTACAACAGAAAGGTTTTCGTGCAGATGGTACTGAGTACCGACCAAAATAATTAAAAGTCAAAAGTTGTAGAGACGCGATGAATCGCGTCTCTTAATGGTGGGTTACGGCGGGTATAATGTAGTATTTTGAGCCAGAAATGGCGCTATGCGCCGTAACACACTACCTAAATTGATGAAGCAGCTATTGTCCCTTAGCTTGAGTTGCAACGGTTAATACTTGCGGTGGTGAAGCATCTGGCGGATAAAGAAAGTCTACTTGTACTAATCTGCGATCGCCTGCTGGCATATTTAGTAAAGTTAAGGGTTCTCCAGCTTGGCCTCTAGTTTGCATTAAGTGAATAAACTTGGTTTGTGGCTTACCGCGATCATCGTTGTAACGAACTCGCACCGTTCCCCGGAAAAATACTTGATTGGCTGGTCTATTGAAAAAACGTAGTCCTGGTTTGACTAATTGGTCTTCTTTTAGTGGTGTTTGGACTGATACAGTTACAGTCTGTGGAGTTTGGGTATTGTTATACAACGGCAATTTAAGACTATATTGAATCCCATAATTACCATGAGCGCGGTATGCGGTGTCAGGATAGCGTACCAGCATCTTAGCGCTTTGAATTTGATTGCTTCCCAAGGTACCACCATGCACAGTACTCAAAGCGTAGGAAAAGGCTTGACCTGGTTGAGGAATCGTTAAATATTTAGCTTTAGGCTCATCTACTAATAAGGCTCGCCATTGAGAACCACTAGCTACTCCTGCTACACGTCCGTAAATTCTCGGTTTACCAGTCTCTTCTAAAGGTGTGGGGGTTTTATCTCTGGGGCCAGCTACATCACTATTGTTGAGTAAATTTTGCCACTCTTCTAAATTTGGGGCACGTTCGCTACCATCGGGATTTGTTTGTGCAAACATGGCAAGGCTAGCTGCATAAACTGTGCCATTACTGCGTAGCCTGATTAATGTCGAGCGACCATTTAAAGGTGGGGTAAGTCCTTTCACAGGAATTGGCAGATTTAATAACATTTGACTTCCCTTTGGGGGAATCACAATTTGAGCCGGAAAGATTTCTTGTCTTCGTCCTCGCAGGACATCGCTAGTAACGCGATCGCCTGGGCCAGCAAAAACTGTACCTAAAATATTTTCACTGAATGATGGTAAAGAAATAAAAGGTGCATCTGGCTGACTTAAATAAGTTGCTCCCTGCAGCACATTAATAGTTACTGGTGTCGAACCAGGATTATGCAAGATGATTCCTAAATATAGCGAGCGTAAATTTTCTGGCGGTTCAGCTCTAGCTATATGGTGAGCAAAAATATCAAATCTTCCTTGAAAGGGAAAATTTAGATGAGCTGTTGGTACTTTTTTACCATCTGGAGGAAAAGTGGAGAGTAAAATCCCTTCCTTCAAGACTAATTCTGGACTATTGCTATTAAATACTGGAACTGTATCGAGATTACCTGGTAAGGGTCGAACAACTTGCGGTTGTACTACTTCTTCTGGTGGTGGTGTAGGCGAAATTGATTGAGCAAGTGTCAAACTTAGTAACAATGGCAACATAAATTTAACTATTTTTTCCTCCATAAAGACGCGGGCAAATTTATGAAAGTGCCAGTTTGTTAATAATTAATACGAAATCTGCAACAATGTTTACCAAATTTTCGTGATTTAAAACTGGAACATGGATAAAAATGCAATTTGCCTGAAGTTGGGATTGGCGTAAATGATCCAATACTGAATAATAAAGACCTTCGCAAACAAATTTACCGCAGTCGTGACTAATCTCAATTCCCCTTGTCCCAGAAACTAATTGTTCTATATCCACTCCTGTTTGCAAAACACTTTCTGCACTAGTCGCACAAACTTCTACAGTTAATTGCATTCGACTGGCAGCCATTCCACAACAGATAATACAATCGGGTTGGAGTTCATTGATTTTTTGAATTACTGCATTACTAGCAAGCTGCACATCTACAGGTAAATGACGTAAATAAGTCAAATAATAAGGTAGTGTTTCTAGTTTGGTGACTTCTAGTAATAAATCATCGGAAGAATTTGACTGTTGATCTTCGAGCCAAGTGTCAAAAGAAGTTAATAGAAATCTTTTCTTCATAAGAAATATTATTTAAAATAGAATTACTCTCCATAATAAATTTACAAGGAGCAGGTCAATGCCAGTGATTGCGGTCGTAGATTATGATATGGGAAATTTACATTCAGTTTGCAAAGGCTTGGAAAAAGCTGGAGCAACTCCTAAAATCACTCATTCTTTTAAGGAATTAGAACAAGCAGATGCAGTAGTTTTGCCAGGCGTTGGAGCATTTGATCCTGCCATGCAACACCTGCGTGCGCGTGGTTTAGAACAACCTATTAAAGATACGATCGCATCTGGTAAACCCTTTTTGGGTATCTGCTTGGGATTGCAAATTCTGTTTGAATCGAGTGCCGAAGGTACACAACGAGGATTAGGAATTGTTAAAGGAACAGTTAAAAGGTTTCGTCCAGAACCAGAAATTACAATTCCTCACATGGGTTGGAATCAGCTGGAAATAACTCAGCCAAAAAGTATTATGTGGGAGCATTTGCCTGCGAATCCTTGGGTTTATTTTGTTCATTCTTACTATGTTGAACCAATAGATCCGCAAATTCGAGCGGCAAATGTTACTCACGGGAAGCAAACAGTTACAGCTGCGATCGCTCGTGATAATCTGATGGCAGTACAATTTCACCCGGAAAAATCATCTAATATTGGATTGCAAATCTTATCTAATTTTGTTGCTCAAGTCCGCGAACAAGTAGCAGCATAATACAATTTAGTTGTCTGTCAGTTGTTATTTGTTCTTTGTCATTTGTCTTTGTGCAATGACCAATGATCAATGAACAATGACTAATGGCTCATAACTAATGACTAATGGCTCTGAGAATTTACGGAAATCGTCAGTTAAAAACCTTGCCTGGTAAAGATACCAGACCTACCAGTGCGCGGGTACGAGAGGCTGTCTTTAATATTTGGCAGGAAAGAATATTTGGGTGTCGTTGGCTAGATTTGTGTGCTGGTAGCGGTTCAATGGGCGCAGAGGCTTTGTGTAGAGGAGCCAGCTTAGTAGTCGGTATTGAACAATCGAGCCGCGCCTGTAACATCATTCAACAGAATTGGCAGCGAGTAGCGAGTGCTGACCAAGAATGGAAATTGTTGCGGGGAAATGTACTCCAGCAGTTAAAAACCTTAACAGACAAAAAATTTGACAGAATTTATTTTGATCCGCCCTATGCTAGCGGATTATATCAACCAGTTTTAGAAGCGATCGCAAACTACCAGCTTTTAGATCCTGAAGGCGAAATTGCGGCTGAACATAGTGCCCAAGATTGGACTGCGCCAGTCATTCCTAACTGGGAAATTTGCCGCCAGAAAGTTTATGGAAATACTGCTTTGACGTTTTATAGGATTATCGAGTGAGTCAGGGGAAGGAAGATTAGGGGAAGGGGACAAGGGGACAAGGGGGAAAACAAGAAATTCCCAACTACCAATTACCCAGTCCCCAGTCCCTAATCCCTAGCCTCCCAGTTCAGTGGGGCGCTTGTATTGCTTATAGGCAGCGTAAAACAGACCAGAGAGAGTAACCACAATTAGACCAAGGACGATACCTGAGAGCAGGGGTTCAACCACTGTAAATCTCCTCTTTGCAATTATTAAACATTCGTTTCCTGTTTTTGATTTTACCAAATTCGGGATGAATGCCTCTCTCTACAGCGTTTTTGGAGAATGAATAATCAAACTAAAAGTATCATCCATGCTTGCAGTGAGCATCAAGAACTTTTAAGCTATGTGTAGGAAATGAAAAATTCTTAGCACACCTACAACTTTCACAACAAACCTTTTGGATAACCAGATTACCAAACCTGAAAATTTAATTCAGCGGATCGCTTTGCTGGCTCTTGCCGTAATGCTAGCTATCACTTTGGGCATTTTTGGTGTTCAGATGGTGCAAGCTTCTGATCCTTATGTGAAAAATGTTCTATCTTTAACTGGAGATCCAGTTCAAGGTAACGCTATTTTTCAAATCAATTGTGCTGGTTGTCATGGCTGGCAAGCCGATGGGCGAGTAGGCCCCAGCTTGCAAGGTGTATCCAAGCATAAATCGCGTTATGGACTGATTCGCCAAGTGATTAGTGGTGAAACACCACCAATGCCAAAGTTTCAGCCTAGTGCCCAAGAAATGGCAGACCTTTTGAGCTATTTAGAGTCTTTATAGTCCAAACCTTTAAAATTATTGCTTGGTATGAACAATTTTACGACTAAAAAGCGATCGCTCTCACTATATATAGAGAGTAGGGGCTTAAGACTAATCAACTCAAGAAATTTTTAACTAAAGTAAAGTCAAAAAGTTTATATATCAAAGCTTTTGGCAGGTTGGAATGCTTATGTGCTTGACTTGTGTCGTTGAGATGTGTGTTGCCTGAGTAATGGCACAAAGGCGCTGATACCATATTGCACTTGTGCTTGCCTAGTGACCTTGGTATTATCTTCGCCTAAACTTCATAATAGGCTGCATATTTTTGAAATTAGAATTGTATTGGGTATAACAGAGGGGCAACTGATAGCCAGTTTTGGGTTTGAGATTAACAGTCTTTACCAAAAGGTTGTTCCAGACCTAGAAAACATGACTATCTAACCCAAAATAGTATAAAGGATTACTAGTAAAATGCCTTTAGCATGATTTATGTAAGGGCTGGTTGTACATACTGTTCAACCAAAGAGTGTAAAATTCTACAAAACATATATTTTGATATATATAAAAGCTAATGACTGAAGTACTAAGAATTGGTAACCGTACAATCACGACTGACGAACTGATTCCCTTACTGGCAGGCTACCAAATGCTGCCACAGTTGCGACGGGAATTAATTATAGATGAAGCGATCGCATCCATAGATTGTACTCCCGAAGAAATCGCTGCTGCTCAACAACAGTTTTTTGGGGAAAGACAGTTAACATCAGAAGCCGATGTCAAAGCATGGATGGAATATCACGGTTTGATTCCAAAGCAACTAGCAGATTTGACGGTGCGGAAGCTGAAAGTAGAAAAATTTAAGCAAGAAACTTGGGGTAAAAAGCTAGAAGCGTATTTTTTCCAGTCGAAAGCAAAACTGGATAAAGTAATTTATTCTCTGCTACGCACCCAAGATATGGGAATTGCTCAAGAACTATATTTCCGCATTCAAGCCAAAGAGCAATCCTTTGCAGATGTGGCACGAGAATATTCTAAAGGCCCAGAAGCGCAAACAGGCGGGTTAGTTGGGCCAATTGAACTTAACCAACTCCATCCAGCAATGGCGCAATTACTGGCTAATAATCAACCAGGGCAAGTTTTACCCCCGACGCGCATCGCTGAATGGTTTGTGATTGTGCAGCTAGAGAAATTTATCCCTGCACAACTAGATGAACCAATGAAAGCACGGCTACTCAATGAAATGTTTGAAGGTTGGATACAAGAACAACAAAAACAAATGATGACTCCAGCCGTTTCTCTCAGTAGCTAGTGAAATTTACCACAGATAGAAGACTACAGTCGAACCATTGAATCTGTGATTGTGGAAGGCAAAAAGTAAACTGAGAGATTTGATTACGCGTGAGGATATTTAGTCATTCGATGAGGATAAACCCAACTATGTTAAGACTCCTAATTTTTGGAGGAAATTAGGAAACATACATTATTCTGATATGAAAAGGCGATCGCAGCAAATATCCGGATCGCCTTTGGAGTTTCATGCTTTAGGAACTGCCTAAATTTTTACCTCGTCGTTGATATTGCAACTTAGAATTTAAAATATGCTTACTTTTTCTAAAGTCACTGCCTTGGCTTTAACAAGTTTAAGTTTTTACGGTGTCAGTATATCAACATTATCAACATCTGCAATGGCTGGGGAACCCATTATTGATAGAAACTGCCGCTATCATCAAAGAACACGCAAAGTATTTCGGCAAATACCCCCACGGAATCAAGCTAGAGTATTGTCAACATCTCACTTTCAAGTTAATAATCAAAAATACGCGCTACAATTACTAAAATTTCCCAATTCTACAGGGGTTTTATGTCTTTGGAAACTGAATGCTCGGCTACCAGAAAGATTGAGAAATGTGTCGATTATTCAAGACAAGGTGATTGAAAAGCTTGAAAAACATCCCGATCAACCAGGAACTTATATAGTCACAGTTAAAGGTGATGAATCAGGAGATATATTAAACACGGCTTATAGATTAAACCTAACTAACCCCGAACAGCCAAAGGTGACACCGTTAATCAGAGTGTACAAAAAATAGAAGGGTGTTTTGGTTTGATGCTACGCGATCGCATCTTTTCACTGTACTTCAGCGGTGAGCAATAATAAATTATGCGATCGCCCCAACTAACACATGACTAACTAAACTGTTGAGCATAAAACCTGGCATAGCGACGTTGAAACGCCAACAGTTCTTCATGGGTTCCTGATTCGACAATTTGACCTTGTTCTAGTACTAAAATGCGATCGCATCTTTTCACTGTACTTAAACGGTGAGCAATAATAAATACAGTGCGCCCTTGCATCAGTCTTTCTAAAGCTTCCTGTACCAAGGCTTCTGACTCGGAATCTAAGGCTGATGTCGCTTCATCTAGTATCAAAATTTGCGGGTTGAGGAGAACAGCACGGGCGATCGCAATTCTTTGTCTTTGTCCCCCTGATAAATTCACGCCACGTTCGCCTACCCAAGTATCATAACCCTCTGGTAGCTGGGTAATAAAATTATGGGCGTTAGCAATTTTCGCGGCTGCTTCCACTTCTGACATTGCAAAGGAATCTTGCCCAAAGGCGATATTTTGGGCAATTGTGCCAGAAAACATGATAGTTTCTTGGGGAACAATGCCAATTTGTCGCCGCAGGCTATAAAGCGTGACATCGCGAATATCGACATCATCAATCAATATTTGCCCAGATTCCGGATCGTAGAAGCGGGGTAGCAGATTTACAAATGTGGTTTTACCAGCACCAGAAGCACCCACAAGGGCGATCGCTTCTCCTGGTAATGCTAATAAATTAATATTTTTGATTACAGATTCACCAGCTTTGTAGGCAAAGGAAACATGGCGATATTCTACCTTGCCTTGCACAGGTGGGAGAGCGATCGCATTAGGCTTTTCTAAAACTGTGGGTTGAATTGCCAATAATTCAAAAACTCGGTCAACGGATGCCTCACCCTGCTTAAATTCGTTGTAATTATTAGTAGTATGACCGATGGGGTCAATTAATAATGCGGCGGCTGTGAGGTAGCTGAAAAACTCGCCGACAGTTAAGTTGCGTTGGGAAATTTGCCATCCTCCCACCAACAAGAGTGATAAAGCACTTAAAGCTTCTAGGAAGCCGATAATGGGAATTTGAATAGCTTTGAGGCGTTCGGCTGAGTATTTGGCTTTGAGGCTGCGTTCTGCTTCATGGCTAAACCGCACCATTTCGTAGGTTTCGGCTGCAAAAGCTTGGACTAACCGAATCCCACTGAAAACTTCTGTGAGGATAGCCGATAAACTAGAAACTCGATTTTGGCTGCGACGAGAATATTTCTGTAACCTTTCGCCAAACCAACCAATCAAAATCCCCATCAGTGGCGCAACAATCACCGTTGCTAGGGTTAGCTGCCAATTCAAGTAAATCATATAAATTGGAATTGCCAGCAATTGCAACACACAGGGGATTAAATCGTGAAATATTTTATTGACTACTTCCCCAATCCTGTCAATATCCTCAGTCAATCGGTAAGATAAATCACCTGCTTTTGCGGTTTCAAAATAGCTCAGGTTGAGTTTTTGCAGATGTCCATAAACTTGCTTACGGAGGAGAAAAGCTACTCTTAAAGCAGCCTGCGCCATGTAGATATCTTGCACAGACTGAAAAAAGCCACGTACCAGAAATACTACAGCACAGATGCCAGCTAATTGGGCGATCGCTACTACATTACCTTCTCCAAAGGGCGTTGCTAATTTACCCGCGAGATTGATCAGTGTTAATGTCGCCAGCACATATCCTAAGATGCCAATAAATCCCTTGATGATAGTTTGCCACTGGGTTCGGATATAGGGTAGCAGTTGCCAATAATTCGATCGCGTTTTCAAGCTGTCACATCCACAATAATTTCTTCCTTTGTTTGACGCTATCAGTTTTTGTGGAGTTTCTGAATAGTTAGGTGAAAAAAAGGTTGAACTATAAAGGCTGAAGTATGAAATCCAACACCACAAACCCTCAATTTCTAGTAGGGTGTGTTATGCAGTAGGAATCTCGCACCTGTAATAGTTGACGTTACGTTGTAATTTTAGTAATTTTAATTTTTAGCAGTTATAATTACAGATGCTTGTTGCTAAATTTTATACGACTTATGAGTGAAGCCAATACTGAATACCAAGCTCTACTTGATGAGATGATTAGAACAGGGAAACTCAAACCGGAATATAAAGAGATACTATTAGAAATCGGTGAACTCGGAAGCAAAGCTTCTAATTTAGGACTAATTGACGGTCTTAGTTGGCGTGAAGATGCCAATCAAGTCATTATTAATCAATACGAAATACTTATTCAGCACAATAATTTTTTGTATCTAACCTTCTCAGAAACTCGTGACTATCTTAAGAATTTAATTGCCAATTCAGAGATAGAAAAGTTAGAGAAAGTTTAAATTTTCGATATTAAAAAAGGTGGGCATTGCCCACCCGAAATTAACTAAATATTCCTGCAAAAAAGTCAAGAGTATCCTTTAACGCCTTGATGAAAATATCAATTTCCTCACGGGTGTTGTAGAAATATAAACTAGCCCGTGCAGTTCCCGCAATATTTAAGTAGCGGTGTAATGGTTGAGTACAGTGATGTCCAGCACGGATGGCTACGCCTTCTTGATCTAATAATGTAGATAAGTCGTTGGCGTGGACTTCTGAAGTTGTAAATGAGGCTAAAGCGGCTCTACCTTCTCCTTTAGCATCTGGCTTGGGGCCATAAATCCGCACTTGGGGAATTTGTTCTAATTGTTGGAACAAATAAGCTGTTAATTCCGCTTCATAGGCATGGATTTTATCCATACCAATACTAGTAAGATAATCTATAGCTGCACCAAGAGCGATCGCTTCTCCAATTGCAGGTGTACCCGCTTCAAATTTATGGGGTAATTCTGCATAGGTAGAATGGTCTAAATAGACTTCTGCAATCATCTCACCACCACCGAAAAAAGGTGGCATTGCTTCTAGTAATTCTAACTTGCCATATAAGAATCCTATGCCAGTTGGGGCACACATTTTATGACCGGAGGCTACTAACCAATCACAGTCTATTTGTTGTACATCAATGGACATATGGGGGATACTTTGGCAAGCATCCATTAAGAATTTCGCGCCGTATCTGTGAGCAATCGTAGCTATTTCTTGGACTGGATTAATACAACCCAAGGTGTTAGAAACATGAACCACTGACACCAGTTTTGTTTTTTCGGAAATCAGCGTTTTAAACTGTTCCAAATCAAATGTTTCTTCTGGTGTCAGTTCGACAAACTTGAGTACCGCACCTGTTTTTTGTGCCACAAATTGCCAAGGAACAATATTACTGTGGTGTTCCATCACCGAGAGAATAATTTCATCTCCTGGCTGCAAATTGTTCATTCCCCAGCTATAAGCTACCAAGTTAATTGCTTCACTCGCGTTGCGGGTGTAGACAATTTCTTGACGCGATGCAGCATTGATAAATTTGGCTACTTTATCTCTAGCACCTTCATACGCGTCGGTAGCTTTAGCACTGAGAATATGGGCACCCCGATGGACGTTGGCATTATACTGCTCGTAATAATCTCGTAGAGTATTTAATACTGGTAGAGGTTTTTGAGAAGTAGCAGCATTATCCAGGTAAACTAAGGGTTTACCATTGACTATCTGACGCAAGATAGGGAAGTCAATACGTACTTGATCGGCTAAGGTTTTGGTAGAAGTAAAAGTCATTGGTAATTAATGATTTGTCATTTGTCCTATGTCATTTGTCCTTAGTCATTAGATGTCTTAAGACTCTTGACTGTGTTTAAGAGACTTTCCCGTAGAGAGGGAACTGGTATTTGATTAATGATTTCAGCAGCAAAAGCGTTAATTAACAAATTTCGGGCGGCGTTTTCATCAATGCCCCGACTTTGCAGATAAAATATTTCATCATCTTCTAACTGGCTAACGGTAGCACCGTGAGCGCATTTGACGTTATCTGCTGTAATTTCTAGTTGGGGTTTGGTATCAACTCTGGCTTTGGATGATAGTAGCAAATTCCGATTTAATTGTGCTGCATCTGTGAGCTGTGCTGGTTTGGGCACAAAAACCTTGCCATTGAATACAGCATGGGCGCGATCGCCTACAATACATTTGTGCAATTGCTTACTTGTACCATAGGGATGATTGAGGGCGATCGCACTGTGAGTATCACCTAACTGATTACCAAAAATCACCGTCAAGCCGTTGAGGGTGGTTTGGGTTTGTTCGCCAGTTTGCAAAATCTCTAAATTATGGCGTGACAGCTTGCCACCAAAGCTAATAGCATGACAGGTATAGCGACTATCACGAGCTTGAGCGATCGCAGTTTTGCCAATATGGAAAGCCTCTACACTTTCGCGCTCAACTCTAGTGTGACTGACTTCGGCATTCTCAGCTAGCCAAATTTCCGTAACTGCATTGGTGAAGTAAACTCCCTCCTCTGCGTTCTCTGCGCCTCTGCGGTTCGTAAACTCTTCTACTAAAGTCACCTGTGAACCGCTTTCCGCTACCACCAAACAACGTGGCTGCGAAATCGTTGCTGTTTCCCCTGCAATTGTAATAAATAACAAGTGAATTGGCGTTGCAACTGCTACATTCTTCTTCACCAATACCACGGCTGCATCAGTTAAACCAGCAGTATTCAGAGCAGTGAAAACTTCTTGCTGTTCTTCACTTTGAGCTAAATACTGCCGCACTCGTTCCTGTTCAGCCACAGGTAAAGCTGTCAAATTGCTAACAACTACACCCGCAGGTAAATCTGCAATTGCGGATAATTCTGGTGCGTACACACCGTTAACAAATACCAAACGGCTATTAGCGGCTTCTGGTAAAGTGAGCGAAGCAATATCTGTAGAGATTAATTGCTTCTCTACCTGAAATTCCACCTTTCGCAACCCGGACAAATCTGTAAAGCGCCATTCTTCATCGCGGGTGCTAGGAACAGTGGAATGACGCACCACATTAGCAGCAGCTTGGCTAACTTCTTGTAACCAACCTGCTGCTGGTTGTGCTGTTACCTGTGCTAATAAGCCAGTGAGATAGTCATCTCTATCCAGCAAACTAGAAATTGAACTGGGGGAAACTTGAATAGTCATTACACACCCACCTCAACCGCATCTGCTTCCAGAATCCAGTCATAACCGCGAGATTCTAACTCTAGCGCCAATTCTTTACCACCAGTAGTAAGAATTCGTCCGTGTGCCATCACATGCACAAAGTCAGGCACAATATAGTCGAGTAAGCGCTGATAGTGAGTAATCAAAATTGTGGCATTGTCGGGGCTTGCTAGATGGTTTACCCCACCAGCAACAATTTTCAGCGCATCAATATCTAAACCAGAATCGGTTTCATCCAAAATTGCTAACTTTGGTTCTAGTAGCGCCATTTGCAAAATTTCATTCCGCTTCTTCTCACCACCAGAAAATCCTTCATTGACACTACGGCTGAGGAAAGAGGGATTCATCTTCACCACTTCCAACTTTTCCTCTACCAAATCGTCAAAATCAAAAGCATCCAGTTCTTCTAAACCTTGTGCTTTGCGGCGAGAATTATATGCGACGCGCAAGAAATCTAAATTGCTGACACCAGGAATTTCTAGGGGATATTGAAACGCTAAAAATACACCACTTCTCGCCCGTTCTTCTGCTTCCAATTCCAGCAGATTTTGTCCTTGGAAAATTACCTCGCCACCAGTGACTTTATAAGCTGGATGTCCCGCCAATACTTTAGAAAAGGTACTCTTTCCAGAACCGTTCGGCCCCATAATTGCATGGATTTCGCCTGCACGAACTTCCAGATTCACGCCCTTCAGAATCGGTGTCCCATCAACTGTAGCTGTCAGATCCTTAACTGACAGTACAACTTCACTATTTTCAACAATCATGTTCTCTCTCTCTTGTCTCTCTCAGTTCGTAGTCAACGGTTCAGTGCGGTTGAATCTTAACCAACACTACCTTCTAATTTCAGGCTCAATAATTTATCAGCTTCCACTGCAAATTCCATTGGTAGCTGATTAAACACATCCTTGCAAAAGCCGCTAATCATCATCGAAATAGCATCTTCTGCCGAAATACCCCTTTGGGCAAAGTAAAATAGCTGATCTTCCCCAATTTTGGAAGTAGAAGCTTCATGTTCTACCTTGGCATTGTTATTTTGTACCTGAATATAGGGGAAAGTATTGGCATGGGCATTATCCCCAATCAGCATAGAATCGCACTGAGAATAATTTCTCGCACCTTCAGCTTTCGGGTTAACTTTTACCAAACCGCGATAGCTGTTGCTGGATTTACCCGCAGAAATACCTTTAGAAATAATTGTGCTGCGAGTGTTTTTACCAACATGAATCATCTTGGTACCTGTGTCGGCTTGCTGCATATTGTTTGTCAGCGCCACCGAGTAAAATTCACCCACAGAGTTATCACCCACTAATACGCAGCTGGGATATTTCCAAGTAATCGCTGAACCTGTTTCTACCTGAGTCCAAGAAATTTTGGAATTGACACCCTGACACAAACCACGCTTGGTAACAAAGTTATAAATTCCACCTTTACCGTTAGCATCACCGGCGTACCAGTTCTGCACTGTGGAGTATTTAATTTCGGCGTTATCCAAAGCAACTAGTTCTACAACAGCAGCGTGTAGTTGATTGCTGTCATACATTGGCGCAGTACAACCTTCCAGGTAGGAAACATAGCTACCTTCTTCAGCCACAATCAATGTCCGTTCAAATTGTCCTGTATCACCAGAGTTGATGCGGAAGTAGGTAGACAGTTCCATCGGGCATTTTACGCCTTTAGGAATATAGACAAAAGAACCATCACTAAATACAGCAGCATTCAGCGCCGCAAAGTAATTGTCAGCTACCGGAACGACACTACCCAGATATTTCTTGATCAGTTCTGGATGTTCCCGCAATGCTTCAGAAATTGAGCAGAAAATTACGCCATCTTTAGCTAGCTTTTCCTTAAAAGTTGTGGCGACGGAAACGCTATCAAAAATTGCATCAACGGCGACGTTGGCTAGACGCTTTTGTTCAGTTAGGGGAATACCTAACTTTTCAAAGGTTTCTAACAGGGTGGGATCAACTTCATCCAAACTTTCCAGCTTCTGTTTTTTCTGCTTAGGAGCTGAATAGTAGATGATATCCTGGTAATCTATTGGTGGATACTTGACATTAGGCCAAGTTGGTTCTGTCATTTTCAGCCACTGGCGATACGCTCTGAGGCGAAACTCCAGCATAAATTCCGGCTCTTCTTTCTTGGCGGAAATTAAGCGGATAATGTCCTCGTTTAGTCCACGCGGAATAGTGTCAGCTTCAATATCGGTGATAAAGCCGTACTTGTATGGTTGGTTGACTAAGGTTTTGACAGTGGCACTCATCGGTAGTAATCTCTCGTGTTCTTTAGGATCTCTCTCTAGGATCGGAGACGGGCTTGGTTTGAGCCGATTCCCATCTCGCGTTACTGAGTGGTTACACGGCTGTTACAATAGGGATTGAGACTAAAACAACAACAATGTTGTTTAATGTATCTTCATTTTACGCTAAATTAACAACAACAATGTTGTTTAAGTCAAATTTTCCTAGAAATTTTTTGGACGTTTGCAGAGCGTCTCCCCAAAAAGATGACGACTACCCACCAGTCCTCAACCAAGCAAGACATTCTGGAATATCTCCAGAAACACTCACAAGCAACCGCTTTTGAGCTAGCCGAAGTTTTAGATATTAGCCCCCAAGCGATTCGTCGCCATCTCAAGGATTTGGAGGCGGAAGAGCTAATTTTATATTCCACCGCAGTGCAAGCGGGAATGGGGCGACCCCAGCACGTTTATCAATTGAGTTCGAGAGGACGCGATCGCCTACATCGACAACAGAGCGATCGCTTTGGTGATAGTTATGGTGATTTTGCCGTTTCCTTGCTGGATACGTTAGCAGAAACAGTAGGCAAAGACCAAGTCACATCAATTTTACAAAAACAGTGGGAGCGTAAAGCCCAAGAATACCGCGATCGCTTAGGTCAAGGTTCCCTAGCCGAACGGCTAGCCAAATTAGTGGAACTCAGACAAGCCGAAGGTTTTATGGCAGAGTTCCACCCCTTAGATTCCCAAGAATTATTAGAGAGCGATCGCTTCATCTTTATGGAGCATAAATGCGCTATATCCAACGTCGCCGAATCCTTCCCCAGCATTTGCGGTCATGAATTAGAAATGTTCGCCGCAGTCTTACCAGATTGTACAGTCGAGCGCACCCACTGGATTATAAATGGTGAACATCGTTGTGGATATTTGGTGAAAGCGAGGGATTAGGGACTGGGGATTGGGTACTGGGGACTGGGAGGATAAGGGGGACAAGGGGACAAGGGGAAATAACCATTACCAATTACCAATTACCCATTAACAAATAAAAAATTACTTTTGTACAGACGCGATTAATCGCGTCTCTCCGACTCTTGATAAAAGTTTATTTATGAATCTACCACCACAGTCACCATCAGAACAGTTTTTAAGTTTGGAAGAATCAGCAAAAGTAGACGCAGCTTTGTTGTCTTCTCCAGAAAAATTTTTAACAAGATTAACAATTTCATCCCTAAAGCTTTTAAAGCATATTGCCCAAGAATATGGTGTGGCTATTGAAGATTTAACAACATCACAAGTAATAGCTTGGTTTGAAAAAGATAGTAAAACTAGGCGAGAACAGGGAATTGAAGCTTCTTTTTTAAAGTGGTAAAGCTTTATATAAAAAATATTATACCAATTCCAGAAAAGAATGAAACAGATGCTTAGGTTTGGTTGTAGCTTGCTTCTCCGTACTGGTACGGAGTGAAATCCAACAATTACAAAGCCGAATCAAATATTTGCTGGGCGGTTAAATTGAGTTGGGGTAAAGTGGGAGAAACGATTAAGTTATTACCAGTAAATGGGGTCATTTGATATTCCTCATCTACTAATTTACACACAAAAATAGTAGGCTTTTTAGGATTACCAATAAATTTTTTACCACCTAAAGCAGCATAATCTAAAATCCAGTATTCGGGAATACCCATTTCCTCGTAGTCTCCAAATTTATCATGATAATCATCGCGCCAATTAGTGCTAACAACTTCAATCACTAATGGAACAGATTCAGGTTTAATTACAGTTGATTGCTTCTCCCATAAAGGTTCATTGACCAAATTTTCATGATTTAATAAGATAAGGTCTGGAGAGTAGGTAGAATCTCTTGTTTTGACAAATGCTGTTTTGGGTATGCGATAGGGTAAACCCATCTGTAAAAGTTGAAACCCGATTTGCACTGTCAGAAACCCGGTAACATTTTCATGTTTTCCTGTTGGGGGTGGCATCTCAACAATTATTCCTTTCTGTAGCTCGTAGCGCTTGCCATCATTGGGATAGCATTCGATAAACTCTTCGTATGTTATGGGTT
This sequence comes from Nostoc linckia FACHB-104, assembly GCF_014696615.1. Taxonomy (GTDB): domain Bacteria; phylum Cyanobacteriota; class Cyanobacteriia; order Cyanobacteriales; family Nostocaceae; genus Aulosira; species Aulosira linckia_A. The sequence continues at coordinate 282,504 of NZ_JACJQJ010000001.1, read as the reverse complement.
TAGGTAAGGCTTGAGTCATGTAGTACCTTATTAAGGTTGATGATAATAGCAGTCATGACGCTTTCGTTTGGTTAGCTTGACTCAATTTTAGCTAATCATCAAGCTGCTTTTTTGCTTGTAATTCGCAATTTTATTTACTCCTGGAACTGCATTTAATTCTTGAGTTTTTCCCAATTCTTTAAGCTTTTGATTGCTTACAAATTAATTATCCCCTTCTCCAGTATCAGAGAAAGGGATAGATTGCTTAGAAAAACCAACCGTAAGAATGTAAACCTTTACCTAAAAGATTCACACCTAAATAGCAAACCCAAACAACAACAAAACCACTAGCAGCTAAAATTGCTGGACGACGACCTTGCCAACCGCGAGTAATTCTAGCGTGAAGGTAAGCGGCGAAAACTAACCAAGTGATTAACGCCCAAGTTTCTTTAGGGTCCCAACTCCAATAAGAACCCCAAGCTTCGTTAGCCCAAACTGCACCCGCAATAATACCAATTGTGAGTAAGGGAAATCCTAAACCAATGATGCGGTAGCTGATATTATCTAAAGTTTCTGCAAGGCTAAGACGTTGAGGTGATAAAGGTTCAGCAGATGTAACAGTTTGCGATTGCGGCGCAGTGACTAAATTTAAAACAGCGGTTTTACCGTTACCATTGCTATTACTTTCATAGCGAACAAAACCATTATTTTCTACAGCAGGTGTTTGCGGTTCAGAAACTAATTCACCTGCTTTGTGTAACTTATAGCCATTACTGCGATAGCCGCCAGTTCCAACAGAACTGCCTTGTAGTTGGATATTTTGACCGCGAGTCACGATGAGAAAAGCGATCGCCAGCAATGAACCCACCATCAAAGCAGAATAACTCAACATCATCACACTGACGTGCATCATCAGCCAATTTGACTTGAGCGCAGGTACTAAAGGTTCGGAAACCTGCATTTGCGATGGTAATGTCAAAGCCGCAAAAGCCGAGATTCCCATAGCCACAGGGGCAGTTACCACTCCTACTAAGCGGCTACGGCTTGAATTTTCGGCAATTAAATGAATAGTGGTAATTCCCCAAGTCAAGAAAAACAGCGATTCATACAAATTACTCAGTGGGAAATAACCAGCTTCTATCCATCTTGCTCCTAATAAAGTAGCTATGCACAAATTAGTGATCGCCATTCCAGCTGTCCCCAAAGCGGCCATAGCTGGAAGATTTGGAAAAGCTGCCCCTGCCCAATACACCAGCATGGTGAGGAATAAGACAGCAAAGGAGGCATTGTCCAGCCAGTTCTGGAGTACAACCAGATTCATAAAGTGTTCTCCCCAGTGGATTCGTTAAAATTATTTTTTCTGACTGTTCTGATCCTATCTGCTTATAGGGTATTGGGTCATAGCTTTTTCAAAAGTCAAGAGTCAAATGGTCAAGAGTCGGAGAGACGCGATTAATCGCGTCTGTACAAAAGTAATTTTTTATTTGTCATTGGGTAATGGGTAATGGGTAATTGGTAATGGGTGTTTGGTGCTAGGCATTTGTTATATCTCCCTCATCTCCCTCATCTCCCTCATCTCCCTCATCTCCCTCATCTTCCCAATCCCCAATTCCCTACGAATGATCCACCTTTTTCAGTGCAAAGAAAATATCATACCGAGTACTGCGATTATCACTAACAGCAGTTGTCACGCCAATGGAACGGGTTGCGCCTAACCAAGTTTGTTGATTGGGAATTATATTCGGTAACGGAAAATTTTTCGCTGCTTGTTCAACATCTAAGAAAAATTGCCCATTTGTTGGGTTAGGTTCTGTGGGTACAGTTTGTTGAAAAGGAATTGTACTAGCTAATGTATTGGTGGGTTTAGGAACGATTTTATCGGCAATGGGCGCACCGAAGATGAAAAACGCCACATCTCCATCTAACCAACCGTGGGTAGCAGTTAAGGTTCCATAAGGTGCAACCCAGTTGGTAACGGGTTTACCTGCAACCGATGCTGGTTGGATTGTGAACTGGTATTGAGTTTTCATCACATCATCGAGCTGTTTTAGGGATGTTTCCGCCAAAGTGCGATCGCTGGCTTTGATCATAAACAGCAATCCCGCTCGAAAATCTGCGGTTGAAGTATCTTTAGGGGTATTGGGAATGACTGATAAAGAAAATTCACCCTTCATCCATCGCAGTAAATCCCGATCCAAATCCAAATTAATTAGGGACTTTACCCCACTTCGCAGCTGTTCTGGCGTGATTGGCGATAGGGGATTTCCTTGAGATGTTAAAGCGTAGTCTGCCCAGAAACGCTGTAAGTTACCACCAGAAAGCATCATTAAAGTATCTGCTGGCACCAAGCTTTGCATTCTGCCTGCTTTATTTTCCACTGCCAGCACTCGCTGACTATTCGGGTTCAGCCAAGAAACTCCTTTTAAACGTATCCCTTGTGGCTCTAATTGAATTGTTCCTGCCAAGCCTTGGTTATTTTGCAGCTGCGCTAAAACTTGGGCGGGTAACTGGCGATTTGGGGCAGCAGCAGCTATCCTAGCAGCCGTTGGCACATTGACATAAAACTGAGCAAAAGGCTGATAATTGGCAATTTTAGGGAAATTATCCGCAAATCCGCCTGTTGTCGCTAACGAAGTTTTATTTTTGTAAGCATCAATAGCTCGTTCTGTAGCTTTGGGATCGTCAGTAATCACCAAGTACCGCCCATCTAAGACTGTAGCTGAGAGGTTTTCACCCGTTTGTCCATCGGTTTGCTTGATGGGGAAACCTTCATATGTGCGGTCAATCCACTTGCCTTGTTTTAAGCTTTTAGGTTGTGCCAAAAGGCTTTGAGCCTGTTCTGGGTTTTTTACAGGCAGAACCATCACCATTGACTGCTGACTGCTATTAGGTTCTGGGTTAGTAGAAACTGGCTTTGGTGGTGGTTGAGTAGCTTGGGGTGCGAGAATGGCGATCGTTACCTCATTGCCTACCCAAGGTTGAATATCTTTCTGGAAGTCATAACCATTATTAGTCAGAAAGCGATCGCGCAACTTCACTAAATTCTTATCTATTTCTGCTTGGGTTTCTTTTGTCCCATACTGCCGCAATTGCTGCCATTGTTTAGGATCTGTGGTGAGAGAAACCGCAAACAGCGCATCTTGAGGAATAATAGTTGCACCTACTGGTAAATCTTTAGAAAATATTTGCCCCTGGGTTAATAGCCAGTATGCTGCACTCCCCCCACCAATTAACAATCCAGTAGCAGAGAGCGTCAGCACCAGAGACGGTTTCTTGATTTTTTTCTTCATCGCAACAGACACAATAGGCAGTACCATCGAAACCCATACCTCATACTTGCTAACTCATGACTTGATTTGCCAGCTAATTATCTTAATTTGTCTACCCTGAATATTTGTCAGTCTTTACTCATCAACTTTCCCCAGTATGTTCACAGCACTGTTTTGGTGGTTAATTAGCTTTGCTAACACATTTTATTAACATACTTTAGTTGATTTCGCTGGACATAACTAACTTGACACAGCGGCAAGCCAGTTGCTCCTACTGTGCCATATTGCGATCGCTGCGATTTACCAATCTCTAGCCCCCAATCACCAATCCCCAAGAGGCTATAAATTAGTCAACAGCCTTACTTTTCTGAGAAAAAACGTCAAGAAACTTTCTTTTTGAGCAATAATTTCCGCCTTTACTTCCATTCCTGGTTGAATGGGATAAGAGCGATCGCCTTTTTTGAGATAAAGTTTTTCCGGTTCTATAGTCACCTCATAGTGAAGCGCAGTTGCAGTCATAGCATTATTGTGAGGTGTAATCACATCAGCACTAATACTCCTCACAGCACCAGCCAAAATCCCATAATCTGGGTAAGGATAAGCGGAAATCCGCATTTGTACTTTACCTTCTTGGCAAGCTGTAACTGGTTGAGCTTTACAGACTTTGACGTTACCAATATCTTCAACGCTGACGTTAGCTTTCACCACCAAAGGAGCCTCAGACGGAGCAACTTGTGCGATTACCTCTCCTGTACTCACTAATTGCTGAGGATTTCGCAATTCCAACTTCAAAATCGTACCTTTATCAGGAGAACGAATTACAGTTGCTTGCTGTTGTTTATCTATTTGTTTTAAATCTTTTTTACCGTTGTCAATGATATTTTTAATTTCGATTTTCATCTGAAGCAAACCATTTTTTTCTTGCTGCAAGCTAGCCAAACTTCCTGCACCAGCCGCACGTTCTTGAGCAATTTTTGCTTCTACGACTGTTAACACAGCATTACTAGGATTGGTGGCTGCTACTGCTGGTTTGTATTTGCTAGTAGCGGCGGCTACAGCCTGTTGTTGCCTTTCGATGACTTGCTTTTGAGCTTCTACTGCCGCTTTTTGCGATAATAAAGTTTGTTTCTGCTGTTCTAGTGCTAGTTGCACCTCTTCCAATTGATTGTTAGAAATTGATCCAGATTTAGCAAGACTAAAATAGTAATCGCGCTTCAGTTTAGCAGCTTTCCATTCTGCTTCTGTCGCTTTCACATTCGCTTGCATTGATTTCAAATCAAATTCTGCTTTTTGTAATTCATCCTGAGCAATTTTAATATTTGCCCTAACTTCGTCTAATTGACCGCTAGATGAAACTAGAGCTTGCTGATATTCTCTTGCCGTACGTTGCAATTCTGCCTTTGCACCTGCGATCGCCTTTTTATTTCGCTCTGTTTCTGCGCTGATTTGTCTATCCACAGCACGAATTTGAGCATCCAATTGCATCAGCTGCATTTCATTCTGCTGAATATTCGCTAGCACTTGACTTTTTTTAATTTGTATTTCGCTATCATCAATAGTGGCAATAATATCTCCTTTATTCACCACCTGATTCTCTCTCACCAGAATCCTTCTCACCGTTCCTTCTGATGCTGATTGGACTAAACGTATTTCTCCAGCAGGACGAACATTCGCAGGTGCCTTGACAGTTACTTGATATTGAATAACCGCAGATAAAATAACTGCTGTGGCAACAGATCCAATTAAAAGCTTCCCTCCTACTTCTACCCAACGACTTGTATGAGGTAAAACTTCGTCTGTTTGAATTACATCTAATAAAAGAGGAGTATCTTCTTGAAGTAGTGTTCCTGGCTTCGGCAATGCAGCACTTTTTTGAAAATCAAAAATCTCTGAACTAGATAGTTGCTGTTGAGGAATAATTTTATTAATTAAACCAGGTGCTAACTGAGTATAGCCTTTCTTAACCAAACGAATCGAGTCTCGCAATTCTTCTGGAGAGGCATCTTTTAAGATATAACCACAGGCTCCTGCATTTAGAGATGCGTTAATATATTGATGCTTGTCATAACCACTTAATACCAGAATTTTCGTCTTCGGAAATCTTTCACTAATAATCTTTGTCGCATTAATACCATCCATCTCAGGCATTTCCATATCGATGAGCACTACATCTGGATGTAAGTTAGCGACTTTGAGAATAGCAGCTTTTCCATTCTCTGCAACTCCCACTACTTCTAAATCTGTTTCTTTTTCAATCAATGACCTTAAATAATCTCGAACAGTTTGTTGGTCATCTACTAGTAGCACTCTAATCATATATTTTTTTGTTCAAGAAATATTTTGCTAGCCAATATATAATTGTATTTTTTGAAATTGCTATAAAGATGACACTAGCCAATCATTACATCAACATAGCAAAGCTTAGCAAAGCTTGACTCCTACTCTATAGCATTAGCCTTGCTTAAATATTTTTAGTATCTTCTTGGAGGTAAACTTTTTATCTAAAAAAGTATCATCTCAAATTTTATGTTGTACTTTGGGAACTTACTAGTAATTTATTTAAACATAGAGTTAAGGCTTTTAAAAATAAAATTTAGCAAACTTTTGACACACACTTAAAGGGTAGTACAAGGGTGCTTGTGAATCAAAAATTATGTTTTCATCATAAAAGCAGATTATTAATTAATATTAAATAGCTACTTTATACAGAGGTAGGGAAACCATACCACTACTGGATACCGATGATTTACTCTGCAGCAAAATTTTAAATTTTACCAGTCTAACTTGATATCAAATGCCTGAATAAGGCTAAGTATAAAAAATATCCTGAATCGTATACTAGCAACCGTAAAAATATGAATATTAAAAATCGATAGAATCGTAAATCTACAAGCAGACTTGATCCCAGCAGTTAATCAGAAATTTTAGACAACCTGTTAATAAGCTGTTATGTGACAGAGTAAGCACAAATAAAATTATCAGCCATCATTACAGGATGATTGAGTTTGCACACTGGATATATTTCCTTGGAGAAGAGAAAATCAAAAATAGAAGGAAAGGTAGATAAGTTAGGTTTTTTAGCAGGTGACCATTTAGATTTTCACTATATATAGGACTCATATTTGATGTTTGAAGTTCACATAGTTCACGTAGGATGCGTTAACGATAGCGTAACGCATCAGTACCAAAGCTTTTTGTGCGTTATGGCTTCCTGAGATTTTTTCAGAAATAAAATCGGATTCCTATAGACATCGGGTTAAGTGTGTGGAAATAAACCCAGCTATGTTAAAAAACGTAAATAGGTTTGAAATCCTTACCAATGACAAATGACCTAGACGCTTTAGCGGCTACTCTAACGAGTTCTCCGAAGGAGTACCCGCAAGGTAGGACAAATGACAGCCTCAGCCAGTTATCTTTAATTCCGTCGAATTACTGAACTGAATCTGGTGAACTCTGCTTTGACACTTCCCAGAAAAACTTTACAAGAAATCAAATTAAATTTGAGCTTTTTTCTAATCTTTAGAACTTAGCTGCATCGGCCCTAAGTATTTAGTTAAATAAGGAGAAAAAACTTCATATATTAATGTCAAAGGCTGTCCATGATGCCAAAACAAATAATGGCGACCCCAAAAAGGCCCATCTACTTCAAAACCAGACTCTAAAGCAGGTGAGTAACCATAGTAAATCCCTTGGACATCTCGATACAACTCTGTGCGAAGACGAGCTAAACTTGCCCAAATTGGTAATGAGCGGTTTTGCAAATACTCGTCCACGTGGCTGGCTTCCCACCAAGAAGTAGCATATGCCAATCTTTGACCAGAAGCAGTCCTTAGCCAAACCTGTCGCCGCAGTCTTGGGCCAGGTACAGCTTGAATTAAATCAGGAGCTGCATCTGAGTCCATACCAATTAATGACATATCAATTACATCCACTTCCGTTGGCTCGCCTGTCAGTAACTCTAAATGGCGTGTAGGTGAGCCATCACCCAAAAGCAGCAATTGCCAAGCTGGTGCTAGCTGAGAGTGGGGCAAACTTTTCTTAATTACGTCCTCTCCACCTTGCCAAATTGGGTTCAGGCGATGCCATGCTGCTGGCAGTGTTAAGTTGTTTGTTGGACTAAAAGTTGCAGTCAATGTTCTTTGTGCTTTACAAAAGTTCATCTATTTCTATGAAAGCATAAAAAAACAGTACCGCTACGTGGAATTCAAAATACTCTACGGGTTTGGCAGCAAGGTCTTGGGGCACAGGGCATGGGAAAAGCCACCAATGCCCTGTGCCCAATTCCCGCAAAATCACACTCCCTTTGAGGGATGCGATGAGCTTAAGCCATGTTGTATTAGTAGTTCACCCAGGAATCTTGAATTTAGCCCTTTGCCTTTCCACCCTGACCCTGATTTTGATGCCACAGACAAAGGTCAATAGCCGCAAGTTTTTGACCTTTGACTATTGACCTTTGACTTTTAACTATCAACTAAAAAATGCGGATGGCGAGACTCGAACTCGCAAGGCAAAGCCACACGCACCTCAAGCGTGCGCGTATACCAATTCCGCCACATCCGCACGGTTTTTATCACTGAAAATAGAATATAGCATAAATTTTCTGCTAGTGGATACTAGACTGACAGAAATATAGTCACTTCACAAGAGATATTAAAAGGGGTATGCCAACGTGGGGTACAAAGTACGCTTGTAAAACCCTAATTTAGGGTAAATGCAGCAGGAGACTAACAATAGGAATATTGTTAATCTAGTTAAACCCCCGTAGGCGTTCTCAGCCAAATCCTAGCCTTTAGGAGACTGCCTAAGGGCTGATAGATTCTTCTTGGAGGAGGTTGGGGAATCTCCTGTCATAATTTGAAATAAGGCGGAAAGCATTGTTGCAAGTTGAATGGGAGAGAATGTCAATCTACTGGTACTGATCTCGAAACTAGAAAATGAAGTTTGACAAAATATTAATTGCCAATCGGGGAGAAATCGCCCTTCGCATTCTCCGCGCCTGTGAAGAAATGGGAATTGCGACAGTTGCTGTTCACTCCACTGTTGATCGTAACGCTTTACATGTCCAACTTGCCGATGAAGCGGTTTGCATTGGCGAACCCGCCAGCAGTAAAAGTTATTTGAATATCCCCAATATTATTGCTGCCGCCTTAACACGTAATGCCAGCGCCATTCATCCTGGATATGGCTTTTTAGCAGAAAATGCCCGCTTTGCAGAAATTTGTGCCGATCATCATATTGCTTTTATTGGCCCAACTCCCGAAGCTATACGCTTGATGGGAGATAAATCTACTGCCAAAGAAACGATGTACAAGGCTGGGGTACCTACAGTACCTGGTAGTGATGGGTTAGTCGAATCTGAGCAAGAAGGATTAGCACTTGCCAAAGACATTGGCTATCCAGTCATGATTAAAGCCACAGCAGGTGGCGGTGGCCGGGGTATGCGTTTAGTACGTTCTGAAAGCGAATTTATTAAACTCTTCTTGGCTGCTCAAGGGGAAGCGGGTGCAGCTTTTGGTAATTCTGGCGTTTATATAGAAAAATTTATTGAGCGTCCACGCCACATTGAGTTTCAAATTTTGGCGGATAATTACGGCAACGTTATCCACTTAGGCGAACGGGATTGCTCGATTCAACGCCGAAATCAAAAGCTTTTAGAAGAAGCCCCCAGCCCCGCGCTCGATTCAGACCTGCGAGATAAAATGGGTCAGGCTGCCGTAAAAGCGGCCCAGTTTATTAACTACACTGGGGCAGGTACTATCGAATTTCTTCTAGATAGATCTGGTAAATTCTACTTTATGGAAATGAACACCCGGATTCAGGTGGAGCATCCTGTCACCGAGATGATTACTGGAGTAGACTTGGTTGCCGAACAAATCCGGATTGCACAAGGCGAAAGGCTGAAGCTGACTCAAGACCAAGTAGTTTTAAAAGGTCATGCAATTGAATGCCGAATTAACGCCGAAGATCCCGATCACGACTTCCGCCCTTCACCTGGACGTATTAGCGGCTATCTTCCCCCCGGTGGGCCTGGCGTGCGGATTGATTCCCATGTTTACACCGATTACCAAATTCCCCCCTACTACGACTCGCTAATTGGCAAGTTAATTGTTTGGGGGCCAGATCGTCCCACTGCCATTACCCGCATGAAACGGGCATTACGGGAATGCGCCATTACGGGATTGCCTACCACTATTGGGTTTCATCAAAAAATTATGGAAAACCCACAGTTCTTGCAGGGTAATGTTTACACCAATTTTGTGCAGGAGTTGAACGGGTAAGGGATTGGGGACTGGGGATGAGGGAGATGTAGACGCGCAGCGGCTTCCCGTAGGGTGGGGGACAAGGGGAATAATTCTTTACTCCGGACTCAGCACTCCCAATGCCCCATGCCCCATGCCCAATTCCCTAACTTACATGAGACATCATGGTCAGTAATCCTTGCTGACCAAGTAGAATTTCTCGTAGCAAACTGAAAATACCAACCCAAATAATGGGTGTAATATCTACTCCACCAATGGGTGGGACTAGTTTTCGCAACAAAGCTAAAAAAGGTTCAGTGGGCCAAGCTATGAGATTAGTAGGGAACCGATTTAGATCCACTTGCGGATACCAAGTGAGAATGATGCGAAAAATGAACAAAAATATCATCAATCCCAATAAAGGATTGAGAATCCAAGTAGTTAGGTTAACAACAGTCATTAGTGTGAAGTACTATCTGTGAACGCAGAAACAAACTAGGCGAGATTGCAAAAATTTTAAGCTTTGTAAACCACTCTCTATAATTTTAACCAAATGCTGTTACTTCCTCTTAGATATGGAAAAGCAAATAACCAGCAGCCTTCAACTTAATTATTTATCAGGGTAGTTGTCCTTTTATAGCTGATGATTGTGATGCTTCTCAAGGAAGTAATACACTATTAGAATTATGATGAAGTGTGTAAAAAAAGGTTGAGAACTATGACACCTGCTTTAGCAAATTTTCTTTGGAGTCTGTTTTGGGGTACTGTGATTGTCGTTATTCCTGCGACAGTTGGTTTGATTTTCATTAGCCAAAAAGATAAAATCCAACGTTCATAATCTTGGCGGGGGTCAGCTTGACTCTCATAAACCTTTGTCTGTTGGCTATTTACCTGATTGCACCAAGAGCAGCAATTCCTCTTACAAAGGACAAGGTATACTTAGCTGACAGACAAAAAATTTTTTAGCTTTCGGTGGATAGCTTCAAAGCTTCTTTACCAGTGGCTTTGAAGCTTAAATATATTGTTCTTGATTAGAGTAGTGATTTTAATTGTGACTCGCTAACATAGATTTGATATTGGAAAAATAGCAATGATAAATTTTGGGCTGAACTCAGCCAGTATTCTGGCTCAGGTAAATTTTGGGACAAACTCAGCCAGTATTCTAGGAATTTTCCTGGCTGTGGCTGGGGCAGCACTGTATTTTCTGCGGACTGTGCGTCCCGAACTGTCACGAGATCAAGATATCTTTTTTGCAGCGGTAGGCTTACTTTGTGGCTTTATTTTAATTTTCCAAGGTTGGCGATTAGACCCAATTTTGCAATTTGGTCAGCTACTTTTAGTCGGCACAACTGTATTTTTTGCGGTTGAAAGTATTCGCTTACGTAGTATTGCTACTCAGCAAGCCAAGCGCAATACTCCAATTGTGGATGAAGAGCGAGAGGTAAGCAATAAATATTCCTATGAAAAGCGGCGACGGGGATATCAAGCTGAGGTGGATGATGATTTAGATCCATTGCCTTATGAGGAAGAGGAACGCCCTGTGCGTCCCCGAATTCGTGCTAGTAGAGACGATCGCTCTTCTCGAGATGATTATTACGCAGATCAATCTCCTCGCCGTTCAGAACGCCCTAGCAGTAATGAAAGACCGGACTCAGGGGAAAAAAGCCGTCGCCGCAGTTCCGGGCGTTCTGGGAGCCGTCCTTCAGATAGATTGGATGACGAAAGTTGGGGTTCTGCTTCTAGAGAAGTTGATGATTGGGACAGTTCGGGAAGTGAAGTTAGAAAACCTTCTCGCCGTGGTAATAACACGCCGCAGCGTCCAGAAATTCGGGATGAAGATGTTACCCCCAGACCAAGGAAGCGTCGTCCAGTTAATGATTCACCAGCTCGCAGAGAGCGTGAAGATGATGAGGCAATACCAACTGATTATGTAGAATACAAACCAATTGGAAGAACAGATGATGATTCTGATAATTCGACCAATTTTGATGATATCTAAAATAGTCAGGGCGATGGAAAATAGTTGAGGTGAAAAAATTTACACCGGGATTTTGGCTCCAACGACCTATTCATTGGAGCCTAGTTTTTAGCTTGGCAAGTGTGCTTGTATCTTGTAGTTCTAGTGATATTCCCCTTGGGCCTACGTCCCTCAACAGTCGTTCTACAGAGGAGCAACCGACTTTGAGTGGAAATGGGCGCTTTTTAGCGTTTGTCTCCAATCGTAACGGTAGTCACCAAATTTTAATTTACGACTTACAAAATCAAAGTTTTATTCGCACCCCAGGCTTAAACCGACCGGAGACTATTGCCGAAAGTCCTAGCTTGAGCTATACAGGGCGCTACATTGTATACCTCACTAGTGACCAAGGCAGACCAGTAGTAGCACTTTACGATCGCGCTACTCAACAATCACAAATCCTCACACCAGTCTATCGCGGCTGGGTGAGAAAACCTGGGATCAGCCCAGACGGGCGTTATGTTGTATTTGAAACCGCCAGCCGCGGTCAGTGGGACGTTGAAGTCCTAGACCGGGGGCCAAATATTGAATTGGATATTCCCAGTGGTGCAACAGTCGCACCGCCTAATTCTCAATAGGGGTTAGGGGCTAGAAAAAGCGATCGCAGACTTTCGCCTTATAAATCTATTTATAATTTTCTGACTAGCTTCTTTAAAATCATCAAGGGGATTAAAGAAAATTTGTGAGCTAGCCCCAGCAGCGCAATTAAATATTATGAAACGCTCTATTTTTATCTCAATATTTGCTTGCTCAAGTCTTTTGACTGGTTGTTTTGGCTACCCACGCCTTTTAAGTTATCCGTTTGATCCTGGGGGTCGTAGTCTCAACAGTTTAGCCTCTGAATTAAATCCTCAAATTGCTGGTAGATATATTGTGTTTACTACTGATAGAAGAGGCAGTCAAGATGTTTACTTATTTGATCGGATAACGGGCAATTTGGTTGATTTACCAGGTTTAAATTCCTTAGATACCATTGCTTCTCATCCCAGTGTTTCTGAGGATGGCCGTTATGTAGTTTTTGGGGCCAGTCGTCAAGGGCGATCGGCTATTGTCCTTTACGACCGGGAAACACGCCAATTGCGGAATTTAACTACAAATCTGCAAGCAGAAGTCCGCAATCCCACAATTAGCGCTGATGGTACTAGGATTGCTTTTGAATCCAGTAATAATGGGCAGTGGGATATTTTAGTCTATGACCGTTTTGGACAACCGCTAAACATACCTCAAGATCCAAGGTAGGTAAATGGTTAGGGGTGTCCTTAGTCATTTGTCATTGGGTAATTGGTAATTGGTAATTGGAATTAACAATTTCCCCCTGCTCCCTACCTTGCCAAGTCCCCATTACCCCTTATCCCCAGAGGGGGCCCCGAGTTCCCCAATCCCTACTCCCTAGCCCCTACTTCCTCTTGCACAGATTCAATTAGCGATCGCACTTGTTGGGTACCTTCGGAAGATTCAAAGGAAAGGGGGAATTTACCTCTAGCAATCATCCGCAAACCGAGGGGCGCTAAACTGAGCAATCCTTGTAAATCACGAAAATAATTACCGACAACTTGTATACCAAATTGACGTTCATCAATCCAGCCGCCTGCTTTTACTAGGTCAATTAAGACTTTGCGGTGGCGAATTGAACGACTAGCATCGGCTTGTTTACGAGCGAGTATTTCTTGTTTAATTTTAGTGATTTGCTCTAATGGTGCTACTTCCATTGGGCAAACTGCATCACAATACAAACAACGGGTACAACCCCACACTCCTTTAGTACCTTCGTTGTAATTTTCTAAGCGAGTTTCGGTTGTTTGGTCGCGTGAGTCTGCGACCATGCGGTAAGCTTTGGCTAGGGCATGGGGCCCAACAAAATCGGGATTAACTTCACGAGCATTGCATTCCGAGTAGCAAGCTCCGCACATAATACAATTACCTGTTTGATCGAGAAGCGATCGCTCTTGTGGTGTTTGCAAAAATTCTCTTTCTGGAACTTGTCGTGCTGCTGTACTCACATAAGGAGTTACCGCTTCTAAGTTATTCCAAAAACTGCCCATATCCACCACTAAATCCTTAATTACGGGCATATTACCAAGTGGTGCGATCGTGATTTCTGGAATTGCATTTGCTTCTCTTTCTGGGGATGGAATTTTTTCTAATCTGGCAATTTCACTACCAACATTTTCTTTACAAGCCAAAGCCGATCTGCCATTGATTCGCATAGCGCAACTACCACAAATCGTATTGCGACAATTTTTACGGAATGCTAATGTTCCATCTTGTTCCCACTTAATGCGATTAAGACAATCCAAGATTGTATTGCCAGGTTCCACCTCCAACAGGTAAGTTTTTACAATAGGGGAGGAATTTTCTTGCTGTCGAATGACCTTAAATAGAATTTCCATTAGTACCAACCAAAATTTTGAAATTATCATACCCGCCTGAAAATTCATCACTACAGGCTGGTTACTCCGAAAAATGGGCTATACTCTTTTTGCTCTTTATTCCAGGCTAGCTGTTAATAGACTGATGATTGAAAACTTAATAATTCTAGTACACAGATGCGGAATAGAGTACCTCCCAAAAACTAGTCTCAAGCTACATGATGTAAAGTTTTTGGAAGTTGAATTTGCTAAAAAGTTTCGAGGATGAGCCACTATCTTGGGTAAGCTTCCCAAATTTGAACTATGTTGCTAACTCTGCTTGACCTAGTAGAGTTTTCCAGATAAATTTGAAATTCCGCGCGGTAGTAGTTTCAGGATTAGCATTAAAATTTTAGCCCTAGACGCACAGCAGGCTACATTTGTGTCTTACTCTTGACCTAACATCAAAAAACGTAATTGCTACTTTACATTTAATTGACCTGTTGGGCAGTATAGGTGAAAAAGGGTTAGTCAGAGAACGATACCTGAAAATTGGCTCAAGAGTAAAAATAGATAAATTAAATCTACCTTAGGGTAGCACTACATCCTGATGTTAACCGCATCAAGTCTTGATTGGGAGGATACCTCAAGTGCTTCTAAAATGGCACATTTTGTTTATATAGAAGTGTTAAAGCGCTAATTAAAATCTAGTACTGGCAATAATGCACTAGACAGATGTAGAAAAATTCATTCTTCCCACAGATAGACCTAGAGAATCCTCTATCCGCTTTTTGTCTGTTGGCTATCAATGGGACGGAAATCCTTATGGATTTTTTACTCCTCTCAATCAAGCCAATCTTAGATTTAACTCACGCGTCAAATCTCTCAGTCTAAATTAGAGGAATTTTGATAAATGCACGGTGGCAATACTCACTACCGCAATCAAACCCGAGAAAAATCATCATCGTTTTTTACTTGCCTAAGCTAGTACATTTAAATAAAAGTTTACCAGTTAAATTTAATTCAAAATAAAACAACTATTTTGCTATTATTAGTCCATGCTAGTATTTAATATAAAATTACGAAGTAACAAAACCAGTATCAATAGCCGTACAAGCGCGGCTACTACTGCTTTGTTTATTTTGTAATGTAGAGACAAGAAAATTCATGTCTCTACTAGCAGGACTAAAGGGTGTAGGCCTGTATGACCATATTCAAATCCCATGCTGTTCAAAGCTCTAGAGTAGTAGTAGGATAAACCTTCTAACTCAAAAGTAAGAAAGGCCAGCATTGAAAGTGGAGAACCTGCAATTTCTTGGTCTACGACTTATTTGCCGTAGAACTCACATAATTTGTAAAGGTGGCTGAAAGTTACGCCGCTAAAGTAGCGCCAAAAGAAAAAATAATTCTATTTTCCTTGGCGAATCATGGTTAAAACTGACGTAAAATCACCGAAATTAATACCTGTGATTACCATGAAACTTCATCTGTTGTGGACAACCATAATAGAGGCGCTATAGCTTCCCTCTATCAGCAGGAATGTACCCTCACCTTAGGGTCAAGAGTTGCTCTGTGCAGATGCTAAAAAGCTAAATGCTGGCACAAGACGAGATCGTTTATTTAGTTTGGAGAAAGTAAGGAAATTTTGAGCATAATGACTGAAACTGCAACCGCGCCATTAACCGGAAAAGCATTGCTTGCTAAAGTAAAAGAACTTTCCAATTTACCACGCAGAGAAAGAGCGAAGCAGTGCGGCTATTACACTGTCACCAAGAATAATCAGGTTCGTGTAAATCTCACTGATTTTTATGATGCTTTGCTATCGGCTAGAGGAATTCCATTAAGCCCAGAAGCACCCAAAGATGGACGTGGTCGCGAACCGACATACCGTGTTAGCGTTCATCAAAATGGTCAGATTGTGATTGGTGCTACATACACCAAAGCAATGGGCTTAAAGCCAGGTGATGAATTTGAAATTAGACTGGGCTACAAGCATATTCACTTGATTCAACTTGGTGAAAGTGACAAAAAATTAACCCAGACAGATTTGGATGTTGATGACTTAGATGATGAAGATTTAGAAGACGAAGACGAAGAATAAGCGGTACTAATGATAGAGGTGGGTTGAAAGTAAATACTGGATGACTTATCTCTACGACTACAGCCGCGAGTTGGCTGTAGTTTAACCGATAATTTTAGATTTTAAATTTTTGGAAATGGAATTGAAGATTCCTGCTTCCGAAGTTTAATCATGGTGCAGACAAACGTACTTATACTCGCTTTACGAGTAGTAAAATACGTGGAACCAATCTAAAATTGCTCATGGCTTCGCCCAGCCCAATATTGATGCTATGGGGCCAATCTAAAATCTAAAAATCAAAATTGATTGACAATTTTGTCATCGATAAAAATACGATTTGACCTCTTGCATAAGTCACTAACTTTAGTAGAGTCTTGAATAATCACCAAGAAATCTATTGTTGCAAAAAGTTAGTCGTGTTTTTTGTGCCTATTTTAATAACATTGATAACGCCATCAGCCGACAAAGTACTGGCATTTTTCCAAAATGCATCAGTAATATTTGTAGTGATGGCTTTTTTTATTGCTTGGGTAGGGTGTTGGTTACCTATAGCAGCAGGGATAGCGATCGCACTCAAATGGCAACCTCAAAAAACTTTACAGCCAGAACAAAAGTTGCCCTTATTGATACCCCTTTATCTATTAGCCCCGCTAATTATCTGGGGAATTAGTTCGCTTGGATTGCGATCGCTCTCTGATTACGGCTTGGTTGCTAATATTTCAATTTTAAGTTCTTTACTTTTAGGCTTTAGCTTAGGAGTTATGAGCTTAACTATTGTATTTATCGGTCAATTTTGGCTAGGTTGGTGTAAATGGCAAGAATCAAATTTCCAGTTGATTTTACCCAACTTAATACCAATCTTATTGGTAGCTTTATTAGTTGGTGCCATAGAAGAGTTAGTTTTTCGCGGCTTCCTCTTAACGGAATTAGCAAGAGAATACCCAATTTGGTTAGCAGCGATAATTTCTAGCTTAATTTTTGCCCTACTGCACTTAGTCTGGGAACAAAAAGAAACCATCCCCCAACTCCCTGGGCTGTGGCTGATGGGAATGGTACTAGTATTAGCCAGATTTGCCGATCGCGGTAATTTGGGTATAGCTTGGGGACTTCACGCTGGATGGGTATGGGCGATCGCGACTATAGACACAGTAGGATTAATTACTTACACAGATAAAGTATCGGAATGGTTGACTGGTAAGCACAAAAAACCTCTAGCTGGTTTAGCTGGAATTATTTGTGTGTTGCTAGCTGGGGGAGTTCTATGGTTTTTTTCTAACATAGCTAGAATTAACTAAAAAATTCCCGCATTTCCTCATTAAACACAAATTTAGTCAACCCAGTAATCCCACCCCAATTTTAGGGAACAATAACTCCAGAGAAACAACAGATTTAGTCTGGTGTAGATGTGTTTCCTGAAAATAATTATCCGCGTTGTACGAAAGTATGATCATTGAGTTATACGGATTACCGGGTACTGGGAAATCGACTATTGCAAATAAATTAGAATCCCTGCTACGGGGGAGAGTTATCCGGATTGAGAGACGGAAAGACTTTATCTGTTTTAATTTACTTTCGTTCCTCCGACATCCCATAAAATTTTTTAACCGGACAGTACGGGCATTTTATGAAGGTGGTAACAAAAGCCTACTGTACTATAAATTCATCAAAATATTTCTCTATCGCAATGCCGTAGTTGAGAAAGCAAAGAGATATCCTGTGGCGATTGTGGATGAAGGCCATTTGGGAAATATTCTTTCGGCATTTGAACAGCCGATATCTCCAGAAATGTTAATTAAAGAAATAAAAAACCTGGAAATTCCTGATATTGTGGTGCATTTCACCTTGCCGGAACAAGAGCGCCAAATCAGGCTTAAAAATCGCGGATTTGTTCCACGGGACAGCGAATCCGAAGGCTATCATCGACGTTGGATAAAAGCTATGCTTGCCAATGACCAATTGTTAGCCATGCTCCTGCCTACTTTGCCAATACAATATATTCATGTGGAGCAGCACATGACTGTAGATGAATTGTTCATTCTACTCCAAGAAAAGCTTCAAGCAGCCGAAAATGCCAGCAATAACCACCTTTAATAGGCTGGGTAAAGACTAATTAACTTCATCCCTTGTCTAAAAACAGGATTTTTCAAGAATTTTGGTAAATGATTTTGAGGTTAACACCTCAAATCTTTTTGATACTGAGAATCAATTTACTTTAGCAGAGTAGGGAAATCCGAATCACCCTTAGACGGCAAACAATGCTTTACATTGCAAGCGATCGCCTCAAAAATGCCTTTAAAATCCTAAATGATATTTATGCCCTTCTACTGTCTTGGGATTTTTTCATACAAGCATTAGGTTAGGGTGTATTTACATAGCGATCATTCTCTTACTTCCATTGAAGATTACCAATTATGCTAGAACAAGGCACTATCAGTATTCATACCGAGAATATTTTCCCGATTATTAAGAAGTCTCTCTACTCAGATCACCAAATCTTCTTGCGGGAACTAGTATCTAACGCTGTAGATGCCATTCAAAAACTTAAAATGGTATCCCGTGCGGGAGAATATACCGGAGATATTGGCGAACCAGAAATTGAAATTGCCATAGATAAAAATAACAAGACTATCTCTATCTCCGATAACGGGATCGGAATGACCTCAGAGGAAGTAAAGAAATATATCAACCAAGTTGCTTTCTCTAGTGCTGAAGAATTTATTCACAAGTATCAAGGCAAATCAGACCAACCAATTATTGGTCACTTCGGTCTAGGCTTTTACTCCTCCTTTATGGTGGCGCAAAAAGTCGAAATTGATACACTCTCCTACCAAGAAGGCGCGCAAGCAGTACATTGGTCTTGTGATGGTTCACCAGAGTTTACTTTAGAAGAATCATCTCGGACAAATCGTGGTACTACCATCACCCTAACTCTGCAGCAGGAAGAAGAAGAATATTTAGAATCAGCACGAATTAAGACTCTTGTTAAGACATATTGCGACTTCATGCCAGTGCCAATCAAACTGGAAGGTGAAGTATTAAATCAGCAAAAAGCACCTTGGCGAGAATCTCCCAATAATCTCAGCAAGGAAGATTATTTAGAGTTTTATCGCTATCTCTATCCTTTTCAAGAAGAACCCCTGCTGTGGGTACATCTGAATACAGACTATCCCTTCATTATTAATGGAATTCTGTATTTCCCCAAAATGAGACCCGATGTCGATGTGACTAAGGGACAAATTAAGCTATTTTGCAATCAAGTTTTTGTCAGTGACAACTGCGAAGAAATTATTCCCCAATTTCTCATGCCCATGCGGGGTGTAATTGATAGTACCGATATTCCATTAAACGTATCACGTAGCGCCCTACAAGGCGATCGCACTGTTCGCAAAATCGGTGACTACATTGCTAAGAAAGTAGGCGATCGCTTAAAAGAACTTTATCGCGATAACCGCGAACAATATATCAGTGCATGGAAAGACCTGGGCACTTTTGTGAAGTTTGGTGTGCTTAATGATGATAAATTCAAAAAACAAGTTGAAGATATCATTATCTTCCGCAGCACTGCTAAAATTGCCGAAAAACCTGCGTCGACTCCAGCGGTTGAAGTACAGTCTCAAGAAGGAGACGTTTGGCAAGATGTTACCCCAAATGCACCCACCGCTGAGAATTCAGCAACTAGCACTCCCTACACCACTCTCAAAGAATATTTAGAACGCAACAAAGAACGTCACGAAAACAAAGTTTTCTACTGCACTGATGAAGCATCACAAGCTACCTACGTAGAATTACATAAAAATCAAGGCTTAGAAGTCCTATTCATGGACTCCTTCATCGATACCCACTTCATCAACTTCCTAGAACGGGAATATAACGATGTGAAATTCACACGGGTAGACTCAGACTTAGATAATACTCTGTTGGATGATAAATCTGGAGAAATTGTAGACCCCACAACCAATAAAACCAAGAGTGAAGTTATCAAAGAATTATTTGAGAAAGCCCTCAACAAACCCAAAGTCAATATCCGCACTGAAGCGTTGAAATCGGATAATCCTCAAGGAACTCCACCTGCAATGGTACTACTACCAGAAATTCTTCGTCGCCTGCGAGAAATGAACGCGATGATGCAGCAACAAACTACAGAGTTTCCCGATGACCATATTTTACTGGTTAATACAGCTCATCCCTTAATTCAAAATCTGGCTAATCTCAGCCAAGGTAGTATTATCCAAGGAGATGGTTTATCCCCAACAGCGCAATTAGTGAACATGATTTGCCAACATGTCTACGATTTAGCATTAATGTCTCAGAAAGGCTTTGACGGGGAAGGAATGAAATCCTTTGTTGAGCGCTCAAATGAGGTGTTAACCAAGCTAACAGAACAAGTAAATCATTAAAACATCACAATTCTTGTAGGATGCGTTAAGTTCCTAACGCATCCAAAATTTGGTGTCTTATACCAATTCTCCAAAATTCAGCAACAGATACAAACTCAAAAACCCTTGCTAAATATGGCTTTCTAAATTTTGAATTTTGAATTTTGAATTGGTATTACCCATTCTCTACGCCAAAGCTCATACAATAGAAAGGTTGTCTTGAAATAGTAGTTTGGAGATAGTTACTATGTCTCGTCGCTGTGAATTAACTGGTAAGAAGGCCAATAATGCCTTTTCCGTATCCCACTCCCATCGCCGTACCAAGCGCCTTCAACATGCAAATTTGCAAACCAAGCGTGTTTGGTGGCCTAGTGGAAATCGTTGGGTGAAACTGAAGATTTCTACCAAAGCAATCAAAACCTTAGAAACCAAAGGTTTGGAAGCAATGGCCAAAGAAGCTGGGATTAACTTGAATCATTACTAATACCAATTTCGGGAAATAGCGCTACAAGTTTCAGTAAACACTACCATCAACAGGGATTAAAAATATTAACTGTAGGTTGTGGAGCCACTTCACTCAACGGGGGGAATACTCGTTGAGTGAGTTAGCTTTTGAGGAACCTAGATATGCAAACCAGATCTGCACATCTAGGTTCGTTGCTTTTAAGCTTGCTTAGATCTGAGAGCGTATTCAGCAAATGGAGTAAAAGCCTAGGGGTAGGGGCACAATATATTATGCCCCTATGATTATCTCTACTTCTTTGCAATATGCTATCAAGATTTCTGATTGAAAGTCTCTAATTCCTCAATACTTGTCGGTTAAGGGGAGAAAGGGGAATGGGAAAAAACCTTTAACCCTTAACCTTTAACCTTTTCCCCTTAACCAATTTTGAGTTCAAAATGCTTAACCGAGTAGTATTGCCTAATTCCTAGGTTTTGTCTGAACTGAAGAATATTGACGCTGTCGCCTCCTCAATTTGGGGAGGCTTTACATTACTTAATATTATTTGATGAGTGACTGATAGATTTCTTTTAACTTGTGGGTACTATAAGTTTACTTTGTTAACAGTAACTTCATAAAGTTTTTTTCCCATGAGGTGGATTTCTATAAAGTTAAAGTGAATTTACGCTGTTATTTTCCCTAAGTTACAACGAATTAAGAATTTAAGAAAGATCAGTATTTTCCTGATAAAACCGTCAAGCTTAAGCGTGATATAAATCGGACAACCTGGTTTTTCTGATTGTACTAATTTTTAGTTCTTTTGAGACCTGATACACCGATTAATCAATAGCTAACAGCATTTAGTTTGTGGATATAGTCCACAAGCTATATTTCTCATAAATAACCTAATTATTGCCGTAATAAAATACTGGACAGGAAAGCAAATATGTCATCAAAACGCCATCTGTTCAAAGCAACGCAGAAATTATTCAAACAAATTTTTAAGCATTCTGTTTCTGCTATCAAAAAGCACATTATTTGGCTTCTTAGAACAATTTTTCATACCAGAAAAAAACGTGGTGCGGTAAATGCAGGTTTCGTTCTTCCCACAGTAGCAATGGTAGCTCTGGTAGTGGTACTGCTAACTACTGCGATTTTATTTCGGTCGTTTGAACGTTCTAAAAATGCCAGCAATGTTAGGGTAAATGAGGCAGTTCTCAATGCTGCAGCTCCGGCTATTGATCGTGCTAAATCGAAATTAAATAAACTACTAGCTGATGGTAGACTACCACGGGCAACACCCACAGATTCTGCTTTACAAGGTGCATTCAATACATATATAAATGAATACACTTTGGGAGATGAAACGCAATTAAAGCTGACTCTCAGTACTAGTGAAAAAGCAAAAAGAACTGAGACAGAGGAAAAGAATAAAGAACTGAAGTCAGCATGGATGTATCCTGTAGATACCGATAATAATGGGTTATTTGATAGTTATACCCTTTACGGAATTTACTACACAAATCCTCCACTTAATAATGGCATATATAAATATGCCAGAAATCCTCTAGAAGCTAGAACTACACCGATGGTTATTGCTGGAGTCGGTGATGCTTGTAAAGATACTAATGGTACAAGTGCGACTTTAGTAGGTAACTCTGGCTGGTTCAAAATTGGTAGTAAGTTAAAAAAAGCGTTTTTTGTTTACACTGCAAGTGTTCCTATTACCAATAGTGGTACTTTGCCTACAGGATATGAACGTTACAAAGGCAATAAAGGCTTCTCGGCAATCGAGTATCAACAAGAGCGTGTACAACTACCATTAGTTAATAATGCTGTCGTTTATGAGGACGATCTAGCAATTACTCCTGGTAATGCTTTTAGGCTAAATGGAAGGATTATTACAAATAGTAATCTCCTGGCTCGTGCTAGGAATATTAGTGATAGATCTGTCGCACTCTTTCAAATTAGTAGTCCAGACTCTTGTTTCTACGAAGCTGACAATGCCAAAATTATTGTTGCTGGAAATTTAGCTTCAGGTACTTTTCTTGCTAATAGTACTAACACTGATCAGGGGCCATTAATACATTTATTTAATGGTAAAGGAGTCGATCCTACTTCCGGTAATGATCCTAATATTACTGGATCTAACATAAAAGGTCAGGTTTCTGTTACAGAAACATCGCCAAATATCGCATATAACAGTTTAGCTTATGCACAGCGTATTAATCTTTTAGTAGATGCTCAGATGGGTAATGCTATAACTACTGATCCCCAAGAAATAAAACAGGGTATCACTGACAGGAAAACAAAACTTGGTTTAGCATCTCCATCTACTTATACTCAATCCGATCCAATTCGCCGCCAACAAATAGAACTTTATTTTAAGCGACGCACCCGTCGTGTACCTTATGCAGAGACAGACGTATTAGGGTCTTACACGACTGCTACTGTACTTCAAAAAAGTACTGATGCTGGTGGTAATGCACTACCTGATACATTACGTCCCCCAAATGAGTGGATTTATCCCTATGCAACGAGTGATGGTACAAGTAAAAGTGCTGGTGGTCTTACTTATTCCAATTTAACACTCAATACTGCTAGTAGTAAGCTGCTACCTGGTGCAACTGAACCAACTAAGCTGGAAAAAGAGCGTCAAGGTAGAGAACAATATGTAGGCGATCGCATTTCCGTTGGGAATAACTTACCTGAGTTGTGGTGGAATGGAACTCAATTTGTAGGCCCAAACAAAGAAGACACCCAAAGCCTCAGTAGTACTTACTGGAATGATCCTGACAATAGCACCGCTAGTAATATTCGCACTCGCCGTAGTCAGATCCAACAACTGGCTGATTTAGGTTCCATAGAAAGAGATGGAGAATGGGAACTAGCAGCAGCAAAAGTACCATCAACGCCACAAGAAGCTATTGGTGGTTTACGGGTTGTGACTGGTGCGGGTATTTACTTACCTAAAGATTACACTCCCGCAGGTAAGACTGGTGACACCGACTTTGCTATTGCTAGCGCTAAACCTGAAATATTAAAAACTTGGTCTGACATGATGCCAGTACCTTCGGCAGCATACATGGCAGCAACTACAACGTTTACGCCCTATCCATTTTATGATCCACTGCTGACATACACGTTGCCCAAACCAGCTGAATTTCAACCATACTTGAAAATGCGGGCGACGGCAGTTTATCACTACAAAGATGATCCTACAAACTACAGTGCGACAAGCCCGACACCAATTGCTTGTGTTAGTAGCTACTATGACCCCACTAACAGCACTACGGCTCAAAATATCACAACATTCGCGACTAAGACATTACCTACTCCCAACAATGCTAGTGGTTTATCGAATAATGGTGTAGTCTATGATGCCCCCAGTAAGTCTGTTACCGATTATCAATCAGCACTGGACTACCAAGCCTTATTAAAATATCCCAATGGGCGTTGGGTAAATGAGCCACTCAAAAATGCTTTAGCAAAAACAGCCGCAAATCGCACTATTTCTGATAAGTCTGCTATTGATTCGGCAATTTGCGCTCTGCAAATTTTAGACGGTACTCTTTCGGTTCAAGCTACACCTAAGGTTCCTCACGGCGCAATCAAAGAAATCACCTTTTTGGATGGTAGGCAAGTTCGAGCCATTGATGCAACTACAGGTAGTGGAAATTACGACCTAGCCGTAAAAGACAGACAACCCTTAGAAATTCGTGCCACAGTTCTCAATCTGAACTTGCTACGGGGAAAAACAGTTGGGCCTACGGGACAAGGAAGCGCACAAGAATATTTACTACCCAATAGCGGTATCATCTACGCTACTCGTGATGATGCGCTCATAGATAGCAGTGATACTTCATCAACTATTTCACCTGTAGACTTCAAACTTGACCCAACTCGTCGGCCAAACGGTATTATGCTCGTCGAGGGTTCAGAACTGGTACGTGAAAATAATTACCGAGATCCAGAAAAAGGACTGATTTTAGCTTCTAACTTGCCTGTTTACATCAAAGGTAATTTTAACCTACACACTCAACAAGAATTCACGACAGCACTGACAAGTAATTGGAGCAACTTTTATACCCGCACCAAAGCTAACTTAAATCCTAATTTTGCCTGTCGTCCAAGTGACCCCAGACTGCCCAATTGTACCACTGGTGACAAATGGCGACCTGCTGCTGTGTTGTCAGATGCAGTTACCTTACTTTCTGGCAACTTTAGAGAAGGTTTCCGTAATGAGGCAGACTATGATTTCAATGATAATTCGGGGGGTAGTGACTACACTGCTGCCAGAACTGCCAGCAAGATAGGAATCAATGCTTATGCCCCTCAAGCTCAATGGTTTGATTCCAACACTGGGTTCCCTAAAGACTTTGATGGCAATTCATCTAATGGAGTTCAGGGTAGTTCCTACGTCACTAACTTTGTGACACCAATTGTTAGACGCATCCAAGTTGGTGAGTACGCAACAGAATCTTGTGTGGCTGCTAGTGTTGCTGACTGTATTACTGACCCCAAACAATGGAAAATTTCCACAGCTAATTCATTAAATGGAAATGGCAATAATAATTGGAAGGCTACTGGTAATTCTGATGGCATTCTTGGTCAACCATTAAATTCCCTAAAAACAGGTTCTCTGGGAGAAAATCCTAGTAGTACATACGCTAGTTTTCCTCGCAGAATTTCTTTTGCTAGAAATGGTGATGGTTCATTAAAGTTACAAGATGGTTTGCCAATTTATTATGGAATTAACGATCAGGGGAAACTAGCCGAATTTCCAGTCTCAACTTTGAGTACAAATAAACCTCGTCTCACAGTAGACGCAGCAGGTAATAAAGTTATCATTCCTTGGTTTATTCCAAAAGCTGATGGTACTTATGAACCTGTTCTACAAATCAACACACCTTTTGACACAGATACAGACACTACTCAACAGAATACGTTAGGTATTGTTGGTACTAATAATAAGCATGAAAACTGGTTGCAAGTAGCATTGCCCTCAACAGGAACCACCTTTAATGTGATTATTGCATCAGGAGACACCCCTGCTCGTTCCACAGAAGATAATGGCGGATTACACAACTTTCCACGCTTTTTGGAGAACTGGAACCCCACAGGAGGAGCGGGAGATGCTTATCCAAGCATTATTACTGGTTCTTTCATGCAGATGAAACGGAGTACCTATGCTAACGCACCATTTCTGCCCACATTCACAAACTCTACATACGCTATAGAAAATAGTACAGGTAAGCTACCTTTCTATATGCCTCCCACAAGGCAATGGGGTTATGATGTAGCACTACTGTCTCAGTCACCAGACTTGTTTGCCCAAAAATTGGTAAGAATTCCAGACGATTCACCCGATGAATATGTCAGGGAAGTTGGGCGAGATGACAATTGGGTGAAGAATTTGTTATGTGCCAAAAAAGCTGATGATACTTATGCTGTAGATGCGGATCAGCGTCCTAGTTGCAGTTAGTAATTCAGGCTAATTGTAGGTTTGTAGTAAGCACATAATTCCTTACTACCAACATATTTATTCCTCAAAATTCATGAAATTAACCAGGAATTACCATATTTTAGAAATTGGTGAGTAGGTATGATTCAGCACAAACAAAAAACAACAATTCCCCACACTGGTGAGTCTGGTTTTACAATCATTGAATCCTTAATAGCAATGCTTGTTGCTTCTGTTTTACTAGTTTCAATCGCACCTGTGATAGTTCTAGGAACTGCAACTCGCGTACAAGCTAGACGGATAGAGTTAGGTACTCAAGCAGCAAGAACATTTATTGATGGGGTGAGGACAGGAGTTATTACTGCTCCTGCAGAGACTAGCACAGGCACAACTTTAAATGCATCCGATCCTCCGACAGTAGGCAGTTTAACCTGTAATGCCAATGCATACTGTACGGTACCTGCTACCCCTGCTAGCAATTTGTACTGTATAGATGGTGATAGTAGCGGTGGTTGTACTGTCGGTAATAGCAGAGACTTACTCATCCAAGCATTTCGTTATAATACTGCTTCCAGCAATGCTACTGCTGGCTACCAATTAGGTGTAAGAGTTTATAGAGCCGATGGATTTAGCTCAGATGGTAGTTTGAAAAAGGCACCTAATAAACAATCAACTTTCTCTGGGGGGATGGGCGATCGCAAAGCTCCATTGGTAGAAATGACAACGGCGATCAATCCTCAAACCAATTCATTTAATGATTTGTGCAACCGCCTCAAAAATGTCAGCAATGCAGCTGCAAATTCTTCATGCAACTAAGCATCAACGTTTGGAATAGAGAATATTCACCATGAATCCCATCCAATTTCTGCTTGGTATCCAGATTAAACGGAATAAGTTGCTTTCAGAAGGCGGTTTTACCCTCATTGAACTGCTGGTAGCCATGATCATAGCTGTGCTTGTCATCACACCTTTGCTGGGATTCATGGTTAACATCTTGAACACGGATCGCCAAGAGCAAGCAAAATCAACTTCTGAACAAGAAATTCAAACTGCACTCGATTATATTTCTCGTGATTTACAGCAGGCAGTATATATCTACGATGCTACAGGTGTTGATGCTATTAAAGCCCAGCTACCGAGTCCCTCTGCTACAGATAGAGTTCCTGTTTTAGTTTTTTGGAAACGAGAGTTTATCGGGCAAGCACTTACAGCAGCAGATACCAACAAAGATGATACTTTTGTTTACTCATTAGTTGCCTACTTCTTAATTAAAAACAATGACGCGCCTTGGTCTAAGGCTGCTCGTATTGCTAGGTGGCAAATTAGAGATGGGGTGCTAAGTACTGATGCTAGTGCCGTTACTTGTAATGGATATAGTGGCAAATATGTGAGTAGTAGTTATTGCCCTAGCTCAGGTTTTGCCCCATTTAACTTTGATGGAGCTGGTACCATCGAGCAAAAAATGAATAACTGGACAAGACTAAGTTCTTATACAACAACAACAACAAATGCAGATGGCACTAAAAATACACAGAATACACCTGTAAGTTATGCAAATGATCCTTTAGTATTACTAGACTACATAGATCAAACTACTACTGGAACACCATCTGCAACCTGCTCCACTGGGACAAAGGTACCGCCAGCGAGTTTCGATACTCTAGATACGGGTAAGATGACAAGCTTTTATGCTTGTGTAGATAGAGCGAATACAACAGCACAAGTATTTATACGGGGCAATGCACTTGCGCGTCTACAAAGTACAAACTTTGCTTACAACGCTAGCAAGAAAAATTATTTTCCTGGCGTAAATATGCGGGTACAAGGACGAGGATTTTTATTCACCAAGTAAATCTATCAATAACAGTAATCATTTATTAATGACAGGTGAATATGAGCAAGTTAAATTTGAAGTTATTGCCAAGAGGGGGAAATAATCCTGTTTCCCAGAGATTGTTCGCTACAAATCAAGTGGCTGGCTTTACTATGCTGGAACTCATAGTCATAGTACTAATCATCGGAATTTTGTCAGCGATCGCAGCTCCTAGCTGGTTTGCTTTTACAAATCGACAGCGACTAAATAAAGCTAGCGATAAAATTGTAGCTGCTTTACAAGAGGCTCAGCGACAAGCAAAAATTAGTAAACGTAACTATAGTGTCAGCTTTCAAAACAATAACTTGCCAGAAATAGCCATTCATCGCGCAGATACTACACCAACTAACTGGCAGGATTTAGGAGGAGATGTAGGAGTTAAACCAGGACAAGTAAAACTGGGAACAAATCTCAGTGACGCAAATACCATCTCGTCCCCTACCACTGTAGTGTTTACTAATTTGACTACGTCAAAAAGCATCACTTTTGACTACATGGGTATTTTAGCCCCTAAAACTAATGGTAGTGCTGCTGACACTGGCTTAAAAGTTGTTGTGACCTTACCAAACTCCAGTGGTGTAAAAAGATGCGTCATTTTAGAAACCCTACTGGGAGGGATGCGAACTGGTAAAGATACTCAATGTAATTGAAACTCGCTTAATCAAATCGATATTAAAAAAACCCGATAAATACGGAAGTAAACATAAAACATACAGATGACAATAGAGATAGCAAAGATATACCTTTGCTATTTTTTTCTGTTTATAGTTTGTGGGTGATAACACCCTTAGTTCTGTGGATATCATCTAAGTTTGGACACAAACAACTTAGGATATTTCAGACATTTATATAAAAATCAATTCGGTGTGCGCTACTCTTAAAACGACATTATTTTAAGTATTTACTGGGAAATTACTGATGAGCAAAAGCATTGACTTTACTGTAGCTATCCCTACTTATAATGGTGGAAGTCGTTTACCGGAACTCCTGGAACGGTTACGTAATCAACTCTATACCGAAAAAATTTCTTGGGAAATTATTGTTGTAGATAATAATAGTACAGATAATACAGCAGAAGTTGTTAGAAAATTTCAAGCTTCTTGGCAATGTCTTTACCCCTTAAAATATTCCTTTGAAGAGAAGCAGGGCGCAGCTTATGCGAGGAAACGTGCTATTGCAGAAGCCAGAGGTAAGCTGATTGGGTTTCTTGATGATGATAATTATCCTGTTGCCAATTGGGTGTCAGTTGCTTATGCTTTTGGTCAAAAGCATCCCAATACAGGAGCTTATGCTAGCCAAATTCATCCAGATTGGGAAGTAGAACCCCCAACAAATTTCCAACGACTTGCTCCATTTTTAGCTATCACAGAGAGAGGCGATTTACCCTTACTTTACGCACCTCAAAAAAAATTACTGCCACCATCTGCAGGATTAGTTATTCGTCGTCAGGCCTGGTTAGACAGTATGCCAAATGAGATGATTTTAACTGGCAGAGTCTCTAATAATACGCTGACAGGCGAAGACTTAGAAATGTTATCGTACATTCAAAAGTCTGGTTGGGAAATTTGGTATAACCCAGAAATGGAAATTTATCATAAAATTCCTAGATGGCGCTTACAAAAAGAGTATTTAATTCCATTCTTTCGCGGTATTGGACTTAGCCGTTATGTCACACGCATGATAAATATCGAACCTGGCGCTAGACCTTTAGCTTTATTTATTTACACGCTCAATGATTTAAGAAAAATAACTTTTCATTTGCTTCGCTATGGGCTAAGTGTTAAATATAGTTTAGTTTTAGCTTGTGAAATGCAGCTATTTATGAGTAGTTTTATGAGCCCATTTTATCTTTGGTCTCATGGCTATTTAGCTCCTAAAGCCAAGACTTAATTTAATTAAATGGTAAAGGATTACATCATGAATTTTACAGTAGCAATACCTACTTATAATGGTGAATTAACTTTGCCTTTAGTTTTAGAAAGACTGCAAAAACAAGTTAATCCAGAAAACATCGCTTGGGAAGTAATAGTGATTGATAATAATAGTCACGATAATACTTCTCAAGTAGTTAAAGATTTTGCCACTAATTGGCCTGTTCATGTTCCATTAAAATACTTTTTTGAGCAAAAACAAGGAATGGCTTATGCCCGTTGGCGGGCCATTAAGGAAGCCCAAGGGGAATTTGTCGGCTTTTTAGATGATGACAACTTAGCTGCTCCCGACTGGGTTTATCAATCTTATCTATTTGGTAGAGAACATCAGAAAGTGGGTGCTTATGGTGGAGAAATTCAAGGCTATTTCCAAACACCACCTCCTGATAATTTTGAGCCTGCTAAAACATTTCTCGCTATTAGGAAATACGCTGATACAGCAACTCTATTTGAAGTAGCTAAATTAAGATTGCCTCCAGGTGCAGGCTTGGTTGTTCGTAAGCAAGCATGGCTAGAAAGCGTTCCCAGTCGCGTCACCCATACCCAGCGAGGTTGTGAAGATTATGAAATTTCTATCAATATGCACTTGGCAGGTTGGGAAATTTGGTATAACCCGCAAATGCAAATTCAGCAGCTTATTCCAGCTTGGCGGATGCAAAAAAGTTATTTGGTAAGTATTGCTCGCATTTATGGTTTATCTACTTGCCAAATACGTTTAATGACTGTGAAAGCTGATTGGCAGAAAGTTTTACTATTAGTGAAAATTTTTCTGGGAGGTTTAAAACGAATTATCTCTCATCTACTGAAATATCGTAACCAAGTTCTTACTAATTTAGGCTTGGCTTGTGAGATGTCATTTTTTATAGGGCAGCTTTTTAGCCCTTTTTATTACTTAAAACAGCGCTTTTATGCTATTAACCTTACCAGGAATATTAATTAGTCAAACCGTTATTTTATGTTTAAATTATTGAAATGGATATCAATATTAACTTCTCGCCTAAAATCTCTATAATTATACCAGCTTACAACAGCGAAAATACTATTGCACAGACCATTAATTCTGTTTTAAACCAAACTTTTACCGATTGGGAATTGATTGTTATAAATGATGGCTCACAAGATAAAACTTTAGATATTATTTTAGAATTTAAGCATCCTCGTATTAAAGTATTTTCGTATCCAAATTCTGGTTCACAAAAAAGTCGAAATCGCGGTTTAGAAAATGCAGTTGGGGAATTTGTTAGCTTTTTGGATGCCGATGATTTATGGACACCAGATAAATTAGAGTCTCAATTTAAAGCTTTACAAACTAATCCTCAAGCTGCTGTTGCCTATAGTTGGACAAATTGTATTGATGAAAAAAGCCAATTTTTACGGCGAGGGACATATATTAGCGCAACAGGTAATGTTTATGCAAAGTTATTATTAATTAATTTTTTAGAAAATGGTTCTAATCCTTTAATTAGAAGAGATACTTTAAATGTAGTTGGAGGTTTTGATGAATCTTTAAATGCTGCACAAGATTGGGATATTTATTTAAGGTTAGCTGCCCATTATGCTTTTGTAGCAGTACCATCGCCTCAAATATTATATCGAATATCTGGCAACTCAATGTCTACTAATGTTCTAAGTTTAGAAAAAGCTTCATTGGCAGTAATAGAAAGAGCCTTTAAGCTAGCTCCTCAATCTATACAATATTCAAAAAAACATAGTTTAGGCAATATATACAAGTATTTACTATTCAAATCTTTAGAAGGCATACCAGAAAAAAATCGCGCTATCAATGCGTTAAGATTTTTTTTGCAAGCTATTATCAATGATGTATATTTGCTAAAAAGTCCAACCTTAATTAAGGTACTTTTAAATTTAATTACCACAACTATAATGCCTAGCAGACAAGCATTATTTTTGTTTCAAAAATTTCCCAATTTATTTAATATAGTAACAATTTTGGGATATATGAAATTAGAAAATTAGAGTTTACGTTATTGTGTATGTTTATGCCATTAATATCTGTGGTTATTCCTGTTTATAATGGGGAAGCAACAATTGAACAAACTATAGAATCTGTTTTAAATCAAACTTTCTCAGATTTTGAACTAATTATAATTAATGATGGTTCTCAAGATAAGACTTTAACAATAATCCAAAGTTTTTCAGACAATCGCATCCGGATATTTTCCTATCCGAATGCAGGTTTACCTGTAAGTCGTAATCGCGGATTATCTCATGCAGCAGGTAAATATATTTCATTTATTGATGCTGATGATCTCTGGACTAACAATAAATTAGATAGTCAACTCAAGATATTAGAAAATAACCCTGCAGCAGATATTGCTTATAGTTGGACTGATTATATTGATCAGCAAGGTAATTTTATTTGTCATGGTAATCATTTAACATTTAATGGCAATGTTTACGAAAAGCTATTAATAAGTAATTTTTTAGAAAATGGTTCTAATCCTTTAATTACTAGACAAGCTTTAGTAGAAGTAGGAGGTTTTGATCCTTCACTAAAATCTGCTGAAGATTGGGATTTATGGTTGAGATTAGCAGCTCGTTATCTTTTTGTAGCGGTATCATCTCCACAAATTTTGTATAGAGTTTCTGGAACTTCTATGTCCGCTAATCTTTTGAAAATGGAAGATGCGTGCTTACAAGTAATTGAACGGGCATTTACTCGGGCTCCTGAATCACTCAGAGACCTAAAATCGCACAGTATATTTAACTTATATAAATATCTAACCTGCAAATCTCTGCAAGCACCTCTAAATCGAGATAAAAGTTTCCTCGGAGCTAAATTTTTGTGGAAGTTTTTTATCTACAATCCTAAGCGATTACAATATCTTCGTTTTACATTAACGCTATTAATTAAAATATTGATGGTTATAGTTTTACCTAGCCAGTGGCTAACAGCTTTATTAAAGAATAGAACAATCAGCGTTAATTTATAAAACAAAAAAATAAAACCATTAATAACACATAAAGATAAATACTTTAGGTGCATTGCTCGTGGATTGTAAACCAAATATTAAAAATGCAGTAAAAAATAGCTCTAATAGCGGCTTTACGCTGATGGAGACGTTGGTAATCGTTGTAGTAATAGGTATTTTAAGTGCGATCGCAGCTCCTACTTGGGTGTCTTTCGTCAAAACTCAACGTCTTAATACTTCCCAAAATCAAGTTTACCAAGCCTTCCGCCAAGCGCAAAGCCAAGCCAAAAAGGAAAAGTTGACCTGGAATGCTAGCTTTCGAGAATACAACGGTATTGTGCAATGGGCGGTTCATCCTGCTACTGTTAGTGCAGCTAGTGCAAATTGGAATGACTTGGATGCGAATGTTGTATTAGATACAGAAACAACCTTAACTTTGTCAAACGGAATTAGACAAATTCAATTCGATCACACAGGTAGCGTCCAGCAACCACCTTTAGGAAGAATAACTTTATCTAGTAAATATGGTGGTAAAGCTAAACGTTGCGTAATTGTTTCTACAATTTTGGGCGCAATCCGCACTAGTAAAGAGCAGCCTACACCGCAAAGTAACAAGTATTGTTATTAAGTAGGAGATGCAATTGAAGATAACTGGTCAGGGCTGTCATTTGTCATTGCCCAGGGTTTAAAGGCTAAGAAAATTGACTTTTGGCAACCATCACTGAGTAAATTATAGATATGCTAGTTGGGTAAATCTCGTTTTAGTTGATTCGCATAAGGTATTCCGTTCTGAAATTATTAAACAACCTGAAACAGCACCTAGTTATTTTTACTCGTTATCCAGAACCAGGGAAGACTAAAACCCGGTTGATACCTGCTTTAGGTGAATTGGGTGCTGCTAATCTGCAAAAGCAGATGACTGAATACACAATATTGCAAGTCCAAGCATTGCAAAAGATACTTGCTATTTCTTTTGAAGTGCGGTTTGCAGGCGGAAATTTACAACTAATGCAAAATTGGTTGGGGTCTGATTTAGTTTACCAGCCTCAAGGTGAAGGAGATTTAGGCGATCGCATCATGCGATCGCTTGCGGATGCGGTTGCATCTGGTAAACAAGAAGTAATAATCATCGGTATAGATTGTCCTGGGGTAAATTCTCAATTGCTAGCAATGGCGTTTGAGCAACTAAATAATTTTGACTTGGTGCTAGGCCCCGCAATCGATGGTGGATATTACTTAATTGGGTTGCATCAAGCAATTCCGCAATTATTCGCCAATATAGACTGGGGAACTTCTCAAGTATTCCAGCAAACTGTAGACATTGCTCAGCAGCTTAATTTATCACACACTTACTTACCTACTTTGGCTGATGTTGACCGTCCTGAGGATCTACCAATTTGGGAACAAACTATTGCGAAAAAAGCTGCTGACAAAACTCAGTGATGAGTGAAGAAATATGGAGAAATTTACTAAAAGTGTTGCAAAACACTAAGTAACTTCTGAGGACACTTATGATGACAAGTGCTACTTTGGTGTAGTTGTATTGCAAGAGGCTGAGAATCTCTGTGCTTATCCCTGATAAGGGGTAAGATTTTGCGTTAATTAGTTAATGGTCAAAACTAGTAAGTATTGATAATTAATGGCGGCGCGAGGCTTTTCAGCCATTGAGTACCGACATTATGTAATTGTGTTACATCTACTTTTTATTGGCTTATAACAAGTACGGTTATGGGAACAATATTCCAGTAACTTTATATAGGACAATCACTCTGATTTACTCAAAGACTAAAAAACTATGGTGAAACGTTTTACTACCGTGAACACTGCCCTGACATTAAAGGTGGTGGGCATTATCCTAATTTTGTCCTTTTTGCTAGATTTTGCGATTCTGTTGTTACCCTTCCAACCAACCGATCGCGCATGGCAAATCGCGTTGGCTACAGCCCTTGTAGATCGGGGGATTGTGCCATTGGTAGGTTTTGGGATATTGTTTGCAGCTTATTGGATTGAGACAGATGGTGATAGCGATCGCGCACCAAGTCTCGATTTGAGATTTCCTGCTTTCGTACTATCAAGTATCTTAGGCTTAATGTTTTTGTTAATTTTCCCCCTGCATCTCAATAATGTGAATCAAGCGAAGACTCAAGCCGTAAATCAAATTAACCAAGATGCAGATCAGGCAGAAAATCAACTCAACAATCGCTTGTCGCAATTGCAAGCACAACTGAATACTGAGCAAGGAAAAGCACAGCTAGAACAACTGCGAAATCAAACCAAAGCTCAGTTGACTGAAATACTTAAAGACGAGCAAAAATATAAGCAAGCACTGGAAAGCCCTCAAGTTCCCGCAGCTGTTAAAGATTTGTTGAAGAAAGCTAAGGCAGATCCGAAAGTACTCGACAAAGCTATTCAAGAACAAACAGATATTCAAGCGCAACGTAACCAACAACTCAGCCTAGTTCGTCAGCGTAAGGAAGAAGCCGAGAAACAAGCTAAAGACAATGCTTGGAAATCTGGAATCCGAACTGGTATTAGCAGTTTGCTGTTATCTATTGGTTACATCATCATCGGTTGGACAGGATTAAAAGGTATGGGAACTTTCCAAAATAGTGGACGCAAAACTCCTGCACCTCGTTAAGTAAGGCAAAATTCGCTGATTCAAAATTCAAAATGAAAAACCCACTATTAATAAGCAACCTGAAGAAGACAAAAGGGTAAAGGGTAAAGGGGTAAAGGGAAAAGCCTTTACCCTTTTCCCATAAAAACTTAAAAATAGGGACTAGAGACTGGGGGCTAGGAAAGATTTTTATGGATTCGTTGTGTGATTTATCACATATATGTCAACCTAAAAAATAGGGGCTAGAGGCTAGAAAAGAGATATTTTATTCTTTAATTGTGGGTTTTTACCGTGGGTGACTGAGAGGAAATTAACTAATATGTAGCTTGATTGAGTATAAATATTTTTACTAAGAGTTGAGAATGTTTTCTGTTTTTATACTGACTTATAACGAAGAATTAGACATTGCTGCTTGTATAGAGTCAGCAATGTTATCGGATGACATTATTGTTGTGGATTCATGCAGCAGCGATCGCACTGTAGAAATTGCCAATCGCTATCCAGTTCGCGTCTTTGAACACCCTTTTGAAAGCCACGGGCGACAGCGTACTTGGATGCTAGAGTCTATTATGCCCAAGCATGAATGGGTCTACATTCTAGAAGCTGATGAACGTATGACACCAGAACTGTTTGCAGAATGCGAACAAGCAACACAAAATCCAGACTACATTGGTTACTACGTTGCAGAACGTGTCATGTTTATGAATCGTTGGATTCGCCACAGTACCCAATATCCGCGTTACCAACTACGTCTTTTCCGTCATGGTAAAGTGTGGTTTACAGATTACGGACATACTGAACGTGAGGTTTGTAATGGTGCAACCAGCTTTTTAAAAGAAACTTATCCTCACTACACTTGTAGCAAGGGTTTGAGCCGTTGGATTGACAAGCATAACCGTTATTCTACTGATGAGGCTATAGAGACATTGCATCAAATAGAACAAGGCAATGTGAAATGGCAAAATTTATTTTTTGGTAAATCAGAGGTAGAAAAACGCCGCGCCTTAAAAGACTTATCTTTGCGATTACCTGCTAGGCCACTGGTACGCTTCTTTTATATGTATTTTTTATTAGGCGGCTGTTTAGATGGACGCGCTGGCATGGCTTGGTGTACATTACAGGCATTCTACGAATACTTAATTTTGCTGAAAGCATGGGAAATGAAGCATATGCCCGTTCCTAGCTTAGAGACAAAAGTACCGATTTCACAAACAAGTACACAGGTTGATGTGGTTTAATTTGGGGTTTGGGGTTTGGGGTTTGGTGTTGTTTATTACTAATTTCTCCCCTGCTCCCTGCCCCTCTGCTTTTCCCAATCTCCGTTATGATAAATTAATATTTTTTTATATAATTTTTTTAGAAAAGTTATTCTTGTCTCTCTAAAACAGATTTAACATCAAAAACGGCTTTACGACTATCTGCTTGTACTTTCAGAAGTATTAGCAGCTTTTAATTAGGTGCGGTAGTTTTAATAAGGCTGAAAAAATTTGTAATAATATTTTACAAATTTAGTGAAGAAAAGTAACATTTTCTCAGCTAACTAGCGCAGCCGCACTTCGTAGCGATCTACTATGCAATTAAATAGCGTTGGCAAAATTTGCTTGTGGTAGCTTGTACCTCAAATTATGTCAATACGCTGGCATGAATCGGTTGGTATCAAGACTGATAAAAAAAGTTCCACTAGCCTAAGTAAGGAGAATCGGGACTTGGTAATGAATCGCCTAAAACAGGACTTAAAAAATGACCTGATTGCTGGGTTGTTGGTAGTAATTCCCCTAGCAACTACAATCTGGCTAACTATTACCATTGCAAGTTGGGTCATTAACTTTCTTACCCAAATTCCCAAACAACTCAACCCGTTTGAGGGATTGCATCCTATACTAGTAAATATACTGAATTTAGGAGTTGGGTTAGCTGTACCACTGCTGAGTATTCTTGTAATTGGCTTGATGGCGCGAAATATTGCGGGGCGGTGGTTACTAGATTTTGGCGAACAGCTTTTACAGGCAATTCCTTTAGCGGGACAGGTATATAAAACTCTGAAACAGCTTTTGGAAACGCTGCTCAAAGATTCTCCTGGCAAATTTCGCCGTGTAATTTTGTTAGAGTATCCCAGGCGAGGAGTATGGGCGATCGCTTTTGTGACGGGTATCATCAGCAATGAGATTCAAGCTCAAATGTCTCGTCCGATGTTGAGTGTTTTTATCCCTACAACTCCCAACCCCACTACAGGATGGTATGCGATCGTTCCTGAAGATGAGGTGATATCCCTTTCGATGTCCATAGAAGATGCTTTTAAAATAGTAGTTTCTGGTGGTATTGTCGCCCCTAATACAGTTATAGCCATCTCTCAAGAGGACGTAACAGCACTAGAAACAAAGTCAAAAATCATCCCCCTAGTAGAAAATTCAAATCACTCGGAGAAAGTTACCAACAAATAGATAATATGGTTGTCTGACTATAGCAAAATCTATAGACTCCTAAATTCGTTCTCCCTACTTTTATCAGTCTTAACTAACTCCAACTTACTTTTATGCAAGACCGTAAACCACAGCAACTGGCGCGAGAACTAGCGCTGTTAAGCCTCAGTCAGTTGCCAGTTAACCCCAAGAAACTCACAGAAGAACAACTCCCCAAGTTAGTATTAGCGGCAGTACGTACTCTGAGGTCGGAAGTCCAAGATAATTTGGATAATGCAGCTGGTGAACTACAACGCAGTCACGATCGCATTTTAACTAGTCAAACGCGTGCCTCTGACTTAAATAGTGCGCGGACAATGCTACAAGAAGCGATCGCCGCTACCCAAACTGCCATCAATCAATTGGGTGCAGCCGTAGAGTTTCCGGAATTGATTCAACTCGCCAATCAAGATAAAACAGTTAGCAGATACGCTATCGAAATTGTTAAGACAGTTAACGAAGAACGAAATATTATCGATGAACATATTTCTACTGCATTAGTAGATTGGCAAGTAACTCGCTTGGCTCAAATTGATCGGGATATTCTAAGAATTGCGGTCGCAGAAATGCTGTTTTTAGGCTTACCCGATAGTGTAGCCATCAATGAAGCAGTGGAATTAGCCAAACGCTACAGCGGAGACGAAGGTCATCGGTTTATTAATGGCGTACTGCGCCGATTCACGGAGCAGAAAAAGACTGCATAGCGTTTTATTAGTGCTAAGTTTTGAGTTAAGAGTGAGATATGAGTAGTGATGATCTCCTGGCGGTTTTCACACCAAGAAAAAGTCAGGAATTCAATTACACTCATAACTTATAACTCTTACTTAAATTACAACTAATCTCACTAGCTGCAATGGTTTTTAATTGGTTCCGCCGTCAATATAACGATTCCTCTGATGTTCCCTCGCAACAACAGCAGGAAGAAACCCCTGCTGTTTCCGAACCCCAACCAGAACCAGCAGAAACGTCAACTACATCAGACACAGCAGCAGATTTGTTAGCTTTTGCGAAAGCCGCTTATAAAAATATTCAGCAAAAACAGCAATCCCAAGAGGCTGAAACTTCTCCTGCTGAGGCTGAAATTGAAACTACACCAGCAGCATTAACAGAAACAGCATCACCAGAAGAAATAGATGCCACTGTGAGTGAAACAATTACTGAGGAACCTGCGGCAGTTGCAGAAACTACGCAACCCTTAGAATTAGATGCAATTGGTGAGTCAACAACTGTTGAGGAATTATCTGGTAACGAACCAGAAACTGTAGCGGTTTCTTCTATAGAAGAAATTCCTGCAACACCAGATGTTGCTAGCCCAGAAGAATTAACGGTGAGTGCGGTAGAAACAGCAGCTACAGAAGAATCTATTTCTACCCCAGAAACAACACAGCCAACAGCAGCAAACTTGTCCTTCTTAGAACGGGCGGCGGCGGAACGACAAGCAAAACAGGAAAGATTAATCGCCAGCGCCATTGAAGTACCAGAACCGGAGATAGTACAGCCAGTTGCGGCCACATCAACCCCAACACCACAGACAACTGCAGAAATTCTCGGACTGGACTTTGATGAAGGTTTTGTCTGGTCAGCAGAAATCTTAGCAGCTCAAGGTAGGCGAGCAGAAGATATTTCTCTGGAAGAAATTACTTGGTTGAAAAAATTACGCCAAGGATTAGATAAAACCCGGCGCAATATTTTAAACCAACTAAAGGCGATTGTTGGTCAAGGGCCGCTAAACCAAGCTGCTGTAGCAGAAATTGAGGCATTACTCCTACAAGCAGATGTGGGTGTGGAGGCGACAGATTTAATTATTAGTTCGCTACAGCAAAAATTACGCGAAGAAGTTACCCGTCCAGAAGAAGCGATCGCCTATCTGAAAACAATTCTTCGGGATATGTTGGATAATCCCGTAAAAACAACCCACAAGCCCAACTTTGCCCCAGAAAAGGAAACCTTAAATATTTGGTTAATTACTGGTGTAAATGGTGCTGGGAAAACTACGACTATTGGCAAAATCGCCCACCTCGCCCAAAAATCTGGTTATAAATGCTTAATTGGCGCTGCTGATACCTTCCGGGCTGCGGCTGTGGAACAGGTGAAAGTGTGGGGTAGCAGAAGCGGTGTGGAAGTAATTTCTAATCCGGGAAAAAATACAGATCCAGCCGCAGTGGTGTTTGATGCGATCGCCGCAGCCCAAGCTAGGGACACTGAGTTACTGCTGGTTGATACCGCAGGGCGATTGCAAAACAAGAAAAATTTAATGGATGAACTTAGTAAAATTCGCCGGATTATCGACAAAAAAGCTCCTAATGCCAAAGTCGAATCCCTGCTAGTTCTCGACTCTACTTTAGGTCAAAATGGATTGCGGCAAGCAGAGGTTTTCTCCCAAGCAGCTCAACTCAGTGGTGTAGTGTTAACTAAGTTGGATGGTACTGCTAAGGGAGGCGTGGCGCTGGCTGTGGTGCAGCAGCTAGGTTTACCCATTCGCTTTATCGGTGCGGGTGAAGGTATTGAAGACTTGCGTCCCTTTTCTAGCTACGAGTTTGTCGAAGCACTCCTGAATGGCTGATTGATAATTTGTCAGTTAGGATTTCTCTTGAAAAACTCATACAGCGTATTTCTGGTAAATGAAGTACAAGGCTAGGGGCACAATATGTTGTGCCCCTATGATTATCTTTACCTCACCTTACCGCTTTGGTTTGAGTACTCGATTCTCAGTACTACCAACTTCTCATAAACAGGTTAAATTCTAAAAAAAAATTGTTTTTTCGCACATTCGTACAACCTTTGCTAGAATTCTACTCTAATGCTGCGTTTTTAACTTCCTAATGATGAAGTTACTAGTAGCATGGCAATAGTTACTTGCTGCCGAGAAAACTCTGTAACCTTTTCCACAGGCGAAAGGCTATTCATCGCTTAGGATAGCTACCAACCTAGTGATAGCCTTACTAGTTTTCCTAAATTTACAGGTACGTGAAAAAAAATTTCAGGGTATAAGGGTGTAGAGGTTTTCAGATTTTAATTATTGGGATATCCTTAAACCCTCACCAGCAGAAAGTTTCAGGCATTCCTGTGCAAATTTAGGCTCGTTTCTATGAAAAGTAAGTACCCAGAAACCTTTGCATAATTGCTCAGTCAACAGTACATTGTTGTCAGCAATCAGTAGAAACTCTTAAGTGTATTATCAGTCTCTACTTTTTATGAAGTCTACGATTATTCTCTGTACAAAATTTAAAGGTGTAAAATATGGTTATAAAAATACAAAATTCTGTCTCAGGCTTGAGGCTTAAAATTTAAGGGCTGATATTCTCAAAGGTGTGCGAATCGCTTAGCTATCTTGCATTTGCCGGCAAGATCCAGCACATTTTATTTACATATTTTTAACCTTTGGGATAGCTATCATTTACATGGTCTCAACCTATCGATAGACCCCGAGACCCCTCATGACTGATACCCCTCACCCCCACAAAATCCAACTGGTAACGTAATATATTATTTCTGTTAAAAGGAATTTTTCTGTTGCCAGATATACAACTAAGTAATTAGCTTATGAAAAAATTACAATTTTGCTAGTGTCTGCCGGAAACTGCGGAGTTTGACGTTGTAGTTTATGAAGAAAATTACATTAGTTATAATTACTATCTTTCAGAAGAAATATAATCAGCAAATGCAATACTTATATAATTAACAGCTTACGTCTTTCTACTCTTGCTAAAATGACAAATCTTGCCCCAATATGGTTTAGCAATGCTAAAGCCAAAGGATTTATCAGTAATCTAAAAGTTTGCCTTTATTAAAATGTAATAATACCTGTGATTGTGTCTCAACTGCCCTCTCAACCCACTGATAGTAATAATGGTGCTACGACGGATGTCACTCCAGTTGTCGCATTGAAAGAACTCGTGGCAAGGCTGCACCGTGAACAGAACAAAATTCAGGATTTGTTAAGTTCTTTAGGATTTGCCCTCAGAAGCTTTAATAATTTGAATCAATTTTTGGAATTGATACCGCTGATGGCAACCAGAGTTACAGATGGGGATGGCAGCGCCCTATTTCTTTATAAACCAAATGGTCAAGTCAGATTAGAACAACTACACTGGCAAGACAGCGGACAACGTCGCAATATTCGTAAAGCCTTAGAAACAGCTACTAGTCAAATCACACTTTTACAAAATAGCGCCCCACTAACAACCGCCACGGGAATTTTAGACGATCAAATGCACCGTTATTTGGGGCCAGATGTGCAAATATTTGGCACAGCAATTTTAGTAAAACATACAGAACGGGGATGGCTTTATGTTTTAAGCCGCGATCCTGAATATAGTTGGACAGAAACTAGACAAAAGTTAGTCCGGCTAGTAGCTGATCAAACTGCTGTAGCCATTGAAAACGATGAACTAGCAGTGGAACTGAGAAAGAAAGAACGTTTAGATCAAGAATTAGAAATTGGTGCAGAAATTCAACGCCGACTGCTACCACGCCAATGTCCCTCAATTCCTGGTGCAGCCTTAGCTGCACGTTGTAAACCAGCTAATCGTGTAGGCGGAGATTACTACGACTTTATTCCTACCAATCAAAATCAAATTAATTTAAATAATAAAAATGGTTTAGAAACTGGTTCTTGGGGTTTAGTAATTGGGGATGTGATGGGTAAAGGAGTCCCCGCAGGCCTAATTATGACGATGATGCGAGGAATGCTGAGGGGAGAAGTATTACACGGTAATTCTCCATCACGGATCTTGCAAAACTTAAATAGAGTTATGTATGCGGATTTAGAAAATTCGCACCGATTCGTGACACTATTTTATTCAGAATATAATCCCCACACCAGAATTTTGTCTTACAGTAATGCGGCACATAATCCACCTTTATGGTGGCACGCAGCTACAAAAACTGTAACTCGGTTAGATACCTTGGGGATGCTGATTGGTTTAGATGCCAATAGCCAATATGAAGATGCCCAGGCACAACTAGAACCTGGGGATACAATTATTTACTATACAGATGGCTTAACAGATGCCGCTGCAGCCGGAGGCGATCGCTTCGATGAAGAAAACTTCGTTGCTTCCTTCAGCGCTGCTTGTCGGTATTGCGATGGGCCAGAAGAAATAGTTGATTACTTGTTCGACCAAGTTCAACAATTCATCGGTGATGAAAAACAAAATACCGATGACATGACTTTGGTTGTTTTACAAATAGAATAGTCAACCCTTCTGGCGAATTCCGCTCAGCGTTACTAGTGTTGATGCACTCGCTCTAATAGCCATAGCGAAGCGACAGCACCGACAAAGTGAGCCGCTATTCCGTTGATGTTTGCTACTGCTACAAATACATCAAGCGCGCGAATAATTTTATCAGGGTCGGTGAATGCAACCCCTGGAGGTTGGGAGATAGATTTTGCTACTAATACTCCTAAAGTTGCACCTGCACCCAAGAGGCTTAAAAGTATACCGATTAAAGCGGCGATAATTCCTAGGCGAATTGCACTGACTGTATCTGCTTTGCTGGGATGTAGAGATGGATTAGGATTTCCTAAACGTTTACCTATGCGAGTGTAACGAAAATTCCAATAAACGCTGAATAACAACACAATAATTGCAGATGCGGCCCAAAATATGCCCACCCCAAGACCTGCATTTGGTTGATCGCTAAAGCCGCGGCCAGTCGCCGCAAACAACAAAGATAAGCCAGAAACCACAGCTAAT
Organism: Nostoc linckia FACHB-104; assembly: GCF_014696615.1. Lineage (GTDB taxonomy): Bacteria > Cyanobacteriota > Cyanobacteriia > Cyanobacteriales > Nostocaceae > Aulosira > Aulosira linckia_A. Next base: position 238,778 of record NZ_JACJQJ010000001.1, on the reverse strand, counting down.
CCCAACTGTACCCAGAAGGTAAGCCAGCCTGTGAGGCGAAGAGTATTAGCGATTCCTTGAACTGCTGGTGCGAGCGATCGCGCTTCTGTTTCGGTTTGCATATTACTTGCCATTTGAGCTAAGGACTAAGGATTGGGCTTTGTTGGGTGATTCTATTCCCCCAAATACTAACCATATTTCCTCCTAGCTATTTCATACCCCCATCCATAGACAGAAACGCCTGAAAATCTGGGGGGATAAAATCGCAGTTAAGTAGGTCGGTTTGGCTATGATCGCTTACGTCCTGCACTGTAAGAAGTGATTAAAGCAGTTCTTGAGGGAAAATTATTTAATTCGCAATAAACCTTTTAAAAAACTAATCAGGTTTAAAGCTATTTCTTCTAACCACAGCATAATAGTATCAAGCCATTCTAGAATCTTCTCTAAAATGTGCTTTTCATATTCAACTAGGGTGGCTTTAGTTTCTATCCAATCTGGCTGCGCCTCAACTTGAGTAGTTTTTTGATGCTGAGAAATTACACCTTTTTGACTAACACTGGTAGTTTGAGTTTTAGGTTGAGAAATAGAAGCAGGAGTTCGCTTACTAGCAGTAACTTTGCTGGATTTTTTGTTAGTAGAAGTAAGATTACGAGGAGTTTTTTTCTGTTGTACTAAACCAGCATCTTTTTGTGGTTGTTGTAAAAAGTTTTGATAACTCTTAACTAAATTTTTTGGTATAGCAGGTATTGCTGATGGATTGGCTGGTAAAGCAGGATTTAGTTCCGCAGATGCTTTATCTGGATTAACTACAGCAGTTTCAGACTCACCAAATAAATCATCCCACGTCAACCAAGGGTCTGGGGTAGAAACCTTATTTACTACTGGATTATTTTTAAGCGATTTAGTAGGAAGATGGGGGAATTTTTTGCCGGGAAGTTGATTTCTCGTTTCTTTATTACCCAGTTTTTGATCGCTACCAATACCAAAAAAGTAATTTACCGCCGCCGCTATCAAAGCGGGAATATTTGGCGTTTGAGTTTCTAGACTATCAGCCGAGACTATTAATTGTCCTCTAGCTGCTAGTTGTTCTTTACCATAAAGAAAGATATTAAATTGAGTCTGAGCAACTCGAATAATTCCTTGGCTACGTTGTTGCATTGGTACTACAATATTTGATTCCCAATTGGCAATAACTTTATCTAAAAATGCTAACGCTGTTGGGGCACTTGGTAAAGCTTCTGGTTCTATTACCTCTTCAATTACATCGCCAGGAGCCAAAACTGGTGTTTCTTCTGGTTTACCACCAGTTAGCTTTGTTAATAATCGTTCAATTTCTGGTAAAAAATTAGCTTCTTTTTTCGCTTCTAATAAGCGCCAAGCACGCCAATAGTTAGCAATTTCATTAATGATTAAATTTTCTAATTTTGCTTGCTGTTGCGAGGTTAAAATATCTAAAGTTTCATTATCGGTAGTAATAAGTAATAAATTGCGATTTTCTAAATTTGTCGCAATTCCCTGCACCATTTGATATTGCGGTGAGGGGTTGAGACTGCCTGCCGGATTATCTAAAATAGTCAATGATTGCGAAAGAGTCGAGTTATTGCTTGGTAACTCGGGTAAAAATTGCAACCACAAAGATTCTAAAAAAACTAAGGGTTTTTTAACTGTAGATATACTATTTGAGGGTGTGGTTGTAGTTTCTGTAAATGGCAAATTTTTGACAGTCTCTAGTACATTCTGAATGGGGGTGTCAGCAGGTGGAGGAGTTTCGGCTTCTAACTGTAACCTTGTTGGCGGTTCTTTACTAGACAGAGTTCTCTCTGATGATTGATCTGGCTGCAACAGCAGGTATATCGGGTAAAGTATTAGCTCAACACCCCATTTTGTAGCAACTTGTACATACCGAATGGTGTGTTCCAACTGTTCTGTCAACCGCCGAGATTGCTGGTGGACGAAGTTAAAAATTCTGCTTTGATAACGACCAGAGGAACCGGAAGACATGGTAGTGATTTGTTAGTTAGAGCTTGATTGAGTTACGAGACTCCCACAGCACAGCCAAAAAGAGAAACTGTTAATTATAGTCAGTGCCCTGATTTTAGCCAAAATATGACCCCACCAGTAACTGAATCTCATACTAAATTAATCTCTGAGGCAATTGAGCAATTACGCTCTTGTTGTCAAGTAAATCTTCAGTCTACCTGGCTATACCAGGAGTCTGACTGTGATATTACTGAGGTTACTGCATCGAACTTGTCTAGATGGAACCCCGTGCAGCTAAACGCTAAAGACCATATTGCTTGGACAACCGGAAAGCAAGTTTTGTGGTTGGCGCAAAAGTTAGTAGTTCCCCAAGATTTACAGGGTTATCCCTTAGCTGGGTTATCTTTGCGGTTAGCATTGCTTTGGTGGGCAGATGCTGCTGAGATTTATGTAAATGGGAAGTTAGTACTGGAGGGAGATTTATTTGATTGTTCCCCGAGAGTGTTGTTGAGTCAGGGGGTAACGCCAGGTGAAGAATTTATTGTGGCTTTGCGGCTGGTGAGTCCGGGACATGATAATGGTGCGTTAGTGCGATCGCTCCTTGTTTACGAATCTCCTGATTATAATCGTCCGGATGCGGGTTTTGTCGCTAATGAGTTGGCTGTGGTACAGCTTTATTTGGAACGCTTTGCGCCAGAACAGTTAGAGGTTTTAGCGGGGTTATTAGGGGAGATAACGAACCGCAGAGGCGCAGAGAACACAGAGGTAGAGAAACAAGAGTGGGAAAATATCCTCGCTAAACTGCGTCATCATCTCCAAGATTATCTGCGTTCATCAGCGTTCATCGGCGGTTCAAAATCTAAAATTTATTTATTGGGTCATGCTCACTTAGATTTAGCATGGCTATGGCCTGTCAGTGAAACTTGGAATGCAGCACAGCACACTTTTGAATCGGCGCTAAAGTTACAAGCAGATTTTCCGGAGTTAATTTACTGCCATTCCACACCAGCGCTGTATGCTTGGATTGAAGAACATCGCCCCGATTTATTTAAAGCAATTCAACAAGCTGTAGCAGCTGGACGTTGGGAAGTTATCGGTGCTACATGGGTGGAACCAGACTTAAATTTAATTGCTGGTGAATCCATTGTGCGTCAGCTATTGTATGGTCAACGCTATATAGAAGAGAAGTTTGGTAAGCTGTCGCCTATCGTTTGGGTTCCTGACAGTTTTGGTTTCTGTGCAACTTTACCACAGTTTTTCGTTAACGCTGGGGTGGAATATTTTGTTACTCAAAAGTTGCAGTGGAACGATACTACTAAATTTGATTATGGGGCTTTTTGGTGGCGATCGCCTGACGGTAGTGAAGTATTTAGTCTGATGTCTGCAGCTATTGGCGAAGGTATCGACCCGGTGAAGATGGCAAATTATGTCTATGAATGGGAAACTAAAACTGGGCTAAAAGATGCCCTTTGGCTTCCCGGTGTAGGCGATCATGGCGGCGGCCCTACCCGTGATATGTTAGAAACTGCCCAACGCTGGCAAACTTCACCCTTCTTCCCCGATTTAGAATTTACTACCGCAGAAAAATATCTCCAGCAAATCCGAGAAACTCTACATCAAAACCCTCCCTCATCCCCCTCATCTCCCTCATCCCCCCACCCCATCTGGGAAGATGAACTTTACTTAGAATTCCATCGCGGTTGTTACACTACCCACGGGGATCAAAAACGTTGGAATCGGCGTTGTGAAGGCTTATTGTACCAAGCTGAATTATTTGCGAGTTTGGCAAATATTAGCTGTGGCGTGGAATATCCCAAAGCAGAAATAGAGACAGCATGGAAACAGGTATTATTTCAGCAGTTTCACGATATTTTGCCTGGTTCTTCCATTACTCAAGTTTATCTGGATGCTCTACCGCAATGGCAACAAGTGGAAGAAGTAGGAACAAAGATATTACAAGAATCATTATTAGCGATCGCATCTCACATTAACCTACCACAACCACCACAACCAAATAGTTTGCCTGTTGTGGTGTTCAATTCCTTAAATTGGCAACGTTCTGAGGTAGTTTCTGTCAGCTTACCCAAAACAGAAACAGCTAACCAACAATGGCAAGTGTACGATGTTGCTGGAAAGGAAGTACCATCACAAATTAGTGAATCATCGACTCTGCTATTTTTCGCCAGCGATATTCCATCCGTCGGCTATCGTCTATTTTGGCTTGTCCCTACTTCCTCCCTTCCATCTTCACCGCAACTTACATCTGACTGGGTTTTGGAAAATGAATTCCTGCGAGTTACTGTGAACTCCAACACAGGAGATTTATCTAGTGTGTTTGACAAGACTCAACAACGGGAAGTCTTAAGTGGTGCAGGTAATCAACTGCAAGCTTTTCAAGATAGCGGACAATATTGGGATGCTTGGAATATCGACCCCAATTATGCCCAACATCCCCTACCGCCAACTACTCTCAAATCAATTGAGTGGCTAGAAAAAGGTGCAGTACAAAGTCGCTTGCGAGTGTTGCGCCAGTTGGGTAACTCAGAATTTTGCCAAGACTATATATTGTCGGTGGGAGAACCTATACTCAAAATTGCCACAACTGTAAATTGGCAAGAAAATCATGTGTTGGTAAAAGCAGCTTTCCCTCTCAACCTCGAAGCAGATTTTGCTACCTATGAAATTCCCTGTGGTGCAATTCGCCGCACAACTAAACCACAAACCCCTGCAGAAAAAGCTAAGTGGGAAGTTCCGGCTTTACGGTGGGCTGATTTAACTGAGGAAGCGACACCAGAAAATTCCCCAAACCCAAATTCTTACGGTGTCAGTTTGCTGAATGATTGTAAATACGGTTACGACAGCCAACCGAATCAATTACGCCTGACGCTATTACGCAGCCCTAACTGGCCAAATCCTGAAGCAGACAGAGGTTTTCACGAATTTACCTATGCTTTATACCCTCATGCTGGTACTTGGGAGTCCGCCCAAACTGTCAAACGTGGCTATGAGTTGAACATCCCACTCCAAGTAATTATTCACCCACTCACAACTCAGCACTCAGCAACGCCACTTGCTACAACGGGGGGAACCCCCGCAACGCAGTGGCTCCTCAGCACTCCTCACACCAGGAGTTTCCTGAATTTATCAGCTGATAATATAATCTTGATGACACTCAAGCAAGCTGAAGACGATTCCCAGCAATTCATTATGCGTTGTTATGAATGTCACGGAGACGCAGCCAAGTTATCTTTGCAAAGTGATCTCGGTTTAATTTTAGGAGATGCTGTAGATTTATTGGAGCGTTCTATAACTACGAAATTCTCATCTGAGCAAGAAATTTTAAATATACAGCCTTGGAAAATTGCTAGTTTTAGGATGAAACCAGGGAATGATCCCTGATTTTCCAAATCTCTAGTCTATCAAGGATTAAGTATGAAGAGTTTTTTCAATCTTCATGCTTCATTCCTTTATTTGTAGGATAATTTTAGACTTGAGCCTTTAGCCTTTAGTTAATCTTCATGGTCTTCATAAGGGTCTGCTAATTCTTTACTAGGAGGCCCAAATGATATATAGATTCCCCAGCCAGTGATGGCAATAACAGCGGCGGCGACAGAAATGGTAAGAACTATTGCTGGTTCCATAATTGCGGGATATGTTATAAGAAAATTGCCTGAAAAGACTGTAAATTAAGTGTTCTGCTCAAAAATGTAAGCAGGTTTTAAAGAGTCTCTATTATGTTATTGTAATGTAATCAAGAATAAGTAAGCAACGCAAAAAGTGTTTCACAGTCGAAATACTGCGTCAATCAATCTTACGATTGAGTAGCTTACGAAATCAAACAAACACAAAAACTCATTAGTACGAGTACGGCGGGGCACGTCGGAATTTATGCTTGGTAGTCAGTATGCTTGCTTTGGTTTCCAAAGTTAAAGCGACTGGCGTAAATAAGGTGACTAAACTTTAATTGGATAAGTTCTATTAAAGTAAGCAACCTTGAAAAACCAAGAATTACTTGATTTTTATCAAGTGAGTGTCAAAAAATATTACAGAACATAAAAAAAAGCTTTGGCAAGTAATCTTAGGTGAACTATGGCACAAAGGACAAGGTTGGGAGATATATTGAGACCCCTGAACTCAGAGTATGGTAAAGTTGCTCCGGGTTGGGGAACGACACCTGTAATGGCTGTTTTTATGCTATTATTCTTCGTTTTTCTGCTGATTATTCTACAAGTCTATAACAAGACCATCCTGATCCAGGATGTATTTGTAGATTGGCGCACAGTAGGCCGTTAATCTTGACAAAGCTAAAGCTCTTGAGCTTATAGAATAAGCGCAGCGACACCCGGCTCATCCGGGTTTTTTTATTATTTAAATAGTGAAAAAATTAGCTAACTGAAGGCTGAAGTATGAAATTATGCTAGTGATTGGAGGATGGGTCAAGCATTAAGAAAGACTTGATTGTTTGCTTACGAGTGCGTACCAATTCTCACTTCATCCTTGATACTTTATCCTTGAGCCTTTCTTCTGCCAACATATATAAATAGGAAGATAATATTCTTCTTGTGGTTTTGCTTGACGTGTAAATTTATCGGAAAAATCCATGAATATCTTTGGTATTGGTTTACCGGAAATGGCTGTAATTTTTGTAGTAGCACTGTTAATCTTTGGGCCGAAAAAGCTTCCAGAGGTTGGGCGTAGCTTAGGTAAAGCAATTCGAGGCTTTCAAGAAGCCTCAAATGAATTTCAAAGTGAGTTTAAGCGGGAAGCTGAACAAATAGAACAAGCTGTAAAAACTACTGCGGAACTTGAACCCAAACAAATCGAACCAGCGCCAGCGCAGCATGACACTGCTAAAAGCTAGAGAGGTTGGTAGGTTGGCGGACATCAACATAACAATTTTGATAAGGGGAAAGGAAAGGGTAAAAGCGAAAAACCTGTATTCCTTCCCCCTTGTCCGTTTTCTCGTACATAACCTGACATAGTTTGGTTTAACCGCGCTTTGGCAATTTTAGATTGCCGATTTTAGACAGATGTAATTTGAGTATTTATATTTAGCTGTTGTAGGTAAAACAAATCTCAAATTCTCAAGCTACATCCATTGAGGATGGAATCCTAATTAAAATCTAAAATCTAAGTTGTGCGGGAATCGCACCGATGCGACCAAAATCCAAAATTGATTGATGAGAGTCAAAATGACAGAGGCTGTTACAAAACCAGCTTTGGTGATTCCCCAGCTAATTGTCGGGTTGGGAAATCCAGAGCCTAAGTATGACCAAACGCGCCACAATATTGGCTTTGCAGCCGTTGATGCACTCTCACGTGCTTGGCAAATTCCTTTAGCAGAAAATAAAAAGTTTCAAGGCGAGTATGGTGAAGGGGTTGCGCCTGTGGGGGGTAAAATCCGCTTGCTGAAGCCATTAACTTACATGAATCGCTCAGGACAAGCAATACAAGCAGTAACTAGTTGGTATAAATTGCCGCCAGAGTCGGTGTTGATAGTTTACGATGAGATGGATTTACCGTTAGGAAAGACCCGCCTCCGTTTGTCTGGTTCTGCTGGGGGTCATAATGGTATGAAAAGTGCGATCGCTCATTTAAGTTCCCAAAATTTTCCACGGTTACGCATTGGTATTGGGAAACCAAAAGGTGCAGCTAATAACGATGATTCGGGAGCTGTTTCCCATGTACTAGGACGTTTTACAGCCACCGAAAATCAAACCATGTCACTTGTACTTCAGTTTGTAGTTGAGTGTATAGAACTTAGCCTCAAACAAGGAGTAGAAAAAGCAATGAATCGTTGTAACAGCCGCACTATTGAGATTTCAGAATCTTAGTTGATTGTTTGAATTTGGTTGATGGGCAGCGATTGTCGCCTACTCCATCCAACCATACTCAGACACTTGAGACCCAGTATATTTATACAAATAGACTAACTCACACCCCAATCAGGGGTGCGGTAAGTCTTTGTGATTTTTTTTGACAATCATGGAAGTGTTTTTGCTTGCGTGTACTACTCCGACTTGCCCACAGGCCTAAGTCGGAGCTGCAAAACTCGCTCACCGTTGCTCTATGGGTACATTCATTGCTAAATGTTTGGCTCAAAATCCCATGAGTCTTATACAGCGTCTGGAGGCCTTGCAACCTTTAAGAGATTCCAGGCTAGACTTTAGCAGCCATCTCTGTTCCTTATCAGGTTATTTTGTCCTCGATACCTTGCCCACACCGTGAGTACCATCAATTATAGTGAGTACGGAAGCCGATATCTAGAACAAGCCAGCCTTTAGCACTACCAGTAATAAGTTTATTTAAAACGGCGTTTACGTCTAGCTGCTACTGCCTTACGTTTACGCTTTTCTAACGGTGTTTCAAAGTGCCGATGATACTTAACGTCAGCTAATATTCCAGCTTTGGAAACCTGGCGTTTAAACCGACGCAGTGCTGAATCTATTCCTTCGTTCTCTCCTAAAACCACTTGGGTCATTCTTGATGTATCCTCATATCGATCAGTTTCCATTGTAATAGCAGCCCCGAACTTAGCAAAACTCCCCAAGCTAAGAATCGGTAAAAAACATAATTTTCAGAATTCATGTAATCACTATTAGCATGAAACTTTTGGGTTTTGGCCTTGGTATATATAGTTTTGCGACTATACAAACGTTAATCAGCCTTCAGGAACGAACAGAAAATTCGGGGTTGTAAAAGCCCGATTCGGCTAGTCAAGTCTCCTTGAGAGGTTGTTTCTCAGTGTCTATGCCAACTGCGGAATGTGGGTTATATAAATTCGCCAAAAGAGTATTTAGTGATGAATAGTCCTGCTCCGGTAGCAGCAAGGCAATTATGGATTCAATTACGTTTGTTTCCGTAGTTATGCAGCATAATGCCCATGAACTATAATTTAAATGCTTTCTGCTGCTGTTTGGTTAATTCGATCATCTCTTCAAAACCAAAGCGATCAACCAATTCAGTCAAGGCTTTGGCAAGGCGATCGCTCTTTTGCGGAATTTGCTGAATTAATCTTAGAACTTCTTTACTATTAACTCTTAGCGCTGCTTGATGCAGTTGTTCAATCCATTCACTAGGCATTACTTCTAAGTCTGCAACTGTTAATGAATTACCTGGGGCGGATGCACCATTAGCTACCGCAGAGCCAATTTCGATGTTGTGCTGTTTACTAGCCTCGTCAGCATACACATAACGCACACCCAAATATTCTGCCATTTTGTCAAAAATAATATTTGCTCGGAATGGTTTCCTCACAAAGTCATCAAAGCCTAAGGATAAGGCTGTTAATCTGTCTTCTTCAAAGGCGCTACCAGTTAAAGCCACAATTACTGGCGGAGGATTACCTGCGGCTTTAATATGTTGAGTGGCTTCAAAGCCGTTCATCACTGGCATTCTAATATCCATCCAAATGAAATGAGGTGCCCAACTTTCCCAAAGTGCGATCGCAGCTTCGCCGTTGACTGCTTGTTTAATTTCAAAGCCGATGGGGGTTAACAATTCCACCAATAACCGCCGATTTTCTAGTTTATCTTCCACAATCAAAATCCGATAACTGGGTTGCCCTGGCTCTAAACCGATGACTTGGCGAGTTTCTTGGGGAGTAGGCAAAGTATCTAAAATTACCGCACGGGTGGGGATATCAAAGGTAAAAGTTGAGCCTTTGCACACTTCACTATTCACCCTTAAATCTCCGCCCATTAACCGCACAAATCGCTGACTGATAGGTAATCCTAGTCCTGTTCCTTCCTGAGATTTGTAACCTGTCTCGGTTTGCACAAATGGCTCAAATAACTTCTCAAAGTCAGTCGAGGCAATACCGCAGCCTGTATCTTCAACGCTGAAGTGCAAGGTAAGTTGTTGGTTGGGGGTAATGAGTTGGTTCCCCCCATCTACTCGTAAAGTTACTGTACCTAACTGTGTAAATTTAATTGCATTGCCGATGAGATTCACCAGCACCTGACGAATTTTACTTTCATCAGCCTGGATATATTGGGGAACTGTGGGCGATCGCAGGACAATTAACTGTAAGCCTTTAGATTGGGCTTTCAGCGCAAACATCTGTTGCAATCGCTCAATCAGGTTCCACAAATCAAAATTCGTTTCGTTAAGGGTGACGCGACCAGCTTCAATTTTGGACATTTCCAAGACATCATTAATTAATGTCAGCAAGTCTTCGCCACTGCGGTTAATCGTATCTATATAGTCTTGTTGCTGGGGATTCAGCGAGTGATTCCGCAGCAGCAGTTGAGTAAAGCCCAGGATAATATTGAGGGGAGTTCTCAGTTCATGACTCATGTTAGAGAGAAACTGACTTTTCGCCAGGTTAGCAGCATCCGCCGCCTCTTTGGCTTGCTTGAGGGCAATTTCAGTCTTTTTCAGCTTGCTAATATCACGAGCTACCCACAGCACTGTATTCTCAGACAATGGGGAAACGCTAGCTAAAAACCAAGTTTCCCGATTCTTCACAGCTAAGTGATATTCCAGGTAAACACTTTTGCGAGTTTTATCAGGGTTGTCTGGCTGTTCTCGCAGATGCAATGCTTGTTGAATAGCATCATAGATGAGATGAGCGACTTCTTTGGGTAAAACTTCGTGAACTGTTTTGCCAACGCGGTCTACATCAGGTTTATAACTATAGGATTGGGTTTGCACATACTTGAGGTAACGTCCCTCATGATCAAAAACCACAACCATATCCGTCATCGCCGCAAACATTAACCGCAGTTCCGCCTCAGATTTGGATAACGCCGCTTCTGCTTTTTGGCGATCGCGAATTTCTTGCTGAAGTTGGGCATTTTTCTCACCCAGTTCTGTGGTTCTTTCGGCTACACGGCTTTCTAATTCTTCGTTGGTTTGAGCTAAAGCGTCAAAGGAGGCGCGCAATTGCAAAGCCATTTGGTTAAACGACTTAGCTAACTCATTTAACTCTGTGGTACTTTGCACAGCAACCCTTTGGTTTAAATTACCAGATGCGATCGCTTTGGCTGCACTTCCCAGTTTCAAAATCGGCTGAGTAATCCAACGCGCCGTTAACACCCCCAATCCCGTTGCCAGTACAAAAGCGGCTATACAAAGTATAATCGTTGTCCGAGTATTGGCATGAATTTGATCCATGAAATCCGCTTCTGGGACAACTACAACAATTAGCCAGTCCAAACCCTGCTCAGTTTTCATCGGCAGAATTTGCAAAAATTGCCGTTGACCTTTAATGTCAAAATCTAATTGTTGCTTTTCTGCAATTTTGCTGAAGTTACCAAAGTGTTGCAACAAATATTTAGCGGTGTTTTGCGTCAATGGATCTTTGCTCTCTATCGCCTTGATACGAACTGGATTTTGCTTGGTAATTGGTGCTTCGGGATTTTCAATCTCGTAAGGTTGTTGGGTGGTAGAACTCCCAACTAGCAATCCTGTTTGACGTTCTACAATAAAAGTCTTACCTGATCGCCCAATTTTTAAACTGCGGAGAAATTGGCTAATCTCAGTCAAGGAAAAATCTACAGCCGCTACACCTAAAAGATTTTGGCGATTGTCATAGATTGGCAAACTAGCGTTTAAAACAAATTTAGGTGTTGCAAATAGCCGATAAATTCCGCCCCAGTTTGCTGTTTTAGACTTAACTGCTGATGTATACCAAGGACGAGTTCGCGGATCGTAATTAGGTTTAAATCTTAAAAGTTTTGTGTGATTTCCTGGTTTATCCGCAGCATAAATGCGGATTTCGTGATTGGTAGAGTTCCCAGAAATTTTTACCTGAAAGCCACCATGATCACCCTTTTCTACAGCAACATGTTCGCCATAGTTCGAGCCAATATAAACCGCAGTTACCGTATTAAATGTTTCAATTTGATACCAAAGGTGTCTTTCTAATGCAGCTAAATCTTGTAGATTAACTTCACCCAAGCGGATAGCATTAGCATTAATCTGGTTGATTTTATGAGGTGTTTCCACATAAGTTTTTAGATATTGCTGAATGCGCGCCATGATTTCATTGCGGAGTTCAACGGCTACCTCATTAACTGCGCGTTGACCATTATGAATTGATAACCATCCAGTCAACCCAACAGCTAAAGAAATTTGCACTATAAAAGGCACCACGAGAACGTGGCGCAGGTGTAAACTTTTAACAACTTTTGCAAATTGATGGTTGAAAGGACGCATCTTTAAACTCCTTTAATGAAACAGCAATCCGTAGATGCGAATGCTGGCTCAGAAGCTTCCCAATGGCAATAAATTGCTTAAGTATAATATAGAGGATTGGCTGTCTGAGATAAAACTACACCATAGGGTAGTATGCAATAAGAATGCACTATGTAATAATCTGGGGGACTAAAACCCCCTTAATGGCAACACCATAAATCTACAATTTAGTGTCAGTCCCAAGCCAAATTTATTTAACAGCAAGTTTCCTAAAAATTATGCAGTCATTCGCATTATTTTTTGGTCAATCTAAAAACATTACACAGAACCATCGATAATATTAATAAATGTAAATTGTAGAAGGCATTGGCGATAAGTTCTTGATCGCTGCTAATAAAATTAATTTCAGTATAGCAATTCAATTTGATTCATGAATATGCAGCAGTTTGCAACCAAATAAGGTACACAACTAGAGAAGTAACTTATTCGCAGTCAACACTCAAAAAAATCATTTTAATAAATCCAAAATATAAAATATCTGAAATTGATAATTAATGATTCTCTTAGCTCGTTGAGAAGTATGCAATTTAACCAGTTAACCAAAGGAGATATTCTCATCATTGACGACACCCTAGATAACCTGCGTTTACTATCAGCAATGCTGACAGAGCAAGGTTATGAAGTACGTAGTGTTACAAATGGATCAATGGCATTAATTGGCATCAAAGCTCAACCACCAGATTTAATTTTGCTAGACATTAGTATGCCGGGAATGAGTGGCTACGAAGTATGCGAACACATCAAGTCCGATCCGCAAACGCAAGAGATTCCCGTCATTTTTATTAGTGCTTTAAATGAAGTCTTTGATAAGGTAAAAGCCTTCTCCGTTGGGGGTATAGATTTTATTACTAAACCTTTTCAAATTGAGGAAGTTCTAGCGCGAATTGAAGTGCAACTAAAACTTTGCCGCTTACAGCTGCAACTCCAAGAACAAAATCAACGTTTACAAGCAAAAGAAGCAGAACTGAGGCGATCGCTAGAACAAGAACGGGCATTAAATCAACGCATTGAGGAAATGGTAGCCCTAGAAGAACGCAATCGCATCGCCCGCGATATCCATGATTCTCTAGGACATTCTTTAGTAGCACTAAATGTGCAAATGGAAACAGTATTAACACTGTGGTACAGCGATCGCGAACGGGCGCGGCAGTTTTTAATCGAAGCAAAAAAACTAGGTTCCGCAGCCCTAAGAGAAGTAAGGGAATCAGTTTCATCCATTCGTTCCGATCCACTCCAAGGACAATTACTCGAAACTGCGATCGCCAACCTTGCCGAGGAATTCTATCACCTCACCGATATCCAGCCAGAGTGCGAAATTGATTTATCACAACCCTTATCTAATACTGTGAATCATGTAGTATTTCGCATTATTCAAGAAGGGCTAACCAACATTTATAAGTATGCCAACGCCACAAATGTGCAAATCAAAATCCAAACCAGAGATGATGGATTATTGCTCATACTGCAAGATAACGGCAAAGGCTTTGATGCTGATCAACCGGTGACAGGCTTCGGACTACAAGGAATGCGGGAACGAACCGCCGCAATGGGGGGACAGATAGAATTTTTTAGTAACCCTGGTGCTGGGTGTCGAATTATGGCACATTTTCCCAGGGGGGAAGAGTAGGGATTGGGGATTGGGAGATGAGGGAGATGAGGGAGATGAGGGAGAAAGAAAAAATGCAAAATTCCAATTACCCATTACCAATTACCCATTACCAATTACCCATTACCAATTACCCGATACCAAATTTGATTAAAGTATTGCTTGTTGAGGATCAAGAAATTGTGCGACAGGGTTTGAAGACGCTGTTAGAATCAAAACCGGGCTTGCAAGTGGTGGGTGAGGCTAATAATGGACAAAGTGCGATCGCACAACTCGCAGCTTTGCAGGAAAGTAACCAATTTCCTGATGTGGTGCTGATGGATATCCGAATGCCTGAAATGAATGGCGTACAAGCAACACAGATAATTTGTCAGCAATTTCCTAATATCAAAGTTTTGATTTTGACTACATTTAACGATACAGATTATGTTGCCGAAGCGCTGCGTTTTGGGGCGAAGGGATATTTGTTAAAAGACACCCCCACCGATGAACTTGCCAAAGCAATTCAATCAGTTCACCAAGGCTATACCCAATTTGGCCCAGGAATTGTGGAAAAAGTAATTGCAGAAGCGCCATTGACAAAGGCAAAATCATCCCAGCCATTACCACCAGGCTTAGAGGAATTAACAGAAAGAGAACGAGAAGTCTTGTTATTGCTAGCAAAAGGGGAAAATAACCGTGAAATTGCCCAAAATCTGCATTTATCTGAAGGAACAGTCAGAAATCACATCACCCATATTTTAACGAGAATGAACCTGCGCGATCGCACCCAGGCTGCGATCGTCGCTAATTCCTACCGCACTTGGTTAGAAAACTAAGGAATTGATAATTCACGTTTAATGTGGATTAAGCCTTGAAACCTTACCAGGCTATAGGCTATGATGCACCAGGTCAGATCGACCTCTGTGGAACACTGTGCATCCTCAATTATCCCGTTTTCATGTGTTCTGGTTTACGTCAGTTCATGATGGCTACTTATAATTGCATTAATTGATTAACATAGATTTCAACTGCTGTACCCGCAGGTAAAAACCAAACATTAGATCTTTGGCTCATTTGGGCGATCGCTTGTTGATTGCGTTGGGTAATTTGGGGAACCACAGTATTCATCCCACCTTCTAAAACTCCCGCCCAAATGTTACGTTGTGGGTTGGTATTACTAATGATAGTGCCACCAGCATTTGTAGTCACAACTTGAGATTCAGTACGGTTAGTTAACTCTGCTGCTTTGCCAAGGCCACCTAAGACAAATAGCCCTATATCCATACCTAAAATAGATGAACCCCTATTAGGGAATTGGTTGGCGATTAAAGGTCTACCTTGGGACGCACGAACCATCATCGCATTTTCAGGTAAGCTTCTTTCCGTAAGATTACCATTCTCTTTTGCAATAATTTTTACTACTTTCATCTGTAGTAAGCCTTGTTCAGACAGAGAACCGATTTCAGCCAACAATTCGGTATTTGCAGGAATAGCGATCGCACCATCCACAGCTTTTAATGGCTCTTTCAAACGCACTACAAATACATTTTTGTTATCGCTATTTGAAGACTTACTGGTTTCTCCAAATACTGCGGTCGCTAAAACAGCTTTAGCACTACTACCAATTGCTATAGATTTTGGATTCTGTGGCGCTACTTGGCTAACCACAGAAGTTTGCTGTCTAGGTGTTTGTTCAGACTGAGGATTATTAGTCTGTGGCGGTACCTGCTCATTTCTTTGGTTGATCGCAGTTGGTGTATTCACATTAGGCGTACTATTAACAGCAACCTGTCCATAGCTACCTAACTTTGCTAACTTTGCCCATTCTTGGAGTGGATTCGGTGTGGGTGATGGAGTTACATTGATTATTGGTTGAGGAGTTGGGTTAGTAGCTATTGGCTGTGGTAACAGCGAAGGTAGAGGAAAAGGCGTTTGTTGAGGATAGGGTGATCTGACAATGCGCTCAACGGTGACTACACGGGGTGCATTAACTGCTGATGGTGGTAATGCGGGTGTTGGTATTATAGGTAACACAGTTCGTCTATCTGGAAAAGTATCTGGTTGCGAATTACGTTGATTGGCTACCTGAGAAGCAGATATGAGTTTTCCGCTTCTCAACTTTTGTTGTGCTAATTTGATAGCGTCTGCTTGTTCTGTAAGGGCTAATTTAGTTTTGAGAGTTTCTACTTCTGCTGCTAAATCTTCAGCAATGGAGTCTTGTGTTTTAGGTGGCTGCATTTCTGGCGAAACAATAATATTCTTTTTGGGCTTTTGATTACTACCCATCAACTGCGATAAAAATGCGCCAGCAACTAACACTATAGCTAAAGTCGCAGTACTGACCACACCTAACTTGGCAAAGGGATTAGATGACAGTGACTGCTCAGTTTTTACTTCGGATGGTTCAGGTAATGATGGTTGCGATTCAGTAGCTTCTGATACTGCTTCTACATCAACAGATGCAGATTCCTCGTCAAAACCAACTAATTGTGCTATTCGTGATTCCCATTCATCAGAGTGTACCTCTAACGGAGAATTATCAGATTTGAGTAGCACTAAATCTTGTGGAGGGCTTTCTGAAGAAATTAACATTTTTGTTATACTTAGCTATATATAATTTTGTTTTAGTTGTACTGGTAAAGCACCGAATCGTTGCTGGATATATTTCTAAGTTTTTCTCCTGTGTCTCATATTACAGTCCTTACATTAGTAAGTAATATAAAAGTTTGCAGTTGGAGTTTGCCTATCTAAACTACTACAAAATAGACCAGTAGAACATCGATACTAGTAAATTTAACAAATCTAATCTCAATGTTAACACTGTAAACAGTGTTAATAGTATTAGTTTATGTATTTTAGGTCTTAATCAGTCACTTTTACTAATAAATATTTAAATTTCGCTGTTCAAAACTTTATATAACAGTATATTTGATGCATTTGCGAGAGTAAGAAAACCTCCTCAACGCTTGGCTAGTTATCTGCTAGTTTCACTATATAGAATGGATTACTTCTAGCCTTGCACGGATAAGACTTAATTCCACTGCTATAATCTTCCTGAAAATGCTCAAATGAGCTATTTTTATCAGGCAATTTTGGTATTAATCAGCCTGTCAAAATTCTATTGTCAGAGAAAAATTAGCAAATAAAAATACAAAATTAATTTAACTGTAATTATGCATTTAGCTCAGTCCATATTGAAACTTTGAGTTTTCAGAGTATTATTACATAAAACTCAAAGTTTCAAAATAAGCGAGGTTTAAACGCTTTCAGATGTTGGATTGACAGCGATTTTTTTCAGGTATAGATGAGAAGCAGCTTGCCGCAAAATCTCCGAAATTTCTGCAAAGTTTGCCTGAGATGATTCTTTTTTGAGCTTGCAAAACAGGCATAAATCTGAACGTGGGTTCGATATTAATAATTACATCTTTTCTTGATAGGTTGAGCTGGATTACCAGCATAAATAATCATGGGTTCTAAAGAAGACCCAGTTACACCACCCAAGGTCAAAACAGCACCTTTACCAACTGTAACTCCTGGGCCAATTACTGACTTAGCTGCAATCCAACTACTCTCTTGAATATAAATGGGAGCAGGCATCAGTTTAAAATCAGGATGATTCCAGTCATGATTGCCAGTGCAGAGATAGACTCCTTGAGATAAACAAACATGACTTTCGATGATCACAGGTGCTAAATTATCAATCCAAGTATTTTCTCCAATCCAAGCAAAATCACCAATGGTTAATCGCCAAGGAAACTTTACCTTTACTCCTGGTTTAATGCGAACTTTTTGACCAATAGTAGCACCAAATCTTCGCAGTATCCAGACTTTTAGCGTTGATATGGGAAGCCAATAACTTTCAACCAAAGGCGACCCAATAAAATACCAGAGAAGTTGTTTCCAGTATGGTGCACCAGGGGTATAAGTACCGACGGTGTATTGATCTAGACGCATAATTTATCGATGCAAAAAAGTGTCAGTAGCTTGGTACTCAAGGTGAAGATGGGTCTTAGGAATACCGACAGCTTAAAAAGTTTGGATGTACATCCGGCGGTGACCCGTAAAACGCCGCAATTTCGCTAGTCTATACTTTTGCACTTGAGTCTACAAGGTTTTTGAACACAAGTTTTCCTTTGCGCTTTTGATATTCAATCAGGTGAATTGACAATAAAATCTCTGCAAGCAGACGCTGAAAAGAATAATACCAGCCATTCCAACCGTCAAGGATACAACCTTTAACAATGAGGCAATAGATTAAGATAATAAATGGAGCAAGTACTTTTTGTTGACGGATGCGATCGCTCCAACTCAATTCACTGATGGGAGTTTCATGTAATTTTTTTGCTTCAATCACCATATAACGATCTTGCGCCCACAACCAGCGGCTGAGGGACTTGCGATCATCATGATAAATGTAGCTAGAAAGCATCTGTGAATTTCCTTCTACCATAACTCGATGGGCATGGCCATCATCTTGGTAATTTGCTTTGTCTGTTCTGTAGAGTACTTTCCGAGGTGGAAGTAAAGTACCGCGTAGAGGTTTACCGTGTACACAGTATTTGAACCTAACACTATAGCTGTTTACATTTGGCTCTTCCACAAGTGTACTAATTTCATTAATAAACTTGTCAGTACAAACATAGTCAGCATCTAATGAAAGTACCCACTTAGATGTAATTTTGTCTATCCCATAGTTACACTGAGCAGCGAAGGAATCAAACTTTCTTTGGAAAACCTCCACTTGAGGATAAGCAGACAAAATCTCTAAGGTTTCATCTGTACTGTAACTATCAATTACAACTATTCTAGTTGCCCAAGTTAACTTTTGAAGGGTGCGATCAATGTTAGATGCCTCATTATATGTGAGTATCAGAGGGGTAATGTCTTTTAACAACATAATTGGATGGCAATAGAGGGTAAAACTAAGATTTTTTATCTACAATATCTTTACGAACCATAATTACAGTGTGAGTGTTATTGACTGGATGCTCACTTGTAGATAGTTCAATTAACTGATATTTAGGGAAATCATGAATATGCTTTGGTAAAGCATCTTTTGTTGTTTCTAAAATTGCGCCTGGAGTTTCACCTTTTACCAGTAAATTGGCAGCATTATCTAAGCTAGGAATTTTACTATTTAGCCAACCTGCACCATAGTAGTAAATATATTTAATCTGTGGTTTACGCCCACTCATATAGTATATTCTTGGTGCATTATCAGATAAAGCTAATATTGGTTCTTCAGGTGTTAGATAAAGATTTAATTTGCTTTGAATCTCGTACATTTGGGCTAAATCGTATCCCAAGCGTTGTTGGGAAATCATCAAGTTACCTCCCCAAATAATAGCTAAAAGATAGGCAAGAAAAATAGAAAATATTAAAATAAATATAATCCTTATTTTCAATAGAGATAGCTGCTTTTTAAGGTACAATAATAAACTACTTAATATAACTGCTGCACTAATAGATAGAAAAACGAGAGATGAACCTATATAATGTGTGTTACTAGACTGCTTCAAGCTAGGAATAAGAGATAAACATCCAACTACTACAATCAATAATAGGTCAGAAACGTTAGCAAGATTTTTTGTCCTGTGCAGTATTTTTTTATTAATCATTAATATCAAAAAACAAAGTATATTTAACCAAACTGCTGGGATTTTAACCCATAGCTTAATTACATCAGCAATATTAATTGATTGTTCTGCAAAGGGTAAGGTACTTATAAAAACTGCATCATAAAAATCTGGGAATATTTCATATAAAAGAATAATATAAAATGTAACTAACTGTGGTATTGCAAACCCAGTAACCAGTAGAATATAATTGTTTATTATTTTATTAAAATATATTTTTCCGCCAATAAATTTTGTTATGAAGAAACAAAGAATAGCGACTAGATAAATAACAGCTACTTGTTTGAAAAGGAATGCTACTCCTATAGATAAACCAGCGAGAAACCATGAATATCTAGCTTGAGAATGTTTGCTAGATATAGCAACAACAGCAGCAAATCCGAAAAAAGCGCAGAATTGGTCTGTATGAAAGCTATAGCCCTGGGTAATCGTATAAGATAAACCAAATATCCAAGCTACAAGATAAGCTGCTAAATCTCCCCAATAGTTACGGGTGTATTTAATGACCCAAATGCCGAATAAAGCAGCAAATACAAATAAGAAAAGCCGTGGTGCTAACCAATGATTATTACTAATAGCAGCAATTACTGCTGCTAGATAGTATATACCAGGAGGTTTATTGTCAAATACATCTCGATAAGGAACTAAGCCATCAACTATTAATTCTCCTATTTTTAAAAATACAGAGTCATCAAATATGCCAATCCCTCTTAGAAAGAAAAGAGGAGATGAGAATAGTAAGCATATACTTAAAGCTGTATAAGGTGATATGAGAATACTCGGCAACTTTTTAATCATTATTTTACTGTTAAAAAATTGTATGTAAATTTGCTATTTTGTCCTTGTTGAAAAAAATAGCTATATTTTTAAGCTAAAAATATGTTCTAAAACTAGAGTGTATATGCTTTATTGGCTAGATGATCTATGATTATTTCTGATACTATTTTGTATCTGTGCTCCGCCAACTGAGCTTTAAATTTATCCAGAAGTTCCAAAATGTAACAATTGCGATCGCCATCACATTAGCAACTAAATAATGTACACCTAGCAGGTTGAATAGTAAATTTAAAACCAGTACATTTAAAATCAACCCCATGAGGCAAACAAAGTTAAATTTTAAAAACCGCTCCAATCTTTTCAACCAGCCTTTTTGTTGACGAGATAAGTCGTTAAATGTCCAGGCATCATTCCAGACAAAATTATTAATAATAGCAACTTCGGCTGCGAAAATCTTGCTGCGAGTTAATCCTAAACCTAAAAATGACGGATCGTGTAGTATGTAAAGTAATAACATATCTACGAATACACCTGTTAGTCCTACTAAACAGAACTGCAAAAATCGCTTATTAGGAAAGTTGATTCGTTGCTTGATGCGATTGATTTTTCCTCGAGAAAAGCGTAATCGTAACAAGTGTTGTATATACTCTACATATTGCTTCCAAGTAACTTTACTCTCTCCTTGAAGACGCTCTTGAAATACATAAGCAACTTCTGCAATGTGATGAATTTTTCCTCGTCCCAACACTTCGAGCAGAATTTTGTAACCTGAGGGGTTTAGAGTACATTCAGCGATCGCACTTCGATGAACTAAAAAGTAGCCACTCATGGGATCTGATACTCGCCCTAATACCTCTGGTAATATAACTAGTCCTAGAAGTTGTGCACCCCTAGACAAGAAACGTCTAATAAAACTCCAGTCGCTAACGCCACCTTTACCAACATAACGACTTGCTAGTGCAATATCTGCATTATTTCTCATAGCAGTCAAAAGTTGCAGTAAAATCTCAGGTGGATGCTGTAAATCTGCATCAATTACGCCTAAAATTTTTCCTCTAGCAACTTGCCAACCACGAATCACGGCTGTGGATAATCCTTTTTCAGACACACGGCGCATGACTCGCAGCTGAGGATATTGGCTAATGAGAGATTGAGCTATTTCCCAACAGCGATCGGGGCTGTTGTCATCCACTACTATCAATTCATAGTCATTTGGTAGCACCTGATCCAGGATATAGCTCAATTTCTCAATGAGATGGGGAATATTTTTACTTTCATTGTAGGTAGGTATTATCAGTGATAACTCTACAAGTTGTCCTCCTTCTATGGGAAAAGAAGAAACCCTAAATCTACCTGAAGGTACTTCAACAAGGTAATTGTCTAAGTTGTTCAAATCTACATCAGATTTTTTATGTATGTTCTTGTCAAAATTCATAAGCTATTAATTTCAAATATAGTAAATAAAAGTTGAGTGAAATATGTTTTACTACTTTGTCGCCAAAATCAGAAGCATAAAAAATTTTGACAACCCTGGCTAAATATCTCATTCGTGAGTATTTAATTGACAAGATTTCTTGAATTGATGAAACTTGTATACGGCAGGCAAGGCATAAAAACCTGAGATAAACCTTGGTAATAGAGAGTTCAGAAATTAACCCACTCTCGTAAATTGACGAACGTATTGATATTTGTAATCTCGCTCTGACAGAATATCTTGGTAAATTTCGCTCATTTTGATTGCTATTGTTTCCCAGGTGTAGTGTTCGAGTATAAATTTTTGATGATGATTAACCATATTTTGTGCTGTCTGCGGATCGCTAAAATAGCGATTAAGTGCAGAGGCGATCGCAGATACATTCAGTTCTGAAACATAACCAAGTTGGAATTGTTGAACCAGAGAAGCTAAAGCAACACCAAGGGTGATCAGAACTGGAGTACCTACAGCTAAAGCTTCCAAAACGACAACGGCAAAGTTTTCGGAGTGAGATGTGAGGACAAATAAATCTGAACCTTGAATGAGTATATTTTTGGTTTCTCCTTCAACAAAGCCGATAAAATGGGTGCGATCGTCAATCCCATATGAACTTAAAAGAGAGTTTATTTCTGCTTGATATTCTTTAGAACCGCTACCAGCGATAACAAAAGTAAAGCGATAGCCAGCCAGCTTACCCAAAGCAGGGATTAAATAATCTAACCCTTTTTTGGGATGTAGACGGGACATAAATAAAATTACAGGTTCATCAGCAGGAACCTCTAGGTATTCGCGCAGTCGACAATGGGCATTAGGAACCAAATTGGGTAATGAAATGCCTAATCTTAAGACAAAACTACGAATATTCAGCCTTAATTTTTCAGCTTCTTGCTGTTCTTTTTGAGATGTAAAGTGGACTGCTTGGCTACTTTCTAAGTTGGCTTGCTCTATTAATTTAAAATAAATTTGCTTTTTGCATTTTTTTTGTTGCAAAGACCACTCACATAATAAACCATGTGGTATCACAATATAAGGAATATTTTTTTTTCTCGCGATCAGCATCGCCATTGTAGATGCATAAGAGAAAATAGCATGAACGTGCAAAATATCATACTTACTAATATTCTGCCACAGCCAAACTGTTAACTGCCAAGAAAAAGCAAATTCTCTAATAATTTTGAATTTTGGTGAAAACCGTTGAAAAAATCTGATAGGGACTTGTTCATATTCAATAAGTTTATTTAAACTAACATTTAATAAGCTATCATGGTTGTCATTAGTGGTTATAATTTCCGCATTAACATTGTTTTCTATTAATGCCTTGACCATGCTGAGAGCAACTTGACTAGTACCACCACGTACCTTACTCACAGAAGGGATCACGTGAAGAATCTTCATATAGTGCAGAGCCAATAAATTGGTTATTGATAATAGCTTTTGTAAAATTTTAGAATTTATTTCATCAAAATATATTTTTGAAGTTGCATATTGCGGAATGACTTATCTGACCTAAAGAGTAGGAACTTCGCCTGAAGATGCATACTTGTAAAAACTGTTATACCCAGATGGATATAAGTAAGAATCTTAAGATTTCAATACATTAAAATTCATCCTATGAATTAGCAATGCTATTTTTTATTGTTTCAAATAATCATCACTTTACATTAATATTTTTTATCACCTATCAATTTTTCGTATATTGAAATATATTTACTGATCATTATTTCTGTTGAATATTTCTGGGAATTAATAAATCCTTGGGACTTCATTTTTCCTAAGTTACAAAGGTTATCAATAATTTTCTCTGCAGATGCTTGAGGATTATTTGGCTCTATATATATAGCTGCATCTCCTCCGACAATATTCATTGGAGGACGATTTGATGTAAATACAGGACAACCACAAGCTTGAGCTTCAATAATAGGCCAGCCAAAGCCTTCATATAGGGAAGGAAATAATAAAGCAGTTGCAGAAGAATAAAGAGCCCGTAAATTTTCGTTATCAATTTCTACAAGTTCTATCACCTTGTTTGACAGATCGTATTTATTGATGAACTGATGCATTTCCTTTGTCATTGGTTTACCTACCATTACCAAATAAAAATTTGGTTTTTGCAGTTTTAGTCTCAGTTCATAAAATATTGATAAAACTCCCAATCGATTTTTATACCAATGGTTTGCCCCTACATGGAGAATAAATTCACTATCACCAGGAATGCCTAAATCTCCTAAACGTTCCTGGGCTGTTTTAGCTTTCATTGGTGTATAAGGATAGTTTAAACCCGAAGGAATTACAGATACTGCATTTTCTGAAAGAGAGCTAAGACGTAATAAATCACTGCTAGTCTGTTCAGAAACACATATCACTTTTTGGGCTTGATTTAGTCCCTTTAATATCATCTGCTGTAATTGTTTACCAGTCCAGCCAGTTTTGTGTTCTGGAAATTCACCCAAACCTGCACGAATTGGAAACAAATCGTGACAACTTACGACATGAGGTATATTTTGCAAATATTTTGTGTAAATTGCATTACCTTGATCGCATATATGAACAATATCTGCCCAAGATATTGCTTGCCGTAATCTAAATGGAAATAAAATAAATTTATCAACGTAACCTAACCATTTTCGTGATTTTCTTGGTGCAGCAATTATTCCTCCGAAAAATGGCTCGGGACGAACTACGCGTACTTGGTGATTAAATTGGATTAAATAGTTTTCTAGCATGGCAGAAAATCTATCCATGCTTTGTATGGCATCTGCTTTGTAGTTACCTATTAACAAAATTTTCATTTATGCATATCTCAATTCGTTATTTTTGAATATTTAGATTTGAGATACCATAAAAGGCGTTTAGCATTAATCACTGCTTCGGCAGGTAAGATAGATTTTACCATGCTCTTATTAAGCGCTTTAATGGTTTGCATGAATAAGTTCTGCTGTAATAACAAAATATCTTTAGGTGGCATAGTAGAAACAGAAGAGTTAGGAAATGCCGGATAATTTCGCTTAAAGCCAAATCCCAGATAATCCATTACTTCGGGACTTAAATTATCAAGATATTCAGTATTAACTATATTTTTTTCCCCATGCCCTATATATTGGCTACCAACCTGATCAACTTGAAAAAGTAAGGAAGTTCTGGTGTAGTTTTTATCTTGGAAAGGTTCTGCTCTATGAACTCCGTGGATATCACAGATAATAATAGTCCCTTTTTGCATGGGAAATGCAAGTATCTCTTGTTGATAATTTTTTTCTATAAAACTATCACTCAAGTAAATTTCTCCATTATATTTTTGAGACCATTTATGAGAGTTTTTGACATATTGAAATGCATTCTTGGTAACATCTGATAAGTAAAATAAAAATAATAAACCTGGCATATTATGCTTATCACTGAGTTGATTGCCGGTTTGAAGATTATTATCAGTATGCCAAGGCATATGAGAATTTCTACTAACTTGAAAAATTCGATGATTCGTGAGTTTATAATTATCAGTGAAATAATTTTTACAAATATCTAATATTTTTGGGGAAGTAATGATTTCATAGGCTTTTTTAGAGTTAGCCAGACAGTGGGTTAAGAATTTATAAGATTGGGCAGTAACTACACCAACATCGTTAGTATTAACTAAGATCTGGTTAAAATCAACTTCTTGAAGCATTTCCTCAACATAATTTTTATTTAAGGCCTGCTCAAAAACGAAATAACCCTTGTCTTTAAGGTCATTCACTATTTGACTAGTACTAATTTTGGTAAAACTTGTATTATACATATAGGAATTTTAGTTGATTTTGAAAAAGTCTTGACATTCTGAGGGGCCAAAAGGGAGTCTAGCTTTTGCGAAAATAACCCAAGGGAAGTATAAAAAGAGTTTTTTCTGCCCTACCTCAA
Source organism: Nostoc linckia FACHB-104 (assembly GCF_014696615.1). Taxonomy (GTDB): domain Bacteria; phylum Cyanobacteriota; class Cyanobacteriia; order Cyanobacteriales; family Nostocaceae; genus Aulosira; species Aulosira linckia_A. The sequence continues at coordinate 213,253 of NZ_JACJQJ010000001.1, read as the reverse complement.
AGCCAATTGATATAGGGCAGAAGATTATTAAGCATTTCCACAAAAGCCATCAATGATTTTATTGATGTAGTTCTTTGCTACTAAGCAAAATAATTTAATATTATTTTGCTTTGCTCTCTGCCAATGCTTTGGAATTAACAGAGGTATTGTTTTGAATGATACTTTTATAATTATCAATCATTCTGGCTGCTATTTTTTCCCAAGTGTATTGTTCCAAAATGATTTGACGAGCACGCTCTCCCATTTGTTTAACTTGCTGAGGATGGGAAAGATAGTTTTCTAGGGAAGATGCGATCGCTGGCACATTCATGGGTGTGACATAACCAAGTTGATATTGCTGAACAATAGAAGCAAGGGCAACGCCTGGAGTAATCAAAACAGGAAGACCAACAGCTAAAGCTTCTAAGACAACAACAGCAAAGTTTTCGGAGTAAGATGTCAGGGCAAATAAATCTGAACCTTGGATAAACATATTTTTAGTTTCTCCTTGCACAAATCCCGCAAAGCGAGTGCGATCGCTAATACCGGCTGTAACCAGAAGAGATTTAATTTCTGCTTCGTATGCTGCAGAACCACTACCTGCAATGACAAAAGTGAAGCGATGACTGGAAACTTTACTTAAGGCTGGGATTAAATAGTCTAGACCTTTTTTAGGATGCAGCCGCGACAAGAATAAGATGATCGGCTCATCTGCAGGAAGGTTGAGGTATTTTCGCAAGTAAGTACGAGCATTGGGAATAGTAGGGGGAATAGAAAGTCCGTGGGGTAAAACAAAATTAGGAGCTTTAAAATTTAAACGAGCAACTTCTTGCTTTTCTTGTTCGGAGGTGAAGTGAAGTGCTTGAGAATTGTTGAGGTTTGCTTGTTCAATTAAGTTTAGATAAATCTGTTTTTTGCGAGTGCTTTGCTGGAGTGACCATTCGCATAGCTGTCCTAGAGGACGAACAACATAGGGAACCTTTTGCAAACGAGCGATCGCCATTGCCGCTGTAGAAGTATAGGAAAAAATAGCATGGACATGTACCAAGTCATACTTAGTAATATTCTTCCACAACCATGCAGTTAGCTCACTAGAAAAAGCAAATTCTCTGATAGCATCAACATTAGGAGAAAAGCGGGGAAAAAAACGAACTGGTACTTGTTTGTACTCAATAAGTTTATATAAAGGTACATCTAATACATCATTAGCATTATCATTAGTAGTGAGAATCTCAGCTTCAATCCCAAGATATCTCAATGCTTTAACTGTTTCTAATACAGCTTGGCTCGGCCCGCCTCTTAATAAAGCTACTGAAGGAATAACATGAAGAATTTTCATATCGCTACTGGTATATGATTGGTGTACTGATAGCCAAGCAAAAAATAAGTCAGGCTAATTTTGCCTGACAGTAATTTATATCAAGCAGCAATCATGCTCTTGATATGTAAAAATTCTGCGGTAAGAGTTACTTCAGCTTTGTCTTGATTTTTTCTACCACTCGGTCATTGAGTTTCAAGTTTTGATTTGGGTAGATTTGGAAGAGATTATTCCTCAATAATTTAGTTTTGCAACTTCATTTTCAAAATAATGTTCAAGCCGAATCTCGTGGCAAAGTTATTCTGCAGTCAATTAAAACTAGCCATCTATATTAGTTTTTAAGAGAAAGTTTGATTAAGCCAATATTGAAAAATTGCCAAGCTCCACTGACGATACCATAATTTCAAGTCGATTTTTTTGTTTAATTCATGAGATGGGAAATAATCATGCCAATCTTTCTCTAGCCATTGCTGGAATGGAAAGAAGAATCCTCTTTTCGGGCGATTCAGGAGCCAACTTGGTAATTCAGGTATTGATTTAATTAATAGCTGTTTGCCTGCTGCTAATCGTAGGTTGTAGGGAATAGATGATATGGACTCTAACAATACCCGATCAACTAAAGGTACTCGTAATTCTAATCCCCAAGCCATACTCATAACATCACTATCGCGTAATAGTTGATTACGCATATAACAACTCAATTCTAAGAAACTCACTTCATCTTCTAAAGAAGGAAAGTTGGTAGGTAGGCTACTCTGATGAATAATCTTACCTGCTGTAGTTTCGGAAGAAAAATCTTTGAGATAATATTGAGTCAAATCCCGAGCTTCTTGATGAGAAAAGATACCCCTAAAACTGTGGTAAGCTCTTTGAGTTGTAGGCTGGTATTGAAAAAAATCTCCTATACGCTTTAACTGGGGTGATTTTCCCCAAGATGCTAATCCCCAGCCTAGGCTAGTAGCGATCGGTTGAATCTTTTGGAGTTGCTTTCCCCAGCGAACCATTTGCGGAACTTTTTGGAAGGTTTTATAACCTCCGAATAGTTCATCTCCTCCTAATCCTGATAGCACTACTTTAGTGCCGTCTTGGTGAGCAATTTGAGATACACAAAAAGTATTAAAACCATCAATACTTGGTTGATCGATTCTTTGTAAGAATTGTGGAAATAATTCTTTGCCTATGGTAGATGTAATTTTATATTCTGTATGCTCAGTTTCAAAATTTTGGGCTATATCACTGGCAATATCTCCTTCATTCCATTCCTTTTCTGCAAAAGCGATGGAGTAAGTGCGTAATTTACTTTTTTGTGTTTGACGTGCTAGGGCAACAATAGAAGATGAGTCAATTCCACCACTCAGAAAGATACCAACAGGTACATCACTAATAAAGTGATGTTCGATAGAGTTAATCAAAGCATGACGCACTTTTTCTGTGGCTTCTGGTAAAGATATGCTAGTATCACTAGTAAAATTAATTTGCCAGTACTGTTGTTGACTAACTCTGCCAGCATACCAATGTAACCAATGACCAGCTTCTAAACAATAAATGCCATCAATTAAAGTGTAAGGTTCTGGCACTGTACCGCTAGTAAAATAGCCATATAAACCTTGATAACTCAAGCAAAGATTGGGTAATCCAGAAGCAAGTATTGCCCTAAGTTCTGAAGCAAATGCTAAAGTACCACCAGCTTGCCAGTAATAAAGTGGTTTAATTCCTAAAGGATCGCGAGCGATAAAACAAGTCTTGTCTTGGTTATCCCAAATAGCAAAAGCAAACATTCCCTGTAACTGGTTAACGCAATCTTTTCCCAGTTTCTGATATAGCTTGAGAATGACTTCAGTATCAGTGCGGGACATAAAATGCTCGCCTTGAGCTTCTAGCTGCGATCGCAAAGATTGAAAGTTGTAAATTTCTCCATTAAAGACGATCCAATAGCGTCCATCGGGTGTAGACATAGGTTGATGTCCCGCTGGACTGAGATCTAAGATAGACAAACGAGTGTGGGCAAGAGCAGCTTGACGTTCGTTAGCTATGTAAATTCCCTGGTCATCTGGGCCACGATGGTATAAAGACTTTTGCATCTGCTGAATTGGATGCTCCAGATGCTGTTGATGAGAATCTATGGTGAGAATTCCTGCTATACCACACATTTAGATAAACCTAAGTATTTTTCTAAATAATTGCCAAGAGTTTGTTTAAAGCTTTCAAAACCAAATTTCTCAATTACTTTTTCTCGCAATACTTCTGGTTGATAGAGAAGGGAATTGCTATGAGTACCTTGTAAGATTTGAATCAGAGCTTGTGCGATCGCTTCTATATCATCTGGGTCAACAAGTACGCCTAATTCTCCTTGACACAGAGCATCCTGCGCCCCATCTTGATTACCTGCAAGGGTGGGTTTACCACAAGCTAGAGCCTCTAGGTAAACAATACCAAATCCTTCACCTTTGCTGGGCATTGCAAATATATCGCACATATGGTAATGAGAACTAAGTTCTTCATCGGGAACAAACCCAGTTAAGGTAACGCGATCTTGGAGTTGATATTGAGAAATGAGCTGTTTAATTCGAGGTTCATCGTCTCCCTTACCGACTAAAACGTAATGCACATGAGGAATAGCCTGACAAATTTGAGGTAAGGCCGCCAAAATTTTATCGTAACCCTTGTACTGCTCTGATTGAGAAAGCCGAGCCACCGTCAGGATAATCGGTTGCTGTGGATTTAAGCCATATCGTTTGAGCAAGTAATCAGGCTTAGGTGCAATCTGAAAATTCTCAGCATCAAATGTATTGGGGAGAACCACAACTTTTTGCGGATCGAGGTCTTGTTCTTGGAGTAGGCGATCGCGTGTATAGTGACTAACAGCTAGGATGATATCTGCGTGCTTGAGGGCTAACTTCCGAGTTGAGTTTTGCAGATTCCAAACTTCAATTCCATGAGCAACAACCCCATAAGGAATACCTAAGAGCCACTTTAACAAATACGCAGGAAAGCTAAAGTTAAGATGAGAGGTGATAATCAGACTAGGGTGTTGCCAGATTCCATATCCTAAAATTTGAGCAGCAAACACAAATGTCCTTAAAGGTAATGACCACACTCCTGCAAAATGTAATTGGGTGTGAGCTTTAAAGGAATAGTTTGGAGAGCAGTGAGTATCTTGTTTCAAAAAAATATAATAATCCTGTTTAGGATATATTTGTTGTAATGCTTCTAATAAAAATGCTGAATAAACTTGAATTCCACCCTTAAATTGAAAAATTTCAGGAAACCATAAAGAGATTTTTTGTAATTTATCATATTTGGTTTTTCCCATATAAAATTCTGAGATTTTAGTTTGTATTATATCTAACAATTTATGCTGCTAAGCTACATGTTTTTGAGCCTGTTGTTGGCGCAAGATAAATCTAAATATGAGGTATATAACTAATGATACAGTAAATACATTGCCAAACATGAGGGAGAAATTCCATTCATGGGACGTAAAAGAGTATAAAATACCAATCCCTATGACAATTTCTATACTACCCATTTTGGGTGAATTTAGCTTTTGCTCAAATAAAGAAAATAATGCCCCTAAAAGAGCCATTCCTATCTGCACACCTTGAGCACCAAAATTAGCATACATTTCTGCTATCAAGGGTAGATTAAAAGTAGTAGAGTAATCTTTTTTTCCGATATATCTGTAACGTCTACCAAATTCATTACCTATACCTTCTGACGGTTTGTCAGGCCACAAAGCACGAGGAATAAACTTGGAGAAGAAACCCAAGTAACTCCCTCCATTCCAATAAGGTATTGGCTGAGGAGTATCAGCAATAATATTAGAAAATAATATAATATGTGATGTTCTAGACATTGCAGAAGCGCTGGCAGACTCTTTGTCTTCTTTACTATTAAGATTAGGATTTGAGTAATATTTTACAGCGATATCTATAAACAATTGAGCCTTTTCTATAGGGCTTGCATTAGCATATGGGCCTCCGAACCAAGTTAATTGCCGATACTCACCTTTTACTATATTAAAAGTCATAAAGAATACTAATAAAATACTAATCAGTACAATTGGTATCCGTTTACGTTCGTAAAAAATAACTATACCCATAAATGTACCGATGAATCCAATATTAGCTAATGAACCTCCAACAAACCGAATGAGTAAGTCAAATAGAAAACATGAACCCACAATTAATTTATTTTTTAAAGATAGGTTTTTATTGCGTGACCAAATAATATAAAATATTCCATAACCTATATTACCCATTACATTTGATAACTGGTCTACAGATGGCAGTGTAATAAAGTAAGAAAAAACAATATGCAATACTACTATTGTTTGAATAGGATTAATCAGTTTATTTAATGAATAAGACGGTAGCTTAATAGGAGAAATTTGTTTCCAGATAGTTAATTTTGTGGCATAAAAAACTCCGACCATACCCATTAACCCTATCAGAGTCAATTGCAATGACTGAATGCTTACAGATGCCTGAGACCAACGACCTATACCTAACTTCTCGCTGGAAAAAATAGGTATGGCAAAGCTATTAACGTAAAAAACTCCCATTAATGGGAGGAATGGCATAGGAGGACGGTTACGATCTAATAGATATTGTATAGTTGGAAAAAATCCTACCCAAAGAATACCTAATGCCAGAAATCCTTTATCTGTTGACAGCGATACTGGGCGATGCTCCCACAGATAAAAACTACCGACGACTAAACCAAATATCAGCAAGAAGCAGATTCTCTTTAAATAAGTCTCTTGCTCCCTTTTGGCTCTAATACTAGCGATTAAATATTGATTTTGTGTATTTTGATTATAATAATTATGCATCAGTTTAGTTAACTAGTTCTTTGCTAGCGTACTACAATTCACCAGATGTTGTATTTTAGCGAACAAAGAAGAAAAAGCTGACTCATAGTTATACTTCTCTTCAAAAGCTTGTCGAGCCGCTAAACAAAGTTGTGCATATTTTTCCTGGTTACTGAAGATATCTTTAACAGCATATGCAATAGATTCAGGACGATCGGGATCGGCAAAACGCACCCAAATCTCGTTACCAAGATTTGCGCGATAGTCAGGCTGATCGCTGACAATCACAGGTAATCCACAAGCAGCATACTCATAAATTTTATTTGAAGCTGTTCCCATTGTTTGATGATTAATATCTGATTTTTTGTATAAACAAACACCAATAGAAGCTTCCCAAGTATGTGAAGCTAGTTCACGGTAAGGAACTGGCAAATAATATTTTACACGTTCAGTTAAATGATTACGAATAGCCAAATCTGTCATTAAATCTTTGTCTGGTTGTTGAATAGGCCCAATCAGTTTAAGTTTGATAAAATCATCTAAATAATTGAGTGAATTAATTAATTCCAGCAAAGAATTTTTTATAGATATATTGCCTTGGAGCAAAATTGTATTTTTCTGTAACCTTTGCGATATGATATTTTGAAAATTAGGATTTTCTGTAAAATATGATTTTCTAGGGAAATTAGGTACAATCGTTATCTTACCCTGAAAATCTGTAAGTTTTTGGAATAACAAAGCTCGCTCTTGTGAGGGAAACACAACAACATTAGCTTTATGCACCCACTTTTTTTCTCCTCTTTGAACCCAACCAGATAAGGAAGATAGAGGAAACAATTGGCCACTGAGATCGTGATTATGATAAATCAGCGGAATTGAACGGATTTGCATCTTTTGGCAAAGATAAGCTGCTACATAAGCAAAAGCATCATAGGCATATATAAGAGATACATTTTTGATGAGTAGACTAGCTTTGGTAACAAAATTAATGTATTCGTAAATTTTAGTGATAGCCGATTTTTGTTCTCTTTCTCTTACTGATGTATAGTTACCTAAACGATGCACTTTGACATTAGCTGGATATTCCCAAACCGGAAGGTCTTGATTACGACCAATCAATACTATATCAAAATGTTCTGCTAATAAGTGAATAGCATTGATGGTAGGAGGATAGTGGTCTGGATTGGCGTATATAATAATGCCGATAGTTTTTTTACCCATTACGATCTCTGAGACAGAGCGAGTGAAAATGCTTGATGAAGCGTACAATTTTGTTTAAGTTTTCAAAAGGCAAGATTTACTAACAATGCTCAAATACTGATTTAATATTACGAACTAGTAAATCTGATGGTTGCATATACTCAGGATCAAACCCACCTTCAAATACACGTTGGCTAATATCGGGAGAAAAAACCCCTGCATGGAAATGTGCTGGATGCCAGATAGTAGGACAATGTCCCAAATATGAAGCCCAGTAACTAAATGTACTGCCACTAGAAGCAATCAAAAGCTTACTTCTAGATAAAGTCAGCATATCAGATAAAGCAGAGTCCGTAGATGCACGCGACACTTGGGTTAGTTTGAGTAAATCACTTAGCTCATGATCATGACCATCTGAGAATATGGTTACTGGCACATCATAACCAGCAATTGTACGTATAGCATCAATAACACGAATGAACCAGCTAAAAGGAGTGCGAACGCCACCTAATTTAGTAAAATCATCTTCTGGTTTCAAAACTTTAAAATCACCCATTCTAATATGAAGGCCGATTTCGGGCGCTGGGCGCTGAGAGATATTTTCTAGTACAGATGAACGAATACTGGTAAGTAATTTATTTTTAATAATAGGTTGATGCTCTTTTAAATCTACAAAAAAGTCACTCCAATGAGGCAATTGATTAAAAATAAATAGGTAATAATTTGCTTTTTTAAGTTCTAAATTAGATGCTTTAACTTGAGCAAGGACAGGATTTTCCTCAATATGTATATTATTGTTTAACCTAGCGAGTAGATAATTAACCCAAGATACATAATTTTTGTTATCAAATAAATGCCCATAATATCTTTTATCTTTTTCACCTCTTACATAAGGGCCTATGACCAACTTACCCCAAGCTGGAGCAACAACAGGAAAGCTATTAATGTGCGCGAATAAAACAGCCCTAGCCCAAACTAAAAGCATATTGCCTAAACCTGCTTTGGGTAATTTGGGATTGACTAAAAAAATAGTTTTTTTTTCCATAAATAGTTAAGCTTATATAGTAATTTATTTTTAATAGCTAATTTTTCTAATTAATTAATCTTGCTAGACAATTTGTGAATAAGCTTTGATCATCTTTTTTCCATAGTCATCCCAAGATAGAGAACTACGTGCTTGTTTTAAAGCATTGATCCCCATCTCATTTCGCTTCTCTGGATGTTCGTAGAGAAAAAGGATTTTTTCTTTAAGCGCTTCTACATCTCTAATTGGTACGCAAAAACCATCTATCCCATCTCGTACTATATCCTCACCACCTGTATTAGTAGTATGAATAACAGGTAGCCCACAAGCCATTGCTTGCGGAATCACCATGCCAAAACCATCTTCAATTGAAGCTAAACAAAATATCGAACATTGAGAATAGAACCAACGTAGTTGGTTTTGAGGGTGTGTCCCTTGGAAAATAATCTTCTCATTGTGATATTTTTTGAAGAAAGGCTCTATTTCTGGGCTAATTGAACCTACAAGCCATAGTTCGGCATCTGCTAGGTTTAATTCATGAAAAGCTTGCAATAAATATTGTACGCCTTTACGTAGTGAGAGAGCGCCACAGTGAATAATGCGGAAAACATTATCTTCTTTAGCAACTGGGTAAAACTCTGATAGAGAAGTTCCATAGGGAACATGAATTAATTTACTTTCGGGAATACCTTGTTCTAAAAAAGTACGTTTGGCAAATAGGCTCGGAATAGCGATTCGGTCAGCATCATCATAAGATTTGATTTCTCTGTCGTATATTCCTGGATGAGTTTCAGCAAAATTTAAACCCCATTTTTCATATTCTTCTTGAAGAATGGTTGTTTGGTAATGCATATGACTACTACCACGCTCAATTACTATTTTCGCACCCAACTCTTTAGCTCGTTGCAGAGACCAGAAATTAGAGCCTGACCAACCGACAAACAAATCAAAGCCTGGTGATAAAAATTTGGTAACTGAGCGGTCAAATTGCTCTAAAAACCATAGTTGTAAGTTGCGATCGCCTCGGAGCCAAGTTGGTAATCGATACCAACTACGGGATAAAACCTCTAAATGCCAAATTGAATGAATAAACTGCCTATCAATGCCAAATTTAGTAATGGCAAAAGTTGGATAAGTAGAGATTAATTGATGTAAATCTCCTATCTTTTGTAATTGTTGGGCTAAGTTAAAAGCATGAAATCTTCCACAGACCGAAACAGTGACTTTCATATTTCTTCTAAGCTTCTTGAATATTAGCTAGCAGTAAGTCACTGTCTTGATTTAATTTTATTTTTTGATAAATCGTAGCCATTTCTGTTACCCGAACGCTAATTTTGTTCGCCAATGCTTTTTGATAACCTGCCTCAGCAATAGATGCCATCAAAGCCGGATTCTTTAACAGATAATCAACTTTTTGTCTTAATTCTTCTGGTTGGGAAAAGTAAACGGCTTCTTTATCTTCTACAAATAAATTTAATAAATCATGACTGCGTTCGCTGATCATTAACGTTTTGGTAGCAGGAATCTCATATGTTCTAATATTATGCCCTTCTTCATTTTGGGGGCGAAGAATATTGAGTCCCATGTGAGCAGAGCCTAAAATTTTTGGTATTTCTTGATAGCTGCACATTCCTTGACACAGACCTTTCAAAGATGGTTCTTGACAATGAGTATTCCAGTAATTCGATCCCCAAAGTCCTAAACGATAATTAGCGATCGCTTTTAAATATTGTTCTCTTTTACGACTAGCGTCCCAGTTACCAATAAATGCTACATCATATAATGGGTTAGCCTGGCGTTGAGGAAAATGATATTCTATATCGCTACAGAAAGGATGAAAGAAAGCTTTTTTCACCCCATTATCCTTGAGACGCTCAACAATTTCTTGGCTCCAAATAAAAGTAGCATCCCATAGGGGGAATCCACCTTGTACCCAAGAATTAGTATGGGTATGATGGGAGTCTATAGGATTATCTGTATAAAAAACAAATACTAAACCATATTGCTGTAAAGCCTTAATGCTTTCAGGGTGAACTAAACGAGGTGAAATGACTAAAGTCAAATCTGGTTGAAACTGATTGGCTTTCTCTAGTAATTGATGATTTGCTAGCTTTCCTAGAAATTGCCATGCTAATCGCCAAGCTGCTCTACCCCATAATGAACTAGAAGATACTGTGGCTGTTGCTTCTTTCCAGGTAAAAATTTGTACTTTACAGCCTAAGGCAGAAAATCCTCGCCCGTAAACTTCCTCGGTACGCCCTATTTCCAGGTTTTCTCCGATAATTAATACTTTTTTCATTTATGCTACTTTCACCTGCAAATAATTTAAGGCTTGTTTAAGTCCCTGTATATCTTCTTGATAGCTCCAGTTTTGAATGATTTTGAGGCTGCAATCTCCTGCAGTAGCATGATTAGCGATCGCCCAGCGAATTGAATCTGCTAAAGCTGCAATATCCCCTACAGGGTAAATTTGGCCATTTTGTTGCTCTTTCACTAAGTCTGGCGCACAGCCAACCCGATCGCTCACAACTACTGGTTTACCTGCATTCATGACCTCATTAATTGCTAATCCCCACGGCTCGAAACCAGATGGCAAGACAAATACATCACACAAGTCATACATAGCAGGCATTTGCGACTGATTGCGAAAACCCAAAAAGCGAATTGAATCCCAACCCGTCTCTTTTGCTGCAGCTTCTAGATCTGGCCGCAATACCCCATCTCCTACAAACAAAAGATAAGGTTCTGGTTCTTGCACCCCATCAGTGGATAGCAAGCGATAAGCTGCTAATAAATCATGGGGACGCTTGACATCAATCAGTTTCGCAGCATACAGAATAATTGGTCTATCAGGCTCTAAATTAAGCGATCGCCGCAGTTCTTCACGCTTATGTCGGGCTAAAGTTGCTAATTTCTGAAAATAGTCATTATCAACAGCATAGGGGACACAAAATAGACGGTGATCTGCAATTCCATACTCATTGTAAAACTGACGGTTGAGAGTGCCAATGTTGAGAAATCCGCTCACTTTTTGAAACAGCCACTCCAGAAAAACTGTTTTGGCGATTTTTTTCAGTGGATTTGTGCTGTTGTTTAAGCCGTTGGCTTCTCCCCTGAGTAAAACAGGAATGCCTAATTTATTGGCTGCCTGTATTGCCTGTATACTACATAGCCAAGACCATCCATGCACCCAAATGGCATCAAATTGTCCGGCTTTTAACTGTTGCAAAATATCTTTAGCTAGCGACTTTTGTGCGACATCTTGTTGGTTATTACTACCCCAACAGTTTAAAAATTGATACTTATAACCATCCGTGAGTGGTACATCCCACTCAATTAAACGACCAAATCCCTCATCTTGATAAGCTTTTAAAGAAAAATCACTATAGAAAAAAACTGTCAGATCAATTTCCGGTTCGGCTGCAAGCAGTCGTAATAAAGGAGCTTGATACTGAATGGGGTGAGATACAAAGTAAGCTAAACGTAGCATTAGGATTATTTGGTTATAAAATTCAAAATCTTAGTTTCTAATAAGTTGGTTTTTATCTTGTCTAGTAGCTTAGTTCTTATACGACTTGCTATCCAACTAAAATAATCTTTAATTAGCTGATTTCTAAATTGCTTCGCCTCTGGAGTTTTAACTTTCCATATTGCCTCCCAAACAGGATGTTTGCCATGCAGAAACCCGTTGAATACACTTGGCCAATAATATTCAGAAACATAATGTTGTTCATCTGAGACTATTTTTTCAAAAGACCAAGGATCTAAAAAATTATTGTCTAGTGCATGTTGGCAAATATTTAGTAAATGGTTCATATTCCAAATAGCTGGTTGCAACTGGCTATATTGCTCAAAGCTACGGGGTACTTGGTAAAGTTTTATGTTATCTAATGTAACAATGTCATTTCCTAAATATTTGTGCGGATACACCACAAAACTCACACATTTGAGTTGATGTTGATCAATAATATTTTCTATTTTGCTAAGATGGGAATCGGAAACTGGGGAGAGAGGGAGCAAATCTTCTAAAACTAAATACGTATAATCAAGGTCATTATATTTATTTTTTAGCTGCTTTAGTCCTTCGTATAAAACAATTAACCATTTATCTGATTTTACTGTAATGACGTTGGGATGGTTGATAGCGCCACCATCAGTTAAAAACCAAACCTCTGGATGATTTGGCCAACTATATTTGAGATAATCGATAAAATAGTTACAATATTTTTCATAACCATGATATGTCAATATAATTAAAATCATCTGGAAGTAAGCCTACAATTTTATGGTTATTATGAATAAAAATTACTCAAAACTGAAATACTATATAGCTTTAGTAATAGATTGATAAATAGACAACATCTGAGTTGCCACAATTGACATTGTTGGTGGACATTTGATGCCAGCACGAAGTTGAGGTAGCAGTTGTTTGTCCTGGTATAGTTGTTGTAGAGCTTGACTCCAGGCCTGAATGGAAGTTGCTTCTACAAGAATGCCGTTGACTTGATTTTGAACCAATTCGGCAATACCACCTAGGTTAGAACCAATCACCGGAATCCCTGCAGCAAAAGCTTCCAAAACTACCATTGGCCCAGTTTCTAACCACTGAGAAGGTACAGCCAATATGTCATATGCTTGCAGAGTCGCTACAACTTGATCTGCTGCAACTGGTAGTTTAAAGGTAATACGAAGGTCTGTTGCTGCTATAGCTTGCAACTGTTTTAGGTAAGCATCATTTGCTTGGGAAATACCATAGATATCTAAGCTAATGGGTAATTGGGGAATTGTTTGCAACGCTTTGAGCAAAATATCAATTCCCTTAGTGGGGTCAAGGCGGCCCAAGAAAGCAATTTTTAAGGTTGCTGGAGTAGATATGTCATTGGAGTTTGCTGTTTTTGGCAAATTATGACATAGCCCTTGACGAATAACGTTAATTTTTTGAGATGGAACATGGTTGAGTAGTAGGACATCCTTGACCCAGTTACACACTGCTATAATCTGGTCAACCTCAGATAGTAGATGCTGTAAAGCAGTATGGCGGAGGCTAAGTAATTCTGTCATGCGTAGTGCTGTCCAGACTCCCCCTTGTAAATTAAAGCTACCTAAGCAACTTCCTAATAGGGGTGGTAGGCTAGCGATCGCTTTTGCTGCTGTTTGGTGTAGCCCTAACCCTTGCAAAGTACACTGGGTACAAGTCTGCAAATCTACTTGGCCATTACATATTTCACTTCCCCATCGCATCATCGTTCCCCGTTGGCAACTGACTGTGGGGGTATGGTAGGTGAACACAACAGGTATTTGCCGTTGTTTAGCAGCTTGCACTATAAGTTGCGAAACACCACTGGTGAAGGCATGGAGATGTACTATATCAGGCCGTTCTGCTGCTAATATTTGGCTGAACTCGAAGGCTGCTTGGCGATCGCCTGCTCCATAAATTTCCCGCAAATTTTGGCTTTTTTGAGAGATAGCATAGCGACGTACAGGTAGCTCATTATATAGGTAAGATTGACTGTTGATCCCTGGTGCGGCAACCAAAACCTCGATTCCCTGTTGCTGCAAGTTACGAGACAAAGCATCAACATATACTTCCGTACCACCAACAGGATCGGGATAAAAACAGAAAGGAACTTGAATAACTTTCACGTTAAGCGGAAGTAATGGGAATCTTTTTGGTGAAACTGTGAGTAAAGTTTTTCAGGCGACGATAGTTGAGGGCGATCGCTTCAGCCTGTTCATATCCAAACCATTTGGAAAGTTGGCGTAAGCTTCTAGGCCCAGCAGGAATATAATTGGGATTTAAAGCGTGAATTTTGGCTAAAGCTTCGTAAAATGTAGGGCGATCGTGCTCAAAGAAGAATCGCGCTACTCCTCCGTAAACCTTTTCCAGTGTGGCTCGACGCTCTAGGGTGATCCCACCATTAACTTTCCAGAACTCTTCTACTTGGCAAGCATTATTGAAACAATCTACAACAAATTTAATTGGGTTCCGCCGAGACAAACTGTTAGCTTTGTGGACTCGATAATCTGCTTGTACGCCGGGTACATAAACAAATTTCCCACCCATCAAAGCTGCATCCAACAGAAAGCGTGCATCCTGAATAATCGGCAAAGATTCATTCCATGAACCAATAGCTTCTACAATTCGACGATGGTATAAAAGAGCCGCGGGTGGTGCCCAGAAATCCGTAAACAAGGCAATTTGGGGATCGCTATGCACATCTTCAATCCGCCTAGAAATCACATCACCGGGTAAAAATTTACCTGCTTGATTCTCTGTCAACCTTTGCCAATCTGAGTAAGCCACATCAGCATCACTGCTAACTAAAGCTTGAATTCGTTTTTCTAGAGCATTAGGTCGCAAAAGATCATCCGCATCCAAATATTGAATAAATTTACCCCTTGCTAATGTAGTACCTAAATTGCGGGCAGCGCTAGCTCCTCGATTGGGGCTAAACTCAGCCCTGATTTTTGACCCATAAGAGCGTAAGAGATTTGCAGTGTTATCAGTAGAGCCATCATCAACTGCAATTATCTCAAAGTCTTGCCATGTTTGAGATAACACGCTAGTAATAGTTTCAGCTAGGTATTGTTCAGCATTGTAACAGGGGATAATAACTGAAACTAATGGAACTGCATTCATTCTTCAGCCTACCTATTAATTCTGCAATACCTGACGATATAAATCTATGTAGCGCTGGGCTTGTAACTCTAGGGGATACTCTTGCAGTGCGATCTCTCGACAATTTTGGCTCATATTATGGCGCTGTTGATGATCTTCTAAAAGCTGAACAATACCACGACAAAAATCTTGGGTATCTTCTGGTGAAGCTAAATAGCCAGTTACATCAGGACGCACTAAATCTGGGACACCGCCGATTTTGAAGGAAATCATCGGTGTTCCACAAGCCATGCTCTCTTGCAATACTAAGGGTAAATTATCAGCACGAGTGGGAAAAATAAATAAATCGGCAGCAGAATAGGCAATGCTTTTTAAGCGATCGCTGTTTAGATAACCAAGGTTATAAGTTGCCATATCTACTGCTTTTGAAATATCTTCACCACTATTACCGATTGTCAACAGCACCGTGTCCGCTTTTAGTGAGGTTGGTAAATTTTGGAGAATCTTTAACAGTAAGTCACCTCCTTTGCGTTTGTCTTTAAGATTTAACGCGGTAAACAATAAAACTTTTTTATGGGGCGCAATACCAAGAATTGAACGGCACTGTTCGCGTTCCAGAGGCTGATAAGCTTCTGTATCAATACCATAAGGTATATGATGAATCGGTATATCTTGGAGAATACTCTGCCTAGCTTGTGCTGCCAGCCAATTACTAGGAGCCACAATAGTAATATTTGAACGCCTAAAAACCCACTTTTTTAATTTCCATTCTAGGTGAGTATTATCTATATAACAGCCTGGATAAGTATCTGGATAAGGACATTTCCCACAACCAATTTTCCAGCGATCGCAATCATAACTGTAAGAGCAATGTCCAGTAAAGCTCCACATATCATGGAGTGTAAACACTGCAGGTTTTGCTACTGTTAATGAGGGAACTGCTAAATAATTAAAATAACCATGATGCAGGTTATGAAAATTGAGTATGTCAGCTTGCTGATAGGCAACATCTTTGGGGATATCAAAACTACTAATCCAGTTAATATCGTTCAGCCCATAATGCCAAGTAAAATTAAAAATAATTTTTTCTATTAATGCTTTACTACGAGGTATTGCTTTTATTCGCTCATCGTTAGTTTTCAGCATTCCTACAAACATCTGAGAATTTAAACCATGAGCTAGTAAACCTTGATGTAGTCGGTAGCCTGCAATTCCGGCTCCATTACCGAAGTGATCAGATAGATTAAAATGTAAAATATTCATTTATGATCTGCATAAAATTTAAGTAGAAATCTTCCACATCCGCAATGCAGAACGTAAAGGTAAATAGTAGCGCAAGCGGAACCACTCGGGTAGTAAAAGGCTCAATTGCTTATTTAAGCCACGTGTTTTAACTAACCTGAACCAGTGATATAATCTTTGTGCTAAAGGCATGATTTGTAGCCTGGACTGAATCAAATCATCCAGTTGATAATTCCAACTATGATCCCGAATCCAAAAAACATCTGGTTCACCAAGAAACATTTGATCCTGTGGGGGTGAGGTGAGTTGTATTCGAGGCAAAGTAAGTGCTTGGATATATATCTGTTCTAAGGAACGCTGCCAGTTATCTCCCATGTGTAAATCTACAATACTCTCTTGAGTTTTTTCTCCTAAAGAAAGCCTTATTTCCTCATTCTCGATTAACAGTGCCAAAACATTTGTGTATTCTTTCAAATCGTGAACCCGAATTAAATTACCAGTTAAACCTGGCATATCAGCACCAAAAATCTCACAAGCATCTGATGAATAAGGGTAGCGACTTACTAAAGGTACACCATAGCTCCCTGCTTCTAATAAAGAAGTAATCGAAACAAAGGGATATGAGTCAACGTAGATGTCAGCGGCTTGATAATAAATGGCAGTATCTTCGGTATGTCCGAGGACAATAATCCTGCCTTGGGTTTCCTGGATCGCAGTTGACCAATCTTCCCTACCACCAGGGCCAATAACAATCAAAATAGCGTGTTCATATTTTTTTAATAGTGATACATGTGCGTCAGCAAAGCTCATCCCATCAGTCTTTCTGTACTTAGGCGCTCTAGCAATGGAGAGTAGCAAGACACTATTTTCATCAATACCAAGCTCTCGCTTTGCTTCTTTACGGGATAGCGATCTGTGAGCAGGTTCTAAAATAGTTGGTAGGAGCATGTTACGCTCTGGTTGAATATATCGGCGCTTTTGTGAAAAACGCATACCAGACTCACGAAGATTCGCAACAATGTCACTAACGGAAGAACCTAACCAAAAGCAGTGATCGCCGTGATTTACATAAATAACTGGTGGAGATTGCTCTTTATTGGCAAATGCAATGACGGGAATGACATCATGTTCCCAGATATGTAGCACTACGACATCAAATTGAGCTGCAATTTCCCGTAATCTTTTGGCACGGGAGACATAACCACCAATAGTTTCGTTGAGTAAGTAAATTTTGCCTTGACTATTGGTGACTAACTCTTGCAGAATCGGCGGTACTGCATCAGGAGCTTGTTTTGTTAAGGCCAGTGAATGCGATCGCTCTGTATCCTGTTGCATCCAACGTCGCAGAAATCTGGGAATACCTCCAAAAGGCGAAGCAATGTTGGTAGATACATGAAGTATCTTCTGTGGTGTCTTGCAAAAAGAAGATGTCTGGCGGCGATTCAAGCTGGTGTATTTAATTTGGCGACCTATGGTCAACAAAATATCTTCTAGTTCCAGGCTGGCAAAAATCCCACAATGTTTAAACTGTGCATGATAAGCTGTAATTTCTGCATACACAGATGCTGTATTATATTGACCGCTTTGGGAAAAATCTTTAGTTTGATGAAGTAGGCTGCGAAATATAGCAAAATTTTCTTGTATAGTCCGAATACCTTCTTCATGCTGGAAATGAAGCGTATCCTGAGTCATTATTTCCATAGGAAATGTTTTTAATGTTTTTTCCTCAATTTATATCTCAGTATTTGTTAGTGGAATAAAAGTCGGTTCTATCCATGCATCAGGTAATACATCTAACAATTTACTAAGATAATCTTGATCAGCTTTAATACCATTAATCAACATATCTCCAAAAAGGTCAGACTTCTTGAGAGATTCGTCCTTTGTATTCATCCATATACTATCTGATTGAACTCGGTGATAATAAGCAGAATTAGGCATAATTTTGAGCTTATTACCAGATGAGAGCCAAATATAATTAGTGAATAATGAACATGCACCAAATGGGATAAATGCTTTATATGGTAAAAGTGCTTGCAAGTACTTGTTTTTATTCAATAGGAAATTACCATCATTAATAAATATTCCAAAAAGCCGCCAATCCATATGCGAACATTTTTCAAAATCAATTATTTCTCCACTTAAAGCTCGAAAATCAAAAGATGGATAGGCAAAATCGGAACAGTAAATTGTATCATCTTTCCAATTAGGGATGTTAAATATGGCATCAATATATTCTTTAAATAAACTATTATCACTGTCGAGTAAAATTACCCACTCATTACTGCATAAACTGACAACTTGAACTTTAGTGCCAAAAGATCCTATATTTTTATCTCGTCTAAAAAGTTTAATTTTACCTGTAAAACGTGATAAATTTTCCTTTAAGGAGTCAAATTCTTCTGGGCTAGAGCCATCATCTAAAATGACTATCTCATCAAATCTGTTATCTTTTAAGATGTTTTTTAAGGTTATGTGGATTTTTTTACCTCTGTTATAATGTGGAATAGCTACAGATATAGGTTTAGAGCTTTGATTATTGAGGGGTAAATCAAAATTCTTAATAAAAAAAGGCGAAAATATTAAAAACTCACTTTTTTTTAAGAGCTTATATTTAATTCTTTCCCATAATTTCATTTTGAAAATCTCCAAAATTTTCTGTTTTTTACAGTATTAATTACATATTTTCTAAATTGCCAATACAGCCATTGTGGTAATAAGATGTCTATCGCACCATTGCGACCAACACCACGTTCCTTGATTAGCTGCATCCAAAAGGCAAATCTTTTAGTAAAAGGCATCATATGCCATTTCTTGAGATTTTCTGGCTCGATTTGATCATGACCACAGGCATTCCAAAATATTCTTGTTAAAAGAACATCTGGCTCACCGAGAAACATTTCATCTCGTAAATCTGACTTCACAGTTACACGAGGTAAATTCATTGCTTTGGCATATATTTCTTCCAAGGAGCTTTGCCAGTTGCTACCTGTATGTTTTTCAGCAATACATTTGCTAGTAGCATCACCTTGGCTCCAGCGGAATTCTGCATCTTCAATCAAGCGAGAGAGAATTGCTGTGTATTGCTGCAAATTGCGCGCCCGTAGTAGATGCTCGTCCAAGCCTGGTGCATCAGAACCAAGTATGGCACAGGCATCAGAGTAGGGATAACGAGTTACCAAAGGTACACCATAACTACCGGCTTCTAACAAAGAAGTGATAGAGATAATCGGGAACGAGTCCACATAAATGTCCGCAGCTTGGTAAAACACTGCAGTATCTTCGCGTTCTGCAAAAATTTTAATCCGCCCCTGTGTTCGTTCAACCGCTGCTGACCAATCCTCACTATCACCAGGGCCAATAACTACTAAAACAGCATTGTCATGCTTTTCTAATAGGGGAACATGGGCATCAGCAAAGTTCGGCTCATCAATCGTGCTGTATTTAGGCGCTCTAGCAATGGAGAGCAGTAATACTGTGTTTTCATCAAACCCAAGTTTTTGCTTTGCTTCTATCCGCGAAAGCGTTCTGGTGGTTGGAGGCAAAATAATTGGCAGCAAGCCTATGCGTTCAGCCTCAAAGCCTCTGCGTTCTTGTGCCAAGCGCATTCCAGATGAGCGGAGACTAATCAAAATATCACTAATGCTAGCTCCTAACCAAAAGCCGTGGTCGGCATGATCTAAGTAGAGAATTGGTGGAGATTGCTCTTTATTGGCAAAGGCAATTATGGGAATTGCGTCATCTGGCCAGATATGCAGCACTACTACATCTGCATCTGCGGCGATTTGGCGTAGCCGTTTTGCCCAAGCCAAAATGCCGCCGATGGTAGTTTCATTGAGCGAGTAGATTTTGCCACCGCTATTGTCAACAGCATCTCTCAAAATTGTAGGTACAGAGCTTGATGGTTGCTGTGTCAAAACCAAAGAGTGGCAACTTTTTGTATCTTGCTGCATCCAGCGCCAAATCATTCTGCCTAGTCCACCAATACCTTGTACCGCACTAGCAACATGCAGTACTTTTCTGGGTGTTCCGGTTAAAGGCTGAGTTTTTTGGGGATAAATGGGTATAGTTTGCTGTGCGATCGCACGTAGGACTTGCTCAAGTTCGGGACTAGCAAATAGACCACTATGCCGCCAGAAGCCATACAAAGCAGCCATCTGCACATACACGGCAGCTTCGGTATATTTACCTTGCTGTGCATAGCCTTGGGCTTGGGTAACCAGGCTAGCAAACGCTTTGTAGTTTGCTTGAATCAATTGCCTGCCTTCTGTTGACGCTAGATGGAGTGCATCATTAGCTATTTTTTCCATAAAATTCTCTTGGGAATATTGTTCAGCTTTGCTAATTAATACACTCAAATCTGACAGGACGTTTGCAAAACCTGTACCACCCGATTTTGTTCTTGCTCAGTCATTTGATGAAATAAGGGCAAAATAATTGCTCTTTCCTGAGCTTGTTCGCTTTCAATTAACCGCTGACAACTTCCTGCTTCACAGTTACAGCTTTGATTGGTAATTCCACAAGACCAAGCTTCAATTTGATAAGCTGGTTCACGATGGGCGCACATAATACCACGTCGGGTAGATACGCCAGCATCTAACATTGCTTGCATCACTTGCACTTGATCGCATTTCTCTGGAAGCCGGACACAAAAGCTTTGCCAGTTACTCTTTGCCCAAGCTGGTTCTGTTGGTAATTTTAATCCTGGGACATCTGCTAGCAATTCTTGATACCGTTGTGCCAAATAACGCCGACGTTCCACAATCTCTGGTAGGCGTTTGAGTTGTTCTCGTCCTACTGCTGCCTGGATATCAGTCATGCGGTAGTTATAACCTAACATTGGGTAGGACTCAAAGATCACCTGTTTGGCTCCGTGACGCACGGTGTCAGGTACGCTCATTCCATGCTGTCGCCAGAGGCGGAACTGTTTATCCCACTCTGAGTTTTTGGTGGTGAGCATTCCACCGTCACCAGTGGAGATGATTTTGCGGGGGTGGAAAGAAAAACAAGCTATGTCTCCATGTGGCTTGCCAATTTTCTCCCACTGTCCATCCCAGAGAATTTCACTACCGATCGCACAAGCTGCGTCTTCAATTACTGGTAAATTGTAACGACGGGCAATATCTAAAATTGGTTTTAAGTCACAAGGCATTCCAATTTGATGGACTACCAACATCGCACGGGTGCGATCGCTAATTACATCTTCAATTAACATCGGGTTGATGTTGTATGTTTGCGGTTCAATATCCACAAACACTGGAATCGCACCACAGTAACGAATGCTGTTAGCGGTAGCAATGTAAGAATGGCTGACGGTAATTACTTCATCGCCTGGCTGGACACCTACAGCTAACAATGCCAAATGCAGCGCTGTAGTACAGTTGGACACAGCACAAGCATACTTTGCTCCTACATAGGCAGCAAACTCTTGTTCAAAAGCAGCAACTTCTGGCCCCTGTGTTACCCAACCAGCTAAAATTGGGCGCTTTGCTGCTTCAGCTTCAGCTTCACCCATGCAAGGTTTAGCAATGGGGATAGTTTGAATTTTTTCAGACATTGCTTGCTTCCTTTGCCAGCTTTTGTTCACGCCACCAACTTACCAACCGTTGCAATCCTTCTTCTAAAGATACTTGTGCCTCGAAACCCAATAATTCTTTAGCTTTGCTCACATCTGCTAATCGACGCTGTACAGGGTTGACTTTGCGTTCTGGGCCATATTCTGGCTGTAAATCTGACCCCATGACTTTTGCCAAACTATAAGCGAGGTCATTCAAACTGCTTTCTACACCACTGGCAATGTTAAACACCTCATCGCTAACATCAGCTTTAGCAGCTAAAATATTGGCTCTAGCAATATCTTCGATATACACAAAGTCCATTGTTTGTTTGCCATCACCAAAAATTAATGGTGGTTGACCTGTAGCGATGCGTTCCATCCAGCGAATCAAAACTTCAGTATAAACACCGTATATATCCATCCGCGGGCCATAGACATTGAAGTAGCGCAACCCTACATAATCTAGACCATACATATCATGGAAACTGCGTAATAAGCCTTCATTAAAGACCTTGGCGGCACCATAAAGGGTGCGGTTATTGTATGGGTGATGGGATTCTGTAGTGGGGAAATCCTCTGCCATACCGTAAATTGAAGCAGAAGAAGCAGCTACTACCTTTTTCACACCTGCTTTTACAGCGGCTTCCAACACATTGAAAGTGCCATCTGCTAAAACTTCCAAAGCTAAACGTGGTTCTTCAGCACATTGGGTAATGCGAATGGCTGCTTGATGAAAGACGACATCAACGCCTTGCATAACTTCGCCTAGCAGTTTTTGGTCTCTAATATCGCCTTCTACAACAACTAAGGGCCCATGCTCTTTTGCCCATGCCAAATTTTTAATTTGCCCGCGTGTGAAGTTATCGAGAATAATAATTTCCGATACGCCTTCTTTAACTAATAAATCAGCAATATGGGAGCCAACTAAACCTGCTCCACCTGTAATTAATACGCGCTTATTTTGCATTTTCTTGTAATCGGGTAATTTGTGTTTCTAGAAGTTGAATACGATTTAGCAAATCAGAAGTTTGTAAGCCTAAAGTAATTTTCACAGACTTAATGATATTAGCTGCTGCTGTTTTTTCTTCTCCAGTTAATTGAACTGCAAAAATTCTCAGCACTCCATCACCCGTCAACACATCAACAAAACCATCTGTTTTAGATCTATTGATAATTCTACCGGGTATGCGTCCTACATAAACAGGTGGATTCTCAACAGGCATGGCTTGCCAAACTGTGAGTTTCTGTCCTTGAAAATATGTATAAGCTCCAGGAAAAGGTGCCACTAATGATCGGATTAAACAATCTATACTTCTAGTAGAAGCCGACCAATTAATCTCACCATCTTCAGGTAGGCGAGTACAACCATAAGTAGCTTCAGCGTTATTTTGCTGAACTCCTGGGTAACCATTAAAGGCTTTAACAACTGTCTCGCCTAAATTTTGCCGTTGAATTTCATTTAATCTGTCATACAAATCAGCTACCGTATCATTACGGTGAATGGGAATTAGCTGTTGAAATAAAATATTTCCCTCATCTAAATCAGGTGAAATTTTATGAATGCTAATTGCCGCGCAAGGTTCATCATTAATAATTGCCCAATTAACGTTAGCTCGTCCTCGATATTGGGGTAAAGGAGAATAATGAACATTGATGAATGTAGACAGTTCAATCAGTGCAGGTGGCAGAATTTGATTATAGGAAGAAACAACCACGCAATCTGGTTGAAGTTTGAGAATAAGTGCTTTAATTGCTTTTTGTGAGGTATCTGTAAATATGGGAATATTTGCTGTTTGAGCTAAATTAGCTACAGGATCATCTGTATCAGTAGAACGCACTATTCCTTGAACATGACACTTAGAAATTAAGGATTCTAAGGCAGTTAAGGTAGTGGTACCTATACCAATCAGCAGTACATTGACCATTGACTAATTCCTCACAGGAGTTGCACAAATTCCAAACCAGATGTTTGCGGTTGGAAGGATTGTCGCCAAATCACTTCAGCAGCTTTAAGTCCGCCTGTTTGCAGGCGGACTATTGGTTCTGGCCCAACGGCTGATGGGAGAATCCCCATGTGTCCTGGTTTTGGCTCAACTTCTGGAGATACGGGTATATTCTGAGTAGCAAAAGCCGATCGCTCGATGTCCCCCCAGTATTGAGCAACTAATGTACCTGGCCAATATTTAGCAATTATTGCCGCATCTTTAGCGCCTAGTATTGGTTCTAGGCGTGGTTGTAAAGCTACGAGAATAGCATCATAGTTTTTATTGATGGATGCAGTAGCAAGGCTATCAACAGTATCTACTGTGGCACCAGCTTGGACTAAACCACGCTCAATAAATCGCTGAAAAGGGTTATCACACAACAATAAAATATTGCTGGTGTAAACGGAAATTCCTGCATCCAGCAATTGTTTGACTGCCATAATTCCCAAAAAGGAAAAGACATCTACTGCTGGATGACGTTCGTTCACGCCTGCAACCTGGATACCTTTGAGACGACAGGTAATTAGATCCAAGTCTTCTGGTCTAAATTCCCAAGCTTCGTACATTAAGCCAATGACAGCATTCGGTTTCATCCAACCAATCATCTCTGCATTGATCGGGCGAACATGGCCGCTGTTGGTAATGATATCGGCTTGAGCAACAATATCTGGAGTTTTTTCGGCGATAAATTCAATGCGATCGCTCACTCCGGCAATATCAGCTAGTTGCTTTGTCAAAGCTTGCACTTGCTCTACGGTACCATAGCGGGTAGTCTTGGCGATCGCCAAGACTTTCTCGGCTCCAGCGATCGCAGCCACAACTGGTGTGACTGCATAGGCTCCTGTTGCGGCTTCTGTCAGCACGATCGCGTTTTGCAATTGCAAATCACAACGTTCAACAGCTTGGCGTACCAAGGAAACAAGGCGATGGGGATTTAAACCAGGACGGGGATCGCTCATTAAACAGCCACTCCCTGCAGAATGTTTTGGAGGCTATCAGCGACTTTGCTCACTTGTGTAGCTGTGAGTTCAGCATACATCGGTAGGGAAAGTACTTCTCTAGCCGCTAATTCTGAGTGAGGAAAATCACCTGGTTTGTAACCTAAATCAGAGTAAGCTGTTTGCAAGTGAACTGGGATTGGATAGTGAATACCTGTTTGAATTTCTTGTGCATTCAGTTGTTGCTGTAGCCATTCCCTTTGGGAAGTCCGCACTGCATAGACATGATAAACATGGCGATTATGAGGTAAAGCAGTAGGTGTAGTCAGACCAGAATTGGCTAAAAGTTGATTGTACTGGTCTGCGTGTGTTCTTCTAGCTTCTGTCCACTCTTCGATGTAGCGTAACTTCACCCGTAAAATCGCGCCTTGGATGCCATCCATGCGATAGTTATAGCCTTTGAGCACATGGTGATATCGACGTTCTTGACCCCAGTCACGTAACATCTGCATGGTATGAGTATATTCCGGGTTACTCGTGACGATCATCCCGCCTTCACCATAAGCTCCTAAGTTCTTACCTGGGTAAAAGCTAAAGCACCCAATGTCACCAATACTACCTACTCTTTTTCCTTTATACTCTGCACCATGAGCTTGGGCAGCATCTTCAATTACGGTCAAACCATGACGGCGTGCGATTTCCATAATTGGTTCCATATCTGCTGGTTGACCGTACAAATGTACAGGCAGAATGGCTTTGGTGCGTTCGGTAATCGCTTGTTCGATTTTGTTGACATCTATAGTGTAAGTAATCGGATCGATATCAACAAAAACAGGTTTGGCTCCGGTATAACAAATCGCGGCTGCTGTGGCGACAAAGGTAAAAGGTACGGTAATGACTTCGTCACCTGCACCGATACCTGCTGCTAATAATGCCAAGTGCAGAGCGCTAGTACCAGTATTGACAGCGATACCAAAATCTGCATTGCAATAGTCAGCAAATTCTGCTTCTAAAGCTTTGACTTCATTACCTAAAACGAATTGAGTACTTTCTAAAACTTTCAGAACAGCAGTATCAATTTCATCTTTGATGCTGAGATATTGAGTTTTGAGATCTACAAATGGAATCATGCTGCCACCTCTGCTAAATTTAGTTCAACTAATCGGCCCTGTTGCTTGAGAGACTGGCTTGCAGCTTCAAGAATTCTCACTACCCGCAGTCCTGCTTCCCCATCAGTAATCGGGCGATCGCCTTTTTGGATACAATTAATGAAATGTAATCCTTCCGTTCGTAATGCTTCTGTCATGTCTAATTGAGGTGACCACATATCACCTGTGCGGTAACCAATTAGCATCTGGTAAACACTTTCAGTATGACCGTTGAGGGTAATTCCTTTGTCGTACACCTTCAGCTTTTCACTGGGTTCCAAATCATCAAACACAATCATCTTTTGGGAACCACCAATCAGAGTCCGGCGAACTTTTACGGGTGCTAGCCAGTTAACATGGATATGCGCCATCAAGTTGCTTTCAAAAAATAAAGTTAAATAAGCTATATTTTCTGGTTCTCCAGGAACATGGCTCATCCCTGTTGCCGATACTGCATAAGGTTGGGATTGCAACACATAGTTCATGATTGATAGGTCATGTACTGCCAAATCCCAAATTACGTTCACATCATGCTGAAATAGCCCTAAGTTAACGCGTACAGAGTCATAGTAATAAATATCACCTAAAGCATTTGAGACCACCAAGTCTCTCATCTTGCGTACCGCACCAGTGTAGACAAAGGTGTGATCTACCATGAGCACCAAATTGCGTTTTTCAGCCTCATCAATTAAACGCATAGCTTGCTCAGAGGAAACAGTCATTGGTTTTTCTACCAGTACATGCTTTCCAGCCTTTAATGCAGACAAAGCCAAATCAAAGTGGGTGGACACTGGTGTGGCAATTACTACCGCATCAATCGTAGGATCTGTGTAGATATCGCGACAATCTGTGGTCACATTAATTTTGGGATATCTCGCCTGTACTTTTGCGAGTAACTCTGGTTTAAAATCACTAACTGTTTTGATTTCTGCTCCTGGGATTTCCGAAAAATTCCTGACTAAATTCGGGCCCCAATAACCATAGCCGATGACACCAATTTTAATGTTGCTTCCCATTGTTCTTAGATGAAGATAATTTTATTTTAGATGAACTAGCAATTGCAGCTATTATTTAATAGCTATCGTTTGTTGTTATAGGTTTTGGCTGTAAATCTACCAGGTAATGTTGTTGAATAAAGCTTCAACTCTGTGATATTGCAAGTTTTTACAGCCTACATAAATCCCAAGAATAAACACTCTTAACTACTTTTAAGTAAAAGTAGTTAAGAGTGTATTTTAAGGTTATCTAAAAAGAATTAGATTTTTCCTGAGTTTGGGAGTTTCAGTTTTTGCTCATTTGTTTTTTTGAGGTAATTTTTTCCATTTTTCTCTTAGCAGTAATTCCACCCAGAAATAAACAGCCAGCTATTGCAGTAGCTAACATATTACCTTCGGGAACTGCATCCGATGATTGATTGATGTTAACTATTGCATAGTTAGCTTGTTCATTACCACGTGTGAAAATATCTTGACTTTCTCCCCGATAATTATCCCACCTTGTAATATAACTATCGACCTTACTAACAAGAAATAGCGTGCCATTAGCAGCAACTACTCCACGATATGGAACCAAGGCTGATGGATAATTATTAACTCGAGTTGGTACATTTGGTTGAGAATTCAGTAATAACGCGATACTGTCAACCAGATTCTTTGCCCCAGGAGCATTATTCCAAAAAGTGGGTGCTTTAAAATCGGGATTACTAGGAGAACCAAACAAGTTGATAAATGAATCATACTTGAAGGTGACATCATAACTAATATCATCAACTACTAAGTCCTCAATTTTACTAACATTACCAGGACTACCATATTTTAGTTGTACAGCAGCAGTAGGGTTAGCAAAAATAGTAGCAATACTCAAAACCGAAAACAGAGAAATAACCGTTGATGTAATTTGGTTTTCGAGCAGGTAGATTGGACTAAACATTTGCACCTCATACCAAAGTCTGGATATTCTTTAGCATCTAAAAATTATGTAACCAATAGCAATACCTTCAGCAAAATTAAAGGATTAGGAATAAATATAAAAGCTTAATTCTTATGAGCGTATATATTGTATGAATTAGATTTTAAAGCTATATCCTAAACACCAAATTTTGCCTGAACTATATAAAGGTAGTGAAGGTAATGAAAACTATTAATTATTGGTGTTCCCTGACTTTGGTATGCAAAGAATTGACTATGTTGCTGCGTTATCTCACACTTGTAGTAGCTATTTCTAAGTTGCTTTTGTTATCGCGTACATCACCAATTACACGAGCAGGTACTCCCACTATAATTGCATAATCAGGGACATCACGGGTAACTACTGCTCCAGCCCCAACAATGGCTTTTTTACCAATTGTTACTCCTGGCAAGATAGTCGCATTACTACCGATAGAAGCACCAATTTTGACAACAGTTTCAACTACATCCCAATCAGATTCTAGTTTTAAACTACCATCATCATTAGCTGCACGAGGATAAATGTCATTAGTAAACATTACCCCATGTCCAATAAATACTTCATCTTCAATAATCACACCTTCGCAGAGAAAACTGTGCGATGAAATTTTGCATCTGCTGCCTACAACAACATTTTTTTGGATTTCAACAAAGGTGCCAATTTTAGTGTCATCTCCAATAGTACAACCATAGAGGTTGACTAATTGGGGATGAAAAATTTTGACGTTACTACCTAACTTTACATCATCCTTCATTGGCATAATATGCGTGCCTTTCTATAACGCTCAACAATTTTTTGAATTCCCGTCTCTTGAATTTTCCAAAATTCAGTAAACAAAATGGGAGCATACTAAAATTTTTATATTTAGCATACTCCCCAGTAAAATTGGGCCTAGAAATCAGCCTGCTAATTCATTAGTTAGCGTTGCTAAGGGTTAGTACTAAACAATACATCAACCCAGTAATTGCTAGCAGCGTAAGAGCTATTGGGGAAGCTAGGGCCAGCACTATAGTTATAAACACCATTACCGCCGCTTTCGCCATTACTTAATGCACGCAATGGCGCATTGTCTACCCCAGAAGAGAAGAAATTCTCTGTCACAGAATACTTACCAACATTAGTGTGATATGAAGCAACGTAGGTAGTATTGGCTGTGATTGCTATTGGTGTAGCAAAATTTGCTTGTTGCCACCCAGACGCTGTTTCACTAGTAAAAGTTACTTGAGCTAACTGAGTACCAGTACTACTCCACAATGTCCCAACATGGGTATTAGTATTTTGGGGACTCTTGTAAAACCTGATGCCTTTGATATAGCCATCGGTACTAGAGCGGAACTTCACACCTAATTCTACAGATGAGTTGTCCGGATCTGTGATAATCGCAGGCGTAGCACTGTTATTCCAGATACTAATTACTGGTGATGTGGCACTAGTAGTAAATGACCAGGTGGAATTTGCTGCTAAAGCATTACCTGCTACATCCTTGACTCGTGGGTCGGTTGCACCACCTTTAACTGTAGCAGTATAGGTAGTATTTGTTGCTAGTGCGGCATTTGGTGTAAGTGTTGCAGTATTATTTGCTGAGTTATAACTGACAGCGGCAGTTACTAATGTATTGTTTGAGCTACGTAACTCAAAGGTACTTGCGTTGATTGTTGCTGGATCAACTGCCTCACTAAAGGTGGCTGTCACAGTTGTAGTAGTGCTAACGTTTGTTGCACTGCTAGCTGGAGTTCTAGCAGTCACCGTTGGCGCTGTTGTATCAGCTGCAGCTGTAGTAAATGACCAGGTGGAATTTGCTGCTAAAGCATTACCTGCTACATCCTTGACTCGTGGGTCAGTTGCACCACCTTTAACTGTGGCAGTATAGGTAGTGTTTGCTGCTAGTGCGGCACTTGGTGTCAGTGTTGCAGTATTATTTGCTGAGTTATAACTGACAGTGGCAGTTACTAATGTATTGGTTGGACTACGTAACTCAAAGGTACTGCTGTTGATTGTTGTTGGATCAATGGCCTCACTAAAGGCGGCTGTCACCGTTGTAGTAGTGCTGACGGTTGTTGCTCCATTGCTTGGAGTTGTGGCAGCTACTGTTGGCGCTGTTGTGTCTGGGCCAATACTGGTGGTGAAAACTACATCTACCCAGTAATTACTGGAGTTATAGGTGGAGGTGGGGAAGGTTGGGTTAGCATTGTATGCATAAACACCATTGCCACCACTTTCACCATTACGTAGGGCATATAGTGGTGAGCTATCAAAACCGGAAGTGGCAAAGTATCCGCTATCAATGGAATAACGTCCTACATTAGTGTGGTAAGACACTACATAGACTGTATTAGCAGTAACTGCTACAGGTGTAGAAAAATTGACCTGCTGCCAACCCGAAGCCGTCTCGCCGGTAAAGGTAGCTCTTGCCAATTGTTGCCCACTGCTGCTCCACAGGGTGCCGACATGGGTACCTGTGTTTTGCAAACTTTTGTAGAAGCGGATACCAGTAATATAGCCGCTGGCTGTGGGGCGAAACTTCAAACCCACCTCAACTGCTTGTGTTTCTGAATCTGCCAGGAGGCTTGGTGTAACGTTGTCATTCCAAATACTGCATGGACAGTTGCGGGGGGCAACTGTAACATTCACCCCAGTTCCAGGTGTTTCTAAATTACCACTATCATCAGCAGCACGACTCTTAATGTTCACTATTCCTTCTGCTGCTGGTCTCCAGGTATAACTCCAATTGGCACGACCATTAGCAGGATGCCATGTGGTACCACCGTCCACTGATACTTCTACACCACCAACAACACCCCCACCTGTGTCGCTGGCTGTGCCAGTTATTGTGAATACACTACTTTTTTGTAAAGCTGTGCTAGTAGTCGGTGAAGTAATTGTGGAGGTGGGAGCAGTACCGTCGGTGGAGGCTACGGCTAGTTGTAAACCAGACTGTAGGTTGGCAGGTTGTACGCCCATATCAGCAAACAAGTTAACAGTTGCCTGCTGCATCCGTACATCTGGTGTTGTAATGACGCGATCGTGATTTCCATCAAGACCCCAGGGCCACTGTATTGTTCCAGAACCGAAAACCAGTGCTCCACTACTGTGCTTGTATAATGTCAGGTTGTGAGTCGCTGTACCGTTGGCATAAGTAGAGCCGTAGTCTTGTAAAATCTCTACATTGTTGGCTACTGTCGTTGATAATTTGATCAAGCCTGGAGGTCGAAAGCCATTATCTACATCTTCGTCCCATTCATAACCTAAAGTGCCATCTGTGAGTGTAGCGGTACTACCTGCCGGCAGATTGGCAATATTGGTGTTGCGCCAAAAACGCATCTTGCCATCAGCTGCAGGTACTTGAATAGCTCTTGTTCCACCGTTAACTTCAAATATTGTTCCACTCAAGGCATTTTCCGGCCGACCACCGTCAGCGGGTGGACTAAAGCGTGGGTCACGCCAAGTACCTGTCCATATTGGGCTTTGAGACTGGATGAGCTGATTATCCTTAGTCTCTTTGTAGCAAACTAAAGTACGATAGGCTGTTCCTGATGGATCAATGCTGTTTTCCCAGCGAGTTTTCCAAAAAATTTCGTTACCACTAAAGAACGCTAGATGTACACCAGCATTCCGGGCAGCTTCAACTTTTTCGCGTTGCTGTTTAGACCAGTACTCGTCGTGACCTACTGAGAGGAAGATCTTATGATTACGGATCAGGTCACCAAGGCGATCGCTATCTACATCAGTAAAGTAGCTAACGTTATAACCGTTAGCCTCTAGCCAGCGAACCATTGGATATTCAGCATTAAACAGCCAATCCTGACCGTTATCAACTATACGCGTATTAAAAGGGCGGTTATAGCTGACCTTATATGCTCTACTCGCAGGCGATCCTTGATATAAGCTGTTACCTCCGTAGCTGTTATAAGCTTGCCAGGTGGTATCAGATGTCTGGAACAGAAGATCTGAAGTGCTAGTATCGTCCCGCACAATAAATACAATATGACTGGCACCACCTGTATTTTGACGTACCACCTTTGCAAAATAAATTCCCGAGGTGGCATTTGCCGGAATTGTCCATGATGCCGACACTGCCCAGTTACCACAATCAACTAGCCCAGTTGTTGCATTAGTTAGACAAGCAGGTTGGTTCTGGGCCTGAGTTCTTGCTACTGAAACAGAATCTACTTTGCGCGCTCCTTGGCCACCATAGTAGCCCATGCGGTAGATATCTAGGCGGTATTGAGTAGCGTTAGTTTGAATTTTAAAGTTAGCTGTTTGACCTCGGTTGTAGCTGATATCAGTTGCAAAACCTTGGATACTGGTGTCACCGATACCGCTAATATCCCACTCTGAGGCGGGATTGCCTGGTAGACAGTTTTCAGCAACAATTGGGTTAGTTGGAGAGGTACATGGATTAGCAGCTAGTACCCGCTGTGTTCCTAATTCAAAATCTCCGTTGAGGTTGATCGCTAATAGGGCACTAATTATAGCTATTGCGATCGCGCGAATAAATTTTCTCATACAGCTTCCTTTTGCTTTACAAGCTGGTAGTAGCTGCTGAATAACAGTATTGGACTACACAAGTTGCTTTCTAATAATCGTAAATTTGTGATATTTTTTACTCTATTAATCAGTAACTTGAAATTTGTGACTAAATTAATAAATAAAACGCTTCTAATCAACATGATTCTTTCAAAAACTAATGATTGTTGGGAATAGTTTTGGTAGATGACTAATTCCTGATGACTGTCAAATCACAATTTTTACTAGTTAATAAACAAGGGGTAAAAGAATTTTGCAATCAAAATTCTTTTACCACCCCTGTTTTCTATCTATGTGTTACCCTACGGTGTTGTACTAAACACAACATCCACCCAGTAGTTGCTGGATTGATAGCTTGAGTTAGGGAAACCAGGGGTTGAACTGTAACGGTAAACTCCATTACCACCATTCACTCCATTTTGCAAGGCATGAAGTGGTGGTGTATCAACACCAGAATTGGCAAAATAATTCAAGTTAATAGAGTAGCGACCAATACTTGTCAAGTAAGAAGCTACATACACTGTGTTAGCAGTAATTGCTACTGGGGTAGTAAAGTTAACTGTCTGCCAACCAGTACCACTCACATTACTTACAGATGCAGTTCCTAGACTTGCCTGAGAATTGTTGTCCCAAAGGTTGACGGTATAGTTTGCTGTGTTGCTGTTTCCTTTGTAGAAACGAATCGCCTTGATATAACCGTTGTTATCGGAGCGGAACTTCACACCCAAGTTTACTGCACCAGTATCTGAGTCTTGTAACACAGTTGGAGTTACAGAGTCATTCCAAAGGGTGATTCCACTACCCGTAGTAAATGACCAGGTATAATTCTGTGCTAAGGCATTACCTGCTTGGTCTTTAACCCCAGAACTACCACCAGTAATAATGGCAGTATAAGAGGTATTAGCTACCAAGGAAGCGGTTGGGGTCAGTGTTGCCATCTTAGTAACTGGATCATAAGCTACATTAGCATTTACTACTGAGTTGTTTGAGCCCAGCAACTGAAAAGTGCTACTACTAATAGTTGCCGAATTTATAGCTTCACTAAAGGCAGCTTGGACTGTTGTGTTAACAGCAATACCTGTGGCACTGTTGCTAGGAGTGTTTGAAATAACTGTTGGAGGTATTGTATCTCCAGATACATTATTACTGAATAAAACATCTACCCAGTAGTTACTGGATTGATAAGTATTGTTGGGGAACCCACTACTACCATACTTGTAAACACCATTACCTCCAGCCGCACTATTACTTAAGGCAGTTAATGGTGTTTTCACCACACCAGAACTAGCAAAGAAGCTATTATCAGATGCGTATCTGCCGATACTTGTGTAGTAGGATGCTACGTATGTGGTGTTAGCAGTAATTGCTACTGGGCTAGCAAAGTTAACTTGTTGCCAACCAGATGCACTCAAGTTGTTACGAGTTGCTGTACCTAGATTCTGACCATTGCTGTTCCACAGGTTGACAATATAGTTGCCTGTGTTGGTATTACCTTTGTAGAAGCGAATACCAGTTATATAGCCATCACTATCTGAACGGAACTTAACTCCCAGTTCCACAGCATTAGTATCGTTTTCCGATTGGTTGGTTGGAACTGTCGAATTAGTCCAAATACTACAAGGTTGCTGCTCTGGACAAGCTAATGTTGGGGTGGTGAAAGACCAAGTAAAGTCGGATGCTAAAGCATTAGCTGCCGGATCTTTGACTATGCTGCCTTTCAGGGTAGCAGTATAGGTAGTGTTAGTAGCTAAATTGGCGATTGGGTTCAATTTAGCAGTACGAGTTGCAGCATCATAGGTGACTGTAGCAGTTACCAATGCATTCGACGGATCTCTTAATTCAAAGGAACTGTTATTAATTGTTGCTGCATCAATTGCTTCGTTAAAAGTAGCTGACACTTTGGTGCCAACACTTACGTTTGTCGCTCCATTCGCAGGCACTGGAGAAGGAAGCGTATTATTTGTTATTACCTGTGGAGATGTTATGTCTGGGTCATAAGTAGCAACATAATTACCAGTATCACCAGAGAAAATCGCGTACTCAACACCTTTTATAGCCTGTGTATTGCCAGTAGCTACTGTATAAACAGTACTACCATTACGAGTTATAGTACTGAGAATCCCATTGCTAGACCTAGTTGGTAGCATTGCTTGTAAACCAGTTGCACCTGTAGCTTTGGTGATATTAAAACTTAATGTGCTACTAGTCAGAGGATTTGTCTGGCCGGGAGTCCAAACTAAAGAATTGAAAGTCGAATTATTACGAGCATCCAACCAAGTTAGCACTTGACGAGCAGAAACAACTGGTACACCACGAGTTTTAGCTGAAGCTACAACATCATCCGATTCTTGTTGAGAACCTGTACTACTGTTATCTGTGTGAGCATTAACGGTAAAAATACCGTAGTATCCTTCTGCTCCTATAGCCCGATCTAGTAGTGTATTGACTGTATAAGGGAATGACTGACCTGATTCATCAGTCATTTGCGTAGCTGCCTTATAAACATCAATCAATGTTCCATCTAACTTGGTTAAACGCATTGGCATACCACTACCAGTAAAGAATCCTGGGCGATCCGCAACCCAAGTAGGTGGCCAGTAGTAATAGGTAGTGTCAAGCCGTATCCCTTTACTCAGTTCTACTTCTGGTGTACCAGACCAGTCACTCCATACTAAACAATGGTGACGTTGAGTTGTAGGTGCGGGTAGGCTAGGAAACTTGCTGCTAAATCCACTTAATTGCTGAGTGTAATTACTATTCAGTGAAGTCGTTGTGTAATCTGCACAGCCTGTATTAACGTGTAAGGCAATTTCAAAGCCTTGTGCATTGTAATTTACTGCTTGAGTGTTGGTGAACGGTACAGTAGTGTAGACATAGGAAGTCCCACGAATACATTCCCAATTGTCAACTGAACAATTAGCTGGGCTATATGCTATGTACTGGTCAAAACGAGGTATGGTTCCGCCATTACCATGATCGTCACCGCTCATCAGTACAACAGCTTTTTTGCCATTGGGGAAATACCAGAAATGCGGTAGCGGCTTTTTAGCCAAGTTCATTTTGGTAATTAGATTTGCTAATAAGCGCTGTTGCTCATCTGCTTGCGGAATAGCAACCTTGTCAAGGTTTACCCAGTCTGACTTTGGATCAAAGCTGGCAGCGCCATAGAATTGGTCATCAGAGCGAATGGGTGAAAATCCATCACGCTCCTGACCTGCCCAAGCGGGATTCCCTTGACGAGTGTAGACTACTGAACGCGCTAAATCGTAAGTAAATGCAGCGGCTTTACCACTACCTACATTACGCAGTGTGACAGCTGGATTATTATTAGTAGTTGCTGTTGTGGCATTGGTATAGAGTGTAGCGACGCTTTCAGCACTACTCAAGTTGTAGCGGTCTGCTGTGCCATGGAACTGAATGGTTTCATTGACAATGCCATTGCCAGGAGCTTTAGAGGTGTCTACAAGTAAATAGCCTTCACTTAAGGTTGAACCTGCATCTGTCAGACCTAACAAACTAGCCAGTTGCTTGTCAGGACGCATGGCAATTAGATTTCCACCACTGTTCACCCAAGTAGTAAATGTATTTACTTGAGTTGAGGTTAGACCCATCTCAGCCAATATGACAACATCATAGCTGCTTAAGGTTTGAGCATTAATGGCGGAAATATCACTGACGTTGAAGTAGTTAAATCCTTCATTACGCAAAATTTCAGCATAGTAGTCACCAAATTTGTTGGTACTACTAGTTACCACCAGAATCGGCCCTCCTGGTGGTGATGGTATTGTAGCTAGGAGTGTTTCAGAGCTAGAAATTACACTAGCATTACTGATTTGATTATCAGATTTCTCGGCTTTTAAGGCTTTTTGTTGAGAAGCTTTAGGAGGTACTCGGCGGCCTTGCTTTTTAGTTCCTTTTGCTACATCCCAATCTGAAATCTCACCATCATCGTCTCCTGTAACCAAGCTGTTATTATCAACTGGATTAAAGGCAACTATATTTGTCCTAGCAGCTTTATTTTTCGCTAAGTTTTTGAGTAATTTCCCGTTTGCTACATTCCACACAAAAGCTTTGTCTCCTGCACCTGCAGCAGCCAATAAATTACCATTGGAGTTGAATGCAACTGTCTTAATTACTTTACTTGTCCCCTCAAGGATCTGGCTTTGCGTACCTGTGTTCTTGACTAAATTCCAGAGTCGAACTGTACCATCATTACCGCCACTAGCTAAAAGCTGTTCACGAGGACTAAATGCTACCGATGTAACTCCAGCAGCATGACCGCGCAAAGTCAAGACTTTTTTACCAGAATCTACATCCCAAAGGATAATCCGGCCATCTTCTGAACAACTTGCTAACCTTTTACCATCTGGGCTAAAAGCAAGATCGTTAACAAAGCCAAGATGACCCTGCAAGATGCGGAGAATTTTATCCCCATTCCACAAAGTGATTCTAGTATCTTCGCCTGCCGTAGCTATCGTTAAACCATCAGGAGCGTAAGCAACTGTCCTAGTAGGGTTTTCATGACCAGTTTGACTCTGGGTTTGTTCTCCAGTTTCTACATCCCAGATCCGAAGTACTGTATCTCTACCCACACTAGCAAGCTTACCTCCTTTGGGATTGAAGGCTACTTTTGTAACAGGGCGACCTTCATGTCCTTTTAAGGTTCGTTTCTCTTGTCCAGTTTTTGCATCTGAAATAATGATTCTCGAATCATTTGTCCCAATTGCTATGTTATTAGCATCCGCGCTGAAGGCAAGGGAAGTTACTGCATCACTAGAGTTGTCTTTTACCTGCTTCGAGCCTAACGAGTTTTGAGGAAAGGCTACTTTTACTTGGCTAACAACCAAGAGAAGACTACAGAAAAATGCCAAAATATACTTGGCATAACGTTTTGTGAATATCATAAAAGATGATTTTTAGCCTCACTCCATAACACAGTTGATGGGAAGCACAACTATGATTAAATAATTTTTCTTCCCTATTACAATCATGCGAAAAACACATAAATTATTCTTTATCACGAATAATTTATGTGTTATTAACCTATCTGTCGCCTATTTTTTAATAGTAAAAATAATAAATTTAAATAGAGAATCTACTCAAATTTACAAATAGCAGTGTTACTTGGACTCAAAAAAATAGAAGCCATTTATTATTTGTTAATTAATTGCTAATTAAACAACTAGACCATCTTCCATGTAGCCTTTTCTAAGTAAGTACATTCATCAGCTTGCCATTGATATTCGGGCCGCTCGAAATTATGCATACTGACTTCAAAACTGCAAATCCCCACCAGGTTTTCTAGTAGAGTTTCACTACGGCGCTCAGAAAGCCATGTTGTTAAAGTATAGGAACCCATGTAGAGCCTTAATTTTGGTATCTCACATCGAATAATGAATGTCCCTGGCTCACGGCGAAATGCTGCTTGTGGTTCGTAATACCAAAATATACAAATAGGTTGTTGCAGAGAGTTGACTATTTGAAAAGAAAACCATAGGGTTTCATGGGGTTGAGCAACATGGAGCGCAAACTCAAAGGCAATTGGTTCTCCCCAGCAGTGAATACCTTGCCCTTCTGAAGTCTCTACTTTTGCCCAAGCTACGTAGTTACCATTTTTATTAGCAGGTGCCTGATAATAGCCAGATTTGACTGCTTCATCTTCATTACCTGCTAGATACAATTGCACCGCTTTACCAGTATTGCCATCAAACTGAACCTTACCTTTAGAAAGTAAGATACAACGCTGAGTTAACTGAGCGATCGCTTGCATACTATGGCTCACAAATAAGACTGTGCGGCCTTCTTTAGTGGCCACATCCCCCATTTTTCCCAAACACTTCTTTTGAAAGGAAGAGTCGCCTACAGCTAGAACTTCATCAACAATTAAAATCTCTGGTTCTAAATGAGCCGCTACAGCAAAAGCAAGGCGGACATACATTCCAGAGGAATAACGCTTTACTGGCGTATCTAAAAACTTTTCTATCTCAGCAAAACCAACTATATCATCAAATTTCTGACGAATTTGGGCTTTACTCATACCCAGAATAGAACCGTTGAGATAGATGTTCTCTCTTCCTGTTAGTTCTGCATGAAACCCTGTACCTACTTCTAATAGGCTGGCTACTCGTCCTTTAATAGCGATACGTCCCTTGGTTGGTTCTGTAATGCGGCTCAACACTTTCAAAAGTGTTGATTTACCTGCACCATTACGTCCAATAACGCCAATGGCTTCACCTTGTTTAATTTCAAAGGAAACATCATTTAGTGCCCAGAATTCCTCCCGATATGCATTGGCAACTTGTTTACCATTAGGTTTAATAAACCTTGTACTGAGCGATTTAGTGCCCTCAGCAATTGCATCACGCAGAGTTTTATAACCAGAATTCTCTTTCTGATGGCTAATAATATATTTTTTACTGAGGTTGTCTACATGAATTACACTATCAGACATCTGCTTTACTCCTTCCTAAATTACATCAGCAAACGTCCGTTCGGTTTTCCGAAAATACCAAATACCTGTGATCAGTAAAAACACAACTAATCCCATAGATAATATGAATCCTGGCAAGTAAATTTTTGAGTTCCCACCTATAATTGCCCAGCGGAAACCATCAATTACCCCTACCATTGGATTTAAAGAATAGAGCAAACGCCACTTTTCTGGTACAACGCTACTACTAAATCCTACTGGTGAGATATACAGCCCAAACTGCATAATAAAAGGCACAATATAGCGAAAGTCTCGATATTCTACATTTAATGCTGCCAACCACAGCCCTACTCCCATTGAAGCAGCAAAGGCAATAGCAATAAATAAGGGCAATGTTAATATCCGCCAAGTAGGCACAAAATTATACCAAGCCATCAATCCTAGCAAAATCATGCCAGAAACCATGAAATCAACAAAGCTGACAGTTACTGCACTGATAGGTACAATCAGACGCGGGAAGTAAACCTTGGATATCAGGTTGGCATTACTAATCAGACTGTTACTGCACTCACCTAAGGCATTGGAAAAAAACTGCCAAGGTAGCATAGCGGCAAATACTAGAATTGGGTAAGGCGCACCTTCAGAAGGTAATTTGGCTAAATTACCAAATACTACGGTGAATACCACCATAGTTAAAAATGGTCGGATCAGCGCCCACGCCATCCCAATGAAGGTTTGTTTGTAACGTACTAGAATGTCACGCCAAGCCAGAAAATATAAGAGTTCGCGATAACGCCATAGGTCTTTCCAATACTGCTTTTCTGTACGTCCAGCTTCAATGACTAGTTCTCGCTGATCGTCTGTAACTTCTTGGCTATTCATAAGATTTAATATTGATTAAAGATTTTTAATGCTGACCCACAAAATGAAAATCTTTCATGCTTTTATAGCCAATTACTTTTGATTGCCTGCGAGTAAACTCGCCTACTGAAGGATTTCCCTCAGGATGATCTACTCCTGTTACCTGCTGCCAAAGCTCTCTTGGTGCTAGTGAGAGTTCATAGCTACGCTCATCGCACCTATGGACGTGATACCACTTGGTTTGCTGGCACTGGTCACACCAAAATGCCTCTAACCATTCTCTGTCTATTAGCACAGCACCTTGATTAGCTACTAACATCAATGCATTACGCCTACTGATGCCTCGCTGCTGCAACTGTCCTGCTTGGGTAGCATACAGCTGATATTTCTGGCTGACGCTATCTAGATAACAGCCGTGACATGGACAGTAGATAGCGCGCCGTTTTGAGCGTTTCCGATTTCGGTCACACCTTCTCTGCAATTTGACCCCCCATATCAGTAAATAGACAACAAAATTACGAAGGTTAGGTTTGGAGGGACTGAGATCAATAAGACCATCAAAGCCCATCTCCATAAAATTGAAAATAATTTATTTAATTGATTTGCGCTCAAGATTGCTTTATTGAAAAGCTCTATAAAAACAGACTGTATCAATGCAGCTAAGATATCTTTTGTTCTAAGTAAATCTAGCCTCATTATTTAATACTAAACAGCTATGTTATTAGGGCAATCACCTATATAACTTAAATTTCTCTTAAAATGTTACGAAAGTAACTATAACATGTTTATTCAGCATAATTACATATTTTTTGTATAAACAAGTCCGTAATTTTTTTGAAGTTTTATATAAAGTCTAAAAAGGCTTTTAAGGGAATGCTTACCTAGATAAAACCTTGTGGATTAGGGGTTGTCCAAGGTCAAGATTCAAAATTGCAGCAATATTTTATCTTAGAATTTGGACAACCTGATTGGAAAATATACCAATTTAAATGGGGCAGCAGTTACTTAAATAATATTACATAATTATATGTCTATATATTAGTTTGAATTGCTGTATTAGATAGAGAACGAGACCTTGCTGTAAATAATATTTACCAAGCTCTCTTATCTAAGTATGTTTGGCTAAAACTAGCTATCAAACTAATAAATTTACAATGACACATAAGTAGGTCGAACTGTTCAATAAAAGAACAGAAAATGGTGATGATGCACCAGAGAAAAGTACCCAGCAATTAGAACTATCAAGCCCCAGAATCAACAAACCTTTATTTAGTACGGCTTTCTGGCATAGTTACCACACCTTCAGTAAATATCGCTTGCTGCAAAACATCAAGGTATTGTTTAGATATGATTTTTGGTGTGTAATGCGATCGCAAATATTGACGACCTGACTTACCCATGCGCTCTCCTAGCTGCGGATCGTTACAGAGTAAGCGAATAAATTGAGCTAAACTATGTCCATCTCCATTGTCAAATGTGCCGCCACAGTTGGCATCTGCAATCATTTCTCTTAAGTAAGAATCTTGCGAACAAATCACTGCT
The DNA here is from genome assembly GCF_014696615.1 of Nostoc linckia FACHB-104. Lineage (GTDB taxonomy): Bacteria > Cyanobacteriota > Cyanobacteriia > Cyanobacteriales > Nostocaceae > Aulosira > Aulosira linckia_A. The sequence goes on along the minus strand of NZ_JACJQJ010000001.1, from coordinate 172,123 downwards.
ATTGGCCGTCCTGATGCTAAAGCTGAGTACAACTTGCTAGGAACGACCATGCTCTCTGAAGATGCATCTACACTCACTAGCGATAAATCACAAGCGGTTAAGGAATAGGGCAATACTTGCTGGTCTTGATAAGGTAAAAACAAGAAGTTGTTCAACCCCAATAGTTTCACTTCCTCAATTAGCTCGTTGCGTTTTGCTCCACCACCAATACAGACAAACTGGACTGGTTCATTATGGAGATATCGAGCAGCTTGCAGGATAGTATCTATGTCATGACAGCGACCCATATTACCGGAGTAAAGTACGGTAAATTTGTTAACTAGATTATACTTCCAAGCAAACCAGTTTTTATGCTTGTCAATTGGCTTAATCCATTCAGGATCTGCCCAACTGTGAATCACAGACACTTTATCAGCTATCTGTGGGCAATTTGCCACTACTCGTTGTTTCATACCAGGACTCAGCACTATGATCCCCTTGGCATTCAACCAAATCTGCTGATTGAGTTTTTGCCATAATCGGGTCATCCAGTTATGTTTTGAGATGACTCCTAGGGCGATCGCAATATCTGGATATAGGTCATATAGTATGCAGACATAAGGTAACCGGAAAAAGGTATAAGCTAGATATCCAACGACTGGTAAAAATGGGGGCGCTGTAGTCAACAACAATAGATTACTGCGCCGCCACCCTCTCATCAGATGGAGAGCTGCACGCAAGGTATATAAGACACCATTTATGGCTTTCCCACGAATTCTTCCTGGCCAAAGCTGAGCGGTGCGCGATCGCTGAATTCTCACTCGTCCTAAACGTTCAACAGAGGGAGCACTAGCTGATTGAAACGCATACCCAGGTTGGCTTGTAAAAACCTCAACATCTACTCCTTGTTGACCTAAATTTCTCACTAGTTCTTCAACTAACTGTCCCGTAGCCGCATAGTCTGGGGGAAAAAACTGAGTGATGACACACAATTTCAAGGATTTGTGAGTCTTAAAAGAAAGCTGATCCTTTGCTTCTAATTGAGTAGAAATGGATGGAAAGAATTTTTGATTAATCCATTCATTAAGTCTCATCGGCCGTATCCTACAATGTAAATCTTGCTTTAAGGTGGTACTGAATCTATATAATTCACATGGAAATCAGCCTGGTTTTATCCCAGGTTAATGCATTAATCAACAGGTTGTAAAAGATAATCTATATGTACCTGCAGCTATATCTTCAAGATATACAATTCAAATTCCACAATTATCACGAACATACACAAAATAATTACAATTAACCATGTTCCCAAAACTTGAGTAGAAATAACTATTTACCTAAAGCTCCTAGCAAAAAAAGAATCTTAGTTAAAGGAATAAATAGGAATAGTAAGATTAGAGCTAATTTGTAAACTCAAGTAAAGTCTTCGTATCGTAAGGGTTTCAGGAATTTGAACTAATTAAGCCTTTATCCTGCTAAAGCTATACCCAGTAATGAATTGGGTGTCCTTAAGATTTTCTTTACGAATCAGCTCTTATGTTTGTTTACTAGGAAGTTTTTGTTATGAAGGCAGTTAAATCTATCTCATTCCTTCCTTCTCTAGCATGTTCTAAGAAATTACTTATCTATATTATAGGTTTTAGGGCTAGTGTTTGATTTGTGAAATTACTCGTAGATATAGGGAACATTAACTCTTAACATGGAACACAAAAGAAGGGAATTAGAGTTCTACGAAATGGTTTCAAAAATCAAACTGGATACCTAATCTTAGATACACAGTAATTGCTAATCAATTCTAAATTTTGTTCTCTTTATTCACATCATTGGTTTTGATTAATTATTTTCTATATTAGATGTAATTTTGGGTTAAAGAATGCTTCCAAATGACAGTCACAATTGCAAAAACTACCTTTTTCAGTTGTTTTAGCAATCAATCAACTATTACAAACACTTAAGAACTTTAGGCTTGTAATTGCTCATTAAGTCTTACTTTCCCTACAATACCATGTTTCCAATTTACGTGCGTACTTCATCAGAAATTCATGATTTTCCAAAAAATCTTACACATAATCTTTATAAAATCACCATAATACCACTGATATATTTTTTATAAAATCGTCTTATGTATACAATATTACTATAAATATGAGTTGATATTATACTAAGAGAGTTAAATTCAAATCTAGTTATCGGAAGAATAGCAGGCATTCTTCCCAGGGGCTAAAGTTAGAAATTAGGCAAAAAGTATCTATTATTAATAGTTCATGCAAATCAACAGTATTGTATATACTCAATAAACATCAGGTGCATACATTAGGAATTTCTTAAGTACATGGATAATTAAAGTGTTTTTTAATACTCAAAAAAATACTTTATTTGAGAGAGATTTTGGATAAAATTTACTGTCCTTAAGGGGATTTATGAATAATATTTTTATCTTTGAAAATAAATTGTAAAACACAAATTACTTATATAAATTAATTTTTTAACTAAGACCAAGTAAAAAAATATACTTAAATTTTAGGCAATTACGTAAGTAAGTGAAATTTATATATAGCCTTTCCAAATGCTGTAAGTACAGGTCATATTAAATGTCTGACAGCATATTTTGGCAACATTCAACACTACACCAGAAGTACTAAAAATCATGAAGAGCAGTGGTAAAACTAGGGATCAAAAATTTATCTCTATTTCTAATAGAAAAATCTTACTTGAATATTGCCTATTATACTGAGAATAAAAACTGTATACACTGAGCTTCTAATGCTCTTAGATGTTCAAAAATCAAATAAGATTTTTTATAGATATTATGAACTTCATAAAATTAATGTATTAATACGTATGGCACTGATTTATAATTTAATCGTTAAACTACTTATATAGTTGACAAGGGCTTGTCAAGTAAGCGGGTAGCACTCAGCCGATTTAATATATAGCCTTAACAATATACTGCCGAGGTATTAACCTAGTCCCGAACTAAACTGTCTAGAGTAGGCTTAAGTTAAGCTGCTAGTTGCTGTAATAGTGATAATTTTTAAAGTTGTTATCCGTAAATTTTGATTTTTTTATTTAATAAATATTAATAAAAGATGGAGAATCATTCTTATCAGTTCTCAGATTATGACCGCAATAGAAATTCTTTACCGACATCTTACCTGCCACAAACGGCTCCAGAAGTTGAAGATTCAGGAAGCAGTTGGAGTTTTCGTGAATTTATCGGTCTGATCAGGAGAAGAATACTAATTATTGCTGGGGTTTCTACTGTTGTCATGTTAACTTCTGTAATTAATATGAAGTTAAATCAGAAGCAACCCGAATATGAAAGCAGTTTTCAGATACTAGTTGAACCTGTGAATGATGACAGTAAAGTACTAGATGTTGTCAAAGAAACTAACTCAAGTAATAACAGTACTTTAGATTATGATAGCCAAATTCAGGTTCTCAAAAGTCCTGAACTTATGAATAGCCTTATTCAACAGTTACAAGTTGCTTACCCAGAAATCAGTTATGACAATTTAATGACTGCTTTGCAGATTAATCGTTTAGGAGAAACAAAGATTATAGAGGTTAAGTATCGTAGCACAGATCCTAAGAAGATTAAAGTAGTTTTAGACAAGATTTCTCGTGAATATGTAGATTATAGCCGAGAAAGACGACAAACTAAGTTGCGTCAGGGTATTCAATTTGTTGAAAAACAACTACCTTTTTTACAGTATCGAGTAGATCAAATTCAACGTGAATTGCAAATTTTTCGGCTTAATTATAAATTTAACGATCCAGAAGCTGAAGCAAAACAAATTGACGATCAAATCGCTAAATTGTCGGAGCAAAGACAAACTATTGATATGCAGTTGGGAGAAGCTCGCTCGAAGTTTGATATTTTTAAGGGACAAGACGGAGTTACTTCTATACTGAATAATACTAATGCTGTTTTATATCAGCAGATACTAGCTCAGATTCGCCAATTAGATGCTCAGATTGTCCAAGAATCAACACGCTTGCAAGAAGATAATCCAACTATCCAAAGCTTGAAGGATAAACGCAATAGTTTATTGCCTTTGCTCCAGAATGAAGCACAGCGTTTTATGGATGCCAAACTATCAGAGATAGCAACTCAAGTTCAAACTCTAGAGGTGCAGGGACAAGAGATAGACAAAACTATACAAAAACTTGAACAAAAACGTAAGAGATTTCCAGCCTTAGCAAGGCAGTATAATGCACTGCAACGAAAATTACAGATCACTACAGATAGTCTCACTCGATTTCTGTCTACTCGCGAAACGCTGCAAATTCAAGTATCCCAAACTGAGCTTGGGTGGCAGCTGCTTAATAAGCCGATTCAGCCCGAACAACCTGTAACTATTTCTAATATCAAACAAAGTTTACTCATGGCATTGGCTACTAGTTTAGCTGCAGGAATAGGTGTTGCTTTTCTGATTGACAAGATTGACAACACATTTCATGGTGCCAATGAGCTCAAGGATAAGCTAAAACTACCATTGTTAGGGAATATTCCTTTTGAAAAGCAACTGCATATTAGTCCGTCCCCTAGTTCTGAAGGAAATATCCCTTTAGTCAGAATCCCAGATTTTCCGCCTGACAGTATTCCTGGATTAGCAGTTATACCAGATCAGGACTACAGTAATCATTCTGTAAAATTTTTGGAAGCTTTACGAGTACTTTATACTAATATTCAACTTCTCAGTTGCGATCACCCCATGCGTTCTATCACTATCAGTTCAGCTATGTCTGGTGATGGTAAGTCTACAGTTGCTTTCCACCTAGCTCAAATAGCTACAGCAATGGGGCAAAGAGTGCTACTCATAGATGCAAATCTGCGTCAACCTGTAATTCACAATCTTTCACAGTTAAATAATCTCTGGGGATTAAGTAATTTAATTTCTACAAATTTGCCTCCAGGAGAGGTAATTCGGAAATTTCCTTCTATGAGCCAATTATCGGTGATCACGGCTGGGCCCATACCACCCGATCCCACAAAATTGCTTTCATCTGAAAAAATGAAGCGCCTGATGGAAGATTTCCATAATACCTTTGACTTAGTAATTTATGACACACCACCCGTACTAGGTCTAGCTGATGCTAGCTTATTAGCACCAAATACTGATGGGATTTTATTAGTAGTTAGGATTGATAAAACAGATTCTTCCAAAGTCCAACAAACTGTAGATCACCTCAAAATTTCGCCGATGAATCTTTTAGGTATTGTTGGTAATGGGCAAAATAGCAACTTGAATGATTAGAATTTACTAGAAATTTAGTAATATTATGCAAAAATACATTTTTTTAACTATTAGCTTATGATGGCTAATTGCTATACCATCTATGGCAAACATGAGGCTGTCTAATCATAATACCATTTTGGATTTTGGATTTTAGATTTTGCGGAAAGTTCAGCCAGTGTGTTGGACTGATTCCCCGACTTGAGCAAACTTTCCAAGACGGATTGTCAAAGATGGATTGACAAATCTTTTGGGCGATACGTCTGTCGTAATCATTTTTCAAATTCCTATAAAATATAAGCTCTATATTTCGCAAAATAGTTTTGATTTAATTTAATTTAATTTAATAAAGTTTTATAGAATATGACTCAAAATTTAATTAGCTCGGATGCTCATTCCCAAAATATAATTAACCTACTTCCTCATTATGAGGTAGCAAAAAAAGTAGAAGTAGAATCTTCTGATTGGGAAGCAGAAATAGCAAAATTAGTTGGACTTGAAGAACATCTATCTGATATAGAAGAAGTTGAAAAAACAAGCTCTGTAGAAATATCGCCAAGTACACCTGAAGTAGCTGCTACTAAGCAATCTTTTTCCTCTAATCCTTTTGCAAAACTTGTTTTAGTTAGCACTGTTACTTTGTCTATAGTCTTATTATTAAGTATTTTTTTATTGCAGTTGATGGGTGGTAATAGCAAAAAAATAGTCCAAAAGAATACTGTTATTTCAGAAGTAGAATCCCCACCTAAGAACGAAACAGATTCTCTAATTTCAGAAGTAGAAACTCTCAAAACAAAATTAGCACTTACAGAACAAGTCAAAGAAGTCAAAGCAGCACAACAACAACTGAGAAGCTTATTAATACAGCCACCAAAATTGATTAATCAATCGGCTTCTCAGATGAAACCTTCAGTGACTTTTAGGGCTAGGCTACCAGTAGTACAAACAAGAACAGCAACATTACTGCCAACAGTTTATGTGCCTCGGAGTATTCCAGGCAAGTACTCTGTGCAATTAGCTAATTCTCGACCAAAACATATTGCTGTTAAAGTTGCACCAAAATCACAGCAGACATCTGCAAAATCAACCTCTCAATCATTGAGTAGTCAAAAACCATTAGCTACACCCAACAAAACCCCGCTGCAGACACAGCCGAATCTCTCTAATCAGGTGCTTGAAAGTGGTAAGCCTAATATTAATCCTACTACTTATCAACCTCCAAGAAATACTCAGGTACAGTCATCAATCATAAATCCCCAAAACAATCAAACGCAAATACAACCACCCTCTGCGACAAAGCAAGCACAACAAAACATGCCAAAATCGCTAGCTGTAGGTAGTAACGCCAAAGCAGTTTTAGCTACAGCAGTATTTGGGGAAACTAGTAAATCAAGTTCTAATACTAACAATGATGAAAGTGGAAAAAACTTATTTGTGGTCAGGCTGAAAGAACCATTAAAATCGATTGATGGAGCGATCGCACTATCTAAACAAACCGAATTATTAACTGAAATTAATTCCATTTCTGAGCAAGGCTTATTGCAGCTAAATGTCTTGAAGGTTGTTTCACAAAACAATCAAAACATTACAGAAATTAGCCTACCCAACAATGCAATGATGATTCGCGCACCTCAAGGTAAACCCCTAATAGCAAATCAATTTTCTAAGGGAGGGGGATCTATTGCTTGGATGGATGCAGGACTGTTCATGCTAGGTGGGCTGGGTAAAGTTGCAGATTTATCTAACCGTACTGAATCTCAAGTGATTACTACAACCTCTGGTAGTACTGTTGTGAGCAATAATAACCCTAAAAGAAATATTTTGACTGGCATTTTAGAAGGTGGTATTAATTCCTTAGTACCTCAAATTACACAACGTAATCAACAAGCTATTTCGCAGTTAATGCAGCGAACCAATATTTGGTTTTTACCAGCTGGTACAGAATTGCAAGTTTATGTAAATCAATCAATGCAGTTGTAGCGCTTTTACAATTATCTGTACGTTAAGTTAGTGTAGCATATCGTAGATTATAGCAATTTGCTGTATTGCTATAATCTACGAATGATAAAATTTAAATTCCCTATTAATCATTGCAGTTTTACAAAAACCTTACCTTCTTTAATTTGTACAGGATATAACTGGAGAGAAACATCAGGAATTGTTAAACATTCACCTGTTTCTAGGTTGTACTTAAAACCATGATGAGGACAGGTAAGAATACTATTACTAACGTCACCTCGATCCAAAGCATATCCTAAGTGAGCGCAAGCATTTTGATAACAGATAATATTAACGCCATAACGATATAAAATTAGGGAATTATCTGCTAATGAGACTGCGAAAATCCCAAAATTTGGTACTTGTTCAACAGTTGCAACTCGCACCCAAGTAGAGCCTATTGCTGGATAAAAAGGACTAGTTAAATTTGGCTTTAAATTATCAATTTTTAAGTTAGAAGTAACAGCAATAACTTGAGTAATCTCTGGGCAATGAGATTTAATAGCCTGCTCAATTCCTTGTGTTAAAGTCAAAGTAGAAGCCGGACAATTACTGCAAGTTCCAAGTAACCTAACTTCTACTGTATCTGGAAGTTTAATTGCTACTAGTTCTACATCTCCATTATGGCTTTGTAAGCTTGGTCGTACTTCTTCTAGAGCTGTATGAATACGTTGCTCTAAAGGCGGTTGTGGTGGCTTGACTAATTCATGATACAGCAATACTGCATAGATGAATTCGTCATCTACAGCATGGCGTAAAGCAGTTACAGATTCTTTTTTGAGGTTTTTAATTAAACGCTCTAAAGCAGTTTTATGTAAGTCCTCAATTGCTCTTCTTAATCCTAAGACTACATACCTTTGACTTTCATCCCACTCGGATATAATTGCTTCAAATCGACTAATCTCTTGAACTAATTCTTCTAGGTTATCCATTTATCAATGGTCAATTCTCAAGGGTAAAATTGCAAGGGGTAAAGGTCAATAGTCAATAACTGCAGATGAATGACTAATGACCAATAGCTCAAGATAAATAACTAATATTTATTTGGTTTTGAAATCTTTCAATAAAAATGGCATTGCTGCACCTGTGGCTATACTAGATATGACAATGGGGAGCCAAAAAGGCATTGCAGTTTGTTCCAGCGACAATAGTATGAAGGAATAGATACCAATCGCGATCGCAATTTTTTGTATAAAATCTATGGGGTCGCGTAGGAGCCTTCCTTTGAAAAATAATTTAGCAGAAAACCACCCAAGCTCAAACATGATACCTCCTAGGTATTGGCATTAATTCATAGCATTTCTATAGGACAAATGACGCAGAGTTTTGCTAATTTTTGTGGGGCAAAGCTTATGAGAAGGCGTACTAAGAATTTGTGAGTAAATTTAGTACAGCTAACCCTACTAGAATGGCAGGAATCACACCAGCAGGGCCAAATAATCCACCCAAAATAGCAGAAAATTTATAACCGATATCTTTACCAGCTAGTAGTATCCCGCCAATAGCACCGCCAAGCATAGATAAGATAGTTGCTATTAATACCCAAACAATTACTGTGGCGATGTTGAGGTTTCCAGATGCTAAACTGGTGAGAAAATTGCTCACGATCTTTCTCCTTGTTGGTCTTGGCTCCAATAACAAATAAATTATTAATTGCTAGTGAATACACAGTACACAAGCTGATAATTACTAACTGTTAACTCATAACTTATCTTTAATCACCATTTGTAATCTATGTAACAATTTCTTGGATTAATTGAGATAGTAATTGTGATTGCTTGAACTTTTGTTGTCGGCTGAAAATTTCCCAAGCTTCTTGATAGTAAGTATGAGAATGTAAGCGATGATACAAATTGTTAGCTTCTGGTTGTTGGGGGTTTTCGGGTAAGTTGCGGAGGGCGTTGGCTTTGTTAGAAATGGTATTAGCGTATTCGAGAGGCATTTCTTGAGGGTTACGCACCTTTAAGGCTTCATCATAAGCTGCGATCGCTCGCAAGTTATTCTCTACAGGATGGTTACTGGCTAAATATTGCCAAGCGTTCCCTAAGTTATTTTGTAGCATTGCATATTCTTTAGGATATTCACTCAGCTTGATATGCTTCAGTGCTACTAGCAATGATTGCACCGCTAATCCCTGATGCCAATATTCCCGTTCTGATGCGAGGGGCATGGAAAGGTAGGCGATCGCAATATTGTTATATAAGATGGCGTATTCTTGGGGGTAGTCTTGCCAGGTAAATACCTGCAAAGCCTGATGATAAGCACTGATGCTATCTACTATCCTGGCCAAATTAAAGGGTACTAGTAATTGCAACACCAAACCCAAGTTCATCTGCGTTGCTGCTACTTCTTCTTTGGTAGCGAACTGCTTTAATAGCGGTAATGCTTCTTCATAAGCAGCTTTCGCTTGCAAAAGCAGTTGCGGCCCTGCATTGGGAATTCTCTGTAATGCCCTAGCCATCCCTACTTTAGCCTTGGCTTGAAGTAGGGGAAAGTCTGCACCACACATTTCATAAGCCCGGTAATAGAGAGAGATTGCATTCCGCAAGTCTTTGCTAGTTTGGGGCTGTTTTTGCATACCAAATGCTATCTCAATCAGCATCTGAATTTTTTCTTCTGTAGTTGCTGACTCAGATGTAATGGCTACTATAGCCGCCTTCACTACTGAACCTGTAATGTTAGGGGTCATAACTACCGTAATATGGCTTTTGGGGGAATTGAATTTTCAATGCCTAAGAGAGATGAAGACATACAAATGTCTGTCATTTAAGGCTATAAATAGTCAGCTAATTTACGCAGATGGCGAATCTGTTCAGCAGAATTCCCTTGTTTTCCCCTATTGCCTTTCCCTTTAACCTTTAACTAAAGGAACCATCCTTGTGTTCAGATCCAATATCCAAGAATTGTGCAAGCTAAAATTAGGGGTAGGGTAAAAAAATAGAACGCTGCATATGTTGCACCAGAAAATGAACATCCCAGCTACGAAAACATAGGTTTGCTGCCTAATAGTTTTCTATACCCGAGAACATTGTGGAGGTTGGGCAATTTCCGCAACACCCAAATATCTGGGCAAAGCTTTATCCTCAAGAACTATTCTATAAAAATGAATGATTGAGTATTGCTAGAGGTTGTTACCAGAAATATACTCAACAATCCTTAGATGTAATAACTCAAGCTTTTAAACTATAAAGCAAGGTATTGACAAATTTCTAGGGGGTATTTGCCAATATTCAGACAGTTTTGATTACCTTAAGTATTTGGTGATTAATTTTGTATCATCAGGTAACAAACAGGCAAAAATTATTATGAGTTATTTTAATATGTTATGTGTAATCAATGCATATGTGTCAGGAAAATGCAACTATTTTTGGGTGATTAACTAACATGATATTGCAATGATGATTTGAAATTATGCTGCTTCATCTCTAGATATATTCTAGTTTTAGCAACAACTTAAACTAGAACTAGGAATTATCAAAATCATATTAGTCTAAATATTATCCATATTTTTTGAAAAAAAGCTGTTATGTCGAAAACTTTTTGATGAAACTTATAGTTGCTCAGATTTTTTGATAATTATTTTGATAATTATGATTTAGCGCTTTGACATATATAATTAAAAAACGATCTCTTAATTATGAGAGATAAATATTGAGAAACAGGTGATACGCTACAATACTTATCACCTGAATCATGCATAGTAACCAATAGAAAAACACATAGTCTATGACTAACGTACTATGGCTACAGGGTGGTGCTTGTTCGGGCAACACCATGTCCTTTCTATAAACGCTATAGAATAAAAATTTGGTAAATATTATAAGGAGAAAGATTAGCTAGGTTGTTGCACAGATGGGAGATGCAGAAATAATCTAGTGGATATGATGTCAATATACAAAGGGTTGTGTAGCTAAGTTTTCTAGCTCAATTGCTTTGAGTAAACTTTTCCAGTCTTCAGCCAGTTCTGCATTTTGAGGATTTGCCAAGCGAAGTTCCGCTAGCCTTGTTAAGGCATCGTACCACAGGCCCTTTTCAGCATAGATTGCTACTTGTTGTTGTGGGGAAGATTGTTTAAGGCGATCGCGTAATGCGACATCTAATTTCACCCGCTGTACCCAGCCTTCTACATACTCTAATTTTGCGAATTCTTGATGATTGCAAGCTACTTTTACTTTAAAAAACCAGTGATATGACTTGTTGTTTTCTAAGATAGCCGGAGTATTTTGCAGTTTTACTCGCACAATTCCTGGTACTGAGGGTAGGGAAATATTTGTGCGATAGATGGTTTTATTTTGATCGGTTTGCAAAACAAACTCGATTGCGCGCAGGGAAGATTGATAGTAAGGAACGTAGAACCAAAAGCTGGGTTTTTCTACACTCGTTAAGCCCCAAACTTGGGTAATTGTAGGGGTTTGGTTTTGGCTGAGGCTTTGTTGATAGTTAGGTACAAAAGCGGTTAAAGGCAAACCTAGCGCTGTACAACCTCCTCGGGAAGCACCTTCTCCTCGATTTCCTGGTGCGCCACGATCCGGTGGTGGTGGCGGTGGTGGATTGAAATTAATTGCTGCTGATTTTTCCCCTAGTGCTGGCGAACTATTAATGACTGTAACTGTGAGTGCAGCCATTGAAACTAGTCGCAAAAGAAATAGTCTCATCTGTCCTACTCCTAACAAATTTTTAGTCCTATCTATTGTTAGTAATCACAAAAACAGGTGTATTTTCCGTGGAGCGAGGAAAATTTCTAATGTAGTAAGCAATTACGATGCTACTAACCAGGACAATACTAGGAGGAATCAGCGGTATCCAACCACTCCACTGAATTAAAATTACTAGACATATCCCGTAGAGGCTGATAATTGCTACTCCTGCCGCAATGGTTAAATAAAGCAGCCGTTGACTGTACCAAGATAGTAAAATACCTGCTAACGACCACCCCCAAATCCAAATAATTTCTTGCCAAATAGACCAAGTCCACAGAAGCGATCGCCCATCGATAGCTGCACTTAACAATTGACTAATCATTTGCGCTTGCAGGATCACACCTGGTATTTGCTCAATTGCACCTTCACGGGTGATAAAAGGTGTAGATGAGTAGTCTTGAAAGCTTTGGGCGGTTGTACCAATGATAACAATACGGTTTTTAACTGTATTAGGGTTAACTTTGCCTGTGAGTATCTCTGTTAGGGTCACCTGGGGGACAAATTTTTCTAGCGATCGCCCCAAACGATAATTCAATAAAATTTGGTGTCCTGCAGCATCGATACCTTGATATCCACTGGTGTGTGCTGTTAGAGGTTTAAAAGTTGCTTTACCCAGTTTCCAAGCACCATCGTTGGTAAATTTTAAAGAAATATTTGCAGCCGCTAAGTAACGTAGTGCTAATTGCACGCTAAAAGCATAGGATGCTTTGCAAGGTGAAGAAGGTGGTGGTGTTAATGCTAGTAAATGGCGACGGACAATATTATCTGAGTCAATTACTAAATCGCTAAAACCCAAGCGTTCTGGTGGTATTTCCGGTGGGGGTTTGATTCCAGGATGTTCGGAATGGGAATCGCTAACTCTACAGACAGCACTTAGTTGGCTTTTATGCATTCGCTTCGCCAGTTCTGGTAACTCTGGTTTGACGGGGCGATCGCGGTAAATATCTAAACCAATTGCTTGTGGTTGATATGTCTCCAATTTTTTCAACAATTTCAACAGTGATTCATCTGACAGAGAACCCTGTGGTTTTTCCGGTGCTTGTAATTGCACATCTTGTTCTGTAATCGTCACCACCAATAAGCGTGAATCAGGCTTTTCTTCTGGGCGAAGTCGCTGCAATTGATCGAATGCATACAACTCAAATGCTTGCAGCATTCCCAAATAACGCCCACCTGCAACTAAACCTGTAATGGCTAAACTTGAGCATATTAGCCAAAAAAGTTGCATTTTTGAGCGTTTAGCTGATTTTTTGGGCTGTGGATTTGGAGTTGCATCTGCAAAATCCCCAGTTAAATTCTTAGCATCTTTCACAGCCTCTTTGCTGATCAAATCCTGCCAACTCGGCGGGTTCTCAGCCGGATTTTGATAAATTACTGGTAACCAACTAGCGCAGGGAAATTGCCCATCTAATCCTTGCAGCCTTTCTCTGGCTTCTCGAACTGCGAGATAAAGTGATTTACCTCCAGCGTATGCTTGTAAGAAATGTTTGAGAAATGTCTGCGCTACCCGATCCGGTACAGGTTCCCGCATCACAATTAACTGGGGAATATGCAAAGAAGCAAATTCTCGCGCTAATCCTAAGCCATCGCAGGAGTTAAAAATTGCTAACTTTAAGCCTCTTTCTACTGCTTGCTTCAAAGCATACTTTAACTGACTAATTGTCAAACTCTCTGTCTGGTTAATGTAAATCTGGCCAGTTTCTCCTGTACTGTGGCTGGAACTATGTCCAGCGAAAAATAGAATATCCCAGTTTTGCTGCCAGAGATTATCTGTTAAGTCTTCACGAGATGGTTCAACTAGAAAGTGAATTTTTGTGTCAGGTAGTTGCTTTAGCAGCAATTGGTCTGTTTTGATATCGACTCCTTGACTATCGCCTAACAAGGCCAAAATTTTCACCGTTGCAGTCGGTACAGGAGAAAAATTTACTTTTTCATAGCTAGGCGCACTTAAGGCAATTTCTGCATTGGGGTAAAGTTCTATCAGATCCCAAAGATGCCAAGGTAGCTTTTGTAGTTGATAGTCTTGAGTCTGTAGAATAACGCGGATTTTGTCAGATGTCTGAAGTTTCTCCAGCCACTTCTCCCGAATAGGACGAAAAGGTGCTGATTGCAGCCAAGAGTTGAGGCGATCGCGTAAGTTTTGCGCTGCTTGCAAACATTCTTGATCGCTAGCATTTGGCGACTGTGGTTTGGGTATCCCGATGGGGCGGGCGGAAAAATCCAGGCTGCGATATATTGCTTGCCAACAATTAAAATTCAGTGGTAATTCGATATCCGGTGGTAATTCGCCCATCACCTCGCTTTGAGGGCGACTATTTTCTTGGCCAATTTGCAGGGTAACTGGAAACCCAGCCTCAAAGCTACCTTTACCAAATTTCAAAACTACCAATTTAGCCACTGTAGTTTCTCCAGTACCCTGTATAGGATTCTACCTAATATTTTAAAATTCTTAGAGACAAACTATAGAATAATGTTTTTTTATTCTGATAACTCCATTTAGCAAATTCTGGCTCGTATTCATAACGTAATACATTCTCTATTTGCTTGATTAGCTGCATTTCTAAACTTTGCTCGTTATCATATATTTGATTATTTTCATCAATGGCGCGTAAAACTTTGATGCTGCCGTCATATCTAATTGCTACTTCTAATTTTAAATACTTTTGCTGATGATTACTTAAAAGTGGAACAACTAGATTATTTGGCGAGGAAATTATTTGATTATTTTTAACTAATAGAGGAGTGGGAACAGGGATACTACTATCTTCACTGTTTAGTAATTTTGTTGAATTAGGAATGATGGTAAATAATAAATCTGTTTTTAATTCACTACTATTTCCGGAAAAATGATGAATTGCTCGGGAAATAGTTTCTTGTTTACCAGAATTTAGCCAGTTATTACCAATGTTTTTTTGTAAAAATAACATCTGAGAAATTATGATTACAAAAGGAATTCCCAAAACCAGCATTAATAACTTAAGGTAATTATTTTTGTAGAATTCATGAATAGCTTTTGTTCTTGATGGGGAAAGTTGAGATGATTTGGCTCTGACATCTCGTCCTTTGTTTGAGGCTATTTTCTCTGTATTATCTTGCGATTCTTTAAGCTTTAAACTATTAAGAATTTGCTGGTCAAATTTACTATGATTTTTGCTAATATTATTAGCTAGCAAGCTGGCACAAAGAAATTCATAATCTACAACGCTTAATGACTTACCCTCAGCCCACTGCCAGGCTTTATACAAAGCTTCTTCTGGCAATAATAAATGGGAATTATTAATGCGACCAGATTGTATCCATTCTTCTAGCTTTTCTGCATAAGGACAGCCAAGCTTTTCTAATGTTTTAGTAATCCATTTATGATTAAAAGCAGATGCGTAAATTTCATTATATATTTTCAATCTACCTTGGTTTTTAACTAAGCCAGATAGTAATAAATCTGTTGCTTCTTCGCTATTATCGTATTTAACTATCTTGCTATCTAAAATTGTTCGATATAGATGCAAAACTCCAATTGCATTTTGACTTCTCAGTATGCGCTCACTGATTGTTCTTAAATGTTCTGGTTCATCTTGATATTCCCAATTTTCAATTATTTTTTCAACTACAATATTTTTAACCCATTGTTGTTCTTCCCCAAGGCAAGGAGGTTCGGAAAGATTAACGACTATGTCACAGATTTTTTGTGTTAAGAAAGGTTGCCCACTAGTTAACCTTAAAATTTCTTTGAGAACTTTTTTAGCTATTTCCAAACTAGAAAACTTTTTAGCTAAACCTTTTGCTAAATGTTCAGCTTCCGAAAAATGAAACCCTGATAGTTCAATAGGCTTACCAAGATTAAAAGGTGTATGATTTTTATCTTGAATTAAATTTGAGGGAGTAGTCACACCTACTAAGGCAAAACTGAGGCGTTTATATTCTGGAGTATAAGACCTTTTACTATGACAAGTCTTAATAATACCAAAGAATTCATCTGTAGGGAAATCTAGGCATTTGACAAAATCGATTTCATCTATAAAAATTACAATTCTCTTAGAAGTAGATTTCAGTAGTTCATCAAGAAATAAACTTAATTGATAAGCAGATGATAAATCTTTGTGTTTCTCCCACCATTCTTTTTGAATGATAGGCGTACTTATTTGTAGGTTCATCATTAAAGAGTAAGCAATACCTTTATACCATTGCTGATAATTAAGTTGAGAACCAATTTCTGTGAGGTCAATTACAGAACATATAATACCTTCTTTTTGTAAGCGGTGTATGGTATGTACTCTCAGGCTAGATTTACCCATTTGCCGAGAAGAAAATACATAGCAAAATTCCCCTGTTTTTAGTGCATTAAACAGGTGATCATCTGCTTTGCGTTTAACATAGGTGGGAGCATCATGAGGTAAGCTTCCTCCTACTTGATATCTGTATGGTAAGGTTGTTTCTGTTGACATGAGCTATCTATTAATTTAACCAAACACGAAAATAAAGACGATATAATTGGCATCGAGGTTCTACATTGTTACCTGAGAGGCGGACTAATCCCATCCTATTTAACTGACGTACTTGTTCTGGGTTTAAGAGTATTGGTTGATTAGCATGTACAAGATTTTTCATCGCTGCAATCAAATGTGGTTCTTGTTTTAGTTTTACCCAAAGTTCCCAGAGATGATCGGCATATAATCCTGATGGAGTTGCAGCCATATTTAAAACTTCTTCTATTTTGATATGTGGCTGATTTTTGATATGCAGCAATGCTTTTTGGACTAAGTAAGGATGTCCTTCTACAAGTGCCATTAATTTTTCTACTTGCTTTTCATGCCAATTTAAGCCATATCTAACTGCTAACTCTTGTACTTGTTCTTTGGTAAATTCTGGTAGCTCGATTATTTGTCCTACATTAAATGGTGATTGATTAATATTTAAAGGAATATAAACATCTGTACTATAAGCAAGTATGATCCGTAAATTCTGCCATTGATTGCCATTTCTCCCTTTTTCGTGCCAAGCTCTTAGTAGTCCAAAAAAGTCAAATGCGAGGCTAGCATAAGGAAAGATATGATCGACGTTATCTAAGCCAATAACTAAAGGAGTCTTGAGATTAGCTAATATATAATCCTGGAAATAAACACTAGACCTCATATTAGAAGATAGAGTTTTATCCCAATAAATATCCATTTTAGTTGAACCAAATAAAGCGTAACCTACGGTATTGCAGAACCAATAGTTTAGGGCTTCGATATTGCTCATAACTTCTTGGTCTGCTTCTAAAAAATTTATATTAATTGCTGAATATCCTTGTGTTTGAGAATATTGCAATATCTTTTTTAAAAGATGAGTTTTGCCTGTTAACCCTGGACTTTTAATGCGGATTAATGCAGAAGGCTGTAATATTTCCCTGTAACATATAGATTCAACTTGTGGTAAATCGATATATTGTTCAGAATTAAAAGGTAGTTGTTGGATAAAATTTGTGGAGATTTTATTTCTCACTAGTTCTGGTTTATATGTGGCAAATAAGCTAATTAACTCACTGCGTCTGGAACGGCGCTCATAAGATTCTTCTTCTTTTAAACCAAATAATTGACAAATTAAAGAAATTTGCCTTCTTACTGTTCCTGTTTCAATCTTTAATGCTAAAGCAATTTCCTCATCTGTTTCCCCAGCGAGGAGTTTAAGTAATATCTCTTTGCGTTTAGGCGAACGATTGAGTTGTTGAAATTTCTCATCTAAATCTTTATTATCCATAATTTTAGACATAGGATATCTCTGGTTACTAATAGGAAAATATATGGTATTAAATTTAACAAATATATGCCTTTTGAGTAGAAATGTCATTTATCTGCTGCAGACATAGGGAGAGGAAAGGTAGAAGCACCAATGAGATGTATCTGTCTTGGAATGCTTGAGGTTATGAGATCAACTTAATTATTTTCGGAAGTAATTCATTAAACGAATCACTATGTCAACAGATATCCGCAATGTGTCTACGCAATTGCGAAGGAAGCTGGACAAAGCTGCACAAATTACAAAGGTAAAAAAGGCACAAGCTATAATTAGCGCTGCAACTTCATTAGCCTTGGCTAACTCAATGGCTTTATCCAACAGTAAGGGTAGATTTGCTGTTTCTGCTGGGGTTGTATAACTTTGTATTGTGAGATCTGAATTTTTTCCGGATTTACCTTCACTACTCTGGAATACTACATTGAGCACGTTTTGATGGTTGTTAGCCCATTGGTTCATAGTTGGTAACTGACTCCAGAGTGTTTTTGCAGTCAGATACTGAACGTTGGAATCAGAGGTAAATATGTTACTCATCCGAGTTACTCCTTTCAAAACTTGATTAACGAAAGGTCTAATTGTTCATCTTGCCAGCACGGCCATGCTGGCATTTGTGAATGGAATTCATGAGCTACTATGAGTGTAAAAGAGTATTCATGTGAATACTCTTTTACACTCATTTCTGTACTTATTTCACATCTACTGAGCAAAATAGTCTGTTCCGGAAAGAAATTAGCAAGACTTTATTCATTTGTATAAAAAATTTAGGCAGTCACTAGACTAACTATATATAGTATTCAATTGAATATGTTTGCACCGCTCTCATCCATATTGCTGCTGAATTATTCTCTATAGGTTGACTTCTGGAAAATTATGTCAACAAAGGTAAATTACCCATGCTTGATTAGCTGATTCAGCAATTGAATCAGTAATGCTGAGATTGACAGCCAAAGTTCTTCTATAATCACATCATAAATTTTCTACACTTAAGTAAATTAACGGCGATCGCAAGTAGTTGAAATTATTCGCTATTTCCTCAATAAAACCAAAAAGTTCATGCACCCAAGACAAAATATTATTGAGATTTTTTCTACTTTTGTTCTCTTCAATGGAGATGCTTTTGTCCGTTGGGTTAATGATCCCAAGCTGCGGCGAAGTATGCAAAATTGTGTAGATCAGTCTTCGGAACAGGAATCTGCAACATTTTGGGCAATTTATTGGCATCGAGTTTGGCAGATGCAGGCGAGTTCCATTGCAGTTGCTCATCTTGCGGCCTATTTGCAGGAAGTCTGCTATTGGGTGGCGAGAAAAATGCAGATGAATGTACCAGGACAACATTCGGTTGCTGACTTTTTCCAAACTGCGATCGCTCGCATTGATAAAGTACTTAAAGGCTTTAACCCGCAATTAGGTTCAAATTTGAAAGCTTATGCTGAATATGCTTTTAGCAATTTGATTAAAGATTTGTTACGTCAGCGCCAAGAAGCGGATATCTGTAGTGATTGGGCATTACTGCACAAAGTTAGCCAAAAGCGATTACTAGAATCTCTGCAACAGGCGGGATATAGCTTTCAAATGATCAACCGTTATATTCTCGCTTGGAGCTGTTTCCTACAACTTTATGCACCCAAGGATGCTACCACTACTTACAAACTGATTAAACCCGAGCAAAGGACATTACAGGCGATCGCCCAACTATATAATACTGAACGTCTCAGCCAGTTAAGTTCTCAAAGTCCCGCCATTCCTCCCGAAACCTTAGAAACTTGGCTGGTTACCTGCGCTCAAGCTGTACGCGCCTTTCAATATCCCACTTCAGTTTCCCTTGATATGCCTGCACCTGGGCAAGAAACAGAGGAATTACTAGATCGCTTCACAGATAATTTTCAACAATCGGTATTAAATGAAATTATTGCCCAAGAAGAAGCACAGACAATAGCACTGCAAAGTACGGAAATCAATCAGATTTTAACTGAGGCAATAGCAAAATTAGATACCGCAGCCCAAAAACTCTTGCAAACTTACTACCAGCAAGGATTGACCCAGCAGCAGATTGCCCAACAGCTGGGAGTCAAACAATATACAGTTTCTCGCCAGTTGACTAAAATCAAACGGACTTTGCTCTTAGCTTTAGCCGAATGGAGTCAACAAGCATTGCATATTCCTGTGACATCTGACGTAATCGACAGTATGAGCAATTCTTTAGAAGAATGGTTGCTAGCTCACTATCGCCATCTTGTTTTGTCTTCTCCTGGGGAGTCCTGACCATGACTTTTATTTCGCCACCATCACCTGCAATTTGTGAACAGCTCACCCTGGAAATTTCCCTGACTTCTCAAATGCAGGAATTACCATCATTTTCGACATCAGGTGGACGCTGGCGAGCCTACCTTAACCAATTATGCTTGGATACATTTTTACCTTGGTTACGGGCCGAAGAAGTTCCCAATGCCAGAGTGTGGATGCAAACAGGGGCATTACCCAGCCTTTGGGAATTTACCAATGGTACTGCGATCGCTTGTGACGATATGCGATTGGTATTAATTCCCACAACAGCAATTGACATGGCAGAATTGCGCGTACCCCAGGAATGGGTGGATATTCCCAATTGGATGGCTGATTACTATATTGCAGTCCAAGTTAATCCTCATGCTGGTTGGATAACAATTTACGGCTATATTACCCATCGGCAATTAAAAACCAAGGGTGTGTATGATGCGAGCGATCGCGCCTACTGTTTAGATGAGAATGATTTAATCAAAGATATCAATGGTCTGTGGATTACGCGTCAACTTTGCCCAGAGGAAATTTTACGTAATTCAGTTGTACCCCTACCGCAGCTACCTTTAACTCAGGCAGAAAGTCTAATAGCACGGCTTGAGAATCCGGAAGTAGTGTTTCCTCGTTTAGCCATTCCCTTTGAATTATGGGGTGCATTGCTGGAACATGGCGGTTGGCGACAACGGCTATACGAGCGAAGACAGGGGTTATCAGAACAGTGGTCTATTCAGCAATGGCTACAAGCAGGAGTGTCTAATTTAGCACAACAGTTCGGCTGGGAAATCTCACAATTACAATTAGCGCCCCGTGGTGTGCGAAGTCGGGAAACTGGTGAATTACAAGTATATTTGTCTCGACATTTAATGCTTGCTGGTCATCCCTATGAATTGCGCGTCTTGTCTAGCGGTAATTTAAAAGACAATGTATGGCGATTTGAATTACGCAATACCAATCCAGATGAAATGATTCCGGTAGGATTTAAATTGCGACTATTAACCGAAGATTTACAACCATTTGCCAACAACGAAGACACTGCTAAACAGGCGATCGCGCAGCTTTATGTCGATGTCATGCTTGAGCCAGGAGAGGCTTTGGTTTGGGAAGTAGAACCAACACCAGATGGTTACGATCGAGAAATTTTACGCTTTTAAGTTCTTCTAATACGGCACTGTCTTTGCAATGCACCGCCTTCCCAATGCCCTATGCCCATTAGTAATTCATAATTACATTACTATTCTTCGATTTCCATACCATTGGCTCAAATCCTCCTCAATTGCTTCCAAAATTGCGATCGCCTCAGTGATTGATTGTGCATCGGCGGCTAACAGGGCAAATGCTTGCTCAAGCCGTTGTTGGTAATCTTGGGGGCAGTTAGGGAACCAATTTGCGATCGCGATCGCACCTTTTTCATTTAACAGGTAATTTTCGTTGAGAGCGAATAAAACCTGATTCATACAAGCTACACTGCGGAAACAGCAACCTGCAGCGTAAACAAGATCATGGCGGGCGATCGCTTTTTTGGCGACTAACAGTGAGAAACTGATTTCCCAAGCAAAAGTATTAATAGTTGCTTGTTTCAATTGCCCTGGATAGGGATTTGTCTTGGCCTTCAAAGCTGCTAAAACCCTATCAGGGTCGTAAAGTGCCTGACAAATAGCAACTTCCCCCATATAAATTGAAGACACAAAGCCGTGAGGATGCCCTGGTTGATAATCAATAGTAATTTGTCCAACATGGCAATCATCAATAACACGATTAACCTGAGCCAAATCACGATAGAGAAAATCAACAGCTACACCTTCCACCCGTAGCCAGCCACCACCATTAATCCATTTTCCCCATTCCCCTATAGGGGTAATCAAATTTATGCGATGCTGATCATCAAGCTCAGAGGCAAGATGATTTAAAGCAACTAAATCAGGTGGTTTTTCAGGATAATAATAAATCCCCAAATCTACATCTGACTTATTAGTATGATTGCCCCGTGCCCGCGAACCACCTAATGAAATAGCTATAATTCCCGCAATTGACTGCAAACCAGCAACAATATGGTTGATGAATGGGAGTGCTTCTTTATTCATAGTGCTGGCAAGAAATGTTGGGGGCAGTTTGCAAAGAGAAGCTGACGTTAGGCGTTTGGGCAATCAACTGCACATTGCCTCGTCGATCCACAACCCACCCTTGAGCTTCTATAATTGGTTCTTGATTTTCAGTAGCATTTTTAGATAAGTGAGTTAGCTTTGCTGGTACTTGTTGGAAGGTTTCTGTTGGTTCACCCAATGTCACCCATTGGCTAATCACTGCCCGTTGACGTAACGGTTGCCTGGGATTCAAAGGTAATCCGCCACGTCCTGTAACCACAAAACTATTGCTGCGTACATTTCTAGCAGTACAACTTTGAGCGATTTGCTGGGAAGCATCAACCAAATTTATCGGTAATTCTACTAAACCTTGAATCAGGTCAACATCGGGAGTGTTAAGTTCTATGATGCCGTCTATACCTAGTTCTGAACTGGCAGTGATGTCGCTCAGGAAAGTTGGATTTTGACGAGGCTGAATACCAAAGATACCAAAAGCTGTAATATTTACTTTCCCACCACTACCAGTGTAAGCATTCGCTGTAATATCACTATTTTCCCCAGGGAAGGCAACTATAAAACCATCTGGATTATTGATGGCAATATTACCACCGTTTCCAGGTTGCTGCGCCCTGCCAGCAGTAGTAGAAATTTCACTTTCACGGCGTAATAGTAGTAAATCGGTAATGTTCAAATTTAGGTTACCGCCATTACCGGAGTTAGTCTGTGCAGTAATCTGGCTATTATCTAGACGTACCGAATTAGCAGTGATTTCTAAGTTTCCCGCCTCACCTGCTTGGCTACTACTAACTGTTGCTTGCGCGCTGTCAGAAAGCAGCAATTGTGGTGTAGAAATCGTTAAGTTGCCAGCTTTTCCTAACCTTTCAGTGCTAGCAGTTAATCTACTAGAACGACCATTATTAGCGCGACCAGTTACTTGTATAAAGTCCGTAGCATTTACTTTTAAAGTACCGCCATTTCCTGAACCTCTGGTTTCAGAGGAGATGTTTGCTCCACCCAAAACCCGCAAACCAGTAGTATTAATTGTCAAGTCTCCAGCTTTTCCAGTACTGTCACTTCTAGTAAAAAAGCCACTAGCATTAGTTCCATTATCAGAACGTCCAATTAGCTCTATTTGTGAAGCCTTGACTATTAAATTACCCCCTGCGCCAGCACCAAGAGTACCACTTCTAATTTGCGCGCCGCCCTGGAGGTTTAATTTTCCAGTTTCCAGATTTAAATTACCGGCATTTCCTGTAGTTTCAGGATTGCTTTGAGTGGTTATACTCGTAAAATTTCCACTCATTTCTACTGCGTCAGTAGCTTTAATAATTATATCTCCCGCTTTTCCTATGCTTTGAGTTGCTGATGATATTGTTCCTCCATTATTCAAAAATAATCGCCTAGTATTAACTGTTAAATTTCCACCATTGCCAATTGCTACTTGTTCCAGTTGTGATACTTCAGTATTTAAGCTACTGGGAAATAGACTATTACTAATAGAGTTAAATATTTGTACAGATTCAGAAGCATTGACAGTGACATTCCCTCCAGTGCCACTATTGAATGTGCGACTAGATACTGTTGATTGTTCCCGAATAGTTAATTGCTTAGAATTAATATTTATATCGCCACCAGGTGCGGAGGTATAAGTGTTTGCTGTCACAATAGACCTTTGGATATCTACCTGTGAGGCATTCAGGGAAATTGCACCTTTTTCACTTTGCCCTTGAATTTTATTGTCTTCTCCAATAGCAATATCTACAAAACTTCTAGAAATTTGAATATTGCCAAAGTTATGAGCATTTTGATAATTAAAAATCCAGCCTTGGTTTGTTTGGTTGAGATTGACCTGATTAACTCCAGCGATACTAGCTAATTCAATTCGTCCTCCTGGAGCATTGAGAAAAGCACCTTCTACGATGACATTGCCACCTAAAAGAGCTAAAGTTTTTCCTGAAGGTACTCTTAGTCCCAGACCTTGCAAGCTGCTAGAAAAACCACCAATTCCCTGCACGCGAATATCTCCAGGATTGTCTCCGAATTGCAAGCCTATGGGCGTATTTATCGTTAATAAGGGTGTAGTTTGGGGAGCCGTGGCACTAAATTCAAAGCCATTAGCAAATTTCAAGCTACTAGCAGTGCTACCTACAAATGAACCGCCAATATCTAAGCGTGCATTCTGTCCGAAAATAATTCCCCGGGGATTAATTAAAAACAAATTAGCTGTACCGTTAGCACGAATTAATCCATCAATGTTAGAAACAGAGTTACCTGTTACCCGACTAATTATATTTTGAATATTTGCAGGATTATTAAAAAAAGCTGTGCTATTAGTGGGAACAGAAAAATCTTGAAAACTGTGAAAAAGATTATTTCCCGCTTGAGTTCCAGCCTCAATAATATTGGTATTGCCTTCTATTGTGATAGTAGAATTATTTAACAGAGTAACATCCGGGGTGATTTGAGCCAGGGAGACATTTGGTGAAAACATTGAGATGCTCATGATAGCAATTCCCAATTTTTTTAGCCAATTCCAATGTATAGATACTCCAGACATTGTATTCTCCTAGCAGCAAAAGGCTTTTATGTAGATTTTTTTAAAAAAAATAATGCTATTATTTTGGTCTTCCAAAAAATTTTTATAATTAATTTTGTAAAAACATTTCTTGGTGTAAATAGCCATATTTTTTTAAGTTAATATTTTTTACATGAAATTTTACGGTATTAAGACTCACTCCTAAAGCGGTGGCAATTTGTTTATAACTATATGATTGAGATTGTAAAGTTAAAACTTCTAGCTCTCGCTCTGTCAGATTGTATTTATTCTGCTCTATCCGCAGTTCTTCTTGTAAAATTGCATTGCGGTCTTCTAATAAAAAGATGAGCCAAGGATGATTTTCACCAGGAATGTTAACTTTTACTTCAACTTCAGGAGTGATGTGACAAGCACGAATACGAATAGTTTCCTCTTCTGAAATATCATAATCCATAATGAATACTCTATCTTGATTAATGAAGTTTTTCATAATCTGACGATATATATCAGAAATTATGGGAGGGAGACTATCGGAGTGAGAATTACTATTCCATAATCGCTGACATATTTCTTGAGCTTTTTTATTTAAATAAATGGGTTGTAAATTTTCAGATATTATCATTACCCCTTCTTTCACCAATTCAAGCAACATACTCTGGAGTATGTTGAAATTGCAGCCAAAGCTGGTGTAACTATTTTCCATCTCTATATTGGTAAACATAGTTAAATCTCATCCCTATATGCATCCAGTACAAAATCACCTGCAATCTCACCCCAAAATTTGAGAGCGATTTTCTTTGGGAAATGCTCTGCGATCGCCACGAATTAAGCTGAAGAATTTTGAGCATGAGGGTTTTAGGAACTTCAATGCCTAATGATGAATTGCGATGACATCTATCCCTACGTGCGTTACCCAAATATATGCAGGGTATCCTGTACCTCAGCAAAGGTTGTAAATTTTCTTAATAAACTTGCCTATAGAGCAAGAAGCGAAGCTGGCGCACCTTATCTTCTATACTCTGCTTGTGGTTTTTTGTTTGATAGCACTCAAAGACCAATACAGTTTAGTTAAGACAATTAATTGATAACAAAACCAAAAAACTAGTTACTCAACAAAAAAACCGAACAAATAATTTTGGAGGGGGTTTGGGGGACGCAACCTTCACCCAATCGGGGGTTTGGGGGAGAATCCCCCAATTTATCTGCCTTTTGTAATTAAGTGACAAATCAATCACTAATGAGCTTAACCCAAGCGAATTGGCTCAAAGCCAATTTCCGACTAATACATAGGGTGCCCAAAAAGCGGGACGGCTGTAGTTAGGATACTTTTTCAGGAGAGTTAGTTGAGCATGACGCAGCGCTTCTGCTTTGGTCACTTTGGCTGCAACCAACTCACGATAAAACTCTCCAATTAAAATAGCAGTTGAGCGATCGCCTACATTCCACAAACTAGCGATCGTACTCCTTGCACCTGCACGCACAGCAACGCCTGCTAAACCGAGTGTAGCTCGATTGTCTCCGGCTGCAGTTTGACAAGCGCTTAAAATTAGCAATTCTATGGCTTCTGGGTATAATTCATCACGACGGCGCAAAAGTAAATCAAAGTCTGTCACATTAATTGGGCCATCTATAGCTAAAACATAGGTATCTTCAGGACGAGAACTAAATTGTCCGTGAGTTGCTAAGTGAACAACGTTAAAAGGAATAGAATTGAGCTTGCCTTCTAGCGCTTGACTGGTAAAATCTTGATCTAAAAGTTTTGTGGTTGATACTCCAGCTTTTGCAATCAAGTTAAATTCAGATTTGATTTCTGGTAAAGGCGGAAATTGAGGAAATGACGATGGCGGTTGCACTAATCCTGCTGCCAGTACTCGCAAATTTTCTTGTGCTAAAAACTTAGGTTTTTGTAATTGTAATCCTAGGTTTAAAGCAATCGCATATTTCTCAATTAAATACTGTTGACCGTCATAAAGTACTGCCATTGGGACATTTCGTAATGCACCATCCAGTACAAAAACTAAAGTCTTGACCTGGCTACGTTGTAACTCTAACTCTATTGGTTGAATCAGCCAACTATATAATTGCTGAGATAGAGATTTAACTTCCTCGCTTCTGTCAGGTTCATTTAAATACTCTCGCAACTGTTTGGAAACATTTTCTATTTGAATTTGAGATTGGTTAACAACATAATGCCGCAGTTCTTGTTGAGGAACTTTAACAATTACTTGTAATTGGTCTTTTAAGATAATTGGATAAATAATAGCAGCAGTAGGATTATCCTGATCTACAACTTCATCTAGGACAATTTTTGTTGTATTCAAGCAAGCTTCGCGAAAAAAATTATCTAATTCTGCTAGCTGTAACGCCTCAATAATTTGTCTAGCTTTATCTAATGTTTGCTGATTAGACTTTGGTATTTGCGTATCTAAAAGCAATGCCACTAATTCGCGGTAAACAGGTTCTACACTTTCTTTAAATGAAAATTGCACATCTCGATTAACTGCAACCAAGTCACTTCTCAGAGACTGCAATTCATTAACAGCCGCATCATAGGCTGCAATTGCTCCAGTTGTATTACCTTGCGCTTTGAGCAAACGTCCTAATTGCCAATGCCAATTGTAAGCGATATCAGGTGCATCCAGAGATTCAGCCAACGTTAATGCTTGCTGTGTCAGCTTTTGGGCATTCAACCATTGTTGGTTTTGCTCATACAGCTTGCCCAAAGTACCGATAGCATAAGATTCTGCGCGACGATCGCCAAGGGCTGCAGCTAGTTTCACGGCTGTAGCGAGCATTTTAGCAGACAATTCTGTAGCTGAGGAGCCATTGATAGGGCTGAGAGATTGCTGCTGGTTGGCAGCTTTCATTAAGTTTTCCGCAAAATGAATTCTGGCATAAACTGCTACTTGTGAGAGGGGGAGACTATCTAACTCTGTGCTAATTTGCGTTAACAACGGTTGGGCGGTTGACCATTGCTGTGTAATTAATAGCACACTCACAAGATTGATTTGCCCTTGAAGCTTCGTAATTGCTGAAGGCGCTGTGGCGATCGCTTGTTGATAAAATGCGATCGCAGTTTGGTAATCGTCCCCAATTCTAAAATTGTTGCCTAAACTGAGCAACGCTGCGCTAATTTCTGGTTTTGATTGTAAATTCTCGGCAGTTTTGAGGCTATTTTGTAGGGCTTGACGGGATTGCGTTAAATCTCCAGTTAACTGGAGTGCATCGCCAAGCGATCGCAATTCTATAGCTTTAGTCAAAGAATCTCGTTGAGATTGTAAATTTTTGCCTACCTCCAGCAACATTGTCAAAGCACGACGGTAGAATCCTAATATCTGCAATGCTTGTGCTTGATTAATGTGACTGCGATTTATCCCTGTGCGATCGCTCAGTTGAGTATACACTACCTCAGCTTTTTGCCAGGTTTCTAATGCTTGTTGCGGCTGACCTCGATCTAATTGCACATTACCTTGAATTTCCTGCGTCTGCGCTAGAACTTGCAAATGTGGTTTGGAATTTTTAGTTGCTAGCAGTTGTAAACTGTTATTGATGGCTGTGGTGGCTTCAGCAAACATCCCACGCTGTTTGTAAACTAGGGCAAGATTGCTGAGGGTTACTGCTTGTCTTAGTTCGTCTTTTTGCACTTGATATTGTTGAAATACTCTCAGCAAAACTTCTTGTGCTTCTAGTAATCTACCTGTTTCATAGAGTATTTTTCCTTGTTGCTCTAAATCTTGGACAGCTATTTTTGATTTAGATAAATGCTGAACTGGTAAATCAGTTGCATAAGATGCTCTCAAGACAGGTGTAACTATCACAAATACAGTTAATAGCAATAGCAACAGGTAAGCAGACAAAGGAAGAGATTGCTGTTTTTTACTTTTTGCTAACTTTAGAAAAGATATTAACCGATTTCTCATCATCAGTAAGTGGGCGCAATTAAGCTGAACTCTAGAAAGTTTATGCTTAACCACAAGCCGCTTTTCTACAAAAGACTACGCGTAGCTTCTCTGTAGGAGTACGGGTCTATATTAACGCAATCCTTGACATCTTGCGTGCAGGTTGTGTATGGTGAATGCGACCAAATGATTCTCCTAAGTGTAAAACTTTGTATCATCACTGTAGATAATCATGGAAACCTATACATGATAAAAAATTCATAACAGGCTATATTTCCTAATCCAACCGGATTAACATAGCAGGAATAACAGAGTTATTATTTTAGAACTTACGCAAGTGTCATATTTTTTTCGTTTAGGTTTGTCCAATGTCAAATGTCAAGAGTCCAAAAAACCTAAATTTTTGACCCTTGACTCTTGACTCTTATGTTAGAGGATCACTGTGCCAGTTGCGTAATTCCTGTATTTGATAATTCTATGCTGTTTTAATTAGAAGGGATTACAATGATAGCGTTTATTAGGAGATAGCTATCATGGGTGAATCCAAACGTAGAAAACAGCAAGAGCCGAATTACGGTACAGTTAAAAATCCTGTCAAAAACCTCATGAAAATATTCTGCCCTTTTTTTGAGGATTACGATAAATTTCAGCATCTTGATGCTAATACTATATCGTTGATGATTGCGAAGGAAGGTTACAAAGAAACGGGATTGAAGGGAATAATTTTAAAAGGATATCTAGCAGAACATTTAGTCAAAGATTATCCATCGGAAGCTGAAATTATAGAAGGATTCAAACAACATGGAAATATTTATGTGACTTCTACATTAGCATTAGCTTATTTGGAAAATTCTCATAATAAAGCAGAAAATCTCGAAAATTTCGAGAATTATAACCCGCTAAATGAATTTATACTTATTGAAAGCGATGCTAAAAAGTACAATATAAATTTAGTGGCAGTATAGCAATTTGGCTGGATTCTTCTAAAATAGTGGTGTAGACATTTACATAATTAATCAATCTCTGTTACTAACCATTGCCATTCAGTTACTATAGTGTTGGGTATGTTCAGAACTAGTGGCTTGTTAGCAGAGATTGGCACATAAAGTTTGAGGGCATCAGTTGTTGGTAATTTAGGTAAAATATTTGTTAATTCATATTCACCTACATTGGGTGCAGGTGTATTGAAAGCATAAGCATCGGATGCTAAAAGCAATTTTCCAGTTGCTGTCTCAATTTCTAATGGTTGGGGATGAGCAATTTCAACTACACCAGGAAACCCCACCAAGCGCAACCTTAAGTCTGGAACTACACTATTGTAATTCTGTTTAAATAACAGCACTTGCCAAGCATATCCAAATTCATCTTTGATAGATACTTGGGAATGGTAACGCAAAATACCAGGTGAATCGTGATGTTGACGCAGTAGCGCCTGTGCTGATTTCACGCCCAATCCACCAAAAGTCAATGCTAGAACGATGGATAGAGTACAACACCAAAAATATTGCCAATATTTTTGTTTCATGTGATACATATACTTAATTTATTTAACTGGGCGATCAAGACTAGCTTGTTGAGAAAATTCCCATGACGTATTCATGGGCTTGCAGTTACGAGTCCAGCTGATAAATGATTTGGCAGTTTTTTGATAGCAATAAACTGATAATAAATTAAAAGCGATCTAGAGCGATCGCTTCTTATTCTACAAATGACTTATGAATGCACCAAAGACAAGATGCCGCCAACAAGCGCACCTAAAAGTAGCACTACAGTACTAAAAGTACTGATGACAAAGCCAATCATGCGTTTTTCAGCAGCTTGATAGTATCCCCAAGCATAAATAACTCTACCCAAAAGCCAGATAGCACCAATCACAGCACCCCACAACGAGTTGACGTAGAAAGAGAATATCCATAAAGCTGGGAGGAACAAAACTATTTGCTCTATGGTATTTTGCTGGACGCGCAGCACTCGTTCAAAGTTAGCATCTCCTGTCATTTGGGGCGGTAGTATTTTATACTTTGCTCTAGCTCGACCAACATTAATTGTGATTACGAAGTACAGCAGCAATGACAAAGTAGTTATCAGACTTGTCCAGGGCGACATATCAATAAATATCCTTGGGTACCAAAAAAGTATAGTTCCTTGGTTTCATAATTGAGCAGGCTCCACAAGCAAATGGCACTAATATCAAGCTTTTGGGTATTAGGTGTCAGGTATTGGGTGTAACGCTGGAATTGATTGGGGTGGTACTAATACTTGTCGGTTAAGGGCAAAAGGGGAAGGGGAAAAGGGGCAAGAAAAAACCTTTAACCCTTACCCTTTCAACTTTTCACCTTTTCCCCAAACTAAATTCCTCGTTGAAAATCCTTAACCGAGCAGTATTGGGGGTAGTACTAACTTGTCAGCTTTACATTTTTATAGTACATTTGTACCCACAAGAGAAACCCTTGTCCCCACTGTTAAAGTGGGGATTTTATTAATTCAAGTACCCAATGCCTACAACATCAAGCAATTGGAGCAATTTCAGCGTTCGGCTCCGCGTACTATCGCTATGTCGTATATCAACCAACGGTAGATTAGTTCTGCCAGTCAGATCATTTGCTGGGAGGAGATGCAGCTATGACGTATACCATGCACGACGCTTTAGAAGTAGCAAAATTGGCTACTGCTGATATTGAGGCTTGGCTGCACTCTCAACCAGAAACCATTGATATTATTAATGTTGAGGATGATCCTCAGTTTCAATGCAGAGATATTGACCTCATCTGGACAAGGCACAATGGCGAAACCTTAATTGAGATTAAAGGCGACAGATGGAATAAAACCCGTAATCTGTTTTTTGAAACCCACAGCAATTTAGAGAAAGGAACTCCTGGCTGCTTCTTGTACACTGAGGCAGACTGGCTTTTTTACTATTTTGTCAACACTCGCCAACTGTACAAACTACCAATGCCTAAAACACGGGAGTGGTTTTTAATCACTATGCGACGTTTTCAGGAACGTTCAACTAAAACGCCTGTGGGAAGTAACTATTACACAACCGTGGGACGACTCGTGCCGATTGCGGTAGTCATGCTGGAAGTCCCAGGAGTAAAAATGGAGCAGCTATAGCGAGTGCGATCGCTCAAATACCAATTTTGTATAAATTAACACATACATTTAAGATGACGCATAATATTTCAGACAAAGATATAGAGTTATTAATCATTGGTAAATGGCCATATGAATATCAAGGTTTTTCATACCATACAGAATTTAAAAGGAATTTTACTTATGAATTAACTGTCAAAGGAGATAACCTAATTACACGGTTATTAATGGGTTTCTTAAGTCAAACATTTTATGGACGCTGGTATGTCAAGGATAGTACAGTGTATCTCATGGATAACCAAATAGCGAATTCGTTATTAAATTCAGATTCGATAGTAGATAAAATATTAGTTGGTGGAATGTTCTCTAATTTTTTTGCTATTCAAAAGCCTGACAAATTGGAGATATTTTCAATTGATAAAAAACATATGTCTATTAAAATGAAAATAAATTCCTACTTAATTATTTTCCGTGAAAAGTAAAGTAACGCACGCAAAGGCTGATAAATGGTGCGTTAGCAATAGCGTAACGCACCATACGCGACCTTCAAAATCAAATATGATTCCTATACTCTGTAATAATAGTTGCAAAATTTTACTGATTTTTCAAATCACTAGCCTTCAGTATTGTCATAGTGGCTTGGGAAGATAAACCAACACAAGCTGCTAGTTCTTCTAATGCTACTCGTTCGCGTGCGTTTGTGTTCAGCATTTCCGTTGCAGCTGCAACATAATCAGGATTCGCCAAGCTAATCTGATGGGGAACAGTGACTTGGGGATTTAAACTAGCAATCCGCTCAGTTTTTGCTTCAGCAACGGCAAGCTGTTGCATTTTATAGGCTGCAATTTTCGTAGCTTGTTGAGCTTGTAAGTAAGCCAGATAGTATTGTAAAACTGCTAGGCGTTTTTGCTGTTTGGCTTCTTGCCAACGAGCTTCTCTTAGGGGTAATTCTTGAATAATGTTCAACAATTTAATGGGATCAAATGTCAATGCGATCCCAAAACTACGTTCGCTCTCAGATAATATCTCAGGCAAGTTGTAATTAGTTGTGGTTTGTGATGGTGACAATTCCACACTCAAAACATCGGTGAAAGCACGCCATCCTGTTGCCGCTTTTGCCTCTTGTACTTGCGAAGACTGACGCTGCGCGATCGCCACTAACTGCTCAATAATTTTCAAATCGCGATCGCTAATTTCAGTCTGAAGCGTTTGAGATTGATCATTATTCAGCTGTTTGTTTTCTGATAAAGCTGGTAAAGGCAAACTCATCAGCATTATCAAAAGCACAATCTTCCCACTATACTGGCAGATTTTCGATGCATAACTCATAGTCTATAACTGGGCGAAGCTCTTAAAAAGTTTTGCGTTCCTCCAGGTTTGCTAATATCTCTGGACGAGTTCGCCAAACAGGACGCAGTTGCTTACGTGCAAATAGCGGTAGCTGATCGGTAATGTGGGGTGAAGCTGGTTGACTAGCATTACCGTAACTAAGCAAAGCCATTGCTTTAACTGGTTGCGAGAACTCAATAGCTGCAACATAACTATCCCCAGCCACCGCTTGAAAACGTTCATCCTT
Organism: Nostoc linckia FACHB-104; assembly: GCF_014696615.1. Taxonomy (GTDB): domain Bacteria; phylum Cyanobacteriota; class Cyanobacteriia; order Cyanobacteriales; family Nostocaceae; genus Aulosira; species Aulosira linckia_A. The sequence continues at coordinate 138,972 of NZ_JACJQJ010000001.1, read as the reverse complement.
AGAGGGTGCAAAATTGAGGACACGGAATATACCTTGATTCCCATCACCACCATTGGCAGGTAAATCTAAGTTACCGCTACGCACACGGAAAACTTCACCCCAAGCTACATCTAACTTGCCATAAGCTTTTTCGACTTTTGTTGCTGCTATTTGTAAGGCTTTTGCTGCACTTTCTGGATCTTTTAAACCATCGGGTGTGCTACGAGGAGATTTCTCGCTCCAAGGAATAGTAAAGATTTCGTCGTCAGGCATTTCTTGCCACCAAAAGGAAAACAACACTGCACCACGGCTATCAGCATCAGCATTGCGATCCCAAGCAGCCAAAATATTAGCAGCACGACGAGTTAATTCATTACCTGATTTTTGGGCAGCAGGAATCAAATCATCAAGGATACGTTCTGCAAGTTCCATTTTTGTAGAATGCTTATACTGAATCATTTCCGCAAAGGAAATTTTGTCATCTTCAGCTAGCATCCTGGCAGAACGTTGAGCGCGGAAATACATTTCTCCTCGTGGAGCCATATAAGCAGGGTAATCATCAGCTTTGATAGCAGATGGAAAAGTAGTTGTCCAAGGTGGGTCATTGGCATTTTGCAACCAACCACTAGGAGGGTCAATCACACGTGGTAAATCCTCATATGGATGCATTTTTGTCCATAAAGTTTTGGATGTATCACCAGGAATTAAGCCTTGCCAATATTGAAAGTCTCCTTGATCCCGAACCGGTACTAAGCCATTAAATAGGTGCATGATATGCCCTTGTCGGTCTGCATACATGACGGTAAACATTGGCAGTTGCAAACGTTGTAATACTTTTTGGAATTGGTCAAGGTTTTGGGAAGCTGCCATATCCCACCATTGTTCCAACACCCCAGGACGGTCTAAACCAACAACCCGTAGCGCTACAGCTTTACCCTCTTTTTCCTGCACTACCGCACCGTGGACAGAACTTTCTACCAAGAAGGGTTGTTCAACGAGGGAGCCGTTTTTTTGTTTAACCTTTAACAAGAAATTTTCTGTGGTGAAAGGACGGACTTTGCCATCTAAAAAATAACCACCATCAGCTAACTTCAACTCATACAGATCCCAACCATCATGAGTATTGACGGTATGAGTCCAGCCTAAATTATCGTTAAAGGCGATCGCTAAAACTGGAATCCCTACCAAGGCAGATCCATAAGCATTCATCCCTGGAGCAGTCACTTGTGCTTCATACCAGACAAATAAATCTGACCATAACAAGTGAGGGTTTGCCAGCAACATCGCCTTACCAGTGGCAGAATGTTTCGGTGCGATCGCCCATCCGTTAGAACCGGCTTTCGGTTGAGTTTGAGTATTATCTGCTACTTGCTCTTGGTTAACAATAAAAGTAAAGTACAGCACTCTTTGCAAGTGTGCCAATACATCCTCTGGCTTTACAGGTAATACTATTTCTACTTGATCATCAATTAAATCAGGATGTGCTTTTCCATAAGCATTGATCCCACTAGCAAAAGCATCTATATAACCACGAAAAGCTGGACTTTGTGCCTGATACCAAGAATTAGCACGAATGGGTACTCCCATCGTCAGTACCCATTTATCAGACTCTAAATAATCTTCTCCCCAGTACTCGGCTGCTTTTCCCCTGGCTTGACCATAAAGGCGCAATATTAAGTTAGCGTGACTTTGCATCTGCGCCCAACCAAACGCCTGAAAAGCACTTTGAACATCTTTACCATATATATGCGGTATACCATAGGTATCCCACAATATTTCTGTAGTTCTGGGTGCAGTTGCAAAACTGTTATTGCCCAAAACTACAATCAAAATTGCACTGAGGATAAAAGCTAAAAATCTTGACAATTTTCTTTTCATAGGGATTGGGAACTGGGGAGATGAGGGGGATGAAGGAGATAAGGGGGATGAGGAAGTAGAGGAGAAATTCTTGATCCCCATTACCAATTACCAATTACCAAACTCCAAACCCCCAACTAAGGCTTTTGAGTTGCAATAGCTAACCTTGCACCTTTAACCTGACGGACTTGATCCATAACTGTGACAATCTGACCATGTTCAACTTTGCGATCGGCGTTAATTACAACAATAGTTTCTGGAGTAGAACCCACTAAAGCGCGTAGCTGTTCGGTTAAGACATCAACTGTTGTCGGTTTTTTATTCAAGCTAATTTCGCCGTTGGATTCGACTGTCACTGTAATTTTGGTGGGAACTTGTGACTGTTGGGAAGTTGCAGCTTGAGGTAAGTTGACGGGTAATCCCTCTTGGCGTGTAAGAAAAAGGGTAGACATGATGAAAAACGTCAAAATAGCGAAGATGACATCAATCATCGGCACGATATTAATTTGTGCAGGTATATCTGGATCATCTTGTAGACGCATAGACTTTGTCTCCTCGTTCATAACGACGGCGATACAATAGTTCTAATTGCCCGCCATATTCTTGAATCAAGCCAGTTTGACGTTGAGCTAATCCGCGGAAAGAATTAGCAAAGAACAGGGTGAAAATTGCCACAATTAAGCCGGAAGCTGTGGAAACAAGCGCTTCACTAATCCCTGATGTCACACCTGCGGTTTTTGTCCCACCGACATCACCAAGATTGAGAGAAGCGAATGAAACAATCAAACCCAGTACTGTACCTAACAATCCAAATAGAGGTGAAAGTCCAATAATTGTGTCAAAAATCGTATTGAACCGTTTGATAATCGGCAGTTCGGCTTGTGCTTCACTTTCTAGCGCTAACCGAAACTCTTCTGGAGTCGGTTCTTCCAATTCCAAGGCTGCAAGGAAAATCCGGGGAATCGGTAAATTTGCATTCTGACGGGACTTTTCGATGGCTCCCACCACATTATCCATCCGATAGAGATTCAGAATCTCTCGTACTACCTTGGCTTGGCGGGTATTGACTCGATACCAAAACCGCACACGCTCAACAATCAAAGCTAGTGCCACAACAGAGAACGCAAGCAGGGGCCACATTACCACGCCACCTGCGGCAAATAAGTTTTTTATCCCCATAAATCCTTTAGTTCAATTTCAATGGATATGCTGATGCCGTCAGTTTCCAGTGGAGTTGAGATATACTCTCAATTGAGAATTATAGAGTACTGCGAATACTTCTCAACATGATATGAAAATATAATGACAGTAAATTAGTAAAATATTCAAGTATTAGTGATGCAATTGCTTTTAGTTTATAGTTTGTCGTCACTATCACTTGCAAAATTTACGCAAAAGTAATGTCAGAATATTTATAGATATTGATTGACTTTTGCACCATGACACTTTAACCTTTTTAGTGAGAATAGATGGCAATATACTTATGAGCTTCTCCGGCACTACTTTCGAGCAGCGTGAGAAAGAGACAAAGGCGCTTAAAGGTTTTCTGGTTTTCAGTCTAATAGGTTCCCTCGGCTTTCATGTAGTGGTACTCGCTTCTGGAATTGGTAATTACTTCTCTAGAGTGTCCCCAGTTGAAGAGGAACCTATCGAGGTCGCAGTTATCGACACCCCAGAAGAGAATAAGTTGGAAGCAGAACCAAAGCCGGAGCAGTCTCCCCAAAAGCTGGAAGTCACAGAAAAAACAGAGGTTCTGACAAGTTCAACAACTAATCCTAAAACTGAAACTATTATCAAACCTGAGAACCCAATAAAATCAGTTCCACTTCCTGCCAAAGTGGAATTACCACCTCCGCAGCCTAAGCAACCTGTCGTCCCAGAGCCACCCATCCAAAAGTTGGTGGAAAATTTGCGGAAACCTATTGAGCCAGCGCAACCCTTAGCTAAACCCCTTGTGCCTAATAATCCCAGTAATGCTGGTAATTCCAGCAATAATTTACGCGATACTCTGCGAGGTATTAGAGACTCTAATCGCAGTCAGTCGGTTGCCACCAATAACGTCAGCAGTTCCACAACACTAGGAAATGGTACGCCAGGTGGCGGTGGTGGCGGCGGTGGCGGTGGTGGTACATCAGTCTTAACTGGTAACGGAATTGGCAGTATTGGCGGTTCTGGTACGGGTAGTGGTACTGGTAACGGTTCTGGTGTTGGTAGCGGTACAGGTTCAGGCATAGGTAGTGGCAGCGGTTCCGGTATCGGTAGCGGTAACGGCTCAGGTATTGGCAGCGGTAGCGGTTCTGGTATTGGTAGTGGTAGCGGTTCAGGTACAGGTAGCGGTAATGGTTCTGGTGTCGGCAGCGGCAATAATGGAGGAGAACGAATAGCTACCACATCTACAACGCCAAAATTACCCAGTAGTGGCGATGGTCGGGCAGCTTGTGAAGAATGTAATGTTAAATACTCCGAAAGAGCCAGGCGGCGTAAGGCAGAAGGAAGAGTTGCCGTAGCTATTGATACAGACTCTAACGGGAAAGTTACTAATGTCAGACTGATTGGTTCTAGTGGTGATAGAGACTTAGATGAAGAACATCTTCGCCAAGCTAGGAACTGGAAACTCAAACCCTCCCAAAGTGGTAGACAAGGAGTGCAAATAGCTACAGAGTACGCCATACAAGGTTCACGCCGCCACAACCAAGTCAGGAAGCAGCAGCAGGAACGTGAGGAACGCCAAAGACAACGGGAAATAGCAGCAGCTTCTTCAAATAACAACTCTGGTGAAGAAAGTCCAAGACGCAGGCGGCGTATAGAAGCTGCTGTTTCTGGGGGTCAGGATGTTCCTCTAACATCAACAAGACAGCAACGCAGTGTAGAATCTGCATCCGAGCAAACCACTACTAGCAGTAGGGAATCAAGAATTAACCGGAGATTACGGCGCACCAATAGCGCAGAAGCAACACCAACAAGGGTAAGAAGTTCTGAAGGAGAAAATTCTCTTGGTAATCGTCTGCGACGCAGACAACGGGAGGTTACAGCTGATGTGAGAACATCAGGAGAAACACCACAACGCCTATCGAGAAGACGGCGACGGGCTGTGCAACCATCTTCGCAACCATCAGATAACGCTAGTCGTTTACGAAATGCTCTGCGTCGGAGCCGCGAGACTGCTCCTGTAGCTACACCTAGCCCAAATGTCTCACCGTAGGGTAATTCAGAATCAGCCAAACAACTCAACTTAATTAGCTGTTGGCGAGCAACTGATTGTAGTAGCTCGTCAAAAATTTTTTAATTCATCAGGACTTATGCAAACAAAATTTTTACCTTGAAAGAATATTTTGCCTGTTTGTATTCGACATTGATATTTTTTGTTTAATTATTTTTAAAGTTAAAATTTAAGCCGATAAATCATTAGCTAAATATTTAGTGATTTTTTCTAATAACAGAAGTTGGGCAGAATGTATAAAAAAGTGATCGCCGGGCAACATATGTAAAGAAAAATCAGCTTTTGTATGCTCTTGCCATGCTTGTAGTTTATCAGAGCTAACTCTTGTATCTTCTAATCCGCCAAAAGCAGTAATCGAGCATTCTAAAGGTGCTTCAGGACTATAAATATAAGTTTCCAAAACTGCAAAATCAGCCCGTAAAATGGGCAGAAATAGCTGCATGAGTTCTGCATTGTCTAATACTGCTGATGGTGTACCGTTGAGATGGCGTAATTCTTCTATAAAAGCTGGTTCTGGAAGGCTATGAATTGCTGCTTCTGACTCAGGAAGGTGCGGCGCACGACGAGCAGATATAAATAAATTAACTGGGAGAATGCCATACTTTTTGCGAAGTAAGCGTGCTAACTCAAAGCTGACCCAAGCGCCCATACTATGACCAAAAAAGGCAAAGGGTTTATCTAAATATGGGTAGATATGGGATGCGATCGCATTCACAAGCGGTTCTATTTTACTAAATGGTGGCAACTGAATTTGCCTTGCTCTACCAGGAATTTCAACTGCACAAACTTCTACGGTTGATGGTAGATAATTTGCCCAAGAGCGAAAAATTACAGAACTTCCACCCGCATAAGGAAAGCAAAATAAACGCAATTGCGCTTGAGGTTTAGGCTGAGGGCAAATTATCCAAGAGTTAAGATTTGATATGTTTGTCTTCATCACAATTTTAATTCGCTATTAAATTTAATTTTGCCTTGCTTATTGGCTTTCAAAAATAAAAAAAATGTAGAGAAGTTAAACCTCTCTACAAATAGCAATTTTGAAGAATATAATAAGCCCAAGTTCAACCTTTGGCTATTACTGTTCAATGTCATAATCAGGCACAGTAGTTTCTATATTTCGTAGTCTTTGCCAGGTATACCCACCTAAACCCAGAAGCGCACCTAATAAAGAAAATAAAGTATATTGAACTGCTAAACCTGCGCCAGATGCAATACCGAATACATTGCCAAAGATAGGTGTTAGGATACCTCCAGACATCATTGCTGGGCGGAAAAAATTATCAGCTAAAGGGCCTGCGATCGCTAGTCCAATAGGTGACGCTATTAAAGTTAATAAATAACGAGTGCTAAATACCCTTCCTTGTATATCTGGTGGTACTTTAGATAGCCAAATAACTTGATTAGAACTTGTAATTAACGGCCAAAAAACAGCCGCTATAAAGCCAGTAATTATCCAAAGAGCAGGTAAATTTGCCAAACTAAAGACCATCATGATGCCATAGTAAAAAATTGTCCCCAATAATAAACCATGAATGCGCTGTTTAAAACCTCCCCAAAGACTTAGTAACAAAGCACCTACTAAACCACCTAAACCAATAGCAGATTGCACGCTAGCAAACACAGTACTATCATTAGCACTACGAGCCAATATTAAAGGTGAATGTATCCCCATCATTACGGCATCAATAAAGTGAAAAATCACTAAAAAAAATAAGATAGCTGATAAGCCAGAATATTTGATAATGTAGCGATAACCAAAAGTTAAATCTTGCCAAATTTTACCGTTAGTTTGATGAACAGCGTTCACCAGAGGTTGTGGTATATGTACTAAGCAAGTGGCGATAAATGCAATAACAAAAGTGGTAATATCAATCGTCAGAATACCTTGCAAACCGATTAGAGCATAAATGGCTCCTGCCAACCCTGGTGCTATGATATTGGAAGTAAATTCCCCGATATGTTCAGTCATTACCACTGCTCGCGTGTAATGCTGTTTTGGTACAAGTGTAGAGATAGAAGTTGAAAAAGCGAAATATTGAAAATGACGAAAAGGGCCAATAAAAATGGCTACAACATATATATGCCAGATTTCTAATTGATTATTTAAAAATAGTAAAAGGATAGCAATAGTAGAGATACCTGTTACTGTATCTCCGATAATCATTAAAAGCTTGCGATTCCATTTATCAACAAAAATACCAACAAATAAAGCAGTAACTAATTTTGGTATTTGGTTGAAAAATAGCAGCAAGGATAAAGACGTTGCTTGTCCTGTTACCTTCCATACCCAAATAGTGATAGCAAAATACGTCATTTCAGAGCCAATCACTGATAGCAATTGGCTTGCCCAAAGAATAATAAATGTGCGTAAGTTAGTTTGTTGTATATCTTGTCTTTGCAAACTATTTCTCCTATCCAAGTTGCAAAAGCTGCACAATAAATATTTCATTGAATAAAACTTGTAGAGACATTTCACAAAATGCCTCTACATTATTTCTCGAAAATATCCAATGATTATAGGACTTACGCAAAAATGACGTAATCGCCTAAAATTCTGGGATTGCTGCCCTTCACTACTTTCCGGTCGCAATGACAAATTTTACTTGCGTAAGACCTGGAGTAATTATCTTTATCTAAACAACATTAGCCATATTGCGGCTTAAAACAGGATGTTGTTCCCAAATTTCACATATTTTATTCGTATAGACCCACATATTAACATTGATAGATGTTGTAATTGACCGTGCTTGGTGCCACCAAAAAGCGGGAATAAAAAGTATATCTCCTTGATTAAGCCTGGCTGTTAACCCACTAATATCATCAAATAAGGGATATTTTGATAAATCCGGTTTTTGTGGGTCAATAGGACTTGACCATAATTCATCATCCATTCGTTCTATATATAGTTTTTGATATTCTTCTGGAGCAAACAATAAAAAGGTTTTCTCCCCAAATATTTGTGCGTTAAGATTATGATAATTATCGTTGTGTATAGTAGATTTTTGATTTGCGCCACCAATCCAAAGGCGTAAATCATCACCAGTACTATCTGAAAAATAATTCGGAAATTCAAAATCAGTCCTGATTTTATCAAGATGTTGTTTAGCCAAAGGCTCATTAAAAGCAATATTACCTAAATATAAACGTTGTTTATTATCTTCAGACAAAATACTGTCTATATAATCAGCTATAGTACTTAACTTTTTTTCTGTTAAACCACCAAAAAATACATCTAGTTCATCATCACTAGCTCTTAAAGGAGCAATTACATCGCCAAACAAATATTTAAATGTTTCTGGTGTCCAGTAAGAACAGGCTTTCCATTCATCAGCAATTCCAGATATAATTACTGGCTTATCTTTTATTACAAATTCATGTTGAAATTCTGCTACTGATGGTTTTTCAATGCGTTCAATAGATTTAATTTCCATCTTATTTAATTTACCTAGTAAAAATTGTTTTTTAGCGATTGACTATCTTTAGGCTTATGACACCCCTTAATATTTTTGAAATTATTCTTAGATTAATGCGCCTGAACGCAATTCGCTAATACTTTCTTGAACAGCTTGAATGACATAATTTATATCCTGTTCTGTGTGGGCTGTTGATAAAAAGCCACTACCACCACGGGGTAAAACTCCCTTATGTATGAGGTGATAAGATAACAGATTTAAACCTAATGGTGGAGCATCATTTGAGTTCAAAAAATTTCCCGAAGAAACAGGACTGAATAATGAACCAAAATTAGTCATTTTGATTGATAAATTTTCTGCAGTGAATAAATCATTTAATTTTTGTACAAAGTCTGCTGTGCGTTGGTTTAATTGTATTTGTAAACTAGAACCCTGAGCCTTGAGATATTGAAGTACTGCTTTTGCACCTGCCAAAGATAGAGGATGCTTACAATGTGTACCAGCAAAAAATGTTGTTTCTACCTGCGGAAAAGAATTATCCCCATAGTTCCACATCCCTCCATCAATTTTATCCATATAGCTAGCTTTACCAGCTACAACACCAATTGGCATTCCACCCCCAACAATTTTGCCATAGGTAGCTATGTCTGCTGAAACGCCAAACCATGCTTGCGCTCCTGCTGGATGAATACGAAAACCTGTTACCATTTCATCAAAAATTAATGCTATTTCTAACTCTGTTGTTAATTGTCTTAATTGATAGAGAAACTGTTGAGGTTGTAAATCAAGGCGGCTAGTTTGTACAGGTTCTACTAAAACAGCAGCCAATTCATTTTTATGGGTTTTAATAACTTCTAGCGATTCATAATTGCCATAATCTAAAACTAAAACATCTTCAAAAAGCCTTGATGGTATCCCAGGGGATATTGGTACTATTTGTAAATTGCCATTTATTTCTTTAGCCTCAACTAAAGTATTATCAGAATGACCATGATATGAGCCAGAGAATATTGCTATTTTGTTACGGTTTGTAGCAGATCTGGCAATACGAATAGCTGCCATAATTGCTTCCGTACCTGTATTAATAAAAGCAACACGCTCCATTCCTGTCATTTCAGAAATTAACTTGGCTACTTCACCAGCTAATTCTGTTTGGGGGCCAAGTTGAATACCTTGTTCTATTTGTTCCAGTAATGCTGTTTTAATAAAAGATGGATTATGACCGAAGAGATTGATGCCAAATCCCATAGTTAAGTCTATGTATTCGTTATCGTCAACATCCCAAATTTTAGATCCTAAAGATTTTTTAGCAACAATGGGATAGCAAATTTCTTTTATCTCTAAATTGAACCCGGCAGGAACACGGCTATCTGCTAAAGAAAATCGATGTTTTTCTGTAAAAACTTTAGATATTTTAGTACGTTTGTTATAGTTTTTGATAAATTGCTGTAGATAATTTTGCTGCATATCCTGTGTATTAGCTTGAGATACAGGTTGCTGTAAGTCAGAAATTATGTTTTGCATATATTCACTAATTAAATAACAGTAGTTTCAATTTCTTTTGCAGCAGGTAAAAAATTATTACGAATTAGGTAAGAAAAATATGTAGTAAGTAACCTTTCATCTACTGTTGGGCAAATAATAGAAGTACCTGTGAGTCCCTGTTGAGTATTAGTACAATCAAATTTAAGTGTTACCCGGTTGGAAATGTGAGGATTTGATGTTGCTTCAGTACTCTTTTGAAGAGTGAATAATGGGATTAAAGGATATAAAGGATGATTGGGAAAATTATCAGCAATTTGCTGCAGTTCTAGTTGCCACTGCTCATCAGAGACTTGTTGCAGTGGATAGCCAAAAGACAGAACTACATTAAACAATATATTTAAGTCAAGATGCTCTTGATTTAGTACATGAAAAGCCTTGCCTAAAGATTGTTTTTGCCTAGATAAAGAAACAATAGCTTTGCTTACATAATCTACAGGTGCTAAACCATCAAACAATTCTCTTTTAGGAACACTCCCCAGTTGGATGCAACCTATAAGTAATCTGTAGAAAAAATCATTGGAATTAAATGCACCTGTCTTGCTATGTCCAGATATTCTTCCTGGCCTGTAAATACAAACTGGTAATCTGCGATCGCGTGCAATAGTAACTAACTTTTCTGCTACCCATTTACTTTGAGTATAGCCGTTTTCTGGTAATGGATAATCATCTAGGTGAGATTCTTCGCTAACTAACTTGACTCCAGTACCCGGAGGTGCAGAGAAAACGCCATTTGTAGAAATAAAATGTACAGGTTTGATTCTTATTTGGCTGGCTAATCTCAAAACTTCCTGCGTACCTAATACATTAGCAGCCTTAAGTGTGGAGTATGGAGAAACATGATGCACCCATGCACCATTGTGATAAATAACGTCAACTTTTCTCGCTAGTGCTGTGAACTGTACCTCTGAAAGACCCAAAAGTGGTTGAGATAAATTACCTACAACTGGGATAATTCTTGAACTTTGAGATTTATTCCAAATTAAATACGATTCCAGAGTGCGGCGAAGCTTTTGCTTTCCTTCCTCAGCATTTGCAGCACGAACTAAGCAATAAATATCTGCTTGAGTTTGTTGGAGAAGTTCATCCAGTAGAAAAGCACCTAAGAAACCTGTTGCACCGGTAAGGAAAATACAAGCGGGATTAGTTATGTTTTCAATCTGTTTATCCTCATAATTGATGGCTGGATCGAGTACAGCCTCGGCTTTTAGATCAAAGGTAGGATGTGCAGAAGATGATGCTTGATGTGCAGTTTCTAGCCTCTCAGCAAAGGTTGCTACTGTAGGTGCGTCAAATAACGTTTGAAATGGCAAATCTACTTGAAAAGTAGCTCGAACGCAAGCAAATAGCTGTACTATCAGCAAAGAATGCCCACCAAGTTCAAAAAAGTTATCGTGGATTCCTACTTTTTCTAACCCAAGAATATTTGTCCAAATTTCCGCCAGCCTTTCCTCTACAGATGTACGAGGTGCAACAAAGGTTACTTCTAAATCAGGACGTGTTTGCTCTGGTGCAGGTAATGCTCGTCTATCTACCTTACCATTGCTTGTTAATGGCAAGCTATCCATCAGCACAAATGCTGACGGTAACATATATTCTGGAAGATGCTGTTTAACAAAGCTTCGCAGTTCAGTTTGAGTCAGATTTGCATCCAGTTTGGCAACGATGTAAGCAACTAAACGCTTATCACCTACTACATCCTCTCTAGCCATTACAACCGCTTCCCTTACAAGAGGATGTTGGTTTAAAATTGCTTCAATTTCTCCTAACTCAATTCGGAAACCCCGAATTTTTACCAGATGATCGAGACGACCAATAAATTCAATTTTGCCATCATTTAAATAGCGAACTAAATCACCAGTTTTGTAAAGGCGATGATAGTTTGAATTGTCAAAAGGATTAATAATAAACTTTTGTGAAGTTAATTCTGGCTGATGCAAATAACCTCTGGCTAATCCAGCACCACTAATATAGAGTTCACCAGCTACACCTATAGGAACTGGTTGTAAAAACTCATCTAATACGTAAGCTTGTGTATTATGAATTGGACGACCAATAGTTATAGGTTCTTGGTTGTTGGGTGGAATTAAGGCGTATGTAGAGTAGGTTGTATCTTCCGAAGGCCCGTAGAGATTAAATACTCTATTAACATGATCTAGTTGATATAGTTGTTGCACTAATTTATTTGGTAGAGCTTCACCTGCAAGATTAATTGTTCGGACTGAAGTCGGTATAGCTTGGTTTTTTAATAATGTAGCGATCGCAGATGGTACTGTATTAATTAAAGTTACTCTTTCTGCTGCTGCTAAACTCTGCAAAGATAGAGCGTTTTCAGCTAAAATGACCGTGCCACCACAACTCAAGGTTACAAATATTTCAAAAACTGATAAATCGAAACAAATAGAAGTACCTGCCAAAACTCCTGCTAAATCTGCGGATGAAAATAATGTTTTTGCCCAATCAATAAAAGCTACTGTGCTGTGATGCTCGATAGCAACACCTTTTGGTTTACCAGTAGAACCAGAAGTGTAAATCACATAAGCTAAGTTTTTTGGAGTTACCCAACTACAAGGATTGTGTACCTGTTGTTGGATAATTTCTGACCAATCATTTTCCAGCAAGATGACTTGCGTATCATAATCACTCAGTTTCTCAAGCAAGTTCTGTTGTGTTAACAATACAGTAGCTTGGGCATTCTCTAGCATAAATAGCAACCGTTCCTGGGGATAAGTAGGGTCAAGAGGGACATAAGCACCTCCAGCTTTTAATATCCCTAACAACCCAACTAGCATTTCAATAGAACGGTCAAGACAAATACCAACAGTTACTTCTTGCTGAACACCTAATTTTTGTAAAAAATGCGCTAGTTGATTTGCTTGTTGGTTGAGTTGTTGATAGGTAAGTTGGTTATTTTCAAACACCACCGCTATTGCATCTGGTGTTTTTTCTGCCTGTTCTTCAAATAATTGATGGATGCATTTGTCTTTGGGATACTCTGTTTGGGTATTATTCCATTCCACCAATTGCTGATGTATTTCGGTTGCTGTCAACAAAGGTAATGAACATATAGATTGATGAAGATTGGTAAGCATACCCGCTAACAATGTTTGCAGATTTCCTAACATCCGCTTGATAGTGAGTTCATCAAAGCGATCGCCATCATATAAAATCTGTAATGTTAACTCTGTACTAACCCCTACTGTTAAAGTAATAGGATAATTTGTTGCTTCCTGAGACCGAATATTATGGATTTGCATTTCTGTAGCTTTTGCTTTTAAAGAAGCATCTACAGGATAGTTTTCAAATACTAAAATAGTTTCAAATAAAGGTAAGTCTCTAGGAACTTCACTCCATCCTTGGACTTGCACTAAGGGGCTATATTCATATTGCTGGGTTTCTACTTGTTGCGCCTGAAGTTTTTGCAACCAGGGAATTAATAACTCGTTACCAAATACTGTTACTCGCATTGGTAAGGTGTTAATAAATAGCCCTACCATTGATTCAGAACCGACCAATGCTGGAGAACGACCAGCAGAAGTAGCTCCAAAAACCACATCTTCTTCACCACTATAACGGCTCAGGAGTATAGCCCAAGCTCCTTGTACCAAAGTGTTTAAAGTCAACTTGTGCTGGCGTGTGAATGATTGCAACGCTGCTGTTATAGCTGATGATAGTTTGATTGATTCTTCTCCACACCCTGTAACTGAATTAGAACCACTATCTACTTTCAGCTTAGTAGGTGCAGTAAAACCTGTGAGTTGCTTACGCCAAAATGTTTCTGCTTTGGCTAAATCTTGTTGTTGTAGCCAAGCAATATAATCTTGATATGGACGAGAACGCGGTAATGATAAAACTTGTCCTTGACACAGTGCTGCGTAAGCTTGAAAAACTTGATTTAAAACCAAAGCCCCAGACCAACCATCTAAAATTAAATGGTGACTACTCCAAATAAAATGGAAAGTTTCTTTTGCTATTTGAATTAACCTCAACCGCATTAAACATGGTTGAGAAATATTAAATCCTTGCTGACGGTCTGCTGCTAATAAGGCTGTTAATTTTTCTGGTTGTGCAGTTTTAGATAATTCTTGCCAATCGTATTGTTGCCAAGGTAATTCTACAGATTTATGTACTACTTGAAAAGGCTCTTTATGTTGCTGCCAGTGAAAAGAAGTGCGTAAAATTGGGTGCTGATTGATGACTTGTTGCCAAGCTTGTTGAAAAGCAGTAATGTTAATATTTTTGCTAAAAGTATAACAACTTTGAACAACATAAACCCCTGATTCTAGCGCACGGAGAGTATGAAAGAGTATACCTTGTTGGGTAGGCGACAGAAGATAAATATTTTCAATATTCTTTTTATTCATAACAAACTCTCTGAAAAAACTCTGCGTAACTTTGCGTTTATCTTTGCGCCATACTGCGTTTAAACAACCCCTATTCAATCAAGTTCAGCAATTAACTGATCAAGTTCTACTTGGCTTAAACCCATCTGGGGAAAATCAGAGGGGGTAAAGCCGCCGGCGTTAGGGGACTGACAATGCAAAATTAGCGATCGCAACTTTTCAATATATCCCTGAGCCAGTTTTTCAACCGTAGTTTGTTGATGTAATGCTTGGCTGTAAGTCCAATTCAAGCGCAACTGACTACCCACAATTAAGCTGTTCACTTCTATTAAGCAATTACGGTTTCCTCTGGGACTTTGATTATTTCCAGTAGACTCAGCAGCAGGTTTAAACATTGATGTTTCAGAAAGCACTTGGTCAAATTGACCTAAATAATTAAATGTCACTTCTGCTTGGAGTAAAGCTTGCAATTTTTCTGCGATTGACTTTTCACTTAGATAACGCAATACACCATAGTTAATACCTTTGTGGGGAATACTACGTAATTGTTCTTTAACTGTTTTTAATGCTTCTCCAGGTTCAAAAACTGCTGTGATATCCAATAACACCGGATAGATAGTAGTAAACCAGCCAACAGTACGGGATAAATCAATGTTTTCTATGATGTCTTCTCGTCCATGACCTTCCAAATTTACTAACAGTGAACTGTTACCAGTCCATTGTTGAAAAGTTTGCACAAGAGCAGTTAGCAAAATATCATTGATTTGAGTTTGATAAGTTGCTGGAACTTCATGTAATAAAGTTGCGGTTTCTTCCTGGGTAAGACTAACTGAAACTGTACAAGCAGAAGCAACAGTATTTTCTCCATTAGGACAGTCAACAGGTAAACGAGATTTTTTTTGATTAGAGTGATTTAACCAGTAATTAATTTCAGATTTTATAGTTTCCAATTTGGCATATTCTTGCAGTTTTTCAGCCCACTGTTTTATGGAAGTAGTTTTTGCTGGTAGTTGGATTTGTTTACCCTGAGTAAGTTGTTGATAAGCCACTTGCAAATCTTCTAGCAAAATTCGCCAAGAAACTCCATCAACTACTAAATGATGAATGATAATTAACAGTCTATGAGGTTGATTTTTGCCCAGTTTAAATAAAGCAACTTGTACTAATTGACCCTGAGATAAGTTAAGGCTGTTTTGTAGTGCATTAGCTTTAATTTCTATAGCCCGTAACTGTTCATGCTGAGGTAAATCAGACAAGTCAATAATAGAAAAAGGTGCATTGGTGTTAGGTTCACTGATTATTGACTGCCAATTTGATGGTGTTTGGATAAATTGCGATCGCAAAGCATCATGATGTAAAATTAATTGCTCTATAACCTGCTCTAATACAATAGGGTTACAAGTCTGGTCAACTTCCAACATTATCGCCTGATTCCAATGATGAGAATCAAGAAGTTTCTGTTCAAAAAACCAATGTTGGATAGGAGTTAAAGGGAGAGAGCCTGTAACAATAACTTGTTCATTAGCAATTTTTGTAATTATTCCTGCTACTAATGCTAAATCGGCAATGGTTTGATATTCAAATATTTGTTTAGGTGTTAGTTGCAACCCAGCCTGATTAGCTTTAGCAATCACTTGTAGACTCAGGATTGAATCTCCTCCTAACTCAAAGAAGTTATCGTTAATTCCTACATTGTCTAACCTTAAAACTTCAGACCATATTTGCACTAGAATTTCTTCTATTTGAGTACGTGGTGCAACAAAAACAGCTTCTAAATCAGGTCTCGTATTATCTGGTGCTGGTAGTGCTTTTCGGTCTACTTTGCCATTGGGTAAAAATGGCAGATTATCTAATAATATAAATACTGTTGGAATCATGTACTCAGGTAAATTCTGCTTTAAGAAATTACGCAGATCACTGACTGTAGGTGACTGTTTTTGGTTAGGGACAATATAAGCTACTAACCGTTTTTCTCCGGGTAAATCTTCTCGAACTAAAACTACAGCTTGTTGAATTTGTGAGTGTTGGTTTAATTGAGTTTCTATTTCTCCTAATTCAATCCGAAAACCCCGCAGTTTAACTTGACCATCAATGCGTCCAATAAACTCTATATTGCCATCTGGTAGATAACGCGCTAAATCACCTGTTTTATATAACCTTGTGCCAGAAATAAAGGGATTTAGTATAAATTTTTCGTTCGTTAAATCTGGACGGTTAAGATAACCCTGTGCTAAACCTGCACCACCGATGTAAATTTCACCTGGTACACCAATGGGAGCAGGTTGGAGATGACCATCTAAGAGGTATACTTGGGCGTTAGCGATCGCTTTTCCAATCGGCACACTTGACCCGTTACCCTCGTATTTACATTTGTAATATGTTGTATCTATAGTTGCTTCGGTTGGGCCATATAGATTACACAGTTCTACATCAGGCAAAAGCTGGAATAATTTATTGTGTAAATCAATAGTTAATACTTCACCACCACAAAATACCCGTCGCAGCGTTTGACAAGTTTGTATCTTTTCTTTCTCTAACAGCACTCGCAACAGAGAGGGAACTAATTGTAATATTGTAATTTTTTGTTCAGCAATAACTTCTACAAGATAAGCTGTATCTTGATGTCCATCCGGTTTAGCCAAAATTAACTTACCGCCTGCTAATAATGGCGCGTAAAATTCCCACACAGAAGCATCAAAACTAAACGGAGTTTTCTGCAGAACTCTGTCTGACTCAGTTAAAGGGAATTCTGATTGCATCCATATCATGTGGTTGCAAATAGAACGGTGAGAAATCATCACGCCTTTAGGTTTCCCAGTTGAGCCTGATGTGTAAATGACATAAGCTAAGTTGTCAGGTTTAACATTAGTTTCTAAGATAGAATGATTTTCTTGATTGATAACTTCCCATTTATCTAAACAGATAACTTTACCTTGATATTGAGGTAGAAAATTAATTAGCTTTTGCTGAGTCAACAATACCAATATATCGGCATCTTTGATCATATATTCCAAGCGTTCTTGGGGATAATTAGGGTCAAGTGGAAGATAAGCGCCACCAGCTTTAAGAATTGCCAATAGTCCTACCACCATTTCTAAGGAACGCTCTATACAGATTCCTACCAACACATCAGACTTCACGCCTAGTGTTTGTAAATCAGCAGCTAATTTATTTGCTTGATTATTTAATTCTCTATAAGTTAATTGTTGCTCTCCAAAAATTACTGCTACAGCATTAGGTGTTCGTTCTACCTGCTCTGCAAATAGCTGATGAATACATTTATCAAAGTTATATTCAGCTTGCGTATTATTAGAATCTACCAATAAGTGATGCTGCTCATTTTGTGTTAACAAAGGTAGTTCTGTAACTCGCTGTTGAGGATTAGCAATAATACCTCTGAGCAAAGTTTGAAAATGCTCTGCCATACGGGTAATGGTTTCAGCATCAAATAAATCAGTGTTATATTCCCAACTAACTCTAATTTCCGAATTAGTTTCTTCTGCTAACAGAGTTAAATCAAACTTAGCGTTACCACTTTCACTTGCTAAAGGCTCTACAGTTAAGCCTGATAACTTTACCTCCGACATCGGCGCATTTTGCAGAACAAACATGACTTGAAATAGAGGTGTATGGCTCAAGTTACGTTGGGGTTGTAGTTCCTCTACTAATAAATCAAAAGGTAAATCTTGATGAGCATAAGCAGATAAAGTAGATTCTCGTACTCTACTTAGTAATTCTGCAAATGTAGGATCATCAGACAGGTAAGTTCGTAATACTAAAGTGTTAACAAAAAATCCAATTAAGCCTTCAAATTCTGCCCGATTACGATTAGCGATAGGTGAACCAATTATAATATCCTCCAGACCTGTGTAGCGGTGTAATAGCACATTGAAAGCTGCCAGCAAGGTCATAAATAAAGTACAATCCTGCTTTTGGCTCAAAGTTTTTAGACTCAGAGAAATCTCTGGAGATATTTGAAAATATTGTTTTGCTCCCTGATAAGTTCTAATTTTTGGTCTTGGTCTATCTGTAGGTAACTCTAAAATAGGTAAATTACCTACAAGCTGTTGTTTCCAATAATTGATTTGGGTTTCTAAGACTTCGCCCTGTAACCACTGGCGTTGCCAAATTGCATAGTCTGTATATTGAATTGGTAATTGTGGTAATGAGGAAGGTTTACCCTGAGTAAAACATTCGTATAGTGTGGCTACTTCGCGCACTAATATATCTGTTGACCAACCATCACTAACAATATGGTGCATGGTCAACAGTAATATATATTCAGTATCATCTAATTGCAACAAAATACAGCGTAACAGTGGGTCAGAGGCAAGATTAAAGGGTCGCTGAAATTCTGCATCTGCTAAACTTCGTATCTTAGCTTCACGTTCTGATAAAGCAATTTTTCTTAAATCTACTATTGGTAAATTTACAGTTTGTTGTGGAGCAATTATTAAAACAGGCTGCCCATCTACAGCAGCAAAATTAGTACGTAATATTTCATGACGCTGGATAATTTCATTAAAACAACCTTCCAGAGCATCTATATTTAGCTTACCTTTAAGTTTCAGTGCAGCAGGAATGTTGTAAAAGGGATTACCTGGCTCAAATTGATCCAAAAACCACAAGCGTTTTTGAGCGAAGGAAAGCTCTAATTTATCAGTGTCCTTTCTTGGCGAAATTGTTTGGACTGGGGTATATTCAATATCTTCTTCTTCCAGTAATAACGCCAAAAGATCCAGTTTTTCAGCAGATAAATTTTCCATTATGCCCTCACCTCTTTTACTGCTTTGCGGCTTTGTAGTGCTTGTTTTGCTTCTTCATCTGACATACCCTCAAGCTTTTTGAGGATTTGAGCCATTTTTTCTGTAAATTCTGGTTTGGTTTCTTTGGCAATGATTGTTTGTGCTAATTGAGCTATTGTTGGCGACTCAAATAAGCAACGCAGAGGTAATTCGATACGGAAGGCTTCACGGAGGCGGGAAATTACTTGAGTAGCAAGCAGAGAGTGTCCACCTAATTCAAAGAAATTATCATGAATACCCACTCGTTCAAGTCGTAGTATTTTCACCCAGATTTTCGCTAATATTTTTTCCACTGCGGTACGAGGTGCAACAAAAGTTTCTGTTAGTTCTATGTTGCTGGAAACTAGTGCTGGTAAGCTTCGACGGTCGATTTTTCCATTTGGTGTAAGTGGTAGGTTGTCAAGCTGCACAAAAGCAGAGGGTATCATGTAATCTGGCAGCTTGTCTTTCAAGAAATTACGAATTTCGGAGGTTGATAGGATAGGATTAGCAGCAATATAAGCAACTAATCTTTTATCACCTAGTTTGTATTCCCTAACTACAACCACATTGTCTTTTACTTCTGGATGTTGGCTCAATATTGCCTCAATTTCTCCCAGTTCAATCCGAAAACCGCGAATTTTTACTTGGTTATCAATGCGTCCTAAAAACTCGATGTTTCCATCTGGCAAATAGCGAACTAAATCACCAGTTTTATAAAGCCGTGCTTGTGGTTGTTGGCTGAAAATATTATTAAGAAACTTTTCGGCAGTTAAATCTGGGCGATTATGATAGCCTCTAGCTAAACCTTCACCACCAATGTAAAGTTCTCCAGTAACGCCTACTGGTACTGGTTGTAAATATTCGTCTAATATATAAAGTTTGCTGTTAGCATAAGGTCTACCAATTGGTACTAACTGTTCATCTGGTAATTCTCCTGTTATGTGTTCAAAATATGAACTGTCGATTGTGGCTTCAGTTACACCAAAAGAGTTAATTAACCGTGTTTCTTTACCAATAACATTGCAGAATTTACTATAATCTGCTCCATACCAACTATCAGAACCGCAGATAACCAACCGCATAAAATCGAGTTTTTGTTGGCTTTTTTCTAGGTACTGTACAAGGTTTCTTAATACAACTGGTACAAATTCCGCGCAGTCTATTTTCTGTTGACACATCAATTCATATAGTTGTTGTGGTTCTAGAAGTATTTCTCGTGGACATAGCACTAATTTCCCACCAGAACACAAAGCCCGAATTAAATCTCCAGAAAAGACATCAAAGGAAAAGCTGGCCATTTGTAAATGACAGCGAACTTGAGAACTTAGTTGATAAGCTTTTTCCCAAGCATAGTAAGCATTAACAAGGTTGTGATGTTGAATCATCACCCCTTTTGATTTACCTGTGGAACCAGATGTATAAATCAGGTATGCTAAATTATCTGGTTGTACGTTTCTTGTTGGGTTCGATTCTTTTTCGTTAGCAATTAATTCCCAGTCTGCATCTAGATATATGACTTTTCCTTGATATGTGGGGATAGTTTCAAGCAGTCGCTTTTGAGTGAGGAGAACATTACACCCCGCATCCTGCAACATGAATTCTAAACGTTGCTGTGGTTGATCTGGGTCTAGTGGCACATAAGCTCCACCAGCTTTTAAAATACCTAAAAGTGCGATCGCCATTTCTAATGAGCGTTCTACACAAATACCTATGAATTGGTCGGGTATTACTCCTATTTTCTGTAAATAATGAGCAACTTTATTAGCTTGTTGATTTAATTGTTGATAAGTAAGACTTTTACCTGCAAACTCTACTGCTATAGCATCAGGTGTTTGTTCAACTATACTTTCAAATAGCTGATGAAGGCAAATATTTTGTGGATATTCAACTTTGTTACTATTCCACTCTACTAATAGTTGGTGTTTCTCTACATCTGTTAACAGTGATAATTTTTTTATTCTACCATGAGGATTATCTACCATACATTGTAACAATGTTTGGAGATGTCCTAACATTCTGTGGATGGTGTCAAAATTAAAGCGATCGCTCTGATAATCTATAACAATTTCTAACTCTTCACTAGGAATAACGCTAATAGTTAACGGATAGTTAGTATTATCAAAAGCGCTAATACTTTGAACTTCTAAATTGCCTTGCCATTCTTTTAAAATCTGGTCTACCGGGTAATTTTCAAATACTAATATGCTTTCAAATAAAGGTAAGCCTCGCGGTACTTCGCTCCAGCCTTGCACCTCTACAAGTGGGCTATATTCATATTGGCGAATTGCTGCTAGTTGTGATTGTAATTTTCTCAACCAAGTTAACAAAGATTCTTCAGCATCAATTTTCACTCGCACGGGTAGGGTATTGATAAACATCCCCACTATAGACTCAGCGTTGACTAAATCTGCTGGACGACCAGAAACTGTTACACCATAAACTACATCTGTTTCTCTACTGTAGCGGCTTAACAGTAAAGCGTAAGTTCCTTGGACAAGGGTGTTGAGTGTGAGTTGATTTTGTCTGGCTAAAGATTGTAGTGCTGCAGTGGTTGTTGCTGAAAGCTTGATTACTTGCTGATTATATTTCTCTGGTTGGTTAGATGAGTTTTGAGCATTTAAATTAATTAAGGGTGTGGGTGCTGTAAATCCCTTTAATGACTGTTGCCAAAATTCCTTTGCTTTATTTAAATCTTGTTGTTGTAACCAACCAATATAATCACCAAAAGAACTTTCTAATACGAAAGATAAATTTTTACCTTGGCAAAGTGATTGGTAAATTTCTACTACTTCTTTTAAGACTAAAGCTGTTGACCAACCATCTAAAATGAGATGATGCTTACTCCAAATAAAGTAATAGGAATCATCATTACAGCGAATTAAATTCAGCCGCATCAAGCATGGTTGTGTCAGGTCAAAATTGCAGATGCGATCGCTCTCCAAAAATTCCTGCAATTTCTCTGACTGATCATTTGGGTTGATATTTCGCCAATCGTGGTTCACTAAGGATATTTCGACTTCTCTATGCACAACCTGCAAAGGCTTTTCTAAATTCTCCCAATAAAAAGCTGTGCGTAAAACAGTGTGGCGCTTAACTACTGCTTGCCAAGCTCTTTCAAAGGCTACAACATTAAAATTACCCTTTAGTAAGTAACATAACTGGATAAAATAAATAGCAGATTCGGGAGCATATAAACTATGAAAGATAATACCCTGCTGTAGTGGTGACAGTTCATAAATATCTTGGATATTTTCAGATTTCATATGTTTTAATTCCCACTTCCACGGTTAATTTTTGCCACTAAAAAGTCGAGGTCTTTTTGGCTTACTTTTGCTTTGGAGAAATCAGAAGGGGTATAACCTCCTGCATCAGCCGATTTACAATGACTAATAATTTCCTGCAGTGTTTGGACAAATTTATTAGCTAAACTTAACACAGTAGTTTCTTTATGAATTGTGGTGCTATAAGTCCAATCCAATTGCAGGCGATCTCTAGCCACAAATCCACTAATATCTATCAGATGAAGACGGTTTCCTAAAGGACTACGTTCTGTACCACTCGATTCTGATGCTAATTTGAATAAAGAAGATTCTTGCAAAACTTGGTCAAATTGCCCTAAATAGTTGAAACAAACTTCTGCTTGGGGTATAGCTGCTAAATGTTCAGATGTATTGCTGCACAAATACCGCAATACACCATAGTCAAAACCTCTATTTGGAATACTACGCAGCTGCTCTTTAATTGCTTTTAAAGCATCCCCAACTGTCTCACTATTTTCTAAATCTAACAAAACAGGAAATACAGTCGTAAACCAACCGACGGTACGCGATAAATCCACATTAGTAAAAATGTCTTCTCGTCCATGTCCCTCTAAGTTCACTAACAGCGTTTGTTCTTCTGTCCATGCTGCAAAGGTTTTTGCTAGTGCGGTTAACAAAACATCATTTATTTGTGTATGGTATTTGACTGGAACTTCTTGTAGCAGTGCTTGTGTCTCAGTTTCATTGAGGAATACTGAAAGAGTTTTACTTGTAGCTACAGTATTTAATCCACCGACATAGTCCACTGGTAAAGGAGAAACTCGTTTTGTTAACTCAGAACACCAGAAATCTAACTGTGCATGGAGTGTCTTTTTGTTTACATATTCTTGCAAACGTTCACTCCATTGTTTAAAAGAAGTGGTTTTATTTGGTAATTGAATTTCTTGATTTTGCTGAATTTGTTCTATAGCTGTTTGCAAATCAGACAATAAAATTCGCCAAGAAACGCCATCAACAGCTAAATGATGAATGATAAACAGTAAGCGATTATTTTGCTGAGAACCTAAATCAAATAGTGCGACCCTCACTATAGAATCATTTGATAAATTCAAACTTGCCTGTAATTCTGTGGCTTTAGTTTCAATAGCCGCTTTTTTTTCCTCTTGCTTGATATGAGAAAAATCGAATTTAGTAAATGGTATTTCTGCTTCAACACCAGCATTAAATGCTTCCCAACCATTAGCTGTTGGTCGAAAACGTAAGCGGAGCGCGTCGTGGTGGGCTAATAAATGTTGTATGGCTTGCTGTAAAATGTTAGGCTCGATATCTTGCTGTAATTCCAGCAAAAATGATTGATTCCAATGATGTGGTTCTGGTAAATTTTGAGCAAAGAAGCTATGTTGAATTGGGGTAAGTGGTACAGTACCAATTATTAATCCCTGTTCTGCTTCAGTCGTTGAGTTAGTATCTGCGACTAATGCTAGTTTGGCAATGGTTTGGTGTTCAAAAATCTGCTTGGGAATGAGGCGCAAACCAACTTGATTAGCTTTGGCGATCGCCTGAATACTAATAATAGAATCTCCACCTAATTCAAAGAAGTTATCGTAAACACTAACTTGCTCTAAATTGAGAAGTTCTCCCCAAATTTTAGCTAAGGCAATTTCTACTGGAGTACGCGGTGCAACAAAAGCAGCTTGTAATTCTGGTTTAACTGCATCGGTTGTTGGTAAAGCTTTTTTGTCGATTTTACCATTCGCTGTTAGTGGTAAAGCCTTCAAGAATATAAATTGTGAAGGCATCATATATTCAGGCAGTTTTTGCTTAATAAAATCGCGCAGTTCAGCAGATTTTAAATCTTCTTTTCCAACTATATAAGCTAAAAGCTGTTTTTTCCCTGGATGAGCTTCTTTTAGAACTACAACTAATTCTCTTACCTGCGAATGTTGACGAAGTACAGCTTCAATTTCCCCAAGTTCTATGCGATAACCATGTAATTTTACTTGGTCATCAATTCGACATAAAAACTCTAAGTTACCATCAGGTTGATAGCGTCCTAAATCCCCAGTTTTATAAAGTCTTGCGTTGGGTTCACTACTGAATGGATTAGGAATAAATCGCTCGTTAGTAAGTTCTGGTTGATTAATATAACCTCTAGCTACATTATCTCCACCTATATATATTTCTCCTTCTACACCTAAGGGGACAGGTTGGCAATAGTTATCAAGTAAATATATTTGGGTATTGGCTAAAGGACGACCCAGAGGAACTGTATTGGATGGGGTATGAGTAGAGATTTCCTCTACAGGATAGGTGAGTACTCCAACTGTAGTTTCTGTTGGGCCGTAGTGGTTAAAAATTTTGCATTCTGGTGCTAATTCACGTACTCGTTTAATCAAATTCCAGGTTGCGGCTTCACCACCAAGAATGAGACGCTGGCGTGGTAGAAGTTTTTCGGGTTGAGAACCAGATAATAAAGCCGATAGGTGTGAAGGAACTATTTTAAGGCAATCTATAGAATAGCGATCGCAATATTTGGCAAAAGCAACTGGATCTGTAGCACATTCCTCTGCCATGATATGCAGACATCCACCTGTACATAATGCTGAGAAAATTGCTGTGTTACCTAAGTCTGCGGCGAAGGTAGAAACAGTAGCAAAGCTAGCCGTCTCTGGTAAATCAAGTTTTTCTAATATACCGCTAACATAATTGACTATTTGTCGATGTTCAATTGCAACACCCTTGGGTTTACCTGTTGAACCAGAGGTGTAGATTACATAAGCCAAATTTTCTAGCGTAACAGGCTGGAGAATATTGTTTTGAGGCGCATCATTGATATCTGCATCAATACAAACTATCTGCGCCTGAACATTGATTTTTTCTCGCAGATGCTTTTGAGTTAACAATACAGATACTTGAGCATCTTGCAATCTAAAGGCTAATGCTGCTTCGGGTAAAGAAGGTTCGAGAGGTAAATAGGCTGCACCTGCTTTGAGAATAGCAAGGATACCAACTATCATATCCAAGGAACGTTCAACGCAAAGTGCAACAACAGTTTCTGGTTTGACTCCTAATGATGCTAAATGATTAGCTAAGTTGTTAGCTTTGGCATTTAGTTGTTTATAGGTTAACTGTTGATTGTCAAATACAACTGCAATATTGTTTGGGGTTTGATTTGCTTGCACTTCAATCCAGTGATGAATGCAAGGATATAGATGGGGAAGGATTTTAGTATTGTTAAATTCTCCTAATATTTGTTGGCGTTCTTGTGGAGAAAGGATTTCAAGTTGGGCAATTGAATTTTCTGAATTGTTAATTACACTGATTAACAAAGTCTGAAACTGTGCAGCTAAACGTTCAATATCTTTTTGCTCAAATAAATTAGCATCATAATAAAATTCTGCTGTAAGTGAATCAATTTGTTGCCAACATAATAATTTCACCTTAAAGCGTTCACTACAGCTAGATATTTTTTGAATCGAGAAAGTTACGTCACCAGCAAAATATTTACTGGGTTGGGATACAAATTCAAAGGCGAAGGGTAAAAATGATAATTTTTGAGGATCTTGATGATCGGCAACAAAATCTTCTGCATTAAAAAAATCTTGCCATTGCGAGACTTCATTTATTCTTTTATCTAACTGCTTTAATATATCAGCTAGTATATGTTCTTCTTGTGGTTGAATACAAATAGGTAAATATTTAGCTAATAATCCGACTGCTGACTGTAATTCTTCGTAATTTCTCCCATCATTCGACCAAGCTAAAACAGTTTCAGATTTGTTAGTTAAACGCCATAGGAGAATTTGCCAGCACGCGATTAAAACTGTTGAAATATCTACAGTGTGTTTTTGTGCGATCGCTGCAATATTATTGATAGTAGCAGAATCAAAACTGATGCTAATAGATTGAGGTTCAAATATTTGTTTTTGGTTAACTCTCTTTTCATTTGGTAATTTACTTATAAGATAATTAGGCACTTTTTGAGTATGCCAATAATTTTTTGCTGTTTCTGCTTCTTCTCCAATTAACAACTCATGTTGCCAAGCAGCAATATCCGCATATTGTAAAGGTGTATCTTCTAACTCATGTTCCTGCAAATAAGCATCATAACTAGTACTAATATCCTGCAAAATATGATGCAGGGATATTCTATCTGCACAAATAGCAGATATTGCTATGAGTAAAATATATTGATTATCAGATTTTTTAATTACATCAATCTGGCTAGTAAAGCCTTGTACTAGCTCAAAATCTAATTTATTCTGTTCTTTAAATAAAGCATCTATATTTGTGTGTTGTATTGTTATATCTAAATAATTAACTGTTATAGTTGCTTTCTCTCCAATGACTTGTAAAGGAACTGCCATTTCCGCCAATGTAGGAAAGCTAGTACGCAAGATTTCATATTTAGCCCAAACATTATGTATGGCTTTTTCTAAAATTGTATATTCAATATTTCCCTCTACTAAAACTGCACACTGAACGCGATATGGCTGATCATTATCTTCTTGCATTAATAACCATAAGCGTTGTTGCTGAGGTGAAAGTTGAAAGCCCTCTATAGATATAGCTTGCATAATGTTTCTTATGTACTTCTAGATAGTTAAATTATTTGCTTATATAAGGTTGTGCCATCCCTACCAAAACTTTTCTCGCACCTGAGAATGGCTTACGTCCATGAGCAACCAGCATATTATCTAGTAATAAAATATCCCCTTCTTGCCAAGAAAATGTCACTGTTTGTTGCTCATATATTGATTGAATCTCTTCTAATAGAGATGTTTCAATTTCTGAACCATCTCCATAATAAGAGTTGCGTGGTAATTCCTCGGCATTGAGTACAGCAAGTAAAGATTTGCGGACTTCAGCTTTTAAGCTTGAGATATGAAATAAATGTGCTTGATTAAACCAAACTAAATCACCAGTTTGAGGATGAGTAGCAACAGCTTGGCAAACTTGGCTAGTTCTCAGTCTATTTCCGTCTAGCCATGTAAAATCAATACCAGCAGATTGACAATATGCTTCGACTTCGACTTTATTGTTAGTTTGAAATACAGTTTCCCAAGGTAAATCAATCCCTTGTCCATAATTACGAACATACATAATATTTTTCTGAATAAATCGCTCTTTGATTTTTGGATTTATTCGTTGAAATACTTTACGGCTATCCGCAATTGGTGTTTCTCCACCTTGCATTGCTGCCTTTACACAAAAGAAGGCAATTTTCATTGGCCAATTAAGAGAATAGGCCATTTCGTTATGTAAAGGAATTGATTGTTCTGGCGGATATTCGGTTGATGTGTATATATTACCATCAACTTGAGTACGCGGAGTTGAACGATAAGAATATTCGATTAATTCTCCGGCTACCGCCTGCATAAAATTTACAAATTCGCCATGATAACTTATTGAAAAATTGCGAAAAAGCAGTCCTCCGTATAGAATTAATTGTTTTTCTATCCAATCACTATTGTTGCTTGCCCAACTGACTAAATTAACGCCATCAACAGCAGGTTGAATGATAAGAGGTAGCTGTTGATCAGCTTCTAAAAAATTGGTTATGACTAAGTTTTCTGAAGAGACTGGAATTGATTTTCTTTTGAATGTTTTGAGATTCATCACTCGCTGCCTAATTATGATTCGATTTTGCCACTAACCGTCTTGCGTCCAATTTTGCCTAATTTCTGAATTCGCGTTTGTTGTAATTCTTGGTTTTGGGCAATTTGCTGTTGTTTTTCGGTTTCCTGTAATAGTTGTACTAGTTGCTCAATTCTAATATCAGGCTGTTCTACAACGGTTGTTAGTAATGTTTCTAAAACAACTGCCATGCGGGTAATAGTAGTTGCATGAAATAAATCTGTTTTATATTCAAAAAAACCTTGTATTCCTTCTGCTGTTTCTGTAAATTGCAGCTTTAAGTCATGGCGAACAGTAGTACTTTCGCTTTCCAAAAATCTGAGATTTAGACCCTCTAGTTGTAGGTTTGATTTAGGAGTATTTTGCAGGACAAACCATACTTGAAATAGTGGTGAATGATTTAAATGGCGCTCTGGTTGTAGTTCGGCTACTAACTTCTCAAAAGCTAAGTCTTGGTGTGCATAAGCTCCTAAAGATGTTTCTCGTACCTGTTGTAATAACTCTTTAAAGCTGAGGTTATGAGAGAGTTTAGTACGTAATACTAGAGTGTTGACAAAAAATCCAATTAACCCTTCTAATTCACTATGACTACGGTTAGCGATAGGTGAACCGACAAGGATATCTTCTTGCTTCGTATAGTGATATAGCAAAGTATTAAAAGCTGACAGCAGAGTCATAAATAAAGTGACACCTTCTTGCTGACTAAGAGATTTAAGATGATTAGATAGTTGTGCAGATAGGGTAAAGGAGTGTTTTTTACCTAAAGAGGTTTGTAATTGGGTACGCGGTTTATCTGTCGGTAATTCTAATAGTGTCTTTGCATTTTCTAACTGCTGCTTCCAGTAAGCTAATTGACTATCAAGCCTTTCTCTTTGTAAATAGTGGTGTTGCCACACTGCATAATCAGCATATTGAATTGGTAACTCCGGTAGCAGAGAAGGTTTCCCCGTTAAAAAAGCTTCGTAAAGTGCTGACACCTCATGGATAAATACTCCTGCTGACCAAGCATCAGAGATAATATGGTGCATTGTCACTAACAAGATGTGTTCTTCTTCCGTTAGACGCAAAAGCAATAAACGCAGCAATGGTGCTTGTGTCAAATCAAATGGCTGCTGGGCATTTTCTACCTCTAGCCTTTGTACTTCTTGTGCTCTTTCAACTATTGGTAAATGCTGTAAATCTACGATTGGTAGAGATATTCTCAACTCAGGAATAATCTTCTGAATTGCTAGTCCTTGAAAAACTGCAAAGCAAGTCCGTAAAACTTCATGCCGTCTGAAAATTTCATTAATACTTTCTTCTAATGCTGCTAAATTTAGTGTACCTTGCATCTGTACTAAATCA
The DNA here is from genome assembly GCF_014696615.1 of Nostoc linckia FACHB-104. Taxonomy (GTDB): domain Bacteria; phylum Cyanobacteriota; class Cyanobacteriia; order Cyanobacteriales; family Nostocaceae; genus Aulosira; species Aulosira linckia_A. The sequence goes on along the minus strand of NZ_JACJQJ010000001.1, from coordinate 109,590 downwards.
GAGCCATTGTAAGCTGTTGATTCCGGATCTAATTGATGAAGAAACCATAATCTTTGTTGAGAAAAAGACAGTGGTAATTCTTGATTGCGGTCAACAGGTACTAGAGAAGGAACTGAATTAAATTCAGGTTGAGCCTTAATTACTGTCTCTATATGTTTAGCAAGTTCAGCTACTGTAGGTGATGCAAATAGATTACGTAGCGGTATTTCTATCCCAAAAACTTTTCGTACTTGGGAAATTACCTGAGTCGCTAATAAAGAATGTCCACCTAATTCAAAAAAGTTATCATGAATGCCTACTTGCTCTACTCCCAGGATTTTCACCCAAATTCCTGCTAACATTTCCTCAGTTGGGTTACGAGGAGCAACAAAGGTTTGTTCGAGTTCAGGACGGGTTTTCTCTGGCACTGGTAATGCTTTGCGGTCTACTTTACCGTTTGGTGTTAAGGGTAAGTGATTTAGCACCACAAAAGCAGAAGGAATCATGTATTCTGGCAACTGTTGCTGTAGATAACTTCGCAGTTTGTTACTAGAATTTGTAGTGTTTTTATCAAAGACTATATAAGCTATAAGAGATTGATTTTCCTGTACAAGCACAACAGCTTCTTGCACAGCCGGATGTTGACCTAAGACTGTTTCAATCTCTCCTAATTCAATCCGAAAACCTCGAATCTTTACTTGATGATCTATTCTGCCTAAATATTCAATGTTGCCATCTGGTAAATATCTAGCTAAATCTCCTGTTTTATAAAGCCGACTTTGTGGTTCTTCACTAAAAGGATTAGAAATAAATTTTTCATTGGTCAAATCTGGGCGATTTAAATATCCCCTGGCTACTCCAATCCCACCAATATATAATTCTCCTGCAACACCAATAGGTACTGGTTGCAAATGTGGATCTAATAAATAAATTTGGGTGTTAGCAATGGGGCGACCAATCGGAACTATAGATTTATCACTTTCTTTTTGGCACTTCCAGAATGTCACATCAATTGCTGCTTCTGTGGGGCCATAAAGATTATGTAGTTCGGCATCTAAAATATCAAAAAAGCGTTGTTGAAGTGCGAAAGCTAAAGCCTCTCCACTACAAATAACCCGCTTGATAGATTTTATTTTTTCTAGTCCAGGTGCTTCTAAAAATACCTGAAGCATTGCAGGTACAAAATGCAGAGTAGTAATATTTTCTTCAGCAATTACGTTGGTTAAATATGCACTATCTTTATGCCCTTCTGGTTTTGCAATTACCAAACGAGCGCCTGTGCTAAGAGTCCAGAAAAATTCCCAAACTGAGACATCAAAACTAAAAGGAGTTTTCTGAAGTACAGCATCACTAACTGTTAGCTGATAGACTTTTTGCATCCAGAGAAGACGATTACAAATCCCTCGGTGCGTGTTCATTGCTCCTTTTGGTTTCCCTGTAGAACCAGAGGTGTAAATGATATAAGCCAAATTATCAGGTATGATTTTGGTATTTGGGTTATTTTTGCTGTACTTTTCTATCTTTTCCCAATCGCTATCTAAACAGATAACTTGACCTTGATATGTTGGCAGTTTGGTTAATATGTTTTGCTGTGTTAATAAGAGTGGTGCTTGAGAATCTTCTAACAGGAAATTCAATCGCTCTAGAGGATAATTAGGATCTACCGGAACATAAGCCCCACCAGCTTTTAATATTCCCAACAGTCCCACTACCATTTCTATAGAGCGTTCTAAACAAATGCAAACACGCTCCTCTGCTTTAATTCCTAAAAATTGTAAGTAATGTGCTAATTGATTGGCACTATTATTTAGTTCTCGATAAGTCAGCTTTTTATTTGCAAAAACTACAGCAATAGCATCAGGTGTCTTTTCTACTTGCTCTTCAATCAAATGATGTAGACATCTTTCAAGCTGGCTATGAGGAATTTCTATAGTATTTTGATTAAATTCTACTAATAACTGATGTTGTTCAACCGGTGTTAATAATGGCAAATTAGAAATAGAGCGATCGCAATCTGCAATTATCCCCTCTAATATAGTTTGAAAATGCCCCACCATCCTGTTAATGGTTTCACCATGAAATAACTCGCTGTTGTATTCCAAAAAGCCGATTAGCCCTTGTTTTGTATCTTCCACATACAATGTCAAATCAAACTTAGCAGTTCCGTTATCTACCATCAAAGGAGCCAAAGTTAAATTCGGCAGTTGTAGGGCTAACATTGGCGCATCTTGGAAGACGAACATCACCTGAAATAGGGGAGTATGGCTTAATGTTCGTTCGGGTTGTAGTTCTTTGACTAACTGTTCAAAGGGATATTCTTGATGAGTATAAGCAGCTAAAGCTGTATCACGAACTCGCTTTACCAACTCTCGAAAACTCGGTTCTCCAGATACATCGGTGCGGAGAACTAAAGTGTTAACGAAGCATCCAAGTAAATTTTCAATTTCGCTGTGAGTGCGGTTTGCAACGGGAGTCCCAACTAATAAGTCAGTCTGTCCTGTGTAACGGTAAAGCAAGGTTTTAAACGCTGCTAGCAATACCATGAACAGGGTCACGCCTTCTTGTTGGCTGAAAGACTTTAGTGCATCTGCGATCGCTTGCTCAATTACAATAGTGGCACGCGCACCTTGGAAACTCTGCTGTGCAGGGCGAGGATAATCTGTTGGTAGATTGAGAATTGGCGGCGCATCTTGAAGTTGTTGTTTCCAGTATGTCAACTGATGCGATTTCTCATTTAAATATTGTCTTTGCCACAGTGCAAAGTCTGCATACTGAATTGGTAATTTTGGCAAGGTTGCTGGACTATCCTGACAGAAGCCTTGATATAGTGCTGCTAACTCTCGATAAAAGATTTGCCATGACCAACCATCAGAAATGATGTGATGCTTAGTGAGTAGCAGAATATGTTCTTGCTCACTCAGACGAATTAGTGTACCTCTAAATAGTGGTGCTTGGCTCAAATCAAAAGGTTGACGAGCATTTTCTGTAACAATTTGGTTGACTTCTGCTGCTGATGATGTGGGTAATTCTATATTGGTTAGGGTAAATGCGATCGCAGGAGCAATTACTTGTAAAGTTTGCTCGTCTACCATCTGAAAACTAGTGCGAAGAATTTCGTGCCTTTTAATAATTGCATTAATACTTTTTTCTAAAGCCAGAGTGTTGAGAAGACCTGTAAAATGCAATAGGCTGGATTCATTATATAAAGGTGTATCTGGCTGTATCTGATGTAGTAGCCACAATCTTTCTTGAGTTAGCGATAAAGACAAAATATCGGATGCTGTTCTTTGAGAAATTGATGTTGATTTTTTAATCTGTAAATTTTTCTGCTTCAGCCGCAGTTCAAATAATGCTCTTTGTTCGGGAGATAAGGCGGCAATTCTGGAATTAATATCTTTCACAACTAATCACCCAAATAAGCTTAAAGTTGAATATCTGCTAGCATCTTTTATTAGCTGATAGTTTTGCTTAAAATCTGTTAATTTATCTAAGCTTGTCATCACTGTTTTAAACTCTAAACCAAAATCTACGAGACAGGCTATTTCATCTACACCAATTTCTTGAAGACGGGCAATGGTTTGATGACAATTTTCTGCTGTACCAATTAAAACTCTACCCTGCTGAAAATATCGCTCAAAGGCAAATTCTAAAAGCTGTTGTCTGTCGTCTTCGTTAAAACTTTCGGGGTTGAATTGAAAATTGATGCGTTTAGCTAAGTTCTCCACTAAGCCAAAATGTGTTTTGAGATAATTACAAAAAGGTTGCTTGACTTGTTGCTTAACTAATTGTTCATTATCTCCTATGTAAGTATGCATCATCAAAGATACTTTGTAGCTTTTGGGATTGTGTCCATATTCAGCTAAAGTACGACGGTATAAAGATATTTGGTTCGCTAAATCATCAATAGTCGCATATAACAAAGAAGTTAAAACATTAGCGCCTATTTTACCTGCACCAATAAATGTAGAGTCAGCTTGGCAAGTAATCCAAATTGGTATTTGAGATTGTACTGGACGGGGAAATGTTTTGACTTTAACTTGATTACCTGAGCCATTCCTAAATTCAATTTCTTCACCCTGCCAAAGTTGTAGTAAAACTTCGATGTCACGCCACATTACTGCTTTACGTTCGGCATAATTTTCTGGACGTAATAAAAAATCATCAGCGTGCCAACCTGGTGCAAAAGATAGTCCTACTCTCCCACCAGATAAGTTATCAACTACTGCCCACTCTTCAGCAACTCTAACTGGATGTTGTAATGGCATAACAATACTACCCGATCTGAGTTGAATATTCTCTGTCACCATTGCTAAAGCTGCACTAATCACCGAGGGATTTGGATACAAACCCCCAAAAGCATGAAAATGACGTTCGGGAGTCCATACTGCTGAAAATCCATTTTTATCGGCAAGTTTAGCGGTTTCTAGTAACAGTTGATATTTATCTAATTCAATTGTTGAGCCGTCACCGGAAAAGTAGAGGATGCTAAATTCCATATTTTTAGGGAAGTTTCATGCAAAGGCGCAGATATGCAAAGAAGGAAATACAGAAATGAAACTGATTTAACTAATTAGGTGATTCTTGGGATAGTTGTTTTTGCAGTTCTTCCTGGGAGAGGTTTTCTACTTCTGCTAACAGTTGGGTAATTTGATCAAGTTCTTCTGATTTTGGTTGTTGTTCCAGAATCACATTAGCTAGTTCGCTAATTGTTGGCGCATCAAAAAGGAGAGTACGTAGCGGTAATTCGACTTGAAAAGCTTCTCGAAGACGGGAAATAGTTTGAACCGCTAGTAATGAATGTCCTCCTAATTCAAAGAAGTTATCATTAATCCCTACTTTTTCAATACCGATGAGTTCTTCCCAAATATTGGCAATAGTTTGTTCAATTTCGTTACGAGGAGCTACGTATGTATTTTCTTGTAAAGTGCGTGCATGTCTGCTGGCAGATACTTGACAAGAATTAACTGGCTTTTGAGAAAAGGATAAAGATAATATCAGTTGTTTAAGTTTCTCAATTCCTGCTTGTAAATCTTGAGTAGAAACTATAACTTGAGGTAGAGAATTTGCCAAAATTCTGCTAAATGCATTTACTCCTTCTATTGGTAGAATAGCATTTTTTAAAGTTTCTTTACGCCAGTTTTTCAATTCATCAGGAACATTGGTATTAACTGCCATGCCAACTGATTGCCAAGCATCCCAATTAATCGCAACTGTAAATCTTTGATTTGTTGTTGTATTCCAATGAGCAAAGGCATCTAAGAAAGTATTGGCAGCACAATAATCTACCTGTCCAAATCCTCCTTGAATTGAACTTAAAGATGAACAAAGAACTAAAAAGTCTAAATTGATATTTTTGAGAACACTATTGAGAGTTATTGTTCCTTGAACTTTAGGTGCAAAAACTTTTTCGGCAATTTCTGGTGTTTTGAGTTGAATCATCCCAGCACCCGCTACACCAGCAGTATGGATGACACCGTGAATTGTACCAAAGCGTTCTAGAGATTGGGCGATCGCACTCTGCATCTGTTCCTCATTCGTCACATCAGCAGCCAGTACTAATACTTCTGCACCTAAGGCTTCTAATTGTTGGATTTTTTCGCGATGAGATGGGAGAGAACGTCCTAATAAAATCAGTTTGGCTTGAAAAGTTTGAGCTAAATACTCAGCTAAAACTAAACCTATACCTCCCATCCCACCTGTAATGAGGTATACTCCACTTTGACGCAACCGGATTTTATCTTCGGTAGCAGCTTCTAATGCAATAGGTTCAAAGGTTTGCACCCAACGATAATTACTCCGATAGGCAATGATTGCATCTTCTGATTCTGCGTTTAATTCTGCTATTAATTGCTCAATAAAGCTGTTGCTTGTGGATGTTCCTAAGCAAATATCAACCAGACGGCAATGAATATTTTGATATTCTTGTGGGATAACTTTACAAGCACCTAAAATTGTTGTTTTTTCAGGCACTAGTCTTTCATTGCCTGTGATGTCATGCAGTTGATTAGAAATCACCAAAAGTTGAATGGGATTACTAATTTGTTTTTGCCCGATAGCTTGTGCTAGATAAACAAGGCTGTAGAAACCTAAATTTTGGCTAGTCTCCCAATCTATCTTAGGTGATGAGGTTAAACTCCAAAGATGGATAATTTTATTGATAATTTTATCATGTTTTTGTAAGTGTTCAATCAAATCATGATAATTATCTATTTGAGCAGGATTGATAGTATATGTAGTGCTATCAATTTGACTAAATTCTTTTCCTGATTTGACAGTAATTATATCCTGTCTTAATTGTTTTAGTTGTTGAATAATTTGTGAGCTTACACCATATTCATCTGCAAAAATGAGAGCGTAACCAGAGGTAAATTCTCTTGTTTTGCTCAGGGGAACTCGCTTCCAAGAAGGAATATAAAACCAGTCGCTAATATGAGAATTTTTACCCTGCTTGCTTTCACTTTTATTAGATACTTGAGTTTGTCTTTCTGGTTCAATCCAGTAATGCTGGCGTTCAAAGGGATAAGTGGGTAGAGGTATGCGGTAACGCTGTTCGTGACTATAAAAACCAGACCAATTAATTTCAACACCTGCTAACCATAACCGCCCTAAAATGTTGAGTAAAAACGCAACATCTGATTTTTCTTCCTGGGGATGACGTAAGGAAGGTAATATTACTTGTCCTGCGGCTTCTTGGGTGTGTTGTTTGACCAGACTACACAGAGTACGGCCTGGCCCTACTTCTAAGAGTATGCGATTACTTGCTTGCAACAAAACCGATAACCCAGCAGAAAACTGTACTGTTTGCCGTAAATGCTGCGCCCAATAATCTGGAGATGTCGCTTCTTGTGCTGAAATCCAAGTACCCGTGAGATTAGAAATAAAGGGAATTTGAGGAGGGTCAAATTTGACTTTTTTCAGTTCCGTGATGAATGGTTCTAACATCGGTTCCATCATGTAGGAGTGAAAAGCATGGGAAGTATGCAAACGGCGATAATCTATACCTTTACCTGTAAGATTTTCGGCAAGTTTGTCTATAGCTTCATAACTTCCAGAAACCACACACAAAGAAGGTGCATTACTAGCGGCTAAAGCTAAATATTCGTTGAGGAAAGTTTTTACCTCTGCGGCTGATGCGGAGATAGAAAGCATTGTACCTGTTGCCATTTGCTGCATGAGTCGTCCACGTACAGCAACCAAAGCTAAAGCATCTTCTAAAGACATCACGCCAGCAAGACAAGCGGCTACATATTCACCAATACTGTGACCAATCATTGCTTGTGGCAAAATACCCCAAGACATCCAAAGTTGAGCTAAAGCATATTCAATGACAAACAATGCTGGTTGTGCAAATTGTGTCTGCTGAAGTTGTTCGGTTGCTGTTTGTTGTGTAGACTCTTGGGGATAAATAAGCGATCGCAAATCTAAACCTAGATGTGGTTCGAGTAGCAAACAACAATCATCGACCTGTTCATGGAATTTCGGCTCAGTCTCATACAATTCTCGCCCCATATTGACATACTGAGCGCCCTGTCCAGGGAACATCAAGGTAATAGAGCGTTGAATTGGTTCCTGAAAGTGAGTTAATACTTGTTGTGGATTGAGAGTTTCCAGGGCGTTAATTGCCTCTTCCGTACTTTGACACACTACAACACGCCGATAATTAAACACCCCACGCCCTACCTGCAATGTGTAAGCAACATCTGCTAAATTCACATCAGAATGCTGTCTCAGATGTTGAACCAAATTTTTAGTAGCCGCCCCCAACGCCGAATCAGTCTTAGCTGATAAACACAACAGCTGATATTTTCTTTTGAACGCCAGTTGCTTCAAGTCGGCAGAGCCGCCCAACGCACTGGCTCCTTTTGACTTTTGACTTTTGACTTGTATTGGTGCTTCTTCCAAAATCACATGAGCATTTGTCCCACCAATACCTAAAGAACTCACACCCGCACGACGTGGTGTAGAAGTTGCATTCCATTCAACCAGTTTCGTATTGACGTAAAAAGGGCTATGAGCAAAGTCAATTTCTGGGTTAGGCTGCTCAAAATTTAAGCTAGGAGGAATCAACTGATGTTGCAAAGCCAAAGCGGTTTTAATTAAACCTGTCACCCCAGCAGCTGCGTCTAGATGTCCAATATTGGTTTTAACAGAACCGATGGCACAAAAACCTATTTTCTCAGTCTCCGCCCGAAACACGTTTGTCAATGCAGAGATTTCAATCGGATCGCCTAAAGCTGTTCCTGTTCCGTGGGTTTCGATATAGCTGATTGTATCAGGTGCAATATCCGCTAGGGCGATTGCTTCCGCGATCGCTTCTGCTTGTCCGTTGACGCTGGGTGCTGTATAGCCAACTTTCAGCGAACCATCGTTATTGATAGCGCTACCTTTGATTACAGCATAAATATGATCGCCGTCTGCGATCGCATTCGATAACCGTTTTAATAGCACTACTCCTACGCCATTACCAATTACTGTCCCTTTTGCTTGAGCATCAAAGGCGCGACAATGACCGTCAGGTGATAAAATCCCTCCTTCTTGATGTAAATACCCTGTTTTTTGGGGTATCCGAATCGAAGCCCCACCCGCCAAAGCCATATCACATTGATAATTCAGTAAGCTTTGACAAGCTAAAGCAGTGGCTACTAAAGAAGTCGAACAAGCCGTTTGTATGGTGAGACTTGGCCCTGTGAGATTTAATTTATAAGAAACACGGGTAGCTAAAAAATCTTTATCATTTCCGATTAGTTTCTGGAAACTATTGACTGAGCCAATTTGGTCAAGATTGAGATTAAAACTGAGGTAATTATTTAAACTAGCGCCAGCATAAACTCCAATGCGACCTTCACATTTTTGGGCATTATAACCAGCATTTTCTAATGCTTCCCAAGCACATTCTAAAAATAACCGATGTTGCGGATCTGTCATTTCGGCTTCTTTGGGATTAAAACCAAAGAAACCAGCATCAAATAAATCAATATCTTCTAATACCGCACCTGCTTTTATATATTGAGGATTCTGGAGTAATGAAGCATCTATACCAGCAGCAATTAAATCTTCATCTGCGAACTGAGAAATTGCTTCAACTCCATTACATAAATTCTGCCAAAACTCCGCAATATTTTTAGCTCCTGGAAACCGCCCAGCCAAGCCAATAATGGCAATGCCTTCCATAATTAACAAATAACCTGCTAAATTACTTAAAATTCTTTCGTTGCTTCATTAATAATTGATTGCGTTGATTAAGAGCTTCTCTTTGTTTATTTACTCTTTGACGCATTTCCCCTAAAGTTGTGGGTGCTGATGATTTTTGATTTAAATGTTCTGCCAGTGACTTAATAGTGGGATTTTGAAAAATTTCTACAACTGATAAATCTCGCTGTAAAATCTCGCGGAGTTTATTGTTAACCTGCACTACTAACAAAGAATGTCCGCCAAGGTCAAAGAAATTATCATGAATCCCAACTTTTTCTAAATGTAGTACTTGTTTCCAAACTCTAGCTATTGATGTTTCAACATCTGATTGGGGCGCTTGATAATTATTCGCTAATTCTGGACGCAATTTATCCGGCGCAGGTAAAGCAGAATGGTCTACTTTACCATTAGGAGTTAGCGGTAATGCTGTTAACACAATCAAGGCAGAAGGAAGCATATATTCTGGTAGTTTTTCTTTCAGAAAATGCCGTAATTCATTAACAGCAAATGTGGTTTTGGGAACAACATAAGCAATCAAACGGTTTTCTTGAGCAATCACTACTATTTCTCTTACAGAAGGATTTTGAGTGATTACTGCCTCAATTTCTCCTAATTCAATCCGAAAACCGCGCACTTTAACTTGACGATCAATTCTTCCTAAATACTCAATTGTGCCATCAGCACGATAACGTGCTAAATCTCCTGTTTTGTAAAGATATTTGCTGGAGTCAAACGGACTATTAATAAACTTTTCATTAGTTAATTGTGGCCTATTCCAATAGCCACGTGCTAAACCCACACCACCAATATGTAACTCTCCTGGAACACCAATCGGCACAGGTTGCAATTGTTTATCCAAGATATAAATCTTGGTATTAGCTATAGGGCGACCAATCGGAACTATTTTTTGATGATTGTTTGCTTGACAACACCAGAAAGTAACATCAATAGCCGCCTCTGTAGGCCCGTAAAGATTGTGTAATTCTGAATTCAAGCACTCAAAAAAGCGTTCTTGGAGTTCAAAAGGTAGTGCTTCACCGCTACAAATAACCCGTTTAATACTACTACATTTTTCTAGTTCTGGTGCTTCTAAAAATACTTGTAGCATTGAAGGTACAAAGTGCAATGTCGTAATTTGCTGCTGAGTGATGAGTTGGACTAAATAACTTGCATCTTGATGACCACCTGGTTTAGCTACCACTAAAGTCGCACCAGTAAATAGAGGCCAGAAGAATTCCCAAACGGAGACATCAAAACTAAAAGGTGTTTTTTGTAAAACGCGATCGCTTGATGTTAATTGGTAAGTATCTTGCATCCATAATAAGCGGTTGCATAAACCCTTATGAGTGTTAATCGCTCCTTTAGGTTTGCCGGTGGAACCAGAAGTATAAATTACATAAGCGATGTTTTCCAGTTGGACATTACTATCTGGATTAACTTGGCTATAGTCAGCAAATGTTGCACCATCAGCATCTATAGTTATTACTTTGGCTGTGTGTGGTGGTAGTTGAGCAATTAGATAGGGTTGGACTAACAACAACGATAATTGAGCATCTGCTAACATAAACGCCAAACGCTCTTGAGGATAGGTAGGATCTAGCGGTAGATATGCACCACCTGCTTTCATAATTGCTAATATTCCCACTACCATTTCTATAGAGCGTTCCATGCAGATTCCAACTAAGGTATCTGGTTCCACACCTAGATTTTGTAGGTAGTGGGCTAGTTGATTGGCTCGATGATTTAACTCTCTATAGGTTAACTCTTGGTCAGTAAAAATCAGCGCGATCGCATCTGGTGTCTTTTCTACCTGCGCCTCAAATAAGTGATGGATGCAAGCTGCTTGAGGATAATCAACCTCCGTATGATTCCAGTCAAGCAGTAGGGTTTGACGTTCAGCAGTTGTCAATAGTGGTAACTCAGAAATACTCTGGTTGGGATAACTCACTACACCCTCTAGTAAGGTTTGGAAATGTCCCAGCATCCTAGCGATCGTATCTGCATTAAATAAATCGGTATTGTATTCTAGCGTCCCTGTTAAACCCTCTTCACTATCTATCATTGATAGCAAGATATCAAACTTGGCTGTTCCTGTCTCCAGTTCCTCTGTTTTCCAAATACTATTTGATGCAGGATTCTGAAGTACAAACATCACCTGGAACAATGGGTTATAACTAAGATCTCGATTTGGCTGTAGTGCTTCTACTAACTTTTCAAAAGGTAAATCTTGGTGCGTATAGGCATCAATTGCTACCTTTCTTACTCGTCCCAGAAATTCTCTAAATTTGGGATTACCTTCTAAATTAGTTCGCAATACTAAAGTATTGACAAAACAGCCAATTAACTGTTCTAATTCAGCACGGTTGCGGTTAGCAATTGGGGAACCCACAAGAATATCTTCTTGCCCTGTGTAGCGGTAAAGTAAAGTTTGAAAAGCCGCTAACAAAGTCATAAATAAAGTACTTTCCTCTTGTTGGCTTAACTGTTTAAGAGCCGCAGTTAATTTTGGAGATAATACAAACTTCTGTTGCTTGCCTTTAAAAGTTTGAATTGGCGGTCTTGGACGGTCAGTTGGTAGCTGCAATATTGGGAGGTTTCCCCTTAATTGCTGTTGCCAATAAGCTAAATATTTGTCTATGATTTCACCTTGTAACCAGTTGCGTTGCCAATAGGTAAAATCAGCATACTGTAAAGTCATTGCTGGTAAAGGTGATGGCTTTCCTGCAACCAAAGCCTGATAAATTACAGATAATTCTTGAACTAATAAGTTGATTGACCAACCATCACCAACCAAATGATGTAGATTTAAAATTAAAATCGATTCTGCTGACAAATGTAGCAGTTTTGCCCGCAACAAAGGTGCTTTTTGAAAATCAAAAGATGACTCAGCTTCTTGCAAAAATAACTTTTGCACCTCAGTCTGTTGTTGTTCATCAGGCAAATGGCATAAATCAACTTCTGGTAAATTGAATGTGATAAAATCTACAACTTTTTGAATAGGTTCACCATCAACTAATTCAAAGCTTGTCCGTAAAATGTCATGTCTTTGAATAATTTCGTTGAGACTGCCAACTAATGCAGGTACATTTAACTTTTCTGTCAAATGAACAGCTACAGGAATGTTATATGTAGCTGTTCCCGGTTGCAGTTGATTAATAAACCATAACTGCTGTTGAGTAAAAGTAAGTGGATGTTGGTTAGTGGTTGTCTCTACTTTGCTAATCGGTAAATAAGTACTAGCCAAATTACTACTAATTTGCTCTAATATTTGGCTTGTTAACTCAACAAGACCACCATCAAACAATTCTGCTATAGAAATAGTTACGCCAAAACCAACTTCTAGGCGATTTTTTAACTCGAAAACTTTCAGGGAGTCTAATCCCAAACTACTCAAAGGTTGACTACTATCTAACTGAGCAGGTGTCACCTTTAATACTCTTGCTATAAGAGCTTTTAAATAGCAATTTAATAACTGCTGTCTTTGTTCTGGTGCTGCTGTAAGTAATTCTGTACGCGTCAGAATCTCTTGTTGTTCTGTGATTTCGTTAATTTCTAGAATACTGCTACCAACAACCTCTAATGTACCTGCCAAAAATCCTGCTTTGGTAGCTCGACGTTGGATTTTACCACTGGAAGTTTTGGAAATAGTACCAGCTTTAATCAGAACGACTGCATAAACTTGGATTTCATGTTCTGCTGTAATTGCTTGGCGAATAGCAGCCGCCACTTCATCTATATTAGGTTGGGCACGAAATTCTAATTCTTGTACAACTACTAAACGTTCTTCTTTTTCTACCTCGACTGCAAAGGCTGCAACGCTTCCTGCACGTAATGCGTGATGACTACGTTCTGCGGTGAGTTCTATATCTTGTGGGTAAAGATTACGTCCCCTAATGATAATTAAATCTTTAGCTCTACCTGTAATAAAGAGTTCGCCATCATATAAAAACCCTAAATCCCCAGTCCGTAAAAATGGCCCTTCTCCGGTATCTTGCAAATAGGCGTGGAAAGTTTGCGCTGTTTCTTGTGGACGGTTCCAGTAACCACTACCAATACTAGGGCCAGACACCCAGATTTCTCCAACTTCGTCGGGATTGCAAGCGCTGAAAGTTTCTGGATGAACAATGACAATTTCCTGTTGGGGTACAACTCGACCGCATCCAACTAAAACTGTAGAATTTTCATCATTAACAACTGTATTAATTACTTTCTTGGCTTCTAAAGCGCTTTTTTGCAGATATACGCTATTTATTAACGCAGATTTGACGCTACCAGATACCATTAAAGTTGCTTCCGCCATCCCATAGCAAGGATAAAAAGCTTCTGGACGAAAACCACATTCTGCAAAGGTGGCTGCAAACTTTTCTAGAGTCTCATGACGGATGGGTTCAGCACCGTTAAAAGCTACAGTCCAACTGCTTAAATCTAAGGTTGAGCGTTGTTCGGGGGTAATTTTTTCAATACAAAGTTCGTAAGCAAAGTTAGGCGCGCCACTAGTAGTCCCTCCATAACGGGAAATAGCTTCTAACCAACGATAGGGACGTTGGAGGAAAGCAGCTGGCGGCATCATGATGCAAGGGAAACCACCATATAGAGGTTGTAAGATACCACCAATCAAGCCCATATCATGATAGACCGGCAACCAAGTAACAAACTTACTATTAGCGGTATGTTCCATATACTGGCGCGTCACCTCAGCATTGTGGAGGAGGTTGCTATGATTCAGCATCACACCTTTGGGTGTGCCGGTAGAACCAGATGTATATTGCAAAAACGCCAGTGTGTCTGCATCGATCTGAGGCTTTTGCCAATCTGCTTCTATCCCAGGAGAGAGATTATCAGTAGCTAGCCAATGAATGTTATCTATATCAAATTTATCAGCAAACAGAGATTGCACCTGGGGCAAAATTGTAGTTGTAGTCAGGATAATTGCAGCTTGGGCATCTTCTAAGATGGCTAAAATTCTGGGGGTGTTACGTCGATTGCGCGGTGGATAGGCGGGAACTGCAACGACACCAGCATACAGACACCCAAAAAAGGCAGGTAAGTAATCTATACCAGGTGGATAGAGCAGTAAAGCACGCTCTCCGCTTAAGCCTAAGCTTTGAAGTTGAGAGGCGATCGCTCTACTATATCTATCTAGTTGTTCGTAGGTGAGGCGATCGCTTTCTGTTTCCCCATCTGCTAAAAACGTATAACTCAGCTGTTCGGCTTGTAAGCCGGCTCTATAGCGCAAAAGTTCAACAATAGTAGAAAATTCGCCCACGCCTTTGAAGGCATGACTGTTCTGAGTATTCTGAATTTCAGGCATTGAAATGCTTACCTAATTTTTGAGTGTAACGGTCATACACGAGGTAGTCGCAACTGTACTAGCAGCTTGTAGGCTTTGTTGCTCAACCAAATTCACGCAAAGTCGTATGATAGCTGGATTTTAGCTATTTTGAGAGTTCGCAAATGAGAACTGTCTCTCAAGATATTGCAATTTATTCTCAATATACTAATACCATACTAAATGCTAATTATTCTCAGTTCTTTTTTACGTTCTTAACAAAAGTACACTAAAAAGTCTGACTGAAGCAACTACAAAAATTTGCCCTGAAATCATGATTGAATAGTGCTAACCTCTATCGACAAACTAAAGTTTTTGGCTCAGGGCAAGGGAAATGAGGTAAAAACATATTGCTATTGACGTTACCCTTTAGCCTACCAAGCCACTGAATATAATGTAATTCTTTATACTAAAAAAACTCTGAGCCTTTTTGCTTGCCTAGGATTATCTAAATTTATTGACAAGATTATGCAAAAGACTCTATCTCTTAATACAAATTTTTGGTACTGTAAAAGTCGATTGAGAAAAATACTAGTGCTAATAACTCCTAATAAGCATCTTAGTAATCAATTGTCAATATAGGACTCCTATTTGATTGTGGAAAAAAACTCAGTACGCTTTTATCCTTGCTTCTCTATTTCCTTGCTTCCGTATCGCACTGGCGCTGTGCTTTGCACCTTTTCCCATGTTTCTTGAAATAGAGGCAATACCCAATACTTGTCGGTTAAGGGGAAAAGGGGAAGGGGAAAAGGGGTAAGAAAAAACCTTTAACCCTTACCCTTTAACCTTTTCCCAAACCAAATTAAGAGTTTAAAATCCTTAACCGAGCAGTATTGAGGCAATACCCATTTAAAAAATGATTGCGACAGATGGATTGACAGGGCTCTGACACAGAGAGTAATTCCCAATCCATCGTATTAGCTACGCCGTAGGCTTGACGAGATGCTCTGCGTAGCTTGCTTCTCTATAGGGGTACACAACAAACCTTTACTTATTTACGCCGTTCTACTAACGCGAGAGGAAATTAATGAAACCACAGATGTTATTGAAAAGCCTATTAATTACAAGCTCAGTTTTTTGGTTTTTAGCAACTCCTGCTTGGAGTAATGAGACTAAAGTTACGCAAAAGCAGCAAGAAGGCTTATCAACTGATAATGCAAATTGGTTAAGTGCGCCTTTAAACAAGATATGGCAGCTAAGTGAAGTTGAAACCCCCCTCAGAAGCGCACAAAAACTCGTTCAAGCGCCAGAGGTTGTGCAAGTTACCGGAGTCAAACTAAACTCAGGCGAGCAACAACTAGAGATTATTTTAGAAACGACTCAAGGAGATCAGCTCCAACCTGTAAGTAAGAGTGAGGGAAATAACTTTATTGCAGATATTCCCAATGCTCAATTGCGACTAGCTTCTAGAGATGCTTTTAGTCAAGAAAAACCATTTACAGGAATTACAACAATTACTGTGACTAACCTGGATGCTAATACAATCCGGGTGACAGTGGTAGGTGAAAGTAGCATACCCAAAGTTGAGTTGTTTGATGGTGATGAAGGTTTAATTTTTGGAGTGACACCAACAGCATCTACTAGTCAAGCGCCACCAGCACAGCAACTTCCTACAGAAATACCAACCACAGAAAAACCTCCAGCAGCACCCACAGCAGAAACACCTAAAAATGAAGACCCTATTGAATTGGTAGTGACAGGTGAAGAGAGTGGTTATCGTGCAGAAGAAGCATCAAGCGCCACCAAAACAGATACAGCTATTCGTGATATCCCTCAATCAATTCAAGTAATTCCCCGAGAAGTCCTCAAAGACCAAGCTACAATTCGTGTCCAAGATGCATTGCGAAATGTGAGTGGTTCTACTAGCGCTGGTTACTATCAGGGTTTTAGTGAATATTTTTCTTTACGTGGTTTCAATGCAAATATATTTCGGGATGGACTGCGTTCCTATCTGTTTTATGGTGGCTTGATTGAAACAGCTGATGTTGAACGTATCGAAGTGCTGAAAGGCCCAGCATCAGTGTTGTTTGGGGATGCACCTCCAGGTGGTTTGATTAATTTAGTTAGTAAACAACCTCTAGCTCAACCATTTTCTTCGTTTGAGGGAACTATTGGTAGTTTTAGTTCCTATAGAGGTGCGCTGGATTTATCGGGGCCATTACGTGATGATGGCAGCGTACTTTATCGTTTCAATACTTTTTATGAGAATGCTGGGAGTTTTCGTGATTTTGTAAATTCAGAGCGTTTGTTTTTTGCCCCAAAATTAAAGTTTGCTCTTGGTGCTAACACCAATTTAACTATAGATGGTTCCTGGCTGGAAGAAACACGAACAGCAGATGATGGGACGGTAGCAATAGGTAATCGTCCTGCAAATTTACCACGGGAACGTTTTTTAGGCGAACCGTTCCAAAATGTGCAAATAAATGTAACTAATTTTAGTTATTTACTCGATCATAAGTTCAGCGAACAATGGAAAATTAGGAATGCTTTCCGCGCTCAATTTGTCAATTTAGACCGCTACTATCCTTTAAGGGATTCTCTCGATGAAGAAACAGGTGAATTAAGTAGATTAAGTTATTATTCTGAGCGTCGGGATAATGCTTATACAGTGCAAACAGATGTAGTAGGAAAATTCTCCACAGGCTCAATTAAACATCAACTTGTTTTGGGGTTTGACTATACTAAAGTCACTGAGGATGCTCTTTTTGGAGATTTTGAATCCTACCCATCTATTAATATATTTAACCCAGTTTACACTCGCTTAGAATATCCCAAAGTAGAAATATTAAATTTCTTTCGCGAAGCTAATATTGATAAATATGGATTTTATATTCAAGACCAAATCGAAATTAATCCCCAATTGAAATTATTAGCAGGCGGTAGATTTGATATTTTTGATCAAACTCGCACTGTCCAGAGTTTAGGTGAAGAAAAGGAAGAATTTACTCAATCTGATAGTAACTTTAGCCCTCGCCTGGGAATAGTTTATCAACCATCTCAAAATATCTCGCTCTACGCATCTTATGCAACCTCTTTTGAACCGAGTTTTGGTACAAGTCGCAATGGTAATGGTGAAGCATTTAAACCAGAAACAGGTAGACAATTTGAAGTGGGTGTAAAAGCTGATATTACCCCCAACTTGAGCGCAACTTTAGCGTTGTATGATCTCCGCAAGCAAAATGTGACTACTGATGATCCCAATTCATCCGATCCCAACGACCAAATTCAAACTGGGGAACAGACAAGTCGAGGTATTGAATTTGATATTGCTGGGGAAATTACCCCTGGTTGGAAAGTAATTGCATCTTATTCTTACATTGATGCTTTTGTTAGCAAAGATACTAGTGGACTGGAAGGTCGCCGTCGAGATAATATCCCAGAACACGCAGCAAGTTTGTGGACAAGTTATGAAATGCAGCAAGGAAGTCTGCGGGGGTTGGGATTCGGATTAGGATTATTTTTTGTTGGCGATCGCTTTGGCGATTTAGACAATAGCTATGTTCTTCCTAGCTATGTCCGTACCGATGCATCGGTCTTTTATAAGCGCGATAACTGGAGAGCTGCTTTAAATATTCGCAACCTCTTTGATAATACCTATTTTACTGGTTCTGATAGTAGTCGTTTAGGTGTCTATTACGGTGAACCTTTAACTTTGATTGGTTCGTTTGCGATTGAATTTTAACGAAAATCAGGTGTGGGGGATGCCATCATGAATGACAGTTATATCAAAATTAAGAGCTTTACTCGCTGGGTGCGTTTTGGAATTACATTATTTTGTACTCTATTGCTTGCTGTAGCTTGTCATCGTGGTGGTTCTTTACCTGTTAGCGATCGCAGTCCAAACGCAGCTTGTCGTCATGTCGAACACGCTGCGGGAATCAGTTGTATTCCAGAAAACTTTCAGCGACTGGTGACTCTAGATGACACTTCATTTGAAAATGCGATCGCGCTAGGTATTCAACCTGTTGGTAGCGTTATCCCTGAATATTCTTCCTATTTACAAAATGAGTTTGTGAAAGTGAAAAATATTGGCACATTCGGTGAACCTAATATAGAAAGCATCCTTACACTCAAACCAGATTTTATTTTAGGCTTTGACTACCGACAATATATTTATGATATGGCTGCAAAAATTGCTCCTACAGTTTTATTTAATTTTGAACATAGCGGTAAATGGAAAGAAGTATTTACTAATATTAGTGTGGCATTAGGTAAGAAAGAACTTGGCCAAAAATTGATGGAAAGCTATTACCTACGCCTCGAGGAATTTAAGCAGCGCATGGGCAATAATATATCAAACATCAAAATTTCTGTAGTGCGCGTTTATCCAAATAATATCAACCTTTATCTCCGTGATTCTTTCTGCGGAACTATTTTGCAAGATGCTGGTTTATCTCGTCCGGAATCCCAAAATTTCATAGACTTAGAAGCAGAAAAATTATTTAATAATTCAATTCAAGTTTCTATTGGTAATGAGTTAACGCAAAAAGCAGATGGTGATGTCATATTTATCTGGACTGCCGAAAATACTAATGAAGCTAACCAAACAGCAAAAAAGAAAATAGAGCAACTTAATTCAAATCCATTGTGGCAGAATTTAAAAGCCGTACAACAAAATAAAGTTTATATAGTTCCAGAATACTGGATTGGAGGCGGTATTTTAGCTGCAAATGCGGTTATTGATGATTTATTTAAATATTTAGTTCCATAAATTTTAGAATTTATTTTTTACATTGTAATTGCCATTGCCAGATATTTTGAGTATTTTTAACTTACTATATTGATTATTTAGTATTAAGAACTAGAGTTCTTAATACAAATCTTTAAAATTTCAATTCTTGACCTTGACTAATAATTTCATCAAACTTTCCTTGTGCTGATATTCGACCTGCTTTCATCACAATTATTTGGTCAGCACGGCGTAATACAGAACGCCGATGAGAAATTACCAGACAAGTTGGTTTTTCACTTTTATTGTTAAATATCCGTGACCATAAAGCTAATTCTGTCTCTACATCTAACGCGCTAGACAGGTCATCAAAAACTAATAATTCTGGTTGACGAACAAACATTCTAGCGGCGGCTAAACGTTGCATTTGTCCACCAGATAATTTGACTCCTTTTGCTCCTACTAAAGTTTCCATTCTGTTATTCATGCTAGCCAAATCTTGTTCAAAGACAGCCATTGTCAGGGCATTTTCAATTTCAAAATCATCTTTTTGTAGACCTAGTAAAATATTTTCTCTTAAGGTATAACTAAACAATTGAGGAATTTGAGGAGTATAAGCACTACGAGGTGGTGTAAAAAAATTAGCTGGGTCTTCAACTAGTCGCCTATTCCAATAAATAGCACCTGATTGCTTGGGTAATAATCCTAGTAAAACTCGTAGCAGTGTAGTTTTACCAGCACCAATGCGACCAGTAATTACAGTTAAACTACCACGCTGTATTTCAAAGCTAATATCTGTAATTCCTTGGTAAGTACCAGGATAATAGTAAGTCAGGTGAGATATAGTTAATAATTTTAGGTTCTCTTTTATTTGCGGTTGTTCCAAGAGTGGAAGTGATGGTTGGCGATCGCTTATGGTGTGGTGTAGCTCATCGCGCAGATTTTTTAGATAAAGTGGATTTTTAGCTACTAAAGTTTCTGCTGTCGCACCAGCAAGCAAAGCTGTCATGCGTTCAAAGGAGACTTCGGTTTGCTTGTACAATGCCATAAATCTCCCCAAAGAGTTAAAAAAACCAGTGACAAAGGCAAGATTATAAATAAATAATGCAAAGTCACCTACAGTCAGGTTACTCGTTTGACGCTGAATTAATACAGAAGCTAAAAGCAAAATCAAACCAGTGCCTAAATTCACCATGTTTTGAAATACGGAATCTAACATGGCATTTAATAAGCTATCTCTTACCATCACTTGACGACGTTTGTCGTTGAGATTGCGAAAATGATGCAGCACATCTTGTTCAGCACCAGCGACTTTAATTGCTTGCACTGAACTAAATATTTCGCCTAAAATACCTGTGACTTTTTCTGTTGCTTGACGGCTAGCTTGGCGGTAACGTTTGATGTATGTTTCTGCTTTTTGAATAATTGCGATCGTGCCTACTAAAGGTAGAAACACAAATAAGGTCATTTGAGGATTAACGCTGAATAAAATTACAAGACAAAGAATAGCAAATATTGCTTCTCCCAACAGTTCTGATACCCATGCCACATTGTCTTCTATTTGTTGAGCATCATCACGGAAATAACTAATAATTTCACCTTGAGATAAAGCTTGTTCTGCCTCACTATGAACAATTACAGGTTGAGCATTAGGATTGTTTAATAGGCGTTCTAACAAATTTCTTCGCAGCAAAGAACTCATAGTGAAACGGTGCTGAGTTTTGGTTAATCGCCCTACAAATATTGTGCCAATATGTCCTAAATTAAGAGCCAATAATAATGCAATCCAAGCTACAGGTGTTAACGCAAATTGAGCTTGACCTGTAAGGCTGTCGAAAAACTCTTTGATAATTAACCCAGGTATTGCAGGCAACCCCGTAATTAAAATCCAAAAGCAAGAGTCAATTATATAGAGTTTTGGTTGATAGCAAATGAGGTTCCATAGTAATTTCCAGCCTTGGACTTTTTTGTTTGCTGATAACATAATAGTTATAAATTCGTAATTTAGAGAAGGTTTTTAACCTAATTCTGATTGCCAAAATTACACTAATAAATCTGTTAAGCCAGTCTGGAGTAATTGTGCAAAGCGTGAATGGGAATTATTAATTAATTCTGCTCGCCATCCATATTCGCTGACTCGACCTTTATCTAAAATCAGAATTTGATTTGCTCTTTGTACGGTTGCTAATCGGTGAGCAATAATTATGCCAGTACGCCCCACCAACAATTGGTCTATAGCTTTTTCAATGAGTTTTTCTGTTGCTGGATCAAGGCGCGAGGATGCTTCATCTAAAATTACTAGACCAGGGTTTTTAAGAAAAACACGAGCAAATGCTAATAATTGCGCCTGTCCTGCTGATAAGCCGCTACTATCAGGGCCTAATTCAGTATCTAAGCCTCTGGATAATGAATTTAGCCATGAAGATAATCCCAGCATATCCAAGGTGTCATAGATGCGATTGTCGCTAATATTTTGGTTAAAAAAGGTGAGATTGTTGCGGACAGTGGTTTGAAATAGCTGTACGTTCTGAGTTACTAGTCCGACGTGTTTGGGTAAGTCTGTTAAATGAGCCTCTTTTATAAGCACATTTCCTAAACGAATTGTGCCTAATTGTGCGTCATATAGCCTGAGTAATAAACGCGCTAATGTGGTTTTACCGCTACCTGTACGTCCTAATAGCCCTAATACATGACCAGCAGGTAAATGGAAAGATATATCTTGGAGGATTAATTCTGGTTGGGGATCTTGCTTGTTGATGCGTACGTCAGTAGCAGCTTCTCCTGAGACATCTGTATAACTAAATGAGACATTTTCAAATGTCACACTAAGCGCACCATTAGGAAGTAACTCTTCTCCTTCTGCAGTTAGTTGTGATTGCAGTTGAAATAAGTCTTGAATCCGATAAATACTGGCTTCTGCTTGTTGCAAATCTTCTAACTGAGTACGAATCTGCTCGATTGGTTCACTTAAAAGATTAGTATAGTAAAAAAATATATATGCAGTGCCAATAGTGATTGCTTTTTGATTCCAAAGGTAGAGAGCGACAGTTAAAGCAATGACATTACCTAAGGTGAATATACCATTAGTTGTTACCCAGAGAATTGTGTCAGCAAACCTTGCTTTGTGATATGTTGGCAACCAGCGTTGGAGAATTTTATAGAAGCGGTGCATCACATAATTTTTAGCACCATTTGCTCTAATGTCTTCAATTCCAGTTAGTTGCTCACCCAAAAATCCAAAAAACTCTGCATTGATTTGGCGATAATTTCCCCAATAGGGAACTGCAATAGAGCGCAAACGAATTAAAGTAGATAAAGCAGTGAGAGCGAAAAATGAAATAGCTAAACCCGCTCGCCAATCTTCAGCGAACATGACCACAATTACACCCAGTATTAGCAACAAACTACCTAAGATATAAACACTAAATTTTGAAAAAAATTGCGAAAGGTTGTGAATATCTCCATCCACCCTTTCTACTAATTCACCAGGTGTAGTAATTTTGTGAAAAGATAAATCAAGTTTTAGGCAATGTTCTACTAAATCAGCACGTAGGGCATTAGTAGCTGTCCAAGCAACATTTTCGCCATAATATGTAGCTGCAATTAATATTAATTGTGTCATTAAAGCTACACCAATAAATAGAAATGCAGCGAGAAATAAGTTCTGTGTTGAACCACCTGTTACAGCTGTATCAATGAAATTACGTAAGATTTGTGGGTTGAGGAGTTGCAAGCCGATACCAGCTAATAGAGCGATCGCAAACTTGGCTAAGCGCCACTTTTGAGGCTTGAGATATTTTATGAATAAATTGCCATATGGTTTTAAACCGATGTTCATAACGTCGCCAAGTTTGAGCAAGGATAGTTCTAAGGGCTGTAGGCAGATCGGAGTAATTGAGAAAAATGTGCAAAAATAGTATACTATGAAAATGTTTTAGAACTTCAGCAAGAATGTTTTTTTCAGAATTTAGTGCTAAATACTTGCAATAAGTTTAGCAACTTCTGATTTTAGCGTAAATCTTAAATAGGGGAGCTACTGCGTTGCGCGGGTTTCCCGCGTTGTGTTACGGCTGTGGAAGGATTTGCGACTTAGAGATAATGATACTCAGTCACAGTCAGCCATAGCACCTTGAAATTGTTGAGATTGCTTCCCTTCACTGTGTTCTGGTCGCAATGACAGATACTATATTTGATTGCAACTTAGTATGAGATTTAGCCGTAACCCACAGCAACCTGGATGATTTTTAAAAGTTGGTTAGCTAAATCTTACTCAATTAAGTGACATTTTAGGTAAGGGATAAATTCACTATCTGAATAATTTGGCTACGCATTTTTTATTTGATTTGATTAAATTTAGCAGCGACCAGGAGCGTATTTTCCTCTACTCTTTATTGTTAGAAAATTAGCTAATAAAATAATTTTTACCATAAAAATTACTATAAATTTGTTACCTCAATAAACCTTGTTCGTAGAGAACAGAATTTTTTTGACTCAAAGCTAATCTAAAATTATTGATAGATAACGCTACAAATGAGAATCGAATCGGATAAGGAATTTTGGTTGCGTCAATTAGAAGAATACCGAGAACTTGTTCGCCAAAGAAAACTAAAGAAACTCAATACCCAAAACAACCCGTCCATCAACAACAATACGACGGATAAGTTTATTTAGCATCCGTTTTTTATCCTCTGATGTGCGGCTTTCCCAGTATTCGCGATCGCGGAACATTTGCACTAACTCTTCTCGTACCAACAAGCTACGGTTTGTGATGTTTTCGTGGAGACTTAAGATATTAGCAATTTGCTCACGGATACCATCTTTGGCTTTTTCTACAAAAGCATTACTAGGTATCTTCTCCAATGCTGCTAAACTTTCGCGCAGTTCTTGCACTTCTTTTGGTTCAGGATTTTTATTTTCCTCAAAATCTACCATTCCTGCTAGTCTAGTAGCTTCATTAACTAGCAAATCAGCCACCTGAGCATCTAAACTGTGACTATTCAGCATCTCTTTGGCATCGCAACGTCTGAGAGCATAGTAAGTACATTGATAGTAGGCTGTATATTGTCCATTGCGATCGCGTCGGGATGACATGCGAGTTAATGCGCCGCCACATCTACTACACTTCAATAAATTAGCAAATGGGTTGATATCTTCTTGACGTGCAGCCCATTTATTATTGCGATTTTGGCGAATCTGGCGTTTGATTTGTTCGTGTTGTTCGCGGCTAATTATCCCTTCATGGGTATTCCAATTGCAATCCCATTGATCGAAATGGTTAATTTGTTTACCTGATGGACTGGATGTGGTGACGTTAAATGGTGTTCCACCTGCGTGTACGGGATTAACTAAGAAATTTTTTAACCCAGCTGGCGACCATTGTAAGCCAGTCCAAGGGTATCTTTGATAAGTTTTTCTCTGATTTTGTAATAAATCAAATTGCTCGATATCATCAGGCATAATTCGATGATTATCTTTTAATTTTTTACTCTTTGCGTCTACTTTCCCGCTTACCCCAAACAACTCATTTAAGATATTGCAGGTTTTTCTCACACTACCGCAACTATCAAATATTTCAAATATGAATAAAGCCAATTCCCAAACTTTAAAACTTCTTTTCCCCTCTATTAGAGAAACGCACCAGCTTTCATCTTTAACATAACTATCATTCATTACCTTCCAGCCAAAGGGTGCAAACCTATGGCTTTTCCGCTGAATCATACGATGCTTGCGTTCAGCAGATACACGGCTGGATAACATTTTGATTTCAAATTTACTCGCAGCTAGCAAGATATCTATCGTCAACTCACCACCCAGACTTTCTGTATCTATGGTTTGGTCGAGTGCTACTAGCTTGATACTTTTACTGCGTAATACTTCTAGCAACGAGTAAAACAGTTTTGATGATGACCCAATGCGGTCAATTCTGGTAACCACTAAATCGCTGACAGTACCCTTGGGCGATATTTTTAAATCATCAATTAATTGCTGTAACCCAGTCCGCACTTCCGTGGTGCGACTTTGAATATCCCAATAAAAGCGATCGCATCCGACATTCTTACCCCTTTCTAGCTGTTTCTTGAGTGCGTTGCGATCCTCTTGTTGTTCAATCGTCGAAACCCGACCATAAAACCATTTTTCGCCCATATTGCCAAAATTTATTCTATAGTGACTATAATATGTCCTTTCTCAACGCTGAAGAACCGACAGTATGCGATTTAATAGCTGACTTTGGCATTAAAATACTTTGGCATCCCTCCCTGGGTGTGGAACTGGGCGATAATTTACAACAACTACTCCAAGATTGCATTTCCGGGACAATTCCCCTAGATATCTTGGTTTTTGAAGGTAGTGTTGTCAACGCCCCCAACGGCACAGGTGAATGGAACCGCTTTGCCGAACGCCCCATGAAAGATTGGTTAACAGACCTCGCCCAAGCTGCTAGTTTTATTGTGGCTGTAGGAGACTGTGCTACCTGGGGAGGTATTCCTGCTATGTCACCCAATCCTAGCGAATCCCAAGGATTGCAATTCCTCAAGCGTGAACCAGGTGGTTTTTTTGGCACAGACTTCCGCACCAAATCTGGCTTACCCGTAATTAACATTCCCGGATGTCCCGCCCATCCTGATTGGATTAGTCAAATTTTAGTGGCGATCGCCACCGGACGCTTAGGCGATATTACCTTAGACGAACTCAATCGTCCACAAACCTTCTTTAAAAGCTACACCCAAATCGGTTGTACCCGTAACGTCCACTTTGCTTACAAAGCATCTACTGTGGAATTTGGTCAACGCAAAGGCTGCCTATTCTACGATTTAGGTTGTCGCGGCCCCATGACCCACTCTTCCTGCAACCGTATTTTGTGGAATCGGGTTTCTTCTAAAACCCGTGCAGGTATGCCCTGTTTAGGATGTACTGAACCAGAATTCCCCTTCTACGACCTCAAGCCAGGAACCGTATTTAAAACTCAAACTGTCATGGGAGTTCCCAAAGAACTACCACCAGGAGTCAAAGCAAAAGACTATGCCTTACTGACAATGGTAGCCAAAGACATAGCACCACCTTGGGCAGAAGAAGACATTTTCACAATTTAGGGAATGGTGAATAGGGCATTGGGCATGGGGCATTGGGTGAATAACCAATATCTTTGACCCTTGACCCTTGACTCTTGACTAATGACAAATGCCAAAGGACAAATAACAAATGACAATTCAAACATTAGACATCTCGCCAGTTGGTAGAGTAGAAGGTGATTTAGATGTCCGGGTGGAAATTGAAGACGGATATGTAGTTAACGCCTGGACTCATGCAGAACTCTTCCGGGGATTTGAAATTATCCTCCGTGGTAAAGACCCGCAAGCCGGATTAATCGTTACGCCTCGCATTTGTGGTATTTGCGGTGGTTCTCACCTGACTTCTGCATCTTGGGCACTCGATACACTCTGGGGCACAGAAGTTCCACGCAATGCGATTTTAGCGAGAAATTTAGGTCAAATTGTCGAAACCATCCAAAGTATACCCCGCTATTTTTATGGTCTATTTGCGATTGACCTGACTAATAAAAAGTACCGCAGTAGTCGGTTTTATGAAGAAGCCACCAAGCGTTTTGCAGCTTTCACAGGAACCTCTTACGAACTAGGTGTGACTATTTCTGCAAAACCTGTAGAAATTTACGCTTTATTAGGTGGTCAATGGCCCCATTCTAGTTACATGGTTCCTGGCGGTGTGATGTGCGCCCCCACACTCACAGACATTACCCGCGCTTGGTCACTATTAGAATATTTCCGTACCAACTGGTTAGAACCAGTATGGTTGGGTTGTTCTCTAGAACGCTACGAAGAAATTCAAACTTATGATGACTTCATGGATTGGCTAGATGAAGACCGCAAGCATCGGGAATCCGACTTGGGTTTATATTGGCGCATGGGTTTAGATATTGGTCTAGATAGATACGGTGCAGGTGTTGGTAAATATGTCACTTGGGGATATTTACCCCATGAGGACAAATATCAACAGCCCACAATTGAAGGGCGAAATGCAGCGATGATCATGAAAAGTGGAGTCTATGACAGCTTCAGCGACACCCATACTTTAATGCACCCATCTTTTGCCCGTGAGAATACCACTCACTCTTGGTACGATGAAGGTACAGCCGATGTTTACCCAGGCGATCGCACAACTAATCCCATCCAAAAGAATACAAAAGACTTCGATAATGCCTATTCTTGGGCCAGTGCAGTCCTACACAAAGACTTCGGACGCTTAGAAGCAGGCCCCTTAGCACGTCAGTTAGTTGCAGGTGGTAAGCACGGTGAATCTTGGCAACACCAAGACGGGTTTATTTTAGACGTGTTCAAGCAAATGGGTGGCCCTAGCATTCATGTGCGTCAGTTAGCACGAGTTCACGAAATTGTCAAGCTTTACCGCCAAGCTGAACACTGTTTGCGCGAATTTAAGTTAAATGACCCCTGGTATATCAAACCTCAAGAAAAAGATGGTAAGGGATGGGGTGGAACCGAAGCCGCACGGGGTTCCCTGTGTCACTGGGTAGAAGTAGAGGGCGGTAAGATTAAGAACTACCAAGTTATTGCCCCTGGTACTTGGAATATCGGCCCTCGCGATGGTAATGGCGCACGCGGCCCAATTGAGGAAGCTTTAATCGGCACACCTATCTACGATTCTAAAGATCCAGTAGAAGTAGGTCACGTCGCGCGATCGTTCGACTCTTGTTTAGTATGTACAGTTCACGCCCACGATGCCAAGACTGGTGAAGAGTTAGCGCGGTTTAGAACTGCTTAAATTTAGTTTTTAGGTGCGTTATTCTACGATTAACGCACCTAATTTGCATCTCAACTTTTCCAAATGAGATCGCTTCATTCATATTTAGATTTAGCAACTTTTAAATTTTAGATCTACTCCAATTTGGTCTACAACTATTCCGATTGACCTTCGATTGATATACCTTGAATTTTTTCAGTAAGATTCTCTTCCCATTGAGAATCTCTCATATCTATACTAATCATTCTTCCAGCCGCTTGGGAACGATCAACATACACCTGAAATGCAACAATATCTTCTCGATGAGTTAGTACATAACGTCGTAACTCATCAAGGCTCATTGCTTCATAATTAACTGTTGTCATGGCTCGTATCCTCCAGTAGGCTTAATCTCAAAATCTAAATTTTCTCCAGCCAGTACATATAACCTGCCAGTTCTTTCATCTATCCGAACAAGTTCAATACTTCTATACTGCCATCCAGAGTAAATAATATTAGTCAGTCGATAACAAAGTCTGTACAGTCCTTGAGTTTGATCATTTGTGGGATTCATATATGACGTATAGCTGAACTTGCTAACTCATAATACGGCTCAATTACCACTATTACTACGTGCGGTTACTTGTTACTGCTTTAAAGGAGTCTCAGAGGCTATTTATAAAGTCAATATTTAGTAGGGTGTGTTACGGCTGTGCAAGGATTTCGGAACTTAAGAGAGTGAGAATTAGCCGTAACGCACCGATAAAGATGGTGTATTACACTATCACTAACGCACCCTACTGGACTGACACGACTAAAATGAGGCATTAGATTTGATGAAATTAACCGCAGATAAACGCCGATAAACGCCGATGAAATGAGTTTTTGCTATTGCACCAAATTAGCTGTGTCAGTCGACTACAATTTAAGGTTTACTTTATAAATCATCTCTAATTACAGCATATTTCAGGTAAAAGAAGTACGCGCTTCAGGGCATGGCAGTGCCAATGCCCCTACAATCAACGATTATCTGTACCTCACCAACTTGCAATTCGATGTATCTTAGCTGGAAAAATTATAAATATCTTGAGTATATCAGCGTTATACAAATTTTAAAAAAGAATGCCACAGATTGTAGGGGCACGGCAATGCCGTGCCCTCTAGAATATATTGATATGCTGCCAACATTATTTAAATTGGTATTAACATTCCTCTATCGGCAGTGAATCCTTCCTGATCCAAAAAAGGTAGAAAGTAAAATTACTTCCTACCTGCCTGAATTATATTTGTAATAAGCCTAATGTTTCATCCCATTAATTGCTATCAGCAAATGATTTTAAAGTCATGGATGATTAAGCCTTTGCCATAGCTTGTTCAATACAAACCTTCATTTTTTCTGACAAAGATTTAACATAGGGTTCGTTAAAAATTGAAAAGTGGTTTCCTGGAACATGTTGGATATCCAGACCACCTAAAGCCAATTCACCCCAACCCATGTTTGGATCTACCACACCTCCATTATTTGCAGGGCGTTCTTCTGCTCGGAATACAGTAACTCTACCCACATAAGCTTTAGGAACATATTCCTTAGCCGCTTGTTTGTTAAAATCTTTAATTTTTACTTGTTTTCGGTAGGTGTAAGGTAAAAAGCGAGAGATGTTTAGATAAGCTTTGAAAGTTAATTTATTTAGCTTTCGTTTAACCATATAATCAATCCAACTGCGCTTACCTTCTATTTGCTGAAGAATGTACTCAGGTCCAATTTCTAAAAGGTTATGCAAATGGCGAGAAATGCGCTTCTGTGTAGGTATATGCTTGATATTAGTCTGGAGACGAGTTGTATTACTAGTATCAAATAAAGCTAACAAAGCAACTTTTTGACCTTGTGCGGTTAGCTGTCGAGCCATTTCCCAAACTACCAAACCACCAAAAGAGTAACCTCCTAAAAAATAAGGCCCTTGAGGTTGAATAGTTTGAATCTCCTTAATATAGTGAGCCGCCATTTTTTCAACACGGGTAAGGGGGGCTTTTTTACCATCCACACCGATAGCTTGTAATGCATAAACTGGCTGGTCTGTACCAAGATATTTAGCAAAATCACGATAGTAAAGCACACTTTCACCAGCACCATGAACACAAAATAGAGGTAGCTTTTTACCGTTGGTTTGTAGTGGTACTAGTGATGAGGAAGGTAGCCATTCTCTTGTCTCTAGATTGGTTTGATTTTCCTCTGAAATTTGTTGTGAATTTTCGCCTTTGAAAACTTTGGATATAGCTTTCCCAAAAAAGTCTTTAACTAAATGCAGCGGTTGCTCACTATTCGGTTGGCTTACTGGCGATTTATCGCGTAGGAAATGTGCGAATTGCTCAATAGTTGGTGCTTGTAAAAGAATAGATAAAGGCAGAGTTTTACCAAAGGTTTTTTCAATCTCAGCAAATAATCGGACTGCAATTAGTGAGTGTCCACCCAAATCAAAAAAGTTGTCTGTAATCCCAATTGGATGAATACCTAAGAAATTCTGCCAAATTTCTGTTAACTGAATCTGCAATGAGTCTTGTGGGGGAACAAATGTTTTTTCTATTTGAGTATTAGTTAGATTTTGAGAACTTTTGACTTGATGATCTAAACTTCCCAAAAACTGAATATTGCCATCACTTAAGTAGCATCCTAAGTCACCAGTTTTATAAAGATATGCTCCAGAATCGCTGCTAAAAGGATTAGGAATAAATTTCTCAGATGTTAACTCAGGAAGGTTGAAGTAGCCTTGAGTAATGCCGATACCGCCGATGTAGATTTCGCCAGTCACGCCGATGGGTAAAAGTTGCGATCGCTTGTCGAGGATATAGACTTGAGTATTAGCGATCGCTTTTCCTAGAGGAATTTCTGAGCGGGTTTCACTACAAACTAGATTGTCAGTTGAGTGCAGAGAGATACTTGTTAATTCTGTATCTATACAGATAATTTTTGCCTGATGCTCAGGAAGTTTCTCAACTAAGGAACTTTGAGTTAAGAGAAAAGATACTTGAGGATATTCTAAAATCTCAGCCCTAGATGTGGGAGCGATCGCAACAGATGTGCCGCCAGCTTTTAAAATTCCCAATAGCCCCACAATCGTTTCTAGGGAAGGCTCTAAATATAAACCGACGTTTACCCCGGCTCCTACCCCTACCGTTTGTAAATAGTGAGCTAGTTGATTTGCACGGTGATTAAGTTCTTGATAGGTTAACTGCTGATTTGCAAAGCTGACAGCAATATTATTAGGAGTTCGTTGAACTTGAGCCTCAAAATACTGATGTATACAAATATCTTGGGGATAATCAGCCTGTTTCCCATGCCAATCAACTAATAATTGCTGTTCCCCGGCTGTTAACAGCGGTAATTCCGAAATCGGCTGATCTGGGTTAGCAACAATACCTTCCAGTAAAGTTTTGTAGTGTCCCAACATCCGCTCTACAGTACTAGCATCAAACATCTCGGCATTGTAGTCGAATACCATGCCCAGACCATTATCCTGTTCCCGCAATACTAATGTCAGATCGTATTTAGTCTTGCCATGATAGATATAGCCAAATAAAGAAGTAATAGTCAAATCAGGTAGTTCTACCGATGCCATCCCACGACCATTTGACCAAGGCGGATTGAGGGAGAATTTGACTTGAAATAGCGAGGAAGTATTACGACTTTGTTGTTCTGGTTTAAGCTCTTCAATAAGTCTTTCAAAAGGTAAATCTTGATGGCTATAAGCCTCTAAACAATCCTTACGTACTCGGTCTAACAATTCTCGGAAAGTGGGATTACCTGCTAAATTACTCCGCAGCACCAAAGTATTAGAGAAAAATCCAATCAGTCTTTCGGTTTCAACTTGTCCCCGACTAGCACTAGCAAAGCTAACTAGTAGGTCTTCTTGTCCAGAATAGCGATAAAGCAACAGTTCAAAAACTGTCAGCAGAGTCATAAACAAGGTGGCTCCCCATTTTTGACTCAAGTCTGTCAGCGCATAGTTGAGTGCCTTTGGTAGTAACAGCGCCGCGCGATCGCCTCGGTAAGTTTGCGCTCCTTGAGGACGAGGATAATCGTAAGGTAAGTCTATGATCGGTAAATTGCCGTCTAGCTTTTGCTTCCAATAGTTTACCTGTGACTCTAAAACCTCTCCTTGGAGCCACTGATATTGCCAATGAGTAAAATCAGCATACTGAACTGGTAAAGGAGGTAACGGTGAAGGCTGACCAGCTGACAGTGCTTTATAGATAGTAGTGAAGTCTTGATAGAAGACATCGGATGAAGCACCATCACAAACTATACAGTGCATATTCCATATCAGCAGATGTTCGCGATCGCTCAACTTCAGCAGCAATACTCGCAAAATTGGCCCATTAGCTAAATCAAAGGGTTGATGAGCTTCTTTGGTTGCTAATATATGAGCTTCGGTCTCCCGTTGCTCATCTGCTACTTGCTGCAAGTCAATAACTGGTAGCGTCAAGGAAACATCTGTGGCAATAACTTGAGTCGGCTTACCATTCACAGCCGGA
Source organism: Nostoc linckia FACHB-104 (assembly GCF_014696615.1). Classification (GTDB taxonomy): domain Bacteria; phylum Cyanobacteriota; class Cyanobacteriia; order Cyanobacteriales; family Nostocaceae; genus Aulosira; species Aulosira linckia_A. The sequence continues at coordinate 77,137 of NZ_JACJQJ010000001.1, read as the reverse complement.
AAAGTTGTCCGCAACACTTCATGGCGACGGACAACTTCTCGCAAACTTTCCTCTAATACAGCAACATTGAGATTCCCCGTAAACCGCACCACCACTGGCATATTATTTGAGGAACTATTGGGTTCAAACTGATGGAGGAACCATATCCGTTGCTGACCAAAGGAAAGCGGCAAATTACCATTTCGTTCACAAGCAACAATTGGAGGAATTTTGGAACTAGCAACTGTGGTAACTTGGCGCAGAAAGTTGATAATTTCGGCTTTTTGCGTTTTTAACTCGTTCAACAATTCTGGTGTCAGGCTGTCTTTTGCTGCCCGATAACGCAGGCGTTCTCCTTCTAACCAAAGTTTGACATCACGTTGACGTAGCTCAGATAGTAATTCATCCAATGTTTTCATAAAACCTCGCGGAAAATGTGGAAAATAGCTGTGTGAGGAATGGGGAATGGGTAATTGGTTTACTGGTAATGGACATTTCTCCCCTCGTCTCCTTGTCCCCTTCCTCACCGAACTGTATTAGCTATGGGAATATCAAAGCTCGCCTTCTTCGTAATCATCTGCTGAATGACTCTCAGCAGCTTGAATACCTTGAGTAGCCCAACGCAGAGTTTCCACTCGTTCAGCCAAATCTGCTACTGTGGGTAATTCAAATAAATTGGACATTAAAATTTCTACTTGCAAAGCTTGGCGCAGGCGAGAAACTACTTGAATTCCTAAAAGAGAATATCCACCTAATTCAAAAAAGTTATCGTAAATCCCCACCCGCTTGACATTTAAAACCTGCGTCCAGATATCTGCAATCTGCTGCTCAATGGGAGTGCGGGGTGCAACATAATTTGCTTCCAGTTCTGGACTATAAGCTTCAGGCTTTGGCAAGGCGCGGCGATCTACTTTGCCGTTCGCATTTAAAGGTAAAGCTTCTAGTGCCACAAAAATCTTTGGCACCATATACTCAGGCAGATGTTGTTTTAAGAAGCGCCGTAATTCTGAAATAATTTGCGAACTATCTTCACCAGTTTCAGCCACAAAATACCCAACTAGCAATTTCTCGCCAGGAGAATCTTCCCGCACAATTACTACAGCTTCTTTCACGAGCGGAGATTGCAAAAGTGCGGTTTCAATTTCACCCAATTCTATGCGGAAACCACTGACTTTTACCTGATTGTCAATCCGACCGAGGTATTCAATCTCGCCATTGGGCAAATAGCGCGCTAAGTCACCACTTTTATATAAGCGTGATTGAGAATCTGGGCTAAAGGGGTTAAGAACAAATCTCTCAGCAGTTAAATCTGGGCGATTGAAATATTCTCGTGCTAAACCATCGCCACCAATATACAATTCACCTGTAATACCAATGGGCACTTGTTGTAAATGGGAGTCCAAAATATAAACTTGGGTATTAGCAATTGGACGACCGATAGGAATAGAAGCCCCTGGCTTTAATGGTGCCGTGATTTCATAACAAGAGGTAAAAGTTGTACTTTCTGTAGGGCCGTAACCATTGATTAATTTACAGTTTTCTACTGTGTTGAGAAATTTCTGAACATGGGGAACCGATAAAACATCACCACCTGCTAACAGTTGACGCAAGGGTTTTAAAGCCTCAATTTTTTCATCAACTATGAGGTGGAATAAACCTGCTGTTAGCCAGAGGGTTGTTACTTGGTATTGCTGAATAATTCCCCCTAATTCATCTAAAGATGGAGTATGAGGAGGGAAGATAACTAATTTGCCACCGTTAAGTAAACAACCCCAAATTTCAAAAGTGGAAGCATCAAAAGAGATGGGACTAATTTGCAGAAATACTTCTTTGTCGTTGAGGCTAACATAGTTAGTTTCTTTAACTAACCTCACTACACCTTGATGAATAACGCTAACACCTTTGGGTGTACCTGTAGAACCAGAGGTGTACATTACATAAGCCAAGTTCTCAGGTTTGACATTAGTAATTAGGTTCTTTGCTGCTTGTTGGCTAATAGTATGCCAATCTGCATCTAAGCAAATAACATTGGCTGTATGAGTAGGTAGTTTTTCAACTAGTCGTTTTTGGGTGACTAATAATTTAATTTGGGTATCCGCAAGCATGAACGCCAAACGTTCTTGAGGATAACCCGGATCTAGAGGTACATAAGCTCCGCCAGCTTTGAGGATACCTAAAATACCTACCACCATTTCTAAAGAGCGTTCCACGCAGATTCCCACCAGCACATCTGCGCCTACTCCTAGTGTTTGCAGGTATTGTGCTAATTGATTGGCGCGAGTATTTAACTCTCTGTAAGTAAGTTGCTGTCCTTGAAATACCAAAGCCACAGCATCAGGGGTACGCGCTACCTGTTCCTCAAATAACTGATGGATGGATTTATCTTGAGGATAGTTGGTTTGAGTTTGGTTCCATACTGCTAATAGCTGTTGCTCAACTGCCGGCAAAATGGGCAATTTCGCAATAGTTTGATTGGGATTTGCAACTATACCCTGCAACAAAGTTTCAAACTCTGCCATCCGGCGGCGGATAGTGTCAGCATCAAATAAATTAGTATTGTACTGACATTCCAGAGTTAGTTGACCGCGTAATTCTGTAGCATTAATAAATAGTTCAAAGTTCTCAAAGGAACGAGGATTAGAGAAAAACTCTACTTCTAAACCACTGAAGGGAAGTTTATCGCTATCTAAGCCTTGATCGATATTAAATGTAATGGGAACTAAGGGAATCCGGCTAGAATCTCGTGGAATGCTTAATTTTTTAACTAGACTACCAAAGGTAAATTGTTGATGATCGTATGCATCTAAGACAGTAGAACGACGACTTTGCAAGTACTCGCTGAAAGATTGTGCGCCGTTAATTTGGCTACGTAGGGGTAGTAAATTTACACAATGACCTACGAGATTATATTGTCCTAAAGCAGCTTGTCCGGCGGCGGGAATACCCACAACCAAGTCATTTTGTCCAGTGATACGGTGTAGCCAAGCCTCGAATCCTGCCAGGATAGTAGTCATAAAACTACAACCAAACTTTGAGCCTAACTGTTTGAGATCTGCAACTAATTGAGAATTTAATTGCCAATCTTCGCGGGCGGCGTTAAAAGTTCTGATTGGTGGGCGAGGGCGATCGCAGGGGAAATCTAGTACAGGTACAGAGTCAGCAAATTGTTCTAGCCAGTATTGTTCAGTGGCGATCGCTTCTGGACTATCTACCTCTTCTTCTTGCAAAACAGCATAATCACTGAGGCGATCGCTTTCGTCTAATTCGGGAACAATACCCTCTAGCAAGCCAGAATACAGTTTACCTAAATCTGGCATCAGCACCGCCCAAGACCAACCATCACAAATAATATGATGAGCAGTCAAAATCGCTATATGTTCTTGCGGCTGCAATTTGATAATTTGCGCCCTAAATAGAGGGCCATGCTCTAAATCAAAAGGCTTTTCTACTTCTTGTCGCCGGATACTAGCTAATTTTTCTTGTTGTTCCTGTAGTTCTAGGCTAGAAATATCAATAGTTGGGATTTGAATTTGCAGTGAACCAACAATGCAGAGTGTATTACCATCTGTGCTAAAAGTTGTCCTGAGCGCTTCATGACGTTGCACTAACTCTTGCAGTGCAGACTGGAAAACTGTGACATCAAGTTTACCTTTGAGTCGCAGAGATTGGGACTCGTTATAAGCACAATTTGCCGCATCCCCCATTTGCACAGAAGCCCAAATTTCTTTTTGAGATTCAGTAGCAGGGGCAGTTAATAGTAATTCTCCATTTGCAAATGGATCAAAATCAACAGCAGCTAATGAGGATTGCAAATTTACAGGTGATAAAGTCATAAAAATCTCTTATTTTCTCAGGTTGTTTAATGGTTTAGATTGAATCTTGCTTTGATAAACTGCTGATGCTCAATATTGGTTAGCTAATAGTTTTGACTTTAAATAGTTACGCATAGGAACTTCTACGAATTTATATGTGAGTGATGCAGCTAATAAGGTAATCATCATAAATACTCCTAGTGCGAAGAAATTTTCCAATCTAGTAAAACCTTGTCCGAAAATTTCATTAAATTTATAACCCCAGACAAATTTAATTACATCTTGAATAAACCAATGAACTAGATAAATAGAGTAAGATATTGTCCCAAGATATAGCATTAACTGTGAATTTAAAAACTTTGATATCACACCATTGTTATAGCCAGATACAGCTAAAATTAGTAGAGAAAAACCTGGTAAAATCAGCCAATCATGAAGGCTACGCCAATGATGCCAGTAATTATGCATAATCAGCATTATCCAAGTTATAGCTATAATTGCCAGTAAATTCAGATTGAAATATTTTTGATAATTACCTCGGCGATAAACTTTATAAGTGATAATGCCAAGTACACATTCTAGTCCGCATCTAGCTATCGAAGGTACACCGATGATACTATCTAAATTTCCCCGGGTAAAAGTGATTAATAATAATATACCCACGAGAGTAGAAAGATATATCATTAAATCATTCTTATAGTTATTTTTTAATATAAAAAATAATAGAAATGGAAATATACAGTAAATAACAAATTCTACGCTAATTGACCAAGCAGGTTCATTCCAATAAGTATTACACCAAAATAAAGGCGGGCAATTGAGGTCAAAGGCTTGGAGAAGAAAAATATTAGCAAACAATGCTGTTAAATTAAACTTACCTGTGAATGCAGAATGATGAATTAAAAATGTTTTGAAAATCTCCAATCCAACGAATAAAGACAAAATGAAGATATGTAGAGGATAGATTCTGGCAAAACGTGAGAGTAAGTATGAGCGATAGTTATCTGAAGTCACTTTTGCAGAAAAATCTCTGGCATAAACGTGGGTCATAATAAAACCACTTAAGATAAAGAAAAAGTCAACCCACAAATATCCATTATGAAAAAAGTTGCTATATGTTGATAAAGTTGAACCAGTTTTCGGTAATGTGTAGTAAGAAAAATGATGGATAACAACAAATAAAGCTGCAACACCGCGCAGAGAAGTAAGTGAATTAATGTGTTTGTACATTGATATTTTTGCTGTTAATTATCGTAAGAATAATCAATTATTTATTATTACGATGATTTATTTCTTGGCGTTGCTGAATTAAGGGATGAATTTGTATGCCTTAGATAAAACAAATCATCCCGCCAGCAACGCCGAAGTTTTAAAACACTCTAGGAAACACCTGCGACTTGTAAATATTTCCCAGGACGCTCAGGATCGGGGATATACCAGGAGGGGTTACCTTGCGGATCGCGGCCTAATTTTGCACCAGGTTGAGGAGGGCGATTGCGGAGGCTGTTATTGGTAACGACAACTGCATTTTGGCTGCGGGTTGTGACTTCTTCAGTAGGTGCAGCAAAAAAGCCAGCAGCTTGCATTTCAGCAAGACTCTCTTTAAAGGCTGTCATCACGAAAGCCAAATCAGCTTCGGAATGGGCTGTGGTGAGGAAGCAAGGACGGTGATCCCAAATATGTACTCCCTTTTCGCGCATCAAGTAAAAGAGCAAATCTCCGTAGATGAACTCTGGCGAAGGTTTCACCATAAATAGGGAACCAAAATTATAAGCTGTGAAGGGTGCTTGTACTTGTTGGAAACAGCCCATTATTTCTGCGACAAACTTCTCGGTTCTAGCATTGAGATTTTGCTGTAAGCTAGGGCCACTCTGCTTTAAATGTTGTAGTACTGCTTTTGCTGCTGCTAGTGCTAGGGGATGGCGGACGAAAGTACCAGCAAAGTAAGTTACACCAACCTCTGGAACTGAGTCATCGCCATACTGCCAAAAGCCACCGTCTAGAGCATCCATATATTTTGATGTCCCAGCAATGACTCCAATTGGTAGCCCACCACCGACAATCTTTCCGTAGGTGGCAATGTCAGCTTTAATACCGAAATGAGCTTGCGCGCCACCGGGATGAATTCTAAACCCTGTGACGATTTCATCAAAGATGAGAGCAATATCAGCCTCTTCAGTGAACTTACGCAATTGTTGCAAGAATTCCTTGGGTTGGTATTCTGGGCGGCGGCTTTGTACAGACTCCACCATCACCCCTGCTAATTCATCAGCCCGACTTTTGAGGATTTCTAGAGACTCGGGTGAATCATAATCCAGTACCAAAATATTCTCTACCTTTTCTGGTGGAATACCAGGCGCGGCGGGAATTGACCGCAGTTGCTTGCTACCACGAACAATGACTTCATCTAGAATGCCGTGATAGGCTCCCGAAAAGATAGCGATTAAGTTACGGCCTGTGATTGTCCGCGCTAACCGCATCGCCCCTAAAACGGCTTCTGAACCTGTGTTGCAAAAAGCGGCGCGGTCAAAGTTGGTTAATTCACACATCAGCCGTGCGACTTCTCCTACTAAAGGAGTTTGGGGGCCGATTTCCATACCGAGTTTCAGTTGGGCTTCAATTGCTTCGGTAATGAAAGCTGGCGACCAACCAAATAAATTCAAGCCAAAACCATTGCTTAAATCAACATATTCATTATCGTCAATGTCCCAAAGTTTAGAACCTGATGAACGAGATACCACAATTGGGTAAACCATCTCTTTCATCGTGGGGTTGAAGCCAGAAACACTTCTGGGATCTGCCAAGTAACGGCGATGAGATTGGGTATATTCTTTAGATTGTTGCGTCCGTTTTGTATATCGTTGGATAAATTTATCTAGATAAGCGCGTTGTGCTGTTGTCAGAGTTTTCTGGGTTTTTTCAATTCGCGCTGCTGCACCAAATGCCTTTTTAGCACCATTGGACTCAGCTTCTACTGCTGGTTTTGCTTCTTTAGTGGTTGGGGTTGGGGTAACAGATACAGTGTTTTGTGGAGTTGATACTGTCGCTACAACTGGCGTTGTTAGGGATAAATTGTTGTTACCCAGTAACGCCAATTGTTGAGTCATGATTTGTAGCTGCTGATTAATCACAGTTTCTAAGAAACTGGATGCAACAACAGGTTGAGCAGCAATTTGTTGCGGTGCAGATACATTCGTGGGAACTATGGTTGCAGGTGTTGGTAATGCTGCTTCTGGAGTGGGTTCTGCAACAGTTTCTGTTAAGCCAAGCGCCGATACAACTTCGGGAGATAAACCGTCATGGATCAAGTCAGCCAAGGTTCCTAAATTGGGGCAAACTTCTAGTAATTGTCTTAGTGTTACCTTGACTTTAAATTTTTTCTTTAACGCTAGCCCAACTTGAGTTAGAGATAGGGAATCTAACCCCATTTCTAAAAACGTTGTCGATTCGTCAAAACCAGCGATTTCCAGTCCCGAGGTTTCTTCGAGAACTTCTTTGAGCAGGGGAATAAGTTTTTGTTTGGGGGATGACATAGTTGCAGGTTTCTCTAAACTTTGGGGATTGGGAATTTGAGTAGTTTTGGCGCGGTTGGGATGGGGTAGCGGATCGATCCAAAAACGTTGGCGTTCAAAGGGATAAGTAGGAAGCGGAATTCGCTGGCGTGTTTCGTCTTGATAGAAATTGCTCCAGTCAACAGTCACTCCTGCTAACCACAGTTGTCCTACTGCTTTGAGTAATGCAGTCCATTCCGCATTGTTCTCAGCGTTGTCAGTTAGAGAAGCGATCGCAATTTGTTGTTTGATATCTTTTGCTTGTTGGCGCGCTAAGGTTGCAGTTGTAGCGCGTGGCCCTACTTCTAAAAGTACCCGTTCTGGCTGTTCCCAGAGGGTTTGTACGCCTTCTGCAAATCGCACTGTCTGGCGCAGATGATTCGCCCAATACATCGGATCGGTGGCTTGCTCAGCTGTAATCCAGGTGGCGGTAACAGTGGAAACAAAGGGAATTTGGGGTGCTGATAATTTGACTTGTCCAACTACCTCTGCAAAGGGAGCCACAATGCTATCCATCATTGGGGAGTGGAAAGCGTGAGAAGTATGGAGATGGCGACAGACAATCTCTTCTGCTTCTAGTTGTGTTTGCAGTGATGCGATCGCCTCTGTGGGGCCTGCAACTACACATAAGGAGGGGCCGTTAATTGCGGCGATCGCTAATTCTGCACTCAATCGCGGTTCTACTTCTTTAGCTGGGAGACGCACTGAAAGCATGGCTCCCCCCGGTAATTCCCACATTAAGCGACCGCGAGTTGCAACCAACAGCAGTGCATCTTCTAAGCTATATACACCCGCAATACAGGCGGCGACAAATTCACCAATACTGTGCCCAATCATGGCTTGAGGTTTAACTCCCCAAGTTTGCCATAGTTGCGCTAAGGCGTATTCAATCACAAATAATGCTGGCTGGGTAAAGAAGGTTTGTTTTAAAGAAATAGCCGCAGTTTCAGTATCGCCTGGTGCGGGATACATGATTTCTCGTAAATCTCTACCCAGCAAAGGTTTGAGGATTTCCGCGCATTGATCTACCACCTCACGAAATACAGGTTCGCTATTGTAGAGATTCAATCCCATGTTCACATATTGCGACCCTTGCCCAGGGAACATGAAAGCAACAGGAGGATTGCGGATTTCTGTATGACGGGTACTTACTTGATTCGGATCTAAAGATTGTAGTGATGCGATCGCATCTGTAATATCGTGACAAACTACATAGCGGCGATAGTTGAAAGCTTTGCGCCCACGCTGTAGGGTAGAAGCAACATCAGCTAAGTTAATTTCGGCGTTGTATTGCAGATGTTGCTGTAAATTTGCGGTTGCAGCATCTAAGGCTGTACTTGTTTTGGCTGAGAGCAACAATAGCTGCTGTGGACGAGAAGCACTGGAAGGTTGAATTTGTGGGGCTTCTTCCAGAACTACATGAGCATTCGTCCCACCCACACCAAAGGAACTCACACCAGCGCGGCGCGGAGTTTCACCTTCTGGCCATTCCACTAGTTTGGTATTGACATAGAAGGGGCTATTGGCAAAGTCAATCTTGGGGTTGGGGGCTGTAAAATTCAGGCTGGGCGGAATCTTTTTTTGATAAAGCGAGAGAGCAGTTTTGATTAAACCCGTTACCCCAGCCGCCGCTACTAAATGCCCAACATTGCTTTTAACTGAACCTATTGCACAAAATTGTTTAGCATCTGTATGCACTCGAAACGCTTGTGTTAACGCTTCAATTTCAATGGGGTCGCCTAAGGGTGTGGCTGTACCGTGCGCTTCAATATAAGAGATGGTTTCGGGGTGAATATTGGCGTAAGCTTGCGCCATCGCAATGGCTTCTGCTTGTCCATCTACACTGGGAGCCGTAAAGCTCACCTTATCACCACCGTCATTATTGATACCAAGACCCCGAATTACAGCATAAATGCGATCGCCATCTTGCAATGCATCTTCTAAACGCTTCAGGGCAACTATTCCTGCACCATTATTGAACATTGTGCCTTGAGCGTTAACATCGAAGGGGCGACAATGTCCATCCCCAGAAAGCATACTGCCTTCTTGAGCGATATAACCGCTATTTTGGGGTGTAGTCATAGATACACCACCAGCTAAAGCCAAATCGCATTGATAGTTGATCAGAGCTTGGCAAGCTTGAATAACTGCTACCAAGGAAGTAGAACAAGCAGTATTTACACTTACAGCAGGGCCTTTGAGGTTAAGTTTATAAGCCGCGCGGGTGGTTAAAAAGTCTTTTTCATTAGCTAGCATCGTTTGGAATTCACCGATGCGATCGACAATTTCCATCCGACCGCTAATTTGCTTGGCAAAATAAGTATTTTGACCACAACCAGCGTACAAACCAATCAAACCATCGAAAGACTCTGATTGATAACCAGCATTTTCTAAAGCTTCATACACCAACTCTAGAAAAACTCTCGCTTGGGGGTCCATCACCACAGCTTCCGAGGGATTGATACCAAAGAAAGCTGCATCAAAGTTTTCACCTCCGGGGATGGTTCCTCTAGCTTTAACGTAGCTAGCATCTTGGCAAAGGTTGGGGTCAATACTGGGATCTAATTCCTCATCTTCAAAGAAAGTTGTTGATTCTACTCCCTCACAGAGATTGCGCCATAATTCATCGACATTTCTAGCGCCAGGAAATCTTCCTACCATGCCAATAATGGCAATACCATCAATGGAATCTTGATTATCCGATGCTTGCATATCTACCATTACTTAAACACCTTGTTGATGATGACGGCGACGACTACGCACTGCTTGTTGACGTTGAGCGCGACTTTGTAGCTTGTCATAAGCAGGTTGGCTGTTTTGTTTTAATTGCAAATACTTCGCTAATGCGCCAATTGTTGAATATTGAAAAAGCTTTACTGCAGGTAATGCAATACTAAGTTCCTGTTGCAACCTTGCAGTAAGTTGCAGAATTGAGATGGAAGTTGCTCCCAAATCAAAGAAGTTATCATCTATGCCAACGCGCTCAATTTTCAGTAAATCGCCCAAAATAGCTGCTAATTGACGTTCTAAATCTGTTTGCGGAGCAATATAAGCTTGTTCGAGTTGGGGACGTTCTCTACTTGGTGCGGGTAATTTATGTCTATCTACTTTGCCGTTGGCAGTTAAAGGCATTGATTCCAACAACAGAAACGCTGATGGCATTATGTAATTAGGTAGTTTTTGCTGTAAAAAGCTCCGCAATTGATGGTGTGTATAACTACTGTTTTGATGCGGCACAATATAAGCAACTAACTGCTTTTCGCCTGTGTCTTGCTGAAGTGCTAAAACCACATTTTCCCGCACGTCAGGATGTTGAGCAATTTCTCTTTCGATTTCCCCAAGTTCAATACGGAAACCGCGAATTTTGACTTGATTGTCAATTCTTCCTAAAAATTCGATATTACCATCTGGTAAAAATCGCGCTAAATCGCCAGTTTTGTAGAGGCGTGTTTGCGAATTCCCATCAAAGGAGTGAGAAATAAATTTTTCAGCAGTCAAATCGGGACGGTTGAGATAGCCTCTAGCGAGTCCATCACCAGCAATGTACAACTCGCCTACTTCTGCGATCGCAACTTGTTGGCAGTTGTCATCTAATATATAAACTTGAGTATTGGCAATTGGGCGACCAATGGGAATGGAAGCACCTGGTTGCAATGGTGCTGTGATGTTATGGCAGCAAGTAAAGGTTGTATTCTCAGTAGGGCCATAACCATTAATTAGCCGACAATTTTCTACTGTTTGCAGAAACTTCTCCACATGGGTAACTGATAAAACATCACCACCTGCTAAAAGTTGACGCAAAGATTTTAAAGCATCAATGTTTTCATCAACTATTAAATGGAATAAACCAGCAGTCAGCCACAGTGTTGTAACATGGTTTTGTTGAATTATCTGCCCTAATTCCTCTAATGATGGTGTATGCGGAGGACAAATTACTAACTTTCCACCATTAAGTAAGCAACCCCAAATTTCTAAAGTTGAAGCATCAAAGGAAATCGGCGCAAGTTGCAGAATTACTTCTTTATCTGTTAATTGAGCATAATTAGTTTCTTTAACTAACCGCACAACACCACGATGAATCACACAAACACCCTTGGGTGTACCTGTAGAACCTGAAGTGTACATCACATAAGCCAGGTTTTCGGCAGTGACGTTAGTAGTTAGGTTCTCTTGGCTATTTTGAAAAATTGCATCCCAATTTTTATCTAAGCAAATTACAGATGCATTATGAGTAGGTAATTTAGTAACTAAATCTTTTTGAGTTAATAGTACTGATACATTGGTATCAGATAGCATGAAAGCTAAACGTTCTTGCGGATATGCTGGATCTAGAGGTACAAAAGCTCCACCAGCTTTAAGAATGGCGAGCAGCCCTACAACCATTTCTATTGAGCGTTCTACACAAATTCCTACTAAAACTTCTGCACCAACCCCTAATATTTGCAGATATTTTGCTAATTGATTAGCACGACCATTCAAGTCTTTATAGGTAATTTGCTGCTCGTTAAAAATTAAGGCTACAGCATCGGGTGTTTTTTCTACTTGTGCTTCAAACAACTGATGAATACAAGCTTGCTTGGGATAATTGGTTTGAGTATGATTCCACTCAATTAGTAATTGCTGTTGTTCTATTGTTGACAAAATAGGTAATTTTGAGGTGTCTTTTTCTGGGTTAGTTTCAGATAGGGAGATTTGATACACCATTGGTAGTAATAATTTTTTTAAGTAAACCGCATTTTTTAGGTATGTATTTATCTGCTCGTTATACGGTAAATACGACAATTCAAAGCATGAGGTATTACCACTAATAAAGCTGCAATACCCCAAAGTAATGTCTGCTTAAGCAGTGTGATTCATACTGTTATTTAATTAGTTAGTTATTAAATGAGAACTTGAACCTAAATTCAGCTTCCTAACAAATTATCGGAGGTTTACAAAATGCGTGTAATAATGCGTACGTAATCAATCTGTGTTTTAGTTATTTCATTCTGACCTAATTTATAAAAATCATAGTTACTTTCAATACATCTTTATTGAAAATTAAAACTTTAGAGCCGATTTCCTAGGTGAATATTAAGTCTTTATAGAAAAATTAATCGTTGTTCAAGAAGTATTGACGTTTTGAGAAATAGAGGCTAGAGGCTCAGAAATCAGGGTTAGAGAAGAGAAATATCATGCTTCTGGGCGATCGCCTGTAGAATGATATTGACAAAACAGAAGTAAATACTGAGTAAACAATAGTACTTATAATTACTACTTGATAGTACGGTTGATAACAAAAGGCAAAATTAACATAAAATTCAACAAACTTACTGACTATACTTACTCTTACTGTTAGCCTATAGTCAAGAGTTGTGGCTAATAAGTTTTAAGCAATAGCTAAAGGCGCTTCGTTTCCACTAATTACGCTTTGGTTTTAAGAGGCGGAACCAGAAGCGAGAACCACCTTCAGCAAGGGGTAAATAACCTATTTTCCCTCCCCAACGTTCAACTGTAATGCGACAGAAGTAAAGTCCTAGTCCAGCTCTACCAGATCTGCTTTTACCTTGAGAGAATTTTTGAAATAACATTGGTACAAGTTCTGGCTCTACGCCAGAACCCCGATCATCGACAGTTACAAGAACTGATTCTGCATCTAGTTGTAAGCCAATTTCCACAGTAGACTGTGGTGGGCTATGGCGGAATGCATTTTCTACCAAATTAGAAATTATCCGATCCAAACGCGAGCGATCGCCTACTACTCTCCAGTCGGCTGTTAAGTCAACATTGCTGGCTATTTGTAATTGCATATCATTGAGTCCAAAGGTTGGACTGAAGACCTTGATTACTTCTTGTACAGAAGTGAGAATATTAGGTGCTTGTTCGGGATCGAGTGTGAAAGCTTCTAAAGATTGCATTTCCGCAGAAAAAGCATTTAATATTTCCCGAATCAGCATTTCTTGTTTAATAGTCTGCTGTCTACCAACTTCTAAATGTTCTTTTCCTTTAGGTGTTAAGTTCTCAAATTCCAGCAGAGCTAGGCAACAATTAATACTACTTATCTGTCCTGCTATATCGTGGATAATACAATGAATCAATATTTCTTTTTTCTGATTATCTTTTAATAACTGTTGATAAACTAATTGATTTTCTCTAGCTTTTTGAATAATATATTGTTTTTCGTAAAAAGAATTATCTAGTAATTCAATTAATAAAATTTTTCTGTTATTTAAACAAATAGCTGAGGCTTCAAAATGATATTCTTTACCAGATAAGTCCCGGTCTGTCCAGAAACCGGAAGTTAGCTTGGTCGTGCTATTATTTTGCCAAAATTCTTCAGCATCAATCAAAAAGTTTTCTAAAAAAGGAAACTGTTCTTCTGGTATTAAGACTTCCATCCCTGATGTAATTCTGGGATAGCAAAAATGTCTTAACCAATGTGGTACTGTACCAGTAACTTTAAATGAACCTATATTAATTCGCTCTAACACTAAAATATTTAAGGCTGCAAATAGGTCTGCTGTGATAGAGTCATTCATGATGTGATGCCGCAATACATTAATTTATGGTCGATTATTGCTTAAAAATTTTTCTTAATTTCTCTTGCAACAAACTAAATTCATTTGCTTGTTGTTGAGTAAGTAATTTGTGACTTTCATCGCGAGTAGCATCTAACATTAATACCCAGTCACCTTCCTCGGAGGGAAAGAGATGGACATCTGCACATATCCCGTATTCCGTTTTCATTCGGGGTAAAAATAGGGGAAAATCATCTAATGGCAGTAGACCTTCCAGAAAAAAAACCTTTTGTGTAATATGTTCACCTGCTTGCAGGTTACTTACTCCGTATGCTGCCAATTTTCCCCCCCACGCAGACAAGCAACCATCTTTTTTAACTAATAGATAGGCAAGAGAGAGTTCTTCCACGATAAAAGTTAGAAGATAAGCAATCACAGGCGTGGGGATATCTAACATTTATTCATCCATGATTTTTTCAGCAAGAGCTTGAAAAACTTCTGCTACACCCAGACCGTTTTTAGCACTGGTTTTCATGACAGTCCAACCTTTTAGCTGAACTGCATCGATTTCTACAGGATCAATCTCCCATTCATCTGTCAAATCCCATTTGTTCAGTATCATAATAAAGGGAACATTGCCAATTGTATCTTCTACTCTGGTTTGCAGGTCAAATGCTTTTTCTAAGGTATTCCTCCGCGTGCCATCAACTACTAATAAATAACCTGATGATCCTCGCAAATATGACATTCTTACTTTTTGAAATTCATCTTCTCCATAAAGATCCCAAAGTATTAAATTAATAGTTCTATCTTGAATATTTAGTGTTTTTTTATCAATTTTTACTCCTACAGTAGTATGGTATTTTTCAGAAAAAATACTACTAACAAACCTAGATACTAAACTAGTTTTACCCGTGGCAAATGCACCCACCATGCAAATCTTTTTCTGGAGCATAATTATTGAGACTGCTTCAGCTTAGAGGTGTCGGTTATGAATACTTTGAAGGAAACTCTGCGGTTATCTGCTGGTGCTAATTCTGCTTGTAAAGATAGAGCCGTAGCACCTACACCCTCAGTTTGAAATTTGCTGGGATTAATACCTTGAGCAGTTAGATAAGCAAGAATTTTATTAGCACGGGCTTGGCTGAGAAAATTATTTATTTGTTCTGTACCCGTATTACTTGTGTGTCCTGAAATTTGCAAACTCACATTTTTATTGAGAGATTGAGCAATATCTAAAAGCTGATTGATTTTTATCACTAAGTTAGGAAGTTTATTCACTTCACCTGTAATCAACTCAGTTGTGCCTTCTGAAAAAAGGAGCATTTCTTGTTCTATTTGCTGTTTATATGACTCTAGTTGAATAAGTGCGATGTCCTGAAGATTTTTGTCATTAAATTGAGTTACCCCTGGAATAAAACGCCATAAATTTCTTGCTTGTGAAATCCATTGGCGCGGTGCTGCACCAGTGGCATTAAGAATGCCATTTTCGTCAACTTTTAGGGTTACGGTTTTTGGCGGTTGCAGCAATTTCTCAGATCTCAGGGTAATTAATTGCGGATCTAATGATATATAAGGTTGCCACTGACCTATGACGCTTTTTGGATTGATATTTGCTTGCTGTATAAGTTTTGTAGGATCTACAGCTAAGGGATCGCGCATTCCGGAAATAAAATGTTTTCCCTGACGCTGCTCTGTATTAACTACTACGATTCCTGGTTGTGATTCCAGCTTTTGAATATAGGAATGCCAGCGAAATTGCTCTCGGATTGTGAAAAAACCCCAAATACCACTAGCGATCGCTATCGTACCTAAAAAACCCCAGGCATAAGTATAATTTTTTTTCGGTGGTGATTTATAGCCTTCTGCTAGACAAGCTTCTAAATAAGATTTACTGGCGGTAAATGGCTCTATATCCCCAGCAAAATCGTTCATTTCGCTACTCAATCGCAGATGGATTTTTTCGAGAGCATCTTTGAGGGTTGACCTAAATTCTTGAGGAGGTTTCCCGCGAATAATTGTAGCTAGTACGGCTTGCGGCCCTTCTTCAATCCAAATCGTGAGTTCGCCAAACTGCAAAGATTGCAGTCCATCTTCTTTTTCTATATTGAAAGAATCTCTGACAAAATCCTGAATAGCTGTTAACATTGCTGAAACTAAATCAGGATCTTGTGTAGTTACCTGGGGTGCTATCAGGTGTTGCAGCAATAATCCAGTGTTTCTATGAATTAAAAATACTTGTTCTACTCGATAAAGCAGTGTGCGGAGAAGAATTATTTCTGCAAATGATTTCCCTGTCCTTTTTGCTTCTAGCCGCCACTGCAAACTTTGCGGTGACAGGCTATGTTCTAAAGTTTGATTTAAAGATTGGAGCATCTCTTCCAAAGCTGTGGAAATTGCTTTGCGAGTTGCTGGCCCAATAATGGGAAAAAATGTCTCAGACAGTATATTGTGGTCTTGTTTAACTGAGCTTTCAAGCGCTGCTTCTACAGTAGTTACTATGGCTTCACCTAATTGTTTATCCTGCTTAGAACGTAAAATAACAGCTTCTGGCAGAAGGCGGCTAATATCTTCTGCTTGAATTTGGGGGTTATCTAATCGCTCATAAAGTTTGTTTAGTTGAGTTGGCTCAACTCCCAGGAGTAAACTACGGATTATATTTAATTCATCATTGTTTTGTAAATGATGATTGTTGATAGGTGAATTGATAGAAACAGAATGAGGAGAAGATTTTGCGGCAGAATTCTCTGAACTAGATAAGTGTGGTTCTTGGAGAGCGATCGCCGGGTTTATATCTATGCTGATTTGCTTACCATTACTCAAAGATTTCAGGGATTCTTTAGCTACTTCATTAGTAGAATTATTACTCATTGCTAAAATTTCCTGATATATAATAGATGCTGAATTTAAGCGCGTTTAATTCTGGCGATTTAACTGTTGTAATAGTTGCCATAGCGCAGTTTTAACCTTTTAAATTTTGAATTTATAAATTTATGTGATGTAGTAAAAACTGAGAATATAAACAGGATATAGATATATTCTCCATAGCTGCCTAATTTAATTAAGACTTAATGTCAGAGTTCAATCTCACAGCTAGCTCTGTAAACAAAGATGCTAGTTTGGAACGGTCGGTTTTATCTCGCCGCAGTTCCTGAGATTCTCGTTCTAGTAAAGTCAGGATTTCTTGATATTTTTGCCGGATATCATCCTGTAGGCTATTAGATTGGTTAAGGATCTGTTCGCGTAATTCTCGTTGGCTATTAGTAGTTTGTTCATCCAATTGAGCAAACTTCTTTTCTAAATTAATAGTGATATTTTTCTGCTCTTCAGCAAGCGCTTTTACTCCTGTATCTCTGTCTAGTTGCTCATTTTTTAAGCGTTCTGTTAAAGAATCAACCTCTTTTTTAATATATAATTCTAAGTAATCTAGACGTTTTTTGGTTTCATCTCGGACGTTATTTAATTCTTTAACCAAACGGTCTTCTAAGCGTGCAAATCTTTTTTCTACCTCTCTTACTTGGTTACCAAAAAGAATATCTCTGACTTTATCTAAACTGTTAAGTTCGGTGAGATTTGTCCCATTTGATTGTGGTTTATTGATGTCCGAAATTGACCCCCCTTGTCCTGGCTCTCTGGAATTACTATTGGTGTATTCTTCAGGCGGGTTCATGGTTTTAATCCTTTTTTAAAGTGGAATTAGTTGTACTTTATAGTTGTTGTACCAGATCTGGGGCCCCAAATATCTCTATGTTGGGTAGAATCTTTAAATACAATCATCAAAAGCATCTATCCTCAGATATAAATTTTTCTGAAGTAGAGGTTGCTATAGAGAGCCAATCTTACTCCCATCAAAGGATACCATTACTGAATTAGGGGTTATACCCTACAGACTTCGATGTTTTTAGGGGTTAAAGAATACAGACTAAGTAGAATTAGCTAGCGATCGCTAGCAATTATCAAAATGAGCATTGCAATCGCGGAATATAAAGAAAAAATAAATATTTCACTTCATGAAGCTGTAGAGTGATCACTTGTGAGATATTCCACAAGTTTTGATGATTTTGCAGTCAGGACTTTAGTGCTTCACGATCCAAGACTAAAGTCCTGAATACGAATTTACTCACGCCTCAGAATGCATACGATAAACCATTAGTGATTATAAGGGTAAGAACGAAAGCACTGGTAGTCTTTACCCTACCAAAACTACTTATGCCCGATTTAAAGAAAGTATCCTAAAGTAGAAAGCGAAACAACACATACAACGCCGAAGCTACCAACTGTAGCAGCATCACTGGAATACCGTAGTGTAAAAAAGTTTTAAAAGAGATGCGTCGTCCATGCTGCTCGGAAACGCCTGCAGCTACGATGTTAGAAGATGCTCCCACTAGTGTGCCATTACCGCCCAAAGTCGCACCAAACATCATGGCGTAAAACAATGGTAAAACTTCTGGGGGAAATTGTCCTTGAAAGTCTGCTGCTAAAACTGCGGCTGGTGCTAATCCGACATTGACAACATATTGTTTTAGTAAGGGTACCATTGCCACTACTAGGGGGATATTAGGAACAACGCTAGATAATAGTCCCACAAAAAATATTAAAGCTAGAGAACCTAAGACAATATTTTTTCCCAATATTATTGCTAATAGTCCTGATAAACCATTAATTACTCCGGTTTTTTCTAGTCCGCCAATCAGCACAAAGATACTCATGAAGAATATTAATGTGCTCCAGTCTACATCTCGCAATATGTTGTTAACTGAATCGATTTTACTGTGATGTGATAGCAGTAAAGCTAAAGCTGCACCTAACAAAGCCACAGCCGCAGGGGAAATAGGAACTGGTAAAGATTCGCCAATAACAAAAAATAACAGGACAAAAGCAATAATTAATGTACCCACAGCGAGAACACGTGGATGATTAATTTCTGGATGTGGTAGTTGTTCAAGATTTTCTAGTTTTGTCCGCCAAATTTTGCGAAATAAAAATGGTAATGTAGCTGTTACTGTGGCAACTGCAATGACTCCACCTAAGCTGAGTTTCAACAAATAATCTGTAAAACTAATATTAATGGCATCACCAACAATAAATGTCGCTGGATCGCCTACAAGTGTCAGTAGTCCAGCACTGTTAGCAACAAATACCATTAAAATCAATAAAGGTACAAAATTGATTCCTATTTCTTGCGCCATTGGTGGAATTAAGGGTGCTAATAACATCACTGTCGTAGCATTTGGTAAAACTGCACAAATTGGGGTAGTAATCCCCACAATACCCAATAGAAGACGCTTACCATCACCTTTAGCCAATAACACCATTTGTGTGGCTAAGTAATCAAATATTTTAGTAGGTTCAAATGCTCTTACTAGTACCATCACACCGAAGAATAAACCTAGTGTGCCATGACTATTGCCGATGTAACTCACGGCTTCTTCTAAAGTCATGACGTTGGTAAAAACTAGTAATAATGCCCCTAAAAACGCAGCAATGGTAAGATGTACCCATTCTGTCATGATTAAGATAATGACAGTGATAAAAGTAATGATGCTCAGGATCGCTTGCCAATTTTCCACGCTTTCCCTCTCTTAAGTCTAATTATTTGCATAATAATGAAAAAAGCCACCTAAGTATAGGTGGCTTTTTCAGCTAGCATTCCTTACTTGATTTGTGAATTACTCCTAAGGCGGGGAACACAATAAATGGAAAAGGGAACGAAAAAGAAGCGAATTAGACGTAATGTGGAGCTTTTCAGAAATAAAGTTGGAATGTGAGACATCTTAATTAAATGAAGAGAAACTGAACTCTATAGCCCTTGTTTATTCTTCAATACCGCTGGGGATACCTAAAACAGCACAGGGAAAATCAGAACCTAGCGCGCGAATAATAGGATGCTCGACAGATCTACAACCGATAAATAGAATATCAGCAGTTTCTAATTCCACAACTTTTTTCAGTTCGGCAGCAATAGAACCAAACCGCAAATGCGATTTAAAGGAACCTTGCCATTCTTCGGCTAAACTGCGTGCTTGCCATAGAATTTGGTCTGCTTGTTGGATCACAGCTAAGGATTTTTCTTGTAAATTTGGTGCAATAACTGTTAGTTTTGGTTGAGTTAAAACGGGTGTCACAGATTTAGATACATTGCTTGTAGGACACTCTAAAGGAGTGAGATTTCTACTAAAGCTAGAGATATCTGTATACTGACTCTTAAGTTTGTCTGCTACCACATAGACAGCTTGAACTGTTACTTGGGTGTTTGTAGCCAAGCGCGTTTGATGAGCAATCCAAAAGGCAATATCTAATGCAGTATGACTTTTGGGAGATGCATCATAAGCGACAATTAAGTTGACTGGTTTTGTAGTAGAACCTTTTATAGAAGAGTTTTTTTCAGGTTCTGGTAACAAGACCATTTGTTCAATTAAGTCGTCTCGACCTATAGTGCTTTGTAGGCGCACTAACATTGGCTTGATTTTCACAGCTTAACTTCTCTCCCATAAAACAAATTACTAATGAGAAGCAGGGTAACCAACTTTGTCTTTTATCATTTGTCCTATGTCATTTGTTTAGATCCATCACCAATGACTAGTAACTAATGACTAATAAGTAAAATCGGTAAAAGAAACCCCAATAACAACTGGTCTAAAAGCCAAAGTTCTTGGCGGTTCCTTCCACTGCCGACGGAGTTAGCTGACGGGCTAAGACTGGAAGGTGTCTCTCATAAAGATTAGCCCCAAACATTGGTTCCTCCGCTTCAAATCCAAAATTTGACGAATTTGAATTAGGCTACCCACTATTAAGAATGATAATCTAATTTATTCGTCTTGGCTAAAATAACGGTCAAGAAAATTCAGGGCGTGGTTACGAAGTTCAAAATATTCTTTTGAGTTTCGCATGGCAGAGCGATCGCGTGGATGGGAAAAAGGCACCTCTAATATTTCTCCGATTGTCGCCGCCGGGCCATTAGTCATTAATACGATGCGATCGGACATATAAATCGCCTCATCTACATCGTGAGTAATCATCATTACGGCTTGGCGATGCTTTTCCCAAATATCCAATACTTGCCGCTGCAATTTACCTCGAGTTAACGCATCTAACGCACCAAAAGGCTCATCCATCAGCAACATTTTTGGGCGAATTGCTAAAGCTCTAGCAATACCCACACGCTGTTTCATTCCTCCTGAAATTTCATCAGGATATTTATCAGCTGCAGCTGTTAAGTTTACCATTGCTAAGTGTTCGTTCACAATGCTAATTTTCTCTGCACGAGTGGCATTTTTTAGCACTTCATCTACTGCTAAACGGATATTTTCTCGTACTGTTAACCAAGGTAAAAGCGAATAATTTTGAAATACCATCATCCTTTCAGCACCTGGCTGACGGATTTCTTTACCATCTAGCCGTACCGATCCAGAAGTGGCTTTTTCTAATCCCGCTACAATTTTTAACAAAGTTGATTTACCACAACCAGAGTGACCAATTACAGAAATATATTCATCTTCACCAATCGTAAGATTCACACCATCTAAAACCACAAAATTACCTTTATCTGGTGTCGGATAAGACTTGACTAAATTTTCAATTTCTAGAAATCCAGTGCGGGGCATAACTTCGTTGTGGGTATTGATAGGTAATGAGGTAGATTTCATCATCAAATGCTCCTAGTAATTTAGTCGTTAGTCAATATTGCGACTGGGGAATTAAGACATAAAAAAGCGAGTGGGAGCGTTAGCCCTAATTGCAAAACTATTTAAGTAGCCCACAGGATCGCTGGGGTCAAAACCTTTTTTATCTATAAATACTTCTGGTGGTTCAACTTTGTAATCATCTTTAGGGCATTCAATCCCCATTTCCGAAGCTATCTCCCGATAAAGGTCTGTTTGCCAACCTTTTTCGGCTAATTCTTCTGCATCTTTGGGAAATTCTTTAATTTGTCCCCAACGCGCTGCTTGTGTCATCAACCAAATACTTCTGGATCTCCATAAGAATGTTGAGTGTTCTCCTGGCTGTTTGGGAAGATTGTCAGGAATATCGAAGAAAATAGTATTATCAGCAGCTTGAATGGTGCGGTCTTTGCCATCAAATCCACCATAGTTGTAATTGCCGAGAATTGCTGGCCCTGTAAATTTGGTAATTAGGGCACCTGGTTTTTTAGGTTTTGCACCAGTGAAGGAGCGATCTGTAATTAGTTCGGCAACTTCTTGGCGGTTTTCTGGTTTGCTGCAATACTGACAGGCTTCAATCATCGCCTTAACTAAGGAACGATAGGTTTTGGGATAGTCGTCGATGAATGATTCCATCACTCCCAATAACCTATCTGGGTGTCCCAGCCAGACTTCTTTACCTTGGGCGAAAGTAAAGCCAACACCTTCGTTACCTGTAATTGCTCGAGTATTCCAAGGTTCAGCAACCATGTAGGCTTGCATCGCCCCAATCCGCACGTTGGTTACCATCTGGGGGGGTGGGACGATGATGACGCGAAACTCTTTGAGCGGATCGACACCAGCCGCAGCGGAAATATAACGCACAAAGTATTCGTAGATGGCAGAACTCAGCACTACTGCCCAAACTTTGCGTTCTGGAGGCTGTTTGTCAAAGTAACCACGAAAATCTCTACCAAAGGCTTCTAAAGCACCATCGCCATATTTTTCTTGGTATTCATACCAAGGACGTAGCCCAAAATCCCACATGGCTTTGTTCATCGTCATGGCGTTACCGTGGCGGTGAATTGTCATGGCGGCACATAATTTGGCATGGCGTGCGCCTTCTGCGCCAATTCTGGCGTTGGTGACTGCACCAGATACTACAGGCGCAGCATCCAAGCGACCAAATATCAAGCCGTCGCGGGAGGTTGCCCAACTAGCTTCGCGGTTGAGTTTGACGTTTAAACCATATTTGCGGAAGAGGCCTTTTTTCCAGGCGATCGCAAATGGGGCACAATCATTTACAGGTACGTAGCCAACAGTAATATCCGGTTTTTCTAAGTCTTGTGATCTAACTACTGGTTCTATTGCTAAGGCTTCTTCGCTTAGTCCTTGAGCGCCAGTATTACCTTTGATAGCACAGGAGGACAGCGCCATTGAGGCGGTTGTTGCTCCCATTCCTAAGAGAAAATCGCGTCGATTCCAGTTATGATCAGCCATTGAAGTGGCTCCAGCCAAGATTAATAGGGGGAAATTAGCTCACGCAAAGGTAAGAAAATATTGAAGCTGTTTGCGTGAAAAAAGTGAATTATTTAGCAACTGTAGGGCGACGGGTTACTAATTCTTGAATTTTGCCGACGGCGTAATCAAGAATTAATCCAGTTACGCCAATTACAAAGACGGCAAGAAACACTGAACTCAAATTTAAACGGCTCCATTCATCCCAGACAAAGAAGCCGATACCGATACCGCCGGTGAGCATTTCTACGGCGACAATTACCAGCCAAGCAATGCCTAAACTGATTCGTAATCCGGTAAAAATATAGGGTAAGCTGGCAGGCCAAATAATTTTGGTAATCCGCCGCCACCGGGGTATTTCTAAGACTCTGGCGACATCTAAATAATCTTTGGGAACACTAGAAACTCCTAAGGCGGTGTTAATAATTGTCGGCCATAGGGAGGTGATGAAAATTACGAAAATTGCTGAAGGATCTGCTAAGTTGAAGATAGCTAAAGCAATCGGCAGCCAAGCTAATGGTGATACTGGTTTAAATATTTGAATGATGGGATTTAAGGCTAACATTGCGGGTTTTGACATCCCAATCAGAAAGCCTAGGGGAATCGCCACTATTGCACCTAAAAGAAAACCTAGGAGTACTCTGCGTAGGCTGGCGAGTAACAACCAACCGATACCTAAGTTACCTGGCCCTCGTTCGTAGAAAGGGTTTAAAATATAATCCAGATTCGCCACTAGTGCTTCTGGTGGAGTGGGCATTAATTCATGGTTGAATAATGCGACAATCCACCACAGAAGGATGATGCCTAAGAATCCTAAAGCGGGCAGGATAACAACATCTTTGACCAGGACAGGTTTAGCTTTTTT
The DNA here is from genome assembly GCF_014696615.1 of Nostoc linckia FACHB-104. GTDB lineage: Bacteria > Cyanobacteriota > Cyanobacteriia > Cyanobacteriales > Nostocaceae > Aulosira > Aulosira linckia_A. The sequence goes on along the minus strand of NZ_JACJQJ010000001.1, from coordinate 53,275 downwards.
CCAAGCTACTTGTCCAGCTACGGCAAAAATCGCAGCTAAATTTAGTTGCAATAGCATTTACAACCTCAACAAATGTAAGCACGGGTACAATAATCCGAGCAGTACCAGCCTTGGACACTGATGAGATTACAAAAATGTTTTCTCTTCAGTCTCCTCTCATTGCCTACGAAGTTAGCTGACGGGCTAGGGCTGAGAGATGCCCCTCTGTTAAAGGATGAAGTTTAAAGTATCAAGGATGAAACTTTCTTCTTTAGACTTTATCTTTTAGAGATACGCCCCATAATTTGGTTCCTCCGCTCTAGCGTCACATACTGTAATACACTAGATTAGGCTGACTTACTCTAAGTCTGCTCAATATAACATGATTTATCAGTAAATTTATCTGTCCATAGATTTAAATTTTCGCTTGAAGTACTGAGATTCCATAGAAATTATCTTAGCTCGGTATTATTTTACATCTATATATATAGTCATATTGCTAAGCTGAATTATGGTGCGCTAAGGCACATTAAAGAAGGAGCGATCAAGCAACAAGGTATTTAAGAGTTGGATTAATTTTTCAGTTTTAGTGATAAATAATATACATATTAATTCAAGAGCGTTAGTTATTAATCAAGCTAACACAGCAGTTAACTGAAGCTAAAGGTTAAAAATATATACCATTTGATAGTTGTATTTTTTTGAATTACCCTAACTCAAGGCGGCACTTGTTAAACTTAGTGGATATAGAATTTTACTCATCTGTCTATTTACAGAATTTAAAAGAATGGATTTTAGTCAAGTACTGGCTGAAAAAAGTGAAAGTATCCTCCAAAAATGGGTAATAGAGGTACGGAAAGATCAACATATTGAAAGTGCGGATGATTTATCTTATACAGCAATCAAAAATCATCTGCCTGATGTCATCAAAGCAATGGTAACAGTACTGTCAAAATCCCAGGGTAATGATGTAAAATCAATTGTTGTGGCTAGTTGGCAGCATGGAGTTTTGCGAGCTGAACAAGGCTTTGATCCGGGAGAAATTGCCCGGGAATATCATCTGCTGAGAAGGGTAATATTTGAAACAATAGAAACAAATTTATTACAGGGAACACCGACAGCAATCGTGCGGGCGATGCGGTTGATTGATACTGTGATTGATGAAGCGATCGCGCGGTGTTTTAATAGTTATTTTGAAGAACGGTTGCGAGAATTACAACAGCTCTATAATTCCCTGATGCTGCATAACGAGGAACTCAATCGTTTAGTAAATGCTAATCAAGATTATCTTGCTCAATTAGCTCACGAATTGAAAAGTCCTTTAGCCTCAATTATTGGTTATTCAGATTTATTTTTACGTCAACAAAGACAGCAACCTAAGGTAAATGATCACCATGTAAATGTAGAACATATCGAAAGAGTTCTACGTAATGGTAGACATTTACTGCGCCTCATCAACGATATTTTAGAAATATCACGCTACGACGCAGGGAAGGTACAACCGGAACCAGAATTGATTAATGTGAGCGAATTAATCAACAATGTTCTGGAAATGTTGGAGCCTTTAGCCAGGGAAAAAAAGTTACCAATTATTGTTAATTGTCAAAACGCTCCTCAACAAATATTCACAGATCCAGTAAAACTACAACAAATTATTATAAATCTTATTAGTAATGCCATTCGCTATACAGAGTCTGGCAGCATTGATATAAGCTGTGAGGTATTGGACGATCAAAAATGGGCGATCGCAGTTAAGGATACAGGAATTGGCATTGCACCAGAAAATCAAATTCAGATATTTGAACCTTACTTTCGTGTTGGTTGTAGTAATAATTCTTACGTTCCCGGAAGTACTGGTTTAGGGTTAGCAATCGTGGCGCGACTGGTAAAACTATTGCAAGGTGAGATTAATTTAGTTTCAGAGATTGGGGTTGGTTCAACTTTTTCTGTCACTTTCCCTTTGCAATTGAAAATGTAAAAAATTTGATTTCCTGCATAGATAAGTAGGGTGTGTTGTCGCGCAGCACAACGCACCAATACAAAATTAATATTTCCAGATAAATATAATTTTCTCACCAATTTTCTTAAACACAAAAGATAATTTTGTATCTATGCACTAATCAAAAATTATGTTTACAACAATCCTTGTGCTTTTAATTTAGCCAATGCATCTTCCGCCGCAGCTTTTGCAGCTTCTTTTTTGTTACTTCCCTTACCTTCTCCATACTCTTTTCCCTCTACAAAAACTTTAGCTAAAAACTCTGGCGCATGAGCTAAACCACCTGTTTGCACTGTCTCGTATACGGGAGGAGTCGGACTAACATTGCGTTGTACCCATTCTTGAAAGCGATTTTTGGAATCTACATTAGAACGAATCACAACAACTTGTTCTGGGACAGAATCAAATAGTGGTTCGATAATAGCGCGTACTGCTTCAATATTAGAATCGTTATCTAAATAATAAGCAGCTAGAACTGCTTCAAAGGTACTACTGAGTAAATTAGGATTTTGGTAGCCACCATCTCGAATTGCACCTTTTCCTAAACGCATCTTTAAGTTTAAATCTATTTCAACAGCAAACTTTGCTAATTGTTTCTCATCTACTAGTGCAGAACGCCGTCTTGTTAATTCATCTTCTCCCTTTTCTGGATGACGATTATAGAGATACTCCGCGCTTAAATAATTTAGTAAAGCATCACCAAGAAATTCTAAGCGTTCGTTGTGTTCGCCTTCGCCTGGATTTTCATGAACATAAGAACGGTGAGTCAGCGCACAGCGTAACAAGTTTTCGTTACGAAATTTTAAAAGCTTGTGCATTGTAATGTTTTATCTGGTTACGAAAATAATCTTTTTGCTGAAAAATACAAGTATTATTATCTTAAAATACGAAAAAAATGCCAATATCTGGGTAGTGAATCTAAGAGGGTAATTGAATTAATTTATCTACAACTTACTTTCGGCGATCGCACTATACAAAATACCTAATATCTTCTTAACATCTTGGTAGATAATAAATCACTACATTCTTGCTCCTGGAAGCTAGCAAATATTCCAGATGACTCATGGAGAGTTAAACGAAAAGCATCAATAATCTCAGCTACTTTAAAATTACTAGCCCTATCCCCCACAAGTTTTGGTAGTTCTTTCCATAACTTTCTTAAACAAGTTTCATGTGCCTTACCTTTCGATACCATTTCGATGATTTCTCCATTGACTAATTTAATATGGTCATCTTCATGGAAAAAACCTAACTCTGTAAGTCTGTGGTATTCGTCTAGAGTGAAGCGTTTAGCCTGAGCAATACTCATCAATCTTGCTCCTGGGGGAAAGTTGTCACAACACTTATTCTAAATGGGCCAGAAGCTTGATATGCTAAAAGCCGAGACTAGCTATATTGCCAAACAATGCCTGCGCCTACTATCACCCCTAAAGTCACTTCCTTCCCGCTGACAGCCGTAGTCGGACAAGAAGCGATTAAATTAGCTTTACTCTTAGCAGCAGTCGATCCTGGATTGGGTGGAGTGGCGATCGCAGGCCGTCGTGGTACGGCAAAATCTGTGATGGCGCGTGCTATTCACGCCCTGCTACCACCCATTGAAGTTGTTCAAGACTCGCTTAGTAACTGTGACCCCAATCAACCCCAAGATTGGGACGATCTACTTTTAGCAGAGTACGCAGATAAAGATATTCAAGAAGTCCCCACTGCAATTGTCCCTGCGCCTTTTGTGCAAATTCCCCTCGGGGTGACAGAAGACAGACTCCTCGGTTCTGTGGATGTGGAAAAGTCAGTAAAACAAGGGGACACTGTATTTCAGCCTGGGTTACTCGCCACAGCTAACCGAGGTGTGCTGTATGTGGATGAAATCAACTTATTAGATGACCAAATTAGCAATCAGCTACTAACAGTATTATCGGAAGGACGCAACCAAATTGAACGGGAAGGGATAAGTTTTCAACATCCCTGCAAACCTTTGTTTATTGCTACCTACAACCCAGAAGAAGGCGCATTACGGGAGCATTTGCTAGATAGAATTGCGATCGCCCTCTCAGCAGATGGAGTATTAGGCTTAGATCAAAGAGTACAAGCAGTAGAGCAAGCGATCGCTTATTCTGTATCTCCCCAAGAGTTCCTAGAACAATATAACGAAGACTTAGACGGACTAAAAACTCAAATTATCCTGGCGCGGGAATGGTTAAAAGATGTCATCATTACCCACGATCAAATTGCTTACTTGGTAAACGAAGCCATTCGTGGCGGCGTTCAAGGACACCGCGCTGAGTTGTTTGCGGTGCGCGTTGCGAAAGCGGCTGCGGCTTTGGAAGGACGCAACACAGTCAACGCAGAAGACTTGCGCCGGGCTGTGGAATTGGTGATTGTCCCCCGCGCCACAGTTGTACAGACACCGCCACCAGAACAACAAGCACCGCCACCACCCCCTCCACCACCCCAGCCACCAGAAAATCAAGACGACTCTGAACAAGACGAACAAGAAGAAGAACAGGAACCAGAGGAACAAGAACAACAAGAACCACCCAGCATCCCCGAAGAATTTATCTTCGATCCGGAAGGGGTGATCCTTGATGATACTGTGCTTTATTTTACACAGATGGCAAAGAGGCAAGGTAAGTCTGGTAGTCGCAGTATTATCTTCTCGGAAGACCGAGGACGCTACATTAAGCCAATGTTGCCCAAGGGCAAGGTAAGACGCATTGCCGTAGATGCCACACTCAGAGCCGCTGCACCGTATCAAAAAGCACGTAGAGAAAGGCACCCCGATCGCAAAGTCATAGTTGAACAGGGAGACATCCGCGCCAAGCGGTTAGTACGCAAAGCCGGGGCGTTGGTAGTATTTGTAGTAGATGCTTCTGGCTCCATGGCCCTCAACCGGATGCAATCAGCTAAAGGTGCGGTGATGCAACTTTTGACCGAAGCATACCAAAACCGTGACCAAATAGCCTTAATTCCTTTCCGTGGCGAACAAGCAGAGGTATTATTACCTCCTACTCGTTCCATTGCTTTAGCACGTAACCGTTTGGAAAGACTACCTTGTGGTGGCGGTTCACCCTTAGCGCATGGTTTAACCCAAGCTGTACGCGTTGGGTTAAATGCTCAAATGAGTGGAGATATTGGGCAAGTTGTGGTTGTAGCCATTACCGATGGCCGGGGTAATATACCCTTAGCCCGTTCCTTGGGTGAACCACAGGAACCAGGAGAAAAGCCAGATATCAAAAGCGAATTGTTAGAAATTGCAGCGAGAATTCGCGCTTTGGGAATACAGCTGTTAGTAATTGATACGGAGAGTAAATTTGTTTCCACTGGCTTTGCCAAAGAATTAGCGCAAACAGCCGGAGGTAAATATTATCATTTGCCGAAAGCGACCGATAAAGCGATTGCTGCTATGACTAAAGGTGCAATCGCGGATTTAAAATCTAGGTAATTAGTTTAGAGTTGAGGGTCAAGGGTCAAGAGTCAAAAGTTCATTAACTTTCAACTATAGACTTTTGAGCACTGACTATGACCCACTAGCTACAGGCTGCGGTTGCAAATAGCAAATTAAATCTTGAATTCCCTTTTGCAGATATCGCGTTACTGTCATCGGGCTGGTACCAATATTTTTAGCTGCATCTTTACGGGAAAGTTCTTTTAAGAATACTAATTCAACTGCCATGCGTGGCTTTTCTTCTAATAAACTGATAGCACCTTGTAGTTGTTGGCGTTCTTCTTCTTGTTGCTGAAGTGCACTAGAACGAGGACAAGGAAGGGCTTCACCTAAAGTTATTTGACAATCAACATAATGAACTGCTGTAGCATCTAAACTTAAAGGCATCCGATTTTGAGCAGCTAATTTAGTTTCTTGCCATTCTTGGACAGAAACATGCAGCTGTTTAGCAATTTCAGAATCTTTAGGAGGGCGACCTAAAGCAATTGATAATTCTTTGCGAACCTTTTGCCCCTCATTATATAATTCTTGCCAACGCCGAGGAATTTTTAATAGAGTACTGCGATCGCGTAAAAAATGCAGCATCTCACCGCGAATATATGGTACAGCGAAGGAACTAAACGCATATCCTTGGCTGGGATCAAAACGTTCAATGGCTCTAATCAAACCAAAATAACCGATTTGTTCTAAATCTTCATAAGGTTCATTACATTGATGGCTAAATTTGTGAGCCATCTTCCGTACTAAACCAGTATGTAGTTGTACAAGTTGATTACGAAGTTTAATAGAAGGATTCTGGTGGTATAAGTGTAATAGCTCTATACCATCTATTCGCACAGAGGACTCACTTGCTGCCATATAAAAATTCCTTTGTTGTAACTCCTTTTTCTGAAGAAATGGAGTTGCGTATATTGTTATCAAAGCTGTCATTATTTTCCTTAGACGAGACTGAATAAACCATCGTCGTTATACTGAACTTATCAGGGTCTCGAAGCTTGAATTCAGTATTTACACGCATGATTTTTTATTGATCTATGTTGTTGGTAAAAGTAGTTTTCTCCACAACAATTTGCAGAAGCTCATTATTTTGAGTTCTGGCAACACACCTTAAATATTTCTGCTTAAAAATACATACATTTCTCAACGAGTATCTTGCTTGCTGAGTTGAATGGGAAAAAAATACTGCCAACCTATCTAAAAATTTAGATTACCCATCCTGCTATCAGAACTAACCATACCAGCATTTGCGGAGATTGCTGGACATATAGAAGTGATCTCAATCGCACTATTTTGGCTGTTTCTAATTTACTGACTAAATTCTACCGATCCTTACCCTGGGGCAGTAACAACCAAGAATTCTCTATCAGTAGGAACGATACTGTAGAGTCTCCAAAAACTCAAGAATAAGATTTTTTAAGCACAAAAGTATCGTTCTGAATTTGATAAATACATCAAAAAACATAATTTATCTAGCCGTACTCCCTGGTTACTAGCCGCAGATATTGGTAAAAATGAGAGTAAGGCAGAATGTTTATCTGTAAAACACGTTTTTAAATATGAGCAATACCAGCAATTTTCGTGATGCCATTCGGGACGCTAGAACTCAAGCCCTCGTTGGCCCTAATGTAATTGCCAATGCCCTTCCTTATGTTGGTGGCGGTCTTGTACTCACAGCACTGGGTACCTACGGTGGTTTGGGAGTTATCCGTACTAATCCCGGAATTTTCTTCCCCACCTTCATTGGTGCGGTAATTCTAGAGCTAATTTTGTTCTTTGTGGCGCAAAATGTTGCTGAAAAAGGCAACAAGGGTTTGGCGCTACCACTATTGGCTACCTATAGCCTCTTAACTGGATATACTCTCAGTGGCTTAGTGTTTGTTGCCTTGAGAACTCAAGGTGTCGGCATTCAAGGCATTGGTTTAGCTGCCCTTGGTTGTGGTGTTACTTTTATTGTCGCCCGCCAAATTGGTTCCAATCTTTCGGAACAAGACGGGATGGCTTTAACAAAAACCATCTCTCTCGGCATCATTGCCTTAGTAGTTGTCTGTTTAACTCAATTTGTGTTTGCTTTGTTCGGTGTCTATACACCAACATGGCTAGAAATTGCCATTTCTGGTTTAGGTGTATTTTTGTTCGCTGGGGCATCTGTAGTTGATTTCTACATCTTGCCACGTACTTATCGCAACGATCAGTACTTGCCTGCGGCTTTGTCTATGTACCTCACCTACATCAACCTATTCATTTTTATTTTGCGGTTGCTAATTGCCTTAAATGGCCGTGATTAAGCGCCTATAGGTACATAGAGAAAAGTAAAGTTTTATAAATTATCGCCGTGGTTTAACCTCAACAACCACGGTTTTTTAATTTGGATGACATCTTCAACAAAGAACTTTTGTAATACAATATGTAGTAAGTTGTCAGCCGATAAGTGAGCAAAGCTATGCTGGAACTCTCTCAAATCAAACTTGAAGTAGAAAGGTTGTCGAATATTCTGAGCAAAGCAGAAGATTGTCTTTAACCTGGGAGAAATAACTGCAAGAATTCAAGAATTAGATAAAATAATTTCTCAGTCTAATTTTTGGGAAAATAGCTTTATTGCCTATCCAACAGTTCGAGAGATTGAATCTCTCAACGCCAAAAAGAGAAAATATCAGCGATCGCATTCACTTCTAGGAGATATCAAAGCTGCTCTAGAACTGTTAGAATACTCTGCCGATGAGCAATTATTGCATGAGGCGCAAACTAAGCTGATCCAGCTTTAACAAGAACTTAAAACACTAGAAATACAACAGTTACTAGTTGAATATTACGACAAAAAGAGCGCATATCTTACTATTACTGCCGGGGTTGGTGGAATAGATGCCGAAGATTGGGCTTCGATTTTGTTTAGAATGTACGATCGTTGGGCAAATAGCCACAATTACAAAGTATATCTAGTCGCAGAATCTTGCAAAGATGTAGCTGGAATTAAGTCCGCTACCCCAGAAATTACAGGTCTTTACGCATAAGGCTACCTCAAATCAGAACAAGGAACTCATGTAAAAATAGTTAGGATTTCTCCCCAAAATGGTAATGGTAAGCGACTCACTTGCAAAGCAATTGTAGAAGTTAGCCCCATTTTAGATAAATCTTTTGAGTTAGAGATTCTAGAAAAGGATTTAGATATAACTAAATGTTGGCAGAGTGGAAATGTCAACTGCCCACAAACGTGGGTACAAGTTTTTCATATTCCTACAGGAATTACTGTCTTGTGTGACCAAGAACGTAATCAACTGCAAAACCAAGAGCAAGCCTTAGCTATTTTTAAAAGTAAGCTATGGGCTTTCATGCAAGCCCAAGGTGTTCAGAATATTTCTGATCTTCAATCTGGCAAAATCAAATCTCTATTCAAAAAGCCCATGCATGAATATATCTTGCATCCCTATACCAGGGTCAAGGATTTGCGTACCCAAGTAGAAACAACAGCTGCAACGGAGGTTTTGAATGGCGAAATTGATTTGTTTATCAAAGCTTATCTGCAACAGCAACATCAAACCCTGGCGTGAGCAAATAGGCTTGGCTTTTGCTTCTTACTTGCTAGTATTGCCGGATAGTTCTAGTAAGCAGGTTAAAGTTATTTGAAAGCTAGTCTTAAAGCTAGAACTATCCCTATTTTCTACTCTCTCTTTAACAAAAGCGCGATCACATTGACTTACGGATGCTTGTTGTCTATTACATTTAGACAATCCTTCAATTTTTCTGCAACTAACTGGACATGGGGTTCCTCTAGAATATTAAAGTGATCGCTAGGAATCTCACAATAATCTAGTTCTCCAATTATAAACTTGCTCAATGTGCACTTAATATTGTCATAGCTATACCGGATAGACAACAATTTTTCGTTTTCACCATCCATTGCTTTAAAAAAAGTCACTTTGCCCAAATAAGATTTTGGAGTATAAGTTTCAAAGAACTCCCTATCGCCTATAGGACCATAGCTATTGGGCGTATATTCGTATTTTTCCTCTTGATAGTGATATTTAACTCTATGAAGCATGATGGAAATCTGACCTTTCACCCTCTTGATAAATTCGGTGGAGCCAACCCTTAATAGATTAGAAATTTGATGCTGGAGTGGTAAGAGTTTTCTTTCTCTAATATTTATACTGAGATGGGAATCAAACAAAACTAGTAAAGCTACTTCTTGCCTCTGTGCAATTAACTGTTGAGCCATCTCGAACGCCACTTCTCCTCCAAAACAAAGGCCCATGAGAAAATAGGGACCTTCAGGCTGGAAAGTTCGCATTTCTTCTATGTAGTGAGCAGCTAAATCTTCAATTCGACTAGGGAGAGTGGGTTTGTGATCTGTGGTGCTTCCGGCTAACCCATAACGTAGTCCATAAATTGGTTGCTCCAGTCCTAAATAATTAGCTAAATGTTTATAGCCAAGTATATGAATCCCGAACAGAGGAGGGCGGAAACCAGATGGTTGAATAGGTACGAGTGAGTACCAAGGGTATGAGCATTCTTGAGGAGAGTGTAAAAATTTGGCCAATTGCTCAATTGTTGGTGCTTGGAAGAGGGTACCTAGGGGTAAATCTACTTGGAAAGATGCTTTCAGACGCAACATAATTTGAGTGGCTCTCAATGAGTCACCGCCTAACGCAAAGAAGTTATCCTGAATTCCTACCTCTTCAACACCAAGAACCTCAGCCCATATTTCTGTCAGTACCTTTTCTATCTGTGTTGTAGGTGCAACAAAAGCTGCTTTCAATTTGCTTGCCAGCTTGTCTGCTAAACCTATGCGTTGTACTTTCCCTGTAGAACCTTTAGGAATTTCCTCCACAAATACTACCTGAGTTGGTACTTTGAAATCAGCCAGTCTCTTGGCTGCAAATTCATAGATTTCCCTTTCAGTAACAGTGACATTCTGATGCAAAACAATCGCTGCTGCAACATTCTCACCGAGGGTAGGATGGGGAACTGCAAAGCATACTACTTGTGCTACCCCTGGATGGTCTAATAGTACTTCATCAATTTCACGTGGGGAAATTTTTTCACCTCCCCGATTGATGAGTTCTTTCAGCCTACCTGTGATGAATAGATAACCATCGCTATCTATGTAGCCTTGATCCCCAGTTCTAAACCACCTATTCGTAAAGGCATTGGAATTTGCTTGTGGATTGCTTTCATAACCCTTTGTCACATTATTGCCTCGGATAACAATCTCTCCGATCTCATCAATTGCTAGCAAATTTCCCACTTCATCCATAATGGCAATCTCTGGACCAGCGGTAATGCCAACTGAACAGACTTTGCGCTTTTGAGGTGGTAAAGGGTTACAGGCAATTTGGTGGGCTGCTTCAGTCATACCGTAAGCTTCAATCACGGGAACACTAAACGCCCGTTCTAAACCCTCCATGACCTGTGGTGGCAATGCCGAAGAGGAAGAACGAATCAATCGCAGTGGACATTCTTTGATAATTTTGTGGTTAGTTTCAACTTCTCCTAAAACTGCTTGGTGCATTGTAGGGACGGCAGTATACCAGGTTGGTTCAAAGAGTTCTATCCACTCAAAAAACTTGGCAGCATCAAAGCCTGAAGTGCAGACAACATTACCTCCAGATGCTAAGGAGGAAAGAACTGCAGCAATCAGTCCATGAATGTGAAAAAGTGGCATGACATTCAAGCAGCGATCGCTTTGTCTTAAATCCAGTGCCTTTTTGATATTTTCTGCTGAAGTACACAAATTAGCTTGTGTTAGTGGCACAATTTTGGGTCGGGAAGTGGTTCCTGAAGTATGCAGAACGAGGGCAATATCTTCACTACTAGTGACAGCGCGATCTACTCTCTGCAATTTTGTATCGCCTATTAAATGAAAAATTCCGGACTCTTGCTGAGGAATCAATTCAATGATGGGGATATTATGCGCCACAGCGACTTCTTTTGCAGGTGAATCTATCCCTGATTGCACAATCAGGGCTTTTGCATTCAAATCACCCAAATAAAAGTCAAATTCAGAAGCACTATAGGCAGGATTGAGAGGTGCGCTAGTGGCACAAGCCGCAACCCCTAAAAAAGCCGTTGCCATATCAGAGCCATTTGGCAGAACTATTGCAATGCGATCGTTCCGACCTAACCCTTTTGAATTCAAGGTTTTAATCGTGTCTTGAATGTGAGAGTATAACCGACCATAGGTTATGGGTAAACGACCAGGAGATGCGATCGCAATGCCATTCGGATTTTGTTCAACAGCAGCTGCGATCAAATCCTCAATTGTTGTTAACCTTTGTGAAGTGCTTATTAGTAGTCTACTCATTGCAATAAAGTTCTCTAGTTTCCACTAAGTTTGAATGACAAAATTATTCAGAATCTCATCTGAAGCAACATAACTGTTAGCAAAATGACTCAAGTACTGTTCAGAGAACCAACAAATCAAATGTGGTTCATCTACGATTCATCAGGTTTTGATTCAAGAGTTGTGTGCATTGTTGAACACCTACTTTTTCTTTGAGCAATAAGCCATTCTGCTCTTTCAACAGCTGCATCGTGTCATGAATAGCAGATTGGGCTGCAAACAAACATGGGGTACTATAGTTGACCAACGATACTCCCAAACGCTCTAAATCTTCCAAGCTACAAGGTGGAGATTTGCCGCCGGCAATTTGATTAAACATTAGAGGCTTCGACTGCTCTGCTTTGAGAAGTTTCAAGACATTGAGATCCGTCAGTCCATCAGCTAAAACAGCATCAGCCCCAGCTGCAGCAAAAGCCTTAGTTCTAGTGAGAATTTCGTCAACTTCGCTAGCATCTGTACGGGCTACAACGAACAATTCCTGCCTAGTTGCCAGAACCTTCTGCAACTTTTCTATGAATGTCTCCAATTCCATCAACTGTTTGCCATCGAAGTGTCCACACCGTCGAGGTCTACGTTGGTCTTCGAGAACTACCCCAGAAGCTCCGATTGATTCCAACAGATGCACCACATGACAAGCAACCTCAGGGTCTGTATAACCGTCATCAATATCAACGATGATATGGTGGGTAGGCAGAATAGTTCGGACTCGTTGGACAAAGTTCACAATATCAGACCAAGCAATAAACCCAATATCAGGTAGTCCATAGTAACTAGCAGCAAACCCAAAACCGCTAATAAAAATGCCGTCGAAATGTTTTCCAGCAATGGATGCTGAGAACACATCGTAAATACCAATAAAAGGAATAATGGACCCCTTAGAAAGTGCCTTTCGTAAGCAATGTCCAGCGCTCATTTTCATCCGTGTAGCTTAGCGTAGTATTATTGGCAGTACAAAAGTTGAATAAAATACAAGTACGGAGATATTCGTATTCTATTCGGTCGCTTTATTTACATAAATACAAACTTATTGTATTCATTTAAATCAACCAGTACTTAACCTACTTCTACTGTGTTATGTGTGTAAGTCCGGAATAAAAACTTAAACAATTCGGAAAATACTGAATTTTTCTGGCTAAATAGCAGTTGTAAGGTAATAAACATAAGGGTTTTCACATAGATGCTCAAAATTTAGCAGTTTACATAATTTAAAAAACTACTAAAGAATGTAAGTATATACACATGTCAAATTAGAAGCATTGATAAAAAACTCCACCCACAAGGGAATGAAGTTTTTGGGCATGAAGAAGATAAGTTGGCAGGCTGCTATCCTTCTCCACCCACAATTGATTTTTGCAACTTCTACAAATACAAAGAGAGAACTTGCTCAACTACAGCTAAAATCAAAAAGGCAAATAGAATTAAAGGCAAGTTCCTCACCATCGGGAGCGCTTTATCTTTAGTAAGCACTATGGATGTCTTAGAACTCAAACGCGAAATCGAAACGTTGTCTTACCGCCTGGGTAAAACCCAGGACTATCTTTGACGTACCTGCACTGACTGCCAAAATTCAAGATTTAGAACAAATTTCCGCCCAGCCAGAATTTTGGGACGACCAAACCACAGCCCAAGAAACTCTACAAGAACTCAACGACCTGAAAGCCCACCTTGAGCAGTATCATCAGTGGCAAACTAATCTGGAAGATACCAAGGCTGTGGTTGAGTTGTTGGAGTTAGAAACTGACGAATCGCTGTTGCAAGAAGCGGAATCTACTATTACCAAACTCAATAGCGAACTCGATCAGTGGGAGTTACAACAATTACTTTCTGGCCCCTACGACGATAAAGGGGCGGTGTTGACAATTAACGCTGGTGCTGGTGGTACAGATGCTCAAGACTGGGCATTTATGCTGATGCGGATGTATACCCGTTGGGCAGAAGCCCACGGTTACAAGGTCGCATTAGCTGAAGAGTCAGAAGGTGATGAAGCTGGTATTAAATCGGCTACCTTAGAAATTACCGGTCGCTACGCCTATGGTTATTTGCGATCGGAAACTGGTACACATCGGTTAGTGCGGATTTCGCCATTTAACGCCAACGGTAAACGCCAAACCAGTTTCGCTGGGGTGGAAGTTATGCCACAAATAGATAGTTCTGTACAGCTAGATATTCCAGATAAAGATTTAGAAATTACTACATCTCGTGCTGGTGGTAAAGGTGGACAGAACGTCAACAAAGTAGAAACAGCAGTACGCGTTGTTCATATCCCTACTGGTATAGCTGTGCGTTGTACAGAAGAGCGATCGCAATTACAAAATAAAGAGAAAGCACTCACCCGTCTTAAAGCTAAGTTGTTAGTGATTGCACGAGAACAACGCGCCCAAGAAATTGCCGAAATTCGTGGTGATATGGTGGAAGCTTCTTGGGGTAACCAAATCCGTAACTATGTATTTCACCCCTACCAGATGGTTAAGGATTTGCGTACTAACACAGAAACAACAGCCATTACTGATGTGATGAACGGCGACCTTGACGCTTTCATTCAAGCCTATTTGCGTCAAGAAAACCAGCTTGTAGAAAGTACTCCTGCTTAAGTTGGGGACTGGGGATTGGGGACTGGGGATTGGGGGGATGAGGGGGATGAGGGGACAAATGACAAATGACAAATGACAAATGACTAATTTAATAGAATACGAACAAGCCAGCGATGAAGTGCGGGCGGTATATGATGACATCCGCGCTACACGCCAGACTGAATATATCAACAATTTTTGGAAAGCGATCGCTAATCATCCCCCTACCCTGCAACGCACCTGGCAAACTGTCAAGGAAGTCATGACCAGTCCAGGGGAGATTGATCCATTGATGCGTGAACTAATTTATATTGCTGTCAGCGTGACCAATGGCTGTGATTATTGTATTGCATCACATACAGCATCAGGACGTGCCAAGGGCATGACTGATACGATGTTTGGTGAACTGTTAGCGATCGTTGCTACAGCTAATACAACTAATCGTCTTGCTAATGGCTATCAGATTCCTGTAGACGAGCAATTTAAAAATAAGTAATAGTCAATTTTATGTAAATGTTATGTATTAAAACACAATATTTTTGTGCCTCTAGCGATGCTAGTAAAGTACGTAGTCCATAAAGTACGCATTACAAATTGTTGTAAGGCTGAGTATACGCATTTCTTAATTTTATAATTAAGCATTTTTATACTAGCTAGAGTTTTATAATAGCGAAGTTTATTGTTGTATATTAAATATAATGATTTCAATGATGTATAAAATATAATTTTTGGATAAATTTTATATAGCAATACTATTTAAATTTGGAAAAAATCGGTATATCTTTATTCATGTCCTCGCTTCTGTGTTTCCTTTCTATACAAGTAGGTTCGGGTATCAAAACCGATGAATATATTTGACAAATTAGTTACAAATATGTAGCAAAATTTTTAAGCTGGTATTTTCCTATTTAAGCGCAACAGGTAGTAAATACAACCAGCTGAATCTCTTGTATTATCATTGTTTTGATGAGTTAAAACTGGTAGCATTGGTAGAGACTAGCCACTGAAAAAAATAGAATATTACAGACAATCTTATGGCTTTAAACCTATCGTAAGACAGATGGAAATGCTCTTAAAAAAAATCTAAAATTATGTGAAATAAAGCAAAGGGCATCACGAATCTTGAGGGTGCAGATACATAGGTAAATACAGAGTAAGAAATTATAATTTTTTACTCTGTATTTTCTATATTTACTTATATTTAGCAGTTTGTCCCATAGCGCTCAGTAGCCCTCATTAACTGCACACACTCATAATTGATAAAAAGGGCTAGGGGTTATATTAATTCAAAATTAAGAATCAAGACAGGACAAGGCTTTAGGTCTATGTATCTGTCGCACTCTTTTTTAAAATTGGTATTACATACCAGTACATCACAGCATTAATAAAAAAACGATTATAAATAATTATCCATTTTGCTGAGCGAAGTCCATAATTGTATTCTTCTTCCTCTGCTTCACAGGCAGTTTGCTCAATTCGAGCCAGGCGTTTGCGGGGGATCTCACGCCACTTGCTCAACTTGGGGAAACCCCAGACGCTCGCGGACTCTCTCTAAGCGAAGCTATGCCGTTGGCGCAGCCTCTCACAGAGAAGGCTTTACGCTGCACTATCGCTTTTAGCGTCTCCCCTTGGGACAAGACTGCAGTGGCTCCGATTGATTATTTTTTTATCTGGCCTTTCCCCTTGCTCAGAACCCCCTGCCCCTTTTCCTCTTGCTGACAGCAGGTGCTACAACGGGGTGCAACCCCTTGGTAATAGCCTTTGTCTTTGAGAGAAAATCGGACTGTTTCTCTTGAAGGAGGCGCTATGGGCACGTAGTTGCTCTCTCTAGCCCCTCTTTTCAAGACAGTGATTTCTTTAACACGCCAACTTTGATATTATTAGCGGGGCGTTGGCTTACGGCATAACGTACCCTACTGCCTATAGTCGGCAATAAACTGTTGCATATTTTTATCTAACTAAATAATTTTACATCAGTAATAATACGCAAGCTATAATCAAATCACTCCGGATAAAACTATATTTATTTTCATGCATAGTCACCTTCTGGATGCACATTACCGAATCTTGGCGGTTCTAAATACAGGGGAATTGACACAAACCTATTTGGTTGAAGATATAAACCTTCCTAACAGTCAATTTATCTTGAAGCAACTACAACCTGCCAACAAAAATCCTCAAGATATTAAAATTCTGCGACGCTTTTTTACACGTGAGGCAGCAACTTTAGAAAAACTAGGTCAAAAGCACGATCAAATTCAGCAGTTAGTTAGTTATTTTGAAGAAAATGAAGATTTTTATTTAGTGCAAGAATTTATTCCTGGTAAACCCTTAACTGAGGAAATCCTTTTAGGGATTCCATTGGAAGAAGAGCAAGTTATTCATCTCGTAACAGAGATATTAGAAATCTTGGTATTTATCCATAGTCACGATATCAGTCATCAGGATATTAAACCCGCAAATATTATTCGCCGCGAGTCAGATAATAAGTTGGTGTTGATTGATTTTGGTTCTATTAAAGAAATCGTCGCTAATATTGTTGGTAATCTTGAATATATACCTATAGAGCAATTGCAAGGTAATACGCAACCTAACAGCGATATATATGCTTTAGGTATGATAGCGATCGCATCTCTCATTGGTTTAACAGACAATGAAATAGCTATATTACCAAAGCACAAAAATTTGCTAACAGGTGAAATAGTTTGGCGTGATAAAATTCCTCAAGTCAACAAAGGTTTAGCCAGAATTATTGATAAAATGGTGCGTTTTGATTACCGGAAACGCTATCAGTCTGCTATCGAAGTATTAAATGACCTCAAGCACTTACAAAATGGCACTCAAAAGCGGACAGTTCCCAAGCCTTGGTTAATTGTTGCAGGCATAGCTAGCTTGATTACAGTTGGTGCTGCTACATGGTTTTCACTAACTTCCAAACCTGCGGGTGATGCCAAATTATTATACCTGCAAGGAATAGAAAAATATGAGCGAGGTGAATTCCAAGAAGCTGTTAAAGATTTGACTCAGGTAATTACATTAAATCCGCGAAATGCACAAGCTTATAATCGGCGAGGCGATGCTTTTTATCGATTAGGAGACTACCAAAAAGCTCAAGCAGATTCTAGCAAAGCAATTCAGCTAAATCGGCGTGATGATAATGCTTATTATGACCGAGGTTTTTCTTTATATGAATTAGGTAAATATAAACAAGCGATCGCAGATTTTAATCAAGCAATTAAACTGAATGCCAAAAATCCTTATACTTACTATGGACGGGGTTTAGCGCGTGTAGAATTGAAAGATTATGCAGCAGCAATCACAGATTTTAGTAAAGCGATCGCATTTAACCCCAAGTATAGCGAAGCCTACTTACAACGGGGTATTGTTCGCCGTCGTCTGAAAATCAAAGAAGCTGCAATTCAAGATTTTGATACAGTGATTGAAATCAATCCCCATGACGCTAAAGCCTATTATCAACGGGGTTTAACTTTATTTGCAAATCACCAAAGTCAAGCTGCAATTCAGGATTATAATAGCGCCATTGAAATCAATCCGAAATATCTTGAAGCCTATCTAAATCGGGGAGATGTTTATAGCGATTTGGGCAAAAATTTAGAAGCAACTGAAGATTACAACAAAGTTATCGAACTAAATCCCAAATTAGCTGTAGCATATCTCCATAGAGGAATGCATCGCTTTTCCCTGGGAAATTATCAAGGCGCAATTGCAGATTACAACCAAGCAATTCAACTAGATTCTAAAAATGCAGTTGCTTATAATAACCGGGGTAATGCTTATCTTGAATGGGGAAATAAAAAAGTAGCACTTGCAAATTACACCAAAGCGATCGCAGTCAATTCTCGCTATGCTTTAGCCTATTATAATCGGGGTTTACTGCGGGCGAAACTGGGGGAGAAAAAAGGAGCGATCGCAGATTTTCAGCAAGCCGCAAAATTATTTAAGCAGAAAGGCGATCAAGATGCTTATAAAGATGCACAATCACAGCTAAAAGGATTACAAGCTACATCTGATACCAAACCTCAACCTACGCCTACGAAAGAAGAGAAAAATTAACTATTTAGTGAATTTTATATTTTTGGTTAAGAGTCGCAGAGACGCGATTAATCGCGTCTGTACAAAAGTCAAAATAATTGGTAATTTGGGTTTACATATTACTGAAACTTTGCTTTTCATGGCTTCTCTTTCAGCTTTAAATTTTATCAACTTGGCGACAATTGGCGGGGGATTAAGTCGCTGTTCTTCCTGAATTTTGTGACTCCAATTTGCACATAAGATAAGCCGACAATTATTTTATAAAATTTTATTGCTTGTAAAACTTAATTTTTCAAACAGCCTCTAAGGCTGGTATATTAACGCTAGTACAAATGTTCAAGAAAAGCATGATCAGCGGATGCTTCAATATTTTGCTGACTAAACTACGGATAACGATAAATGAGTAAAAATATACCAATTATTTAACAGTACTGCTAAACTCTCCTGACTCTTTGTGCGTTCTGTACGCCGGAGTGGTTCAATAAATCCTAAATTATCTGGCTCAACTAGTAGACAATCTATATTTCCTTGCTACACTTTTACTTCATTAACCCTGCTACCCAGCGCCTATGGTTCATGTAAAGCGCGTGGAACTTACCAACTTCAAGTCCTTTGGTGGCACCACCCAAGTTCCTTTACTGGGGGGGTTTACTGTCATATCTGGGCCAAATGGTTCTGGTAAATCTAATATTCTTGATGCGCTCTTGTTTTGTCTCGGACTCGCTAGTTCAAAAGGAATGCGAGCCGATCGCCTACCCGATCTGGTAAATAATACTCAAACAGCTAAAAGCCGTGCCACTGTCGAAGCTAGCGTCACGGTGACTTTTGATATTACTGATGCAATCTCTCACAACGATAGCAAGCCGCAAAGTCTAGAAAATATAGAGGAAGTCGAAGTAGTAGAAATTGAGGAAGTTGAGAACGTTGAGGAAGTCGAAGAAGTTGAGGAAGACAAGTTAAAATCCAAACTTCCCAATCCCGAATCGTCGAATGAGTGGAGTGTCACCAGAAAACTGCGGGTGACGCACCAGGGAACTTATACATCGAATTACTATATTAACGGCGCTTCTTGCACCCTTACAGAGTTACATGAAGCCTTAGAAACACTGCGGATTTACCCCGAAGGCTACAACGTGGTACTGCAAGGGGATGTCACCAGCATTATTTCCATGAACGCCAGGGAACGGCGGGAAATTATTGATGAATTGGCGGGGGTAGCGGCGTTTGATCGCAAAATTCACCAAGCCAAGGCGACTTTAGATGAGGTAAAGGAAAAGGAAGATAGTTGTCGGATTATTGAAACTGAATTAACTGTACAACGCGATCGCCTCTCGCAAGACCGCGCCAAAGCTGAAAAATATCAAAAACTCCGCGCTGAATTTCTTGCGAAACAATCCTGGGAAGCAGTTTTATCTTGGCGTTCCCTACAAGCACAGCAGGAAAAATTAGCTAACCAAATTCAAACTGGCGATCGCAAATCCGAAGAACTTTCTGCGGAACTGACGGCGCTGAACACCACAATTGAGCAAACCACCGTTGAATTAGATAAACTCAACGCCCATGTTAAAGCTTTAGGGGAAGAGGAACTTTTAGCAGTACAATCTACCCTCGCCACCCAAGAAGCTGAACATAAACAACTCCAGCGTCAACGCAGCGAATTAGAAACCGCAATTCAAGAAACGACAAAACGTCAGACGCAAAGCCAGCAAGAAATTCAACAACACCAACGTTCTCTAGAACAAATTGCGGAAACTCAGGTTGTCGAAAAGCAATCGATTGTCTACTTACAACAGCAACGGGATGAGACGCAGCAAGCTTTAGAAACTTCTCGCCAAGCAGCGGCGGAAATTGCTTCGGCTTCGGAAGCTTGGGTACAGCAACAAACGGCGTTAAACCGTCAAATTGAAACGCTGCTGCAAACCCTGGAACCCCAACGCACCGAACAAGCGCAGCTAAGAGAACGTAACGATCAGCTACAGCAGCAAATTCAAGAACAAACTCAGCTAGTTGCTAATTTAGAGCCAGAATTAGCCACAAAACAAGCTGAATGTAGCCGTCTGGAAGCCGAATTTAACGCCTCTAGCGAACCCATCCAAAATTTAGCGCAAAACCTGGCAGCTACAGAACAAGAACTGCAAATCCAACAGGATACGCAAAAGCGCTTACTCCAAGAACAACGGGAAAAACAACGCCAGCTAGATAAATTAGAAGCGCAAGCGCAAGCACAGCAAGAGGTTCAAGGAACCCAAGCTAGCAAAGTTATCTTGCAATCGGGATTACCGGGACTTTGTGGCTTAGTGGTACAGTTAGGGCGAGTAGAACCCCGCTATCAGCTAGCTTTGGAAATTGCTGCTGGTGGGCGCTTGGGACATATAGTGGTGGAAGATGACGGTGTCGGTGCTGCGGGAATTGAACTGCTGAAACAGAAACGCGCCGGGAGAGCCACTTTTTTACCGTTAAATAAAATTAATGCTCCCAGATTTACTCAAGATGCCACACTGCGTTTAGCCAGTGGTTTCGTCAACTATGCTGTGAATTTAGTGGAGTGCGATCGCCGTTATAAAGATGTATTTGGCTATGTATTTGGCAACACTGTTGTATTTTCTACCCTAGAACAGGCACGAAAAAACATAGGTTTATACCGCATTGTCACCTTAGACGGGGAATTATTAGAAACTAGCGGCGCAATGACTGGTGGTAGTAACACCCAGCGTTCCGCGTTGCGCTTTGGAAACGTCGAAGCTGCTGAACCCGAGGAAGTCGCCGCTTTAAAAAGACGCTTGGGAGAAATTGAACGAGTTTTAGAACGTTGTACAGAAGCCATTTCTACTCTCGTCGCGAAAAGCAAAACCTTAGCGCAGGAAGTTACAGAAGCACGTCAAGCTAGGCGAGAACAGCAGATCCAATTAGAACAGCTGCAAAAAGAAATTAAAACTTTGACAGCGCAGTTAGAAAATACGCGATCGCAATTAGCGCAAAACACCGAAAAGTTTGCCACCTCTCAATCACGCCTAGAAGTTTTGGATCGGGAATTACCGGGACAAGAAACGCAGTTGCAACAATTGCGACAAACATTAGCGGAGTTAGAAGCCTCCCAAACTCCTAGTGAATGGCAACAAATCCAAGCCACCATTAAAAACCAAGAGCAACAATTACAACAAAGAGAAACAGCCTTACGGGAAGCAGAACAAAGATTAAGGAATCTCGAAAATCAGCAACAGCGATTACAAGAAAAAATCCAAGAAGCTGAGGAACGGATTACCCAATACCAGCATGAGCAAGAAACCCAGCAAAATCAATTAAGCTTCATCAGCACCCAACACTCAGCACTCAGCGCTCAAATCGCCGCAATTAAGGCGAAACTGAGTCAGATGGAACTGAATTTAGGGGAAGAAAAACAAAAACGCGATCGCACCGAACAAGAACTGCGATCGCATCTTCTGCGTCAGCAACAATTAGAATGGGAACTGCAAAAACTCCAAGAAACCCTCACCGCCAAGCGCGAGGAAATCGTTAACGTCAGAGAGCAACTGCAAACTGTCGCCGCCGAACTACCCAGCCCCTTACCAGAAGTCCCCGATCAAGTAGACTTAGAAGAATTGCAGAAAGAATTGCGATCGCTTGCCAAACGCTTGCAAGCAATGGAACCAGTAAATATGCTGGCCTTGGAAGAATACGAACGCACCCAAAACCGCCTCCAAGAACTGACGCAAAAGCTGGAAACCTTAGAAGGGGAGCGCACAGAATTACTTTTACGCATTGAAAACTTTACTACATTGCGTCAACGCGCCTTTAAAGAAGCCTTCGACGCAGTGAACGAAAACTTCCAATCCATTTTCGCCACCCTTTCCGAAGGTGATGGCTACCTACAACTAGACGATCCCGAAGATCCGTTTAACAGCGGCTTGAATTTAGTCGCCCACCCCAAAGGTAAACCAGTACAGCGACTAGCTTCCATGTCTGGGGGAGAAAAATCTCTCACCGCCTTAAGCTTTATCTTTTCCCTACAACGCTATCGTCCTTCTCCCTTCTACGCTTTCGATGAAGTCGATATGTTTTTGGATGGGGCAAACGTAGAACGATTAGCTAAAATGATTAAACAACAGGCTAAACAAGCTCAATTTATAGTTGTTAGTTTGCGTCGCCCGATGATAGAATCAGCCGAACGCACAATAGGCGTTACTCAAGCACGGGGAGCTTACACCCAAGTTTTGGGAATTAAATTGCAAGCTGACCATACATCTGCTTGAGTTTTTGTTAATAATAGTGTATAGATTAACCGGATTCGAGATCAGGACTCGGTATAGAATGACCTCTGAACAGATAATTAGGCGTTCCGACATATTAAATACCCAGGTAATTACCCGCGACAATGGCAAGCGGGTAGGCATAGTTAGTCAAGTCTGGGTGGATATTGACCAACGAGAGGTTGTGGCTCTTGGTTTGAGAGACAGCCTGATCTCTATTTCTGGTATACCGCGCAATATGTACCTTAGCAGTATCAGCCAGATTGGTGATGTGATCCTGGTCGATAACGAGGACGTAATAGAAGATATTGAAATTGAAACCTTAAGCAACCTGATTAACTGGGAAGTAATTACAGAAACCGGTGAAGTTCTAGGTAGAGTACGCGGCTTCAAATTCAATGGTGAAAATGGCAAACTTCACTCTATAGTCATTGCTTCTGTGGGATTACCGCAAATTCCCGAACAAGTGCTAAGTACTTACGAACTTTCCATTGATGAAATTGTCAGCACAGGCCCCAGTCGATTAATTGTATTTGAAGGAGCTGAAGAACGCGTCAATCAATTGACAGTTGGCGTTCTAGAACGCATGGGTATTGGCAAAGCCCCCTGGGATCGCAGCGATGATGAAGAATACGGCTATAGTGCGCCTCGCACCGTCGCACCCGCCAATCAATTACCCAGCGGTGTACCATTACAACCACCCAAGCCAAAAGTTCGCACCCCCGAACCCGTAGCCCGGGAAGAATGGGATGAGGACTATGTAGAAGAAGAAAGACCCCAGCGCCAAGTAATGCAAGCGCGCCAGTACGAATCGATTCAATACGAAGAAGACGACGAAGAAGACAACTGGAGTGAGGCTACAGATAAAGACAGGTATCAACAGCCCGCAAAATTTGAAGCTCAACCCTACAAAAAGCCCTATGTCGATGAATATGACAACTATGACGATGTAGATGGCGATGCTTGGGAAGATGTGCCCCAACCAGTCAATATTCCCAAGAAAGTCAAAGAAAAACAACCAGAATACGAAGAAGAAGGATATTAAAGTAATTCGTAATTCGTAATTTCTAATTCGTAATTAAGTTAAAGTTAAACCCCTACTTCCACGCGAAGAGGGGTTTAATTATACTAACTTGTCATACTTCCAACTTGAAAAATTTGTTCAGCCATCAAATTTAAGTCGGGGAAAACTTGAGAGATAATACGTTCTCCTTGTAAAAATTCCCGAACTTGGTATTCTCCCTCCACTAACGAGTAAATAGAGATAGTTGGTTGTTTGGGGTTACCGATAAACCGCCTACCACCTAAAGCTGCATAATCTACAATCCAATATTCAGGGATACCTACTGCTTCTCTTCTCTACGAGAGGCTGCGCCAACGAGACGCTTCGCGAACATAGTCAGCGGCTTTTTTTAAATAATCATCTCTCCATTTGGTACTAACCCTTACGGGTACTCTTCGAGAACCCCTTCGGGGAACGTCAGTTGCTTCAACGCGGGGAACCCGCGCAACGCACTGACTCACCACCTCAATTACTAAAGGAATTGATTCAGCTTGGCTAACAGTTGATTCTTTTTTCCATCGAGGTTCATTTACTAAATTAGGCTGATTTAATACCAATACATCTGGTGAATAAGCTGACTCACCTTCTAATGGTTTGATGAAAGCTGTTTTGGGAATAAAGTAAGGTAGTTTTAGCCGCCTGATTTCTACAGATATTTCTAATGCTAAAAAACCAATAACCTGTTCATGATCGCCAGTAGGTGGGGTCATCTCAACAATTACTCCGTCATGCAGTTCATAGCGTTGTTGGGAGTTTTCTGGATACCAAGCGATAAAATCATCAAATGTTACCAGCTTACGTAAGGCTTCAATCATAAATTTTTGCCTTGAATATCGCCTTCCTTCTCCTTAAAATCTACACCAACAACCCACTGCACAACTGCATTAACGTTTTAGGGATTAATCGCAGAATTAGCCATTTTGATCAACGAAGCGCGATCGCCTGCTTTTAATCCAACAGTATATTGCACACCCTGAAGTCGCCAAGTCAAGGTTGCATCTGAGCAATTAGCGCCACAAGTAGAATCTACAAAATAGCCCTTAATACCCTTAGCTAATACAACTCGTTTCCCAGTCAACTTAGGAGTTTTACGGGTTATAGCTTCCGCAGTCACAACACCTAAACGGCAAGCTGTTCCACCAGTACAATCGGGACTAAAACCTAGTAAAATATCGTATTTCCTCAGCGTAGCGTTTTCTACAATCGCATAAACTGGGTTAGCGCCATCCGACTCAGGAATAAACTTAGGTAATAGCAGCCTAATTTTTATCTTTTGTCTTAATCTTGGTAAAATCGCCTTAAAAACCGGATGTGGTTGAGAATCAACGGTTTGGACTTGACTTTGGGCAATCTTCTGAGGCTGAGGATTGGTAGATGCGATCGCTAAACCCGATAAGCTGCTGCTGACTAGCAAAATTGCGGCAAACGCACCACTGAAATTTCTTAAACCGAATATCATCCGCATAACCCTATTTATAGGTAAATACTTAATTGATGACCAAATTTTAGTATCAAATTATGCGGTTTGTCATTTGTCAACAGTCAACAGTCAACAGTCAACAGTTAACAATTCCCCTTAACTACAAGTAGCAGCTGAAGCCGAGTTCACTTTTCTTAAATCCCCAGTGAAAACGGCTGTGTATTTGTAGGGTGATGAACCAGTGCAATTCATCGCAGTTGTATTAGCGCGGCGGGGAGTCCACCAAGAAGTTGCATTTACAGTTAAATTCACACCATTCCACAACAATTGGGTGACTAATAAAGAGTTTGTTTTCCCATCACTTGGCCTTTGAGCCGTCAGAAATGTTGCATAGTCAACATTCCCATTGTCAGGATTAATCCTGGCTATAACTGCTACTTTCGGGCCGCCACCACTACCATAACTGGCTAGCCAACGACCAGTAGCAAAGCGGCGGAAATCATTTCCTGGCTGGCTACCAGTGGCAGAAAATACGCCATACAAAACACTTCCGCCATCCCAAAACAAACCATAACCAGAACCATCATCACCAGTGGTTTCGTAATCATCTCGACACCATTTTTTGACACCATTATCAAAACGGATAATGCGAGGATTTTTGTTAGTAGAAGATACTTGTCTATAACCGATGTAGATTGTTTTGCTCCCACTACTGACCCTAGGGCCATTTTTAGATTTGATTGTTGCTTCACTATCACCACAAGTAAATGGCACACTGTTACCAATAGATGACGGTACAGTAGTTTGGGCATTAGCTGAAGGAGCTATATCTGTGATTGCTAAATCAGCGCCTAATACCACTGATAAAGATAACAGTGCCAAAGATTGTGGCAGTTGGCGTTTATACTTCATGGGAATTGATTTGATTACATTACTTTACAAAAACAACACCGTATCATGAAGTTTACATGAAGCTTTAAACAACTTAATGTTTATTAATAATGCATTGATAATGTGTTGTTATTAAGCATCAAGAAGATGGATATATTCACTAAATACAAAAAAATTTGCAGCGCGAACACATTGGGATGCTGCACTGAAAACCTGATAATTGCTGGTTACAAGTCTATAAATGACCTAATAATAAATTCGTATTTTAGAAATTCAAAATATCCAAAGATTCTTCAATTTCTAACTCTAAAATTCTTTCTTTTGCATCTTTATGTTCGGCTATTTTCCCAGCTTTCCAATATAAATCAGCGGCTTTTTGGAAATCTGCTAATGCTCTGGTTTTATCATCCATGCTAACTAAAGCATTACCACGGTTATAATATGCATCGATATAATTGGCATTAATTTTAATCGCTTGACTATAATCTAAAATTGCACTTTGGTAATCTTCTAAATCACAACGTGCATTACCACGACTGTAATATGCATCGGCGTAATTAGGGTTAATTTTAATTGCCTGAGTGTAATCTGCGATCGCACCCTCATAGTCTCCTAATTCTGCACGTGTATTACCGCGATTATAGAAAGCTACCGCATCGTGAGGGTCAATTTTAATTGAATGCGTCAATCGCTGTTGTTCTTTTAACAAATAACGCGAAATTACCCGATTTTTATCAGCAACAGCATAATTAGGATTAATCTTAATTGCCTGTGTATAATCTTCAATTGCACCTTGATGATCGCCAATATGAGAACGAGCATCAGCACGGTTCATATAAGTAAGAGCAACATCAGGATTTATTCTAATGGCTTGGGTATAATCTTCGATAGCGGCTTGATAATCTTTTAGTTGATAACGCGCTAAACCACGCTGGTTATAGGCTTTGGTGTAATTGAAGTTAATTTGGATAACCTGAGTATAATCTGCGATCGCACCCTCATAATCGCCTAAATGGTAACGCACCATGCCGCGTTTGTAGTAAATATCGGCATTATCAGGATTCAGTTGCAAGGCTTGGTTGTAATTAATAATAGCTGTATCAGATTCGCCTTGCTCAAAAGATTTATCGCCCATATTTACATAATTCAGATTTAAATCAGCAGTGTTATTTAACACAACTTCTTCTGCTGTTGGTAGCGCTAAGTGCTGATTTATCTGATGATGATTTTGATTATTAGGTAATTTTTTTGGTATATATTGCTGAGAATTATATTGATAAATAGCAGAGGGTTTTTCTTTAATTTTAGCAGCTTGTAAATTTTCTAAATAGCCGAATAAGCCACCACCATAAAGTAATTGATTAATCCCAAAGGCAATTCTTCCTCTTTTGAGTTTAATCATTTGCGTTGGTAGAAACCCAGCTAAAAAAAGGTGATATTCTTGTTGAGCTTCATGTACTTCTTCTTGAATTAAAATGCAGACAACAACTGCATTTTTTTCTACTTCTTCAGAACTAACAGACCATCTAACTCTGTCAATACTGCCATGACGCGATTTAACTTCCACGCCAATTGAGGGTTCAGCAGTGAGGGTAAAATCTACCTTGCCATCACCACCGATTTTTTTTTCATAATCTACTTCTGTAATAAAATCAGCTAACCGTTCTTTAACAACTTCCTCACCGAGTTTACCTTTTAAGTTGCTAATAAAAACATCCCGGACTGGCGAAGTACGCTTATACTTTTCTGCCATCAGCCAGCAAAAATCTCGGAGAGTTTTTAACCTTTCTCCAGAGATTATAGTTAACTCACTATATTGACCTTCTGTTTCACAATGAAGCAGACAACCACTAGTTAACCTTCTAATAAAATCAGACTGTAGCGATCGCAGTAAGGTAATCCAGTCCATTTATATTTCTGCGAGTCTTTTGATGAGATTATTTTATTAAAATATCAAATCGGCGTAAATCGGTGAATGTTGGGGTTTGGTGTTTGGGGTTTGGTGTTTGGTGTTTGGTGTTGGGTGTTTGGTAATGGGTAATGGGTAATAATAATTTCCCCTTTTTCCCTTTTCCCTTTCCCCTTTCCCCCCTCATCCCCAATCCCCACTCACAATTGATCCCTCCTTACAAGCCAGAAAAGGTAAGCAAGGAGGGATCAGGGAGCGATGCATTAAATGTATCGTCTGCAATTGATTGTAACTACAATGCACTTAAAATCAGTCAAGAGTACGGCAAACTGCTAACTTGAGGTGATGTTGACTATCAAATAATCAAAAAACCTCATCTTCAATACCGCGCCACCATTCACCCAAATTCATCATATCTTGGAAGATATCTTCTAATTCCTCAACATAGACCTCTTGAGGAATCAAGGCTTGACGTTCTTGGAGTTTCTTAAGGCGAAGTTGTACTAATAGCCAAGGTTTAGCGATGCTATCCGTCGCTTCCATGTATTGAGCCAGCTGTCTACTATCCATGATTTTTATATTTGTGATGATGCCATTACTTTTTACGATACAAGACGTAGCCGTAAGTGGCCATTTTTTATGCATACTTTAAGTAGGCGATCGCACTTCTATACCCTATGCATGATGATTGCTGTTGGTTAAGGGCAAAGGGGACTGGGGAATGGGGAATGGGGAATGGGGAATGGGGAATGGGGAATGGGAAAAAAATCTTTCATACCGATTCACCAAAAATAGGGAATAGATTCAAAGCCCAAGACCTCAATTCGTCGAAGTTTCTTAATTTATACCAATTTGAAAAAAGAATGCGACAGATGGTAGGGGCAAGGCACTGCCTTGCCCTCTAGAATAGATTTGATGTGTCGCAAACATTATTTTATTTGGTATTACCAGGAAAAATAACCAACTGTTCACCTTCAGAAGGTGGAATTTGCACCTCAAAGCCTGAAGGTTGGAGTTCAAAGCCTGAAGCTTGCAGCTTTTATCTCGAACATTGCAGCTTTTATCTTGGAAGTTGCGCCTTTTAGCCTCAACGTTGCAGCTTTTATCTTGAACGTTGCGGTTTTTATCCTCAAAATTGCGCCTTTTAGCCTCAACGTTGCAGCTTTTATCTTGAACGTTGCGGCTTTTTGCTTGAAAGTTGAGAAAATGAGCAAGAGCAATCGCACTTTGATGGCAACTGATGAGTGAATTAGCAACAGTGATGGTGATGGGAAGGAAATTAAAACAGGCGATCGCACAATTCGCGGCTTGTTTTGCAACGCTAGCCATGAAAATTGCCTAACCGGACTCCATATTATCCCGATTCGCCACAACTGACTCAAACAAAATCCCCATTTCTTAATTACGAATTATGAATTAGTCTTGTGCGGCTTGCAAGTGCAAAAAATGCACCTGTCCCAATGAATCCCCAGCAACAACTCTTACTCTATTGGGTGCAACAGCACAGCAAGAAATTGCACTCTCTGCTGTAAAACTTGCAATTACTTCCCCAATTTGCCAATTCCAGACTTTTACCTTAGTGTCAAGGGAACCAGAAATCACGTAGTTGCCATCTGGGGTGAGAGCAACTGTATATACCTTGGCACTATGACCTTTAAAGGTACGTAGTTCTTCTCCAGTTTGCCAATTCCAGACTTTGAGGGTGGTGTCACGGGAACCAGAAATCACATAGTTGCTATCTGGGATGAGCACAAGTGCATTTACCCCACCACTATGACCCTTAATGGTACGTAGTTGTTGTCCGGTTTGCCAATTCCAAACTTTGAGGGTTTTGTCATTGGAAGCAGAAATCACATACTTGCCATCTGGGGTGAGGGCAACTGCATTTACCTCACCACTATGACCCACCAGAGTACGTACTAAGGAACCGCCCGGTGAAGTTAAACTGGCTGTTTGCGGAAGCAAGCCAGGAGTTTTGCATTGCTGCGCCTGCGTTAATAATCTTTGAATTTCTTCTGTTTCAAAACCCAGTAACCGCCCTAATAATTGCCCTGGCAATTGCTGTTTATCCTCATTCAAAACATGAGCCGACAGCCTCAACGCACCTTGAATTAACTGTAAATTCTCATCTAGGGGCAAAAAATCATAATCTGCTATCAATGCACTAATATTGATGTTCTCCAACTTCGCCTGCAACCAGCGAAAATCACACAGCAGTTGTTGTAATTCTCCTTCCCTTCTCCCAAAAAGCAAATGATAGGCTAAATTCTCCCAGATATAACCGTCATTTGCTAAACTATGCCAGCCTGCGGGGTATTTTTCGCTGTAAGCATTTAACAGCCGATTGTGTAAAAACCCTATCCCCTGACTTTCCTTTGCTAAAGTCGTGTACTGCTTTCTCACATAATCAAACTGCAAGTCATGCAACCGCAAATTCCCCGATTCATCCCGCAAAGCCAGAGATTTACTCACCAATTCATCAATCACATCTTGGCTATCAAACTCATCTAACCCCAAGGGTTGCCAAAAAGTCTGCAAAACTGCTTCGGGTATGGGTGTATCTTCCGGAAACACCGCAAAATCTAAATATCGCTGTTGGCAATTCTTATCCAAAGCCGCCACACTAACAGCAATAGCTTTGAGTAAATCGGGATAAGGATAATCGGGAAACTGTTGTTTGATTTTCTCTAAATCAGCACTTTGCAATTTTTCTAAAATATTCTGCCAGCGATTTGCAGGTTTAGAGCGCATCATCGCGCCAACCATCGCCAATGCTAAAGGTAAATACCCACATTCTCGCGCTACCTGCAAAGTAACATCATTGTGCGGACTGGGTTGCAATATCTCGGGTTGATTTGCCCAATCTGCCAACAGTTCTAACGCCTGTTGTTTACCTAAAACCGCCAGCTGATACTCTTCCCCTCCCAACCCCGTGACTATCGCCGCATCACGGGTAGTAATTAACATCTGACAGCTTTCCCCCAACACATCAAACGCCGTTGCATCATCCAAACGCCAGATATCATCCAAAATCAGTAAGCAAGCTTTCTGTGCAAACAACTCCCGCAACCGCGCTTTCGCCAATCCCACCTCGGTAAACGCCGCTTGCTTGTCGCCCAACGCCGAAGCCAGATAGGATTGCCAAGTTAAAATCTGGGGCGTTTGTCCAAATGTTACCCACAACACCCCATCAGGAAACGCTTTTCTCACTTCTTCATCCCGCGCTAAGGCTGTAGCTAAGACAGTTTTACCAATTCCGCCCATCCCTTGCACACCCACACGCCGACTTTTCCCTGTAATACCCACAGGTTGCTTTGTTGAAGATAATACTTTCTGTTTTAAGGGTGCAAGTTCTTCAAGACGGGGTAAAAAGTGCGGTGGTAACTCTGGGACGTTGGTAAGATTGCCTAAAGGTTGGTGATGGGGGGTTAAATTGGTTTTTTTTTAAGTTCAGGAATCAACTCACCCGAGACACCAGCTAACTGTATTGCATTTCGCGCAATATTAAAAGCAAACTCTACAGGCGCACCAGAATCATATTCGGGATTATAAGCCAGAAGCCCATCGTAAAAACCGACAACAAACTCAATCGCGGCTTTATCCTCGATGCGATCGTTCATCCCAATCACATAATTAATCTGTTGGGAAATAGCCTCAGCTTGAACTTTCGAGTAACAAGCATTCAACAGCACACATTCTACTTGTTTAGAAAACTGTCCAAATAATCCAGCTAATGCTTCACCCGTAACTAGCTGTGTTTTTCCCGCTTCATCCTCAAAAGCTAGTCCTTGTATCCCTGCACCATGCCCAGAAAAGTGGATAATATTCGGTCGATAATCCAAAATAGCGCGGCGAATATCCCTGGGACGGACTGCTAAATCATACCGTAAGTCAAAGTTCTCCCGATTTAGCGACCTTTGCAAGCCTTCCTTGATATCACGCAATTCTTGATCGAGACGCAATCGTGATGTATTGCTAGGATTTGCGGCTAATATCAGGATTTTTTGCGGTTTAACAGTCATTGCCAGGGGTGGGAAGGGCTGTTTTTAAGTATACATCTTGGGGAATGGGCATGGGGCATGGGGCATGGGGCATGGGGCATTGGGTAATTGGGTGTTGGTAATTTCTTCTTGTCTCCCTCATCTCCCCAGTCCCCAGTCCCCAATTGACAACTATATATAAATAAGGAGAAAGGGGAAAAGCACAAAGAGAAATCACCTTTCCCCTTTAACCTTTCCCCTTTCCCCTATAACCTTACATATTTAGGCGGCTAAATTCTCAGCCGCAAAATCCCAGTTAATTAATTGATCTAGGTAATTTTTGATAAATGCAGGACGGGCATTTCTGAAGTCGATGTAATAGGCGTGTTCCCAAACATCTAGAGTTAAAATTGCCTTTTTACCATAGGCGAGAGGGTTCTCGGCATTTGGTGTCTTGATAACTTTCAAAGTACCACCATCATCAATCAACCAAGCCCATCCACTGCCAAATTGAGTTGCAGCAGCGTTAGAGAACTCTTCTTTGAACTTATCGTAGCTACCAAAATCTTTATCAATCTTGTCGGCTAGTGCGCCAGAAGGTTGTCCGCCACCTGCTGGTTTGAGTGAGTTCCAGAAAAAGGTGTGGTTCCACACTTGAGCCGCGTTGTTAAAGATTCCTGCCTTAGAAGCATCTTTAAAGGAAGCTGTGATTACCTCTTCCAAGGATTTATCAGCAAGTTCTGTACCATCAACTAACTTATTGAGGTTGTCTACATAAGCTTTGTGGTGCTTACCATAGTGATACTCAAAAGTCTCACCTTTCATGCCATACGGCTCTAGTGCATTAAAGTCGTAGGGTAGGGGGGGCTGTGTAAATGCCATTGTGTGAAATCCTCTCTTTACCGTTTTCCAGTTTAAAGCTATTCAGATGTTTAGGAAATTACAGCTTTTATGTTGGTAAGTTTGATGCCCTAAATGTCGGCACATAAAACTTAACATGGTAATTCTACTACCAAACTGAAATTTAAAACTATAGATTTTTTGCAATAGGTAAAATCAGCAATCCTATGGGGAAAAATGCAAAATTCACCAACTCACTATTGAGGGCACATCTAGAATTGACACGCTAATAGTGGGAGATGGGGCCTGATGCTGCTGGGTGAAAGTCAAAAGTCAAAAGTCAAAAGTCAAAAGGACTAGATTAATAGGTGTTTAAGGTATTTTCATCTGGTTAGTTATTTGTGCTATGCTGCGCTGAATTTCGGTCTAGCCTTTCAGATGGTGATTATTGCTGGCAAAGGAATATTAGTTGGGTTTTCACCTCAGTTTTAAATAGCCATGTTCAACCATTCTATTTAGCGCCACTCCTGAGGCTAAAAACTTCTAGCCCTGGTAACATTAGTTCAATAATTTAAAATCTATCTTTAGCTAGATGAAATAATCAAAAAATCAATTTATATTCAAACATCACTAAATTTGGTTGCTAGCGACATTATTAATTTGCGATCGCAAAATTTTCGCAGACATGCATGTCTTCATCAATAAGTTGGCTCTATATGAGCAAGTCGCAGCTAGGATTATTTTTCCCAGGTTTGTACGGTTTAGTCAAAAATTAGCGCTTGGAGACTGGCGACTAGGTACCGAAGAATAGCGTCTTTCGCAAATTGGTTGGGGTTGAAAACCTAAATCTCAATTTCAATCCCCAAATACCATTCCCCAGTTCCCAATCCCCAGTCCCCAGTTCCCAGGTGAATCAAAGAGATGACAACTGTGATATACGTTGTTGGCAATAGTCAACGATTTTAGCAGTAACTTCAGATGCACTAAGTCCATCGGTTTGGATTTCAATTGCATCTGCTGCTTTTTGTAAAGGTGAAACTTTGCGCGTACTATCTTTCCAGTCACGTTCGGCAATGTCCCGTTCTAACTGTTCTAGATTAACTTCCGGCAGATTTTGTTTTTTAAAGTCTTCCTGGCGGCGACGCGCACGTTCAGTTACAGAAGCGGTTAAGAAGATTTTTACTTCTGCATCTGGGAAGACATGAGTCCCAATGTCTCTTCCTTCTGCAACTAAACCACCTCTTTTCCCCCAGCTTTGCTGTTGTTTGACTAAAGCTTTACGCACCGCAGTTTGTGCAGCGATAGCTGAAACCTTAGATGTTACCTCTACAGTGCGAATTACTTGAGTAACATTAGTTCCATTAATCCAAACTTGTACAGGAGATTGCAAATCTTGGCCAGGAGTCAGTTGAATTTCACAAGAGTTAGCTAATTCCGCGATCGCACACTCATCATCTATGGCAATACCTTGTTGTAACACCAACCAAGTAACAGCACGATACAT
Organism: Nostoc linckia FACHB-104; assembly: GCF_014696615.1. Classification (GTDB taxonomy): domain Bacteria; phylum Cyanobacteriota; class Cyanobacteriia; order Cyanobacteriales; family Nostocaceae; genus Aulosira; species Aulosira linckia_A. The sequence goes on along the minus strand of NZ_JACJQJ010000001.1, from coordinate 19,041 downwards.
AGATCCGGTATCTAGATACACTAGACCTAGTTTTGCTGCCACTTGCCGCGCCACAGTAGACTTACCTGCGCCGGCTGGGCCGTCAATAGCGATGATGGGTAGGCGATCGCTTAATAAAATATTGTCAATCAACCGAGTAGAACCAAGACGAGCTGCGATCGCGAGCATTCCTTCCTCCTTAACTGTAACTAACGACATCAATGTATTCGGCTCAACCAATTCAATATATTCCACTAAAGCATTAGTGACCATTGCTACTTCTTGGCGAACTGCCGCGATCAGCTCCTCGCTGTTGCGAACCCCCGCTTTAAAAGCAGCTTCAGCCTGTTGCAAGCCACGATATAAAACCGCCGCCTGCTGTTTTTCCGATGCACTCAAATACTGATTGCGAGAACTGAAGGCTAGACCCGACGCTTCGCGCAGCGTTGGACAAGCAACAATTTCTACCGGAAAATTCAAATCAGCTACTAACTGTCGAATAATTGCTAGTTGCTGACCATCCTTTTGGCCAAAGTAGGCTCGGTCAGGCTGTACCAAGTTAAAAAGCTTGGTCACAATCGTGGCCACACCTTGGAAATGACCTAGCCGAGAACCACCGCACAAGCCTGTTATCATAGCAGAAGGAGGGATTACTTGTGTAACCTTCGATTCTTGTATACTCTTCTGCGAAACTCCCATTTCTTCCGGAGTCGGAGCAAAAATTAAGTCAACCCCAGCTTGTTCGCACAGTTGCATATCAAGCTCTAAAGTCCGGGGATACTTGCTATAGTCTTCATTGGGAGAAAATTGCAGTGGATTGACAAAAATACTGACAATCACCGTAGAATTTTCTTGCCGCGCTCGTTGCATCAAGCTTAAATGACCTTGATGTAACCCTCCCATAGTTGGTACCAAACCGATAGCTGTCCGATCCCAGCTAGACATTTCATCTAGAACCAGATCGTCTGGAACCAAACATTTACTTTCCAAGCGGCGTTGAGTTAAAAAACAGCTTAAAGCTGCAACTGTTGTCAGCAGGCGCACAAAAAACCCCTAGTTTTTATCGATCCCTCCCCCGTTAGTTTATCTCTGAAATTGGGGGAAGATTTGTTCAACTAGGGGAATTTAAGTGATAGCGAATGAAACGTAAAGAGTAGAGAGTTGAAAGCGGATAGGAAATTTACTAAAAAAGTATTAAGTTTCGAGAATTCAGGATGAAGGCAAAGAGAACAAGGGAACTCTTAAATAATTTAGCCTTCATCCTTTAGCCTTCTGTTTATCTGCCTAATACTTCAATCTTCACGGGCGCAACACCACTACCCATCATTCCTAAAATCCGCGCCGCGCCAGCAGACAGGTCAATAATTCGACCACGAATATATGGGCCACGGTCAGTAATCGACACCACTACAGAACGACCATTGCGGGTGTTAGTTACACGCACTCTTGTACCAAAGGGTAAGCTACGATGGGCCGCCGTCATGCCTTCGGGATGAAACCTCTTACCACTAGCAGTGCGGCTGCCAGAGCCATCATAACCATACCAAGAAGCAATACCACTGAGGGTAATTCGCACTGGGCCAATAGCAACTTGCTGTGGCAACTTGGGTAATGATAATGGCGAACGAGTTGGTAAATTTGCAATTTCGCTGATAGGAGATGCATTACCGATGAGCCTCCGCATCCGGTTGGTGGCTTGCAATGCATCTTGTGCTAAATCGTTGGTGGAATTTGCTAGGCGGGTATTGTCATTGATTTCCACCAATTCTTCGCCTTTGATTTTGATCGTATAGCGATCGCCTGATTTTTCCAGATCGGAGGCACCTTTATTCTGGCTTTGATTGGCAATTTTCCCTTCGCCGCCTCCTTTCCAGCTGACACTAATCTGACCGGCATCCACATTGTCTCGAAGCAACTGGTTAATTTTTGTTGCTATTACACCAGCTCTCTCCACCGGGTCATCGTGAGTAGCGGTAATTTGGTTACCTACATCCGTCAAATTCCCAATACTTGCCACTTTGGTTGTATTGCTAGCAAGAGGGGCGTAGCCTTGTACGCCCCTAGGGTTGTCAATTACTCCAACCTTGCTATTACTACTCTCGGCTGATAAAGAACTCAGAAAGGTAAGAACAGGAATATTTCGGATAAAAAGGGTTGCCGCCTTACGACCTTCAATGCTGTGAGGATGAATTTCCACGATCGCAGCATCAGAGGTTGGTTTCCCTGCTGGGGATTGGTACTCTCCTACTTTGACAACCTCACCTGCTGGTAATGGTTGAGAAGCAAGAGTATCTCCCTTGGTTGTTTGAGTGCGTCCAACTGAGGGCATCCCTAAAACAGTTAGAAACACGGCGACAATAGTCCACAAATGTCTTTGATTCATGCGTCCGATTTTAAAGCGACTGTAGAACAGAGGTTTTATGGTTCGTGGGATTTTGCACCAGTAAAAGTGTTGCCCCTTCAACTCGAACTCGTTCCGCTTTCACTTTTTTGTTTTGTAACTGCAACAGACTAACACGAACCTTTGAGCTTGGGGATCAGGGTTTTAGCGTAAGTCTTGGTAACTTTAGCAAAATTAGATCCTATTTTCAAGGCTCAAAGCTTTCTCAAATGCGGATTTCGGCTATGTAACGTTTTTTTTGATAAGTAATACTTTTCTTATGAAAAATTAACATTTTCGTGAGTAGAAATTGAGCCAGATCGACCAAATATTTCACCCAATATTGCTTATATATGTAGCTTTTTAGCCATTCAATATTAACGGAAAAAATTAGTTAAAAATCCATAACTAACTATTTTATAAATTGCGAATTTATACTTATGAAAATATTTTAATTTAATTTTATCAATCTTTGAATTGGTTTCGTAACAAGAATTACAGAATAAAAAATATAAAACTCACACAAACTTAATAATAACTTAAAAAGTTATTTTTGTTACATATCTATTGATAAGTATAAATTCTTATTTAGTTGAACATTAGTTATCTAATTAACATCGAGCAGCAAAACAACTCAGCATAAATACGTTAAAAAGTTTTATGTATATTTTATAACATACACAAATTTAAGTAATCTCAAAAGAGACTCAAGCTATAAGTAGCGGTCATCAACTACATATATCAACAGCGATGAACAGACTTAAAGCATAGGTCGCAGAAGATGGTATCTATTTGTGTTTGGTGTTTGGGTTTGTCCCCATTACCCAATCCCCAGCCCCCAATCTCCAATAAATGAAAATAAAACCACATTTTTGCCTACAGTAGTTGATTAAGTATGATTTTTTAAAGTAAGCTATAAGCCTCATGGCACACCAAGGAAGTTTAGAAATAGTCGCATCGCCATTTCCCGATTTTCTCAAGGAATTGCATTTCAAGTACAAGTCGCTGCGAGACGGTCTAGTAGCAAACTACATTCCAGAACTAGCAAAGGTAAATCCTGATCTGTTTAGCATTTGCATTGTGACGGTAGATGGTCAGGTTTACGAAGTTGGCGATTTTGAGCAATTATTTACCATTCAGTCGATTTCCAAGGTCTTTGCTTACGGATTGGCCCTTGAGGATCATGGACGAGATTATGTATTGACTAGGGTTGGTGTGGAACCGACAGGAGATGCATTCAACGCCATTATCCTTGATGAGCAATCAAATCGACCACTGAACCCAATGGTAAATGCAGGTGCGATCGCCACCACTAGTTTAATCAAAGGTGCTGGTGCTACCGAACGTCTCAACCGGATGCTGGATATGTTTAGAAGATACATCGGTCATGATGTATTCGTTGATATTTCTGTATTTACTTCCGAACGCAGCACCGGACATCGCAACCGCGCCATGGCCCATCTCATGCTCAACTTTGGCATGATTGATCAAAATATTGAAGAGTCACTAGATTTATACTTCCAGCAGTGTGCGGTGATGGTAAATTGCCGTGATTTAGCAGTGATGGCGGCAACTTTAGCAAACAAAGGTATTAACCCCATTACTCAGGAACAGGCAGTAAAAAGTTGTTACATTAAAGACATATTGAGTGTCATGTACACTTGCGGCATGTATAATTTTGCTGGTGAGTGGGCTTATAAAATCGGTATTCCTGCGAAAAGCGGTATTTGCGGCGGAATCTTGGCTGTTGTTCCCAATCAAATGGGAATTGCGGTATTTTCGCCACCATTAGATGTGCGGGGTAACAGCGTGCGCGGGGTTAAGGTATGCGAAGAACTTTCCCAGCAACTAGGTCTACATCTATTTGAGTGTTCTAGTAAAGGTTCAAAGTTTGGTGAAACTTTCTGTCCACCACCTGCAACAGCATGATGGTTAATCGACACTGCAAAAGGTAGCATTTACAACCAAGCCAAAATCTCCACCTTCCCAACTTTGTATTCAGGATGAAATATCATGGCTGAAGAAAAGACTTACCTAGAGCTTTCTGAAGCAGATGGAGGTTCCCATAAATTTTATGAAGTCATCATCAAAGATACTGAGGTGACAATACGTTATGGTCGTATTGGCGACTCAGGGCAAACTCAGACGAAAACTTACCCTACCCCAGATAAAGCTAAAGCCGAAGCCAATAAGAAGATTAAAGAAAAATTGGCGAAAGGTTACGAACACGCCGTTATGGGTGTGCGTCAGAAGCGTTCGGTGACTCGACGCGCAGTTACCAGTACCACCTCGACAGCACAACAAGCGCCAATCCTCTGGAAATTTAACTCCAATTCCGCAGCCTTTGGCATTTTTATTGACGATAATCGTTGCTGGGTGGGTAATCAAGCAGGTCAAGTTTTTGCGCTGAATCATCAAGGTCAAGTTATCAACCAGTTTAAGCTGCCTGATGGAGTGAAATGTCTAGTCGCTGATGATATCTGGATTTATGCTGGCTGCGATGATGGCAATGTCTACGACCTGACAGGGAAGTTACCTCGGGTTGCCTATAATATTGATGAAAATGTCGATATTTTTTGGCTCGATATTAACAATGGCTTATTAGCTGTTTCCGATGCTAACGGTGGTGTCACGACAATCGATCATGAAGATGAATCACAATGGACGCGTTTAAGTCAAGGTCAATCTGGCTGGATGGTGCGTTGTGACGAAGCTGGTGTCTATCACGGTCACTCTCAAGGCTTGACCATGTATGATACTCAAGAAGGTCGGATGCTTTGGCATCAACAAACAGGTGGTGCTGTATTATTCGGTTGGCAAGAAACATCAGCCGTTTATGCAGGTGCAAGTGACCAAAAGATTTACTCTTTTAGCAAGCAAGGTAAAGCTGGCCCAGTTTACAAGTGCGACGCATCTGTTTACTCTTGCGCTACAGCAGCAGATGGTAAGTATGTGTTTGCTGGTGATAACAGTTCATCCATTTACTGTTTCAATGAATCAGGAGAACGCCTGTGGAAGCTTTCTACTGGCTGTGCTTCAGCTTTATCGATGCAGTTTTTTGAGAATCACATCTATATAGTTACTACCGATGGTTCTCTAGCTTGTATAGATGCTAGTGAAGCCGCCATCCAAGCTGCTCAAGCAGGTACAATTCCCCAAGCAGCCATTATTACAGCACCAAAAGGAGAAGGCGCAGCACCTTCAGCAGTTGTTGAAACCACAACAGATACCAGCCAAGGCGTAATCGTTGAGTGCTTCAAGGAAGGAAGTAAACTCAGAGTCCGTGTTGTCTCGCCAGGGTACAACCCCAACTGGAAAGTGCAATTCCCCAAAGATATTCGCCAAGACGGACAACGTTATCTTGTAGAAGAAATCCGGGAGTCAGCCAATGGTGGCTTCTACCGTGCATTCGGCGATATTAAAAAGTTAATTTGAGGTCAGGGTCTAATACCATTTCACTTGGAAAGTGATACACATGGGCAAGCAGAGGAAGTAATTTGTATCAATAATTTCGTGAATTGATCTAAGTTAAGTAACCTGAAAAAATTTTAGGCTAAGGCTGGAAAATAAAACCTTCATCAGGTTGCAATATTCATCTGAAAGTTTGAGACTCTTGACACCAATTAAAAAAATAATTGCAACACAGATGGATTGACAGAACCTAGATTTAGAAAGCAATCCAAAATCCAAAATGGTATGACTTTTGACCCTTGACCTTTGAATGCACACGCGATTAATCGCGTCTCTACAAGTCGTGACTTTTAAAAATTTTATTCTCCAAGAGACACTCTCTTTGTTTTTGGGGAAGATTTTTTGCCAATAAAGCCACATCTTCCAGTGGTAGTGAGGATGTGCTATAAAATGACAATTTGTGCTTTTGGGAAGTGTAGTCAAAAAAAATGGCAAATCTATCAGACTTTACAGGTAGCTTACCTCGATGAAAGACGCTAGCAGTTGCAGCAAAGACTACTGTACCAGCTGGGCCTAGACAAGATTTATAGTTAGCAGGTGATATCACCTGTTGCATAGTTGTATCTTGAATATAGCCATGATGATATTTAAGTAAGTGAGCCACTGATTCTGTTTCAGATATGGGGAGATATTGAAAAGGCCCGCTATCTTCATCCATATCATGTAGATAAACAATAATTTTCAGTACTTTTTTATCTTCTTTATCTAGATGCCATAACCGAGACTGTTGCTCTACTTGGTTGGCAATATCTCTACGAAAATATGCTCCATGATAGGCTACTGGTAAGCCAAGATAATTCTCTACTATATTAATTAAACGTTGTTCTACTCCCCAAAGAAAAATTTCTGGATGTGCCATTATTTGCTGGGAAGTTGCATGAACAACAAATTCATTGCTATTATCTGTAACCATTCGTGGTATTTTATGCATCAGGGTTTCTGCTGCCTGAAACATCTTAGAAGCTGATGATATTCCCAAATCTGCTAATGAAGTAATTACCACTCCTTCACTATTTAGAGTTTCAACAATACTTTTATCAGCAACAGAGATGAGCGGTAAATTTGCAATATGCATTTTCACTAATTTTTGATACTCCATCTCTGCCTGGTGGTGTAAAAATGGCAGATTATAGATATTTCTGAGGAATTTATTTTGTACCTTTTTAAACATGGTACTCATATATTTTTAGCCAGCTTAATATATAAGCAAGATGATGATTTGGTTATGTATTGTATGTACCTTTTTCTTGGTTTGTCCAAGTATTTATATCTGACTTTACAGAAAGTTTAAAATAGCTTTATAAATAATTTTTGCTAATCAGTATTAGTGGCATATATAAAAGATAAATTAAAGTTAGATATCTAACAATAAATATTTCCGTATCTAGAGCAATATAGGATTATTATTAGGTTTCAAATAAATCCTCAGCAAAAACTAATTTAAATTAGATAATTATCATACTAACCCCTCACTATCTCCTACTAAAAAAGATATGGCTAGCCATAATTGATAAATTTAAACACTACCTTTAGTTAGATATTTAGATATCAATTGAGTTGGATTTCATAAAATCTAGCAATTTGGACTAAAATATCAGCGTTTTATTATGTCAAATTTATAGTATAAAGTTCTAATGTAAATTAAATATCTAAGTTGATTAACAATTAAGCAGGAATTAATAAATTTTTTTATAAAGAAATATGAACTGATAATTACCGTAAACAAAGAAATCAAGATACCATCTAAGCAAAGCTCGAAATTTCAGTAATCGTTATTGTGACTGCGGAATGCATGAACGAATTTTGCGGAGCTTGACGAGGTGTGAATCATACATGAACAGTGGAAGTGCGATCGCTAATTTAGCCCTAAGCTTACCCATTCGCCCCCAATCTTAAACTTTTAGCTTTTTTGTCAACTACCTAAAGATGGAAAAAATCGCCGAGAAGTCTAGCCTTTAGCTAGTTGTTAAATTTAAGTGACAGATAAAAAATAGTAATCATCAGAATAATGCGTTTTTTCGTCACTAAATACTAGACTCATGCTGCAAAAAAATGATGTGATTAAGCTTTTTCAAGCTAATAAGACAACCTAAATATCTACTTTGTAGTTTCCAGACTCCATTACTTAACCTAATAAATTTAAGAATTTGTACTAATTCTCTTTATTTGGGAAACATCGCCAGATAGTCTTAGCAGTCTTACTATTGCTGAGTTTAATCTGTGGTTCTGGAAAGAAAAGCTCAACTCTCATCACACACTTAAAGTTGCCTCTATCAGGCAAGGATTTAGAAATACATTAATGAAATGCAATGGTAGGTGGTTATAGAAAATTTACTATTTAACATTTCGCACTCGTAGTTTTATTTAATAGGCAAACCCAAGCATCATCTCAAGATGTGTGTCCATTTAACTTCGTGTACACCACTTTCCAAGATTCGATCAGGGAATTGAGCAACGACTCTACTTGTTTTTGGAGGATATTTTCATGTTTAATTGGTTCCGTGCATCAGTAAAGAGCAGTTTCCTAGCTTTGGGAGTCATCGCTGCTACATTAACTCCTATTGTCATTTCTATACCTGCTTCGGCTCAAAATACTTTTCCATCAACAGGTAAGACAACATCGGGTAATACAGCACCAGCTACTACAACGCCAGCTACTACAGCACCAGCTACTACAGCACAAGCAACAACAAACTTGTCTGATGTTGGTTCAGATTACTGGGCTAGTCCATTTATTCAAGCCCTAGCGCAAAGAAACGTAATTGCAGGGTTTCCTGATGGTACTTTTAAGCCCAATCAGGCTGTGACTCGGGCTCAATTTGCAGCCATGATTCAAAAAGCCTTCAATCAAAATACAGTACGGCAATTACCTGCTGGTGGATTTTCCGATATTCCTGCTAACTTTTGGGCAGCAGATGCGATTCGGGAAGCCTACGAAACAGGCTTTATGTCAGGTTATCCAGGAAATGTATTTTTACCCAATCAACAAATTCCTCGGGTACAAGCGATCGTTGCGATCACAAGTGGTTTGGGTTTAACTAGTAACGATAATGCATCTAATGTATTGAACACTTTTTACTCCGATGCTGCGGCAATTCCTAGTTATGCCGTCAATAGTGTGGCAGCTGCAACACAAGCCAATATTGTAGTTAACTATCCAGAAGTTAAACAACTCAATCCACAACAATCTCTCACTCGTGCTGAAGCAGCAGCAATTTTGTATCAAGCTTTAGTCAGACAAGGACAAGTGCAACCTATAGCTAGCAACCTTCCCGCTGCTAGCTATATTGTTGCAGGTACTACTACTGGTACTACCCAACCTGGTGGTACTGATATTGTTTCTTTAGCTGCATCTAGCAGTTCTTTTACAACTCTAACTTCTTTGTTAAAGACAGCAGGTTTAGCTGAGACTTTACAACAAGCAGGCCCTTATACAGTTTTTGCTCCTACGGATCAAGCATTTGCAGCTTTACCACCTGGTACTTTACAGCAATTACAGCAACCAGAAAATCGAGAAGCATTGATTAAGTTGTTAAGATACCATGTGCTTCCCGGTCAATTAACTTCTAGCCAGCTGTCAACTGGGCAAGTTAAGACAATTGAAGATGAAGCTGTAAATGTTCAGGTTGATGCTGCTAACAATCAAATTGCAGTTAATGGTGCAAGAGTTATTCAGGCAAATGTGCAAGCTAGTAATGGTGTGATCCATGCTATTAACCAAGTTCTCATTCCACCTAACCTAACTGGACAGCAACCAGGTGGAACTACAGGCGGCGGAACTACTGGCGGTGGTACTACTGGCACTGTCACACCTGGGAGAACAACCCTTGGTGGCCCTAGCTATATAGGTGTTGGTGGTAACATTGGTTTGACAGGTACTAATGCACTCAGCGTTGGTAACTTCTCAGTAATTAGCAAACTCGGTCTGACACGTAATATCTCAGTGCGACCATCAGCGATATTTGGAGATAATACCTTAGTGTTGGTTCCCGTAACATTAGATTTTAGACCACAAGCAGAACCAGTTACAGGACAGCAACGGTTCCCCATTGCTCCTTTTATAGGTGCGGGGGTAGCTATCGATACTTCTGGTGATACGGATATTGCTCCTCTGGTAACTGGTGGTATAGATGTTCCTTTAGGTTCTCGATTTACAGCCACAGGTTCTGTGAATGCAGCCTTTTTTGATGAAACTAGCGTTGGTTTAATATTAGGTGTTGGTTACAACTTCTAGTATTAATAGGGCTTACGCAACTGGCACATTGATCATCTGGCATAAGAGTCAAGAGGAGCCACTGCGGTCTTGGGGTTTCCCCAAGTAGAGCAAGTGGCGTTCAAGGTTCAAAAATCTAGGTTTTTTGGAATCTTGACATTTGATCCTGGACAAACCTAAACGAAAAAAATATGACACTTGCGTAAGTCCTAATTAATTCAACAAAAATTGTAATACCAATTAAAATTATTTTTGCGCCAGATAAATGATGATAAAGAGCATAACAATGTTATGCCCCTACCCATCCTTCGCATCTTATTTGAAATTGGTATAACACATCAATTAACTGTAGGAGCACATAGCTATGTGCTCCTACTCATGTATATGCGATATTTTTTTTTCAAATAGGCATTTGAAAAATTACATTATTGCTTTTATAATATTTTGAATTTTCTTGCTGTTTGTTAATGTAGAGGAATTGAACGCAGAACTTGCGTCATAGTTTATGAAGACTAACAAAGTAGTGTATGCAACTTGAACTAATACCGACTAATTAAATATCTACTGGCTCTTGGTCAAATTGTCGCATCAATTCTAGGAGAGCTTTTTTATCGGGTGTTTGTCCTTCTTTTAGGAGTTTAGCTAAACCTTCAAAATACTTTTCTCGTTCTCCTGCGGGACAAAACATAATTAATAACTTTGCAGGTGTGTTTCCTAGGTTACTAAATGTATGAGGAGTTCCAGGAGGAACTAATACAAAAGCTCCTGGGAGACCCTGTACTGTTTGATTACCAACTACAATTTCAACTTCTCCCTCTAGAACATAAAACATTTCTTCCATCTTGCGGTGAATGTGTAGTATGGGTGCAGTTCCTCCTGGTTGTATTAAGTTTTCAAACAATCCTAAGTGTCCGTTAGTATCAGTACCAAGTACTTTGAATGTTACTTCGCTCTTACCGATGATGAGGTGATTGCCTTCTCCTGGCGCTAATATAATTTCTTTGATTGGTAAAGTCATGCAAACTCCTGTGCTATAAGATTTTTCGTTTTGCAATTTTAATACTTGGAAATTATATATATTCCATTATTTAGATAAAAAATCATCTCTCTATAGGCTAATTTTGTCATATTCTTAGCAAGAATCAAGTTATTATCTTGGGCAAAATTTGATTAAAATTTGTGAAAACGATTGTGATATATAGATGACAATATAGTCAAATAAAAGTAATTCTTGATAATTTCAAAGCAAAATAAAAAATGATAGCAGCCATCTAAATCAATCGCTAGGAGGATGGAGCTAAGACTGTAAATTTTTCACTTTAAATTAAGTGAAACCTTTTTATTGATATAGGAAATGCTAGTTGGGAAAAATCTACTCTAAACCTGAAAGTCTTTGCAGATTTTAGGGCTGGAAATTAGTTTGGCGTTCTTTGCTTTTAGTAAATACCTAGCACCATACTCAGTAAGCGTAGAGGGAAAAATATGGTTAGCTTAAATTTTGATTTTAACTTTATAGATATTGTCCAACCTACCAACATTGCTATCAAGATATATCAATAATATTCTAGAGAGCAAGACAATGCCTTGCCCCTACAATCTGTTACATTCTTTTTTCAAATTAGTATTACTTAGATATTCTTGTCATTTCAAATAAATGCTGGGCATTTTTACCTAAGAAAGCATCAAAAAGTATATATTTTCCTGGCTCTATTTCAACGGGATAACGTTGAGCAATTTCATAATAAGCATAAGTCCAGGGAATCTGAATTTCTGCATTGTTACTATCATCGAAAACAGTTACCATTTCTGTTACAGCTTGGGTTGCTGTTTGACGCAAACCGCAGGCAATATGACCTTCTATCTCGGCTTTCATTGGAATACCCAAGTTAATTAAACCTTGAACTGTGGCATCAATATCTGGGTATTTTGTAGTGTTTTGGCGGTTGACGTAGCCGGTAAAATGATTGACCGCATAACCATGCAACAATACCCAAGCACCATACTGAGTGACCTGATTCACTGCTTCCACAACAGAACGTTGGGGAGTTTTCCAAGGACGGGTAAACATTTTTAGAAATTGTTGGGCAATAATTTTTTCGTTTTCATCTTCCTTGAGTGAATTTGGTAGAGAATATATGAGTTCGTAATCAATTGCAGATACTGTTTGATATATGTATTGAGCAATCTTAGTGGGCAATTCATCTACAATTAACTCGCTAATAAATAGCTTGGGCAAGTCAAATTCTGCCTGCTGAGGATGACTATAATGACGGGCATATAAGTGAGTTTCTGGGAAAATATATTCTCCTGCTGCTATATAACCTAAAGCTATAGCTAATTGTTCTAGATAATTAATTCCCAAATTAACTTTACCTGTAGGCGTATCGAGAGATAAACGCAAAGAACGCAAAGCAATGTGGTCATTAGCAACAGTTCCACCCGCAGCAGTAATCATTTGTTGATAGCTGCGGGCATAACTTACTCGGGTGCTGTATTCTTCCCAGAGAGATGAATAGAGATGAAGGGCTATTTGGGGTTTCATAAGCTAGAAAATTTTAGATTTTATATTTATCAGTAAATAGTGAAGTAATACACCGAGACAGATGGTGCGTTACGCTGTCGCTAACGCACCCTACTTTATAAATCATCACTTAGGAACTTAAGATATTTGAGAGAATATCTAAAGCAATATGAATTTGATTGCTATCGATAACTAAAGGTGGGCAAAAACGAATTGCAGCTTTACCACAACCAAGCAATAATAAACCTCGCAAGAAAGCTTCTTGAATGATGCGATCGCGCAGATTACGATCAAGATTACCTTCTTCATCCCATAAATCCACTGCTACCATTAAACCTTTACCTCGTGGTAACGATAGGCGGGGAAATTTTTCATGTAATTGAGTTAAACCTGTTTGTAATAACTCTCCCATTTGCAAGGCGTTAGCCATTAAACCGCTTTCTAAAAGTCGTAGTGTCGCAATACCAGCAGCGCAAGCTACGGGATTTCCACCAAATGTTGTAGCATGGGCCCCTGGAGGCCAAGTCATTAATTCTGGGCGAGAAATAATTGCACCTAAAGGTAAGCCGCTAGCGATACCTTTGGCTGTGGTAATAATATCAGGCATCACTCCCCAATGCTCAATTGCAAATAAGTGTCCGGTGCGCCCCATCCCCGATTGCACTTCATCAACTACCATCAGGATGCCATAGCGATCGCATATTTCCCGAATTCTTGGTAAAAAACCATCTTCGGGTACAATGTAGCCACCTTCTCCTTGTATTGCTTCTACAACAATTGCTGCTACCTCCTGGGGTGGTAACATTGTCGGGAATAAATGTTTTTCTAAATAATCTAAGCTGGCGTGAGTACCGTAAGGAATATGAGTGACACCGGGTACAAAGGGGCCAAAATTCTGTCTTTGCACTACTTTAGAAGCAGTCAAAGACATTGCACCATAAGTACGTCCGTGGAATGCACCTAAAAATGCCACGATTTGCGATCGCTTGGTGTAATATCGAGCTAGTTTAATTGCTCCTTCGTTAGATTCCGCCCCGGAATTGGTAAAAAATACTTTAGCACCTGCGGGGAAAGGGGCGCGACTAGCTAATTTTTCCGCTAATTCCACCATCGGTTCATAATAAAAATCAGTCCCCGACATATGTAGAAGATTTGCTGACTGTGCTTGAATAGCTGCAATCACTTCTGGGTGGGCGTGTCCGGTATTAGTCACCGCAATCCCTGCAGTCATATCTAAGAAAACATTACCGTCAACATCCTCCACCATACAACCTTCACCCCTAGCCACCACTAAGGGATAATCTCTTGTATAAGAAGGAGAAGTCACAGCGCGATCGCGTTCTATAATTGCTTGAGCATGAGGCCCCGGTAAGGAAGTCACTAAACTTGGTACACGGGGTAAACCAAGATTCACAGGGATACTCAACATATTTTTTTAGATTTTTTTAAGATAATGTTTGATTAAAAACCGAGGTTTTAACTATTGCAGTAGCATTTGATTCTCTTTGCTAAAGATTTACGCTTAATGTGAATTATAGGTAATTGGTAATTGGTAATGGGTGTTTTTTATTTCTTCCTCATCTTCCCAATCCCCAATCACCAGTCCCCAATCCCCTCATCATCTAGATTTGGCAATTTGGCAGATATTTTTATTACTAAATTGGTATCTTAAAACTCGCGAATGTCTTTGTGCGACAATACCGACTTGCAGAATCCCCTGGCTAATCACCGGGGGTCTTTTTTTGTTGTTAAATGTTGACTGTTAAATATCAACAGTCAACAGTTAACCAACCTGATTAGTAAGTATGTAATTTCAATATGTAATAGGTTAGTTATTTTGCTCTGGGCGTTTGCGAAATAAGCCTGTCATACTTAAACCAGTGATGAGCAAACCTACTAATCCCAAACCATTCAAAATTGGGTAGATTTTACCTAATCGTAAGATCTCAAAAGTATGAATTCGCAGCAAAAATTCTCCTAACTCACCTTGGTGGAACCATTCATCTGCGATTGTATACCCCATACCAGTGATCACAGTCAAAAATAAGGGTATACATAAAGCGATCGCAATTTGGCGATGGTATTTGCGAAACATCCGGTTCATAAAGCTTCTCTAGTACAGTACCTTTCAGGTTATCAAATACATTTGTCAAATCAGGCCTATTTTTGTGTATGCTTTGTGACCAAATGTTTTGCTGTGCATTTATTGGGAGTGAATATGGAACGCGCTATCTCCGCGTTAGGAATTTTAGTTTTTATTGGTATATCTTATGCGCTTTCTGTGAATCGCAGCGCGGTGCGTTGGCGGACTGTCGCCTGGGGTTTGGGTTTGGAGTTTATATTTGCACTGCTAATTCTCAAAACTCCTGGGGGTTTTGCTGTATTTAAAACTCTAGGGGATGTAGTCACTAATTTTTTAGCGTTCTCTGATGTTGGTGCCAAATTTGTCTTTGGTGAGAATTTTAAGGAGCATTTATTTGCTTTTCAAGTTTTACCCACCATTATCTTTTTCTCTGCTTTTATTAGTGTTTTGTACTACTATGGCATTTTGCAACGTGTTATAGGTGGCATGGCATGGGTGATGATGAAAACAATGAAAACATCGGGTTCTGAGTCTTTATCCTGTGCTAGTAACATATTTTTGGGGCCTACAGAGTCAGCGTTAATAGTTAAACCCTATGTTGCAAAAATGACTCAATCAGAACTCCATGCAGTAATGACCGGTGGTTTTGCCACAATCGCTGGGGGAGTTTTGGGAGCTTATTTATCATTTGGCATCCCATCTGAACACCTAATTGCGGCTTTTTTTATGACTGCGCCTGTATCTTTGGTGGTTTCAAAAATACTTTACCCAGAAACAGAAGTATCAGCAACTGTTGGTCATGCCCAGCTTGATGTGGAAACCAATTATGTAAATGTAATTGATGCGATTACTAGCGGAGCAATTGACGGTGTGAAGCTAGCGGTTAACGTTGGGGTAATGATTATTGCCTTTTTGAGTTTACTAGCAGCCTTGAATGCCCTTTTAGGATGGTTAGGGGGGTTGGTAAGCTTACCGCAGTTGTCATTGCAGTGGATTTTGTCTTACATAATGGCTCCCGTAGCTTGGTTGATGGGAGTACCTTGGGCAGATTGTCTGCAAGTTGGGGCATTATTAGGGACAAAGACAATTCTCAATGAGTTTATTGCTTTCTTAGATTTAAAAAGCCTCATTGAAAGCGGCAAAATTTCTCAAAGAGCCATAGTTATTGCCACTTACGCCTTATGTAATTTTGCAAATCTTGGCTCAATTGGCATTACCATTGGTGGCATTGCAGGTATGGCACCCGATCGCCAACATGACCTAGCCCGTATGGGTGTAAAATCCATGCTTGGTGGATTACTCGCAGGCTTCATTACTGCTTGCATTGCGGGAATGTTGGTTTAATGGGGCATGGGGCATTGGGCATTGGGCATTGGGCATGATAATTGGTAATTGTAATTTCTCCCCCTGCTCCCTGCTCCCTGCCCCCCTGCCTCCTCATCTCCCCAACCCCCAATCTATACCCAACGTAGCTTTCTTACGCTTTTTAGGGATTTTCTCGCCGTAGCCTAATTTCCAGTTGGCAGGTTGCTGCAATTCACCTACCTTACCTTGGGCAATTAGCCACAGAGCAATTCGTGTATTTAAGTACCCTTTAACTAGATAATGTCCTGGAGGAGCCTGAATGCCTTCACTCTGTGGGCTAGGAATATTATGTATAGTTCCGCAGTCCGTATCATTATCCGGTAATGTAACTTGCATTACATAGTCAGTTTTATATTGATTGGGAACTGCAAATACAGCATAGACATGATGTTGACCGCGCCAAGGCTGAATTACTATTTTTTCAGGATAGGCATAGTATTTTTGACCTTTAGTAGCAATGAATTTTGATGGCTGACAAACAGGAATTCGCGATCGCTTGCGGCTGAAGTAGGAAAAACCTAGGATACTAACTAAACTCAGCGCCACAAAAATGTAAATGAATTGATGTTTTCGCACTTGCTCGATCAACAACTACGGTTTTTTGGTTATATTCTAGCGATCCAAAAAAAAGTACGTAGGTATAACCCTACTTAAAAATCGCTTTCCATTCATTCATAGGCGATCGCATTCCAGCAGTACAATTTTGGCTTGCTATCTCCTGAAAGTGTTTCAGCCTCAATACTGCTAGGTTCAGGATTTTCAACTGGGAATTTTGTTTGGGGAAAAGGTGAAAGGGTAAGGGTTAAAGGTTTTTTCTTACCCCTTTTCCCCTTCCCCTTAACCCACAAGTATCGGTTTCAGCCTAATTAAACAGCTACAGTTAATTTATCTTGTTCGCGAGCTGCGACTACTAGAACTAAACAAAGAATTGCGATCGCCTTTTGCCATTCGTGACGTACTTTAACGCTTTGTACTCCATCAAATAATGCTATCAAGCGCGGAATGGAAGCTTCTAAAGCCGCACGCGGTACAGGACGATGTAAATTAACTAAGTTAGTTAAACTTTCGCGATGATGAACAAAACCAATTACCCAAGCTGTTGTGTGATCGGGACTATCAGGAACGCGCTTCACTCCTAATTCATTTTTTAGCCAGTTGTAAAAAGGTGGTAGTTCTTTAGCTAAAACTGCTCCGGCTGTTGGTAATGTTTCCTTGAGCAAATCAGTATCTAAACTGTCTAGTTTTTGCTGTAGTTCAGGCGAGTTCAAAAATTCATTGAGTGGGTGAGATAGTATTGCTTCTAATTGAGGTTGAGCAATATCTGAGTATTGGGCGAAAGTAGAAATTAGTGATTGCATAGTTATTTATCCAAAAATTAATTTTTATCTGATGCTTTCTCGGAAAGGATGAGTAAAAAGCTGAGATTTTCTGCAGTTTGTAAAGCGTGAGGTGCGTTAGCGGGCATAAAAACTAAAACACCAGGCTCTAGAACAATATTTTCACCACATAAAGTTAGTAAACCTTTACCTTCAATGACGCTGATTGTGGCATTACGGGTGGAAGTATGTTCCGAAATTTCTGTATTAGCTGCTAGACAAAATAAGGTATATTGACAAACTTGGTCTTTGAGCAGCACTTTACTGAGAACTCCACTATGGGGATATTCAATTTGTTCTCGCAGTTGAGTAGCAAAAGATTGGTTATTTGTGATTGTGGAAGTCATATTTTTAGAGGATAATGAAACACCGATTGAGGCAGATAAATAATGTTATTGGGCAACAGCAGATATGAGGATGTAGCCTAATTCCTGATGATATTTATGGAAGACATAGCGCATTTCTAAAACACGCTTGCGGATTAGGGGTTGCGTTAAGATGTTCCACAAAATCTTGATGGTGTTCACAATCCCTTCTTCTTGAAGCATTCGTTGCCAATTCAATAAATTCATGGAACCAGTATGATGCTGTTGTACTTGTAATCCTGCTGTTGTGAAAGCTGTAATCCAGCTAGATTCGGAAAGTGGTGTAGAATTAACGCGAATTACCTGAGCTAATTCAGCACGAATTTGTTCTTCTTTGTTACAAGCTAATAGTTCATGAGAGAGGAATTTTCCTCCTGGTTTCAGGCGATTATAAATTGCCGTCAAAAGTTTAGCTTTCCCCTGAGGAGATTGCATCGTGAGAATAGCTTCTGCTAAAACGTAGTCGAATTTAATTGGGATTTGCTCGAGATGAAAAATATCACCTTCAATAATTTCGATTTGGTTATCTAACCCAGCAGCATGAATATTAGCACGGGCATGAATTACACTTTCGTGATTCTTTTCTATTCCAATTACTTTTACATGGTAGCGTTGAGCAAGAGCGATCGCACTATAACCAAAGCTAGAAGCTAGCTCTAAAACTGTTTCTCCTGGTTGGAAATTTGCCCACATGAGCAATTTATCTGTACCTATTCTGCCGCCAGGACGCAAATATTTTTTACCTGCGGCTGCTAAAACTTGGTGTCCGGAAGCTGTTTGCAAATTGAGGCTAAGGTTGGTCATCTGTGTGACCCTCTGAACTCATCTGACTCTTACTTTGCCAGGAATTTATCATGCTGTCTTTGAGGTAGCTCAAAGAAGAAAAAAGATATGGCTGTTTTGCAAAAATGTCGATTAGACTATTGATCTACTATTGCTGGGTATCAAACAATGCGTAAGACAGCTACGACATGGTTGCTTTTGTTGTTCTTGATATTTGTAGGTTTTGGAGACAGCTTCTTACCCAAACCCTTAAGTTCTGCCAGCTTACAAACTCGCACAGCCATCAATAAATTTGTTGTTGGGTTGTTTCCAAATTGGCAGCCTAAAACTAATCCAAATGCACGTACAGAAAGGGCTTTAGACGATATAGAAAAAGGCAGAGCAAAATAGCTATGTCTTTTTTCCAATTGGTATTACTCAACAAAAAACCGAACAATAATTTTGGAGGGGGTTTGGGGGACGCAACCGTCACCCAATCGGGGGTTTGGGGGAGAATCCCCCAATT